>CAMDJV010000042.1 GCA_945901085.1 Rhodovarius crocodyli | reverse complement strand
CCATCATCCTCCAGCATAGGCAGCGGCGTCTGCCGCCGCGGCGTCAGCAACACGGCGAAGGCCGCATCCGCCTCCCGGCAGCGCAGCCGGAACAGCGTGCCAGGCGCAATCACGCAGGCCATGCCAGGGCGCAGGCGGAAGGTGTCGAGTGAGGAGGCCAGCGCCCGCGCCCGATTGATCGAGGCCGCAGCCGGCGCCGCGAAGCGAGAGGTGCCATCGGCCAAAAATTCCGGCAAAGCGTGGCTGCCGCTCACGATGTCGAGCCATGCCTCGGATTTGTCGAGCGCCAGAACGAAGGCCAGCGCCTCGGCCGGGTTGGGCAGCTTGGCCATCGCCCCGGCCTGCTGGAAGGTGCCATTGCCCTTGGTCACCTCCACCGCCGCCGCCATTGGCAAATCCTCGAAAATCGCTTCGAGCAGCGGCAGATAGGCGGGCGCGAAGACAAAGTCGGGCAGCAGCGAGGCCACCAGCTCGGCCCCCGTTCGGCGAAACGGCCCCCGGGGGAGTTGCGCGACTTGTCGGCTGGCCGCGGCGGGCATCTCCGGTATCGCAGCTTCCATCATGAGGTATCCACCCTCGATGAAGCGTGCCAGCGGCGCGTCCAGTTCCGGGGCGAGCATCTTGGTGGCAACCCGCCCTTGCAGGCGGCGGGGGGCATCGAGCTTATCCGTCCACAGCCCACCCAGGATGGAGCGGCTCCAACCCGCCCCTGGATAGGCGGCGCGAATGGCCCGGAAGGCATCGATATGCCCAAGAAGATTGGTGCGCGGCAGTTCAACCGAACCGCCAAAGGGGCGGAAATTGATCAGCGACATGAGCGGCCTGGGCACCTCGAAGCCAAAGCTCATTGCAAAGCCGCACCTGCCATCGCCAACCCCGGCCTCGGCCAAATCCTCACGGGGCCCATCCGCGGTGCTCTCGCCAATAACCTCGCCATTCAGCGTGGCCTGCACCACCACAGGCTTTTGGCCCAGGGTGTTGTAAATCCAACCGGTAGCCCCAGCCTGTGTCACTTCGTCAACCGAACCAATAATGCTCACGCCCTATAATCCTTGGCTTGAAGTTTGACTGGATGCCGCCTGGTAGACGCCCATGATCTGGGTCGTCGTTTCAGCGATACTGGGTGGCCGCCCCATGGTGGATTGCATGGCCTGCAATCGCTCCGGCGCGCGGCCGAGGGTGGCGAGGAGTTCCGCCAACGAGCGTGGATCGCCGGCGCGGAAATGGAAGCCGTCGATACCATCCCGGACCTTCTCGGCCATTCCGCCGATATCGGAACAGATGATGGGCCGCAGGCTCGACAACGCCTCCTGGATCACCAGCGGTGAATTCTCCCACCAGATCGAGGGCACAATCACGGCATCCACGCTGCGCATGAGCGAGCGCACGCGCCAATTTTCGTAAGGCCCGCGGAAGATGAAATTGGCCGGTGCCTCGGCCAGCAATTCGTCGAATTCCTGGCGAAACGCCTCGGGCTGGCTGCTTTGGTCGCCATACATTTCGATGCGGAGGGGCAGCGCCGCCTCCTCGCTCAGCAGTTGCGCGGCCTTGATCAGCACATGAGCGCCTTTCAGCCGGGAGATCTGCCCGAAAAAGCCAAAGACCGGCGCCTGGCTCTGCCGCGCATGCGCAATGGGGGCGATGGTCGAGGCCTCCTCCACCGTGCCGTTTTCGATGACATGAAAGCGGCTTTCGGGCAGGCCCCATGCGATATAGCGCTGCGCCAGAAAGCGGCTGGGCGCGATGAAGGCGTCGGCCTCGTTCAGAAAGCGGCTGAGATACAATTGCCGCAGGAAGAACTCCTGCTCCGCCACCTCGGGGAAGCAGCGATGGCAATCCCTGGGCGAGGCCTCGCTGCACAGCGCGAAGCTTGGACGTTTCACCATCTGGCCGAAATGATTGCAGATGGCCAAATACTCATGCAGCGTGACGATGATGCGCGCGGCTGGCAGGGCGCGGCGGATCAAATGCAGCGTCTCGACGCCGAAATTGGTATAGTGATGGAGATGCACGATATCCGGCCTGAATTCATGCAGCAGGGCGGTGAATTCGACGGGGAATTCAGGGTCGGGATTGGCGTGGAGAAAATGATCAAAGCCTTGGGTGACATAGACATACTCATTCGGGCCAAAAGGCTGCACCAGCCGAACGCCCAACCGCTCGGGCAGTTTGCCGCCCGAGGCCGATAGGAAGCACGCCGTCACATTCTCCCGGCTGCTCAGTTCCTGATACATCTGAAAGGCCGCGATCTCCGCACCACCGCGGGAGAGCCGCGGGTCCATATGCGACATCACAAGGACGCGCATGGGCGGCTGTGGCTGCTCGGTGGCGCGTGGGGCTTTCGCGGCGAGCGGTGCCGGCGTTTCGGCCGGGGCCCTGGCCCGGGCTGTGGCAATAGGGCGGCGCTTCATGACAGGTTGAGCACTCCCCCGGGCGGGCAGGCTGCGCCTGCAACCGCGTGCCCCCAGCGCTCGGAAAAAATCCAGGCATTCACCGTGGTCAGGTTCTGCCGCCAGCTCACGCCTGGCGCCTGCTGGCTCTGCCGTTCGAGATGCCACATCACCACCGCGTCATCCACGGCGCAGTTCAGCCCCTTTGCCTGAATGCGCAGGCACAGATCCACATCCTCAAAATCGCCGACGGCGTAATCCTCATCGAAGCCGCCCAATTCCTGCGCCAGCGCGCGCGGCAGCACCATGCATGCGCCGGTGATGGCTTGGACCTGGCGCAAGCCTCGCCCGGGTGGCGGGCGCTGGCCTTTCCCCGGATGCATCGGGAAGGGGATATTTCCAAATTGCGGCAGCCTGCGCAGGCTCATCCCATCATGCTGGAGGGTGCCATCCTCAAAGAGCAGCCTAGCGCCAATCGCGCCCAGAGCGTCATCGACTTCAAGCGCACCCAGCATTTGCCGCAGCCAAGCCCCATCGCGCGGCAAGACATCCGAATTCAGGAAGCAGACATAACGCCCTTGAGCCACCCGCAGGGCCGCATTATTGGCCGGCCCATAACCGATATTCTGCGCCAGCAGCACGAGGCGCATGGGGATGCCAAACCAACGGAAGCAACGCTGGGCGAGGTTGATCAGATCATCCTTGCGCGGCGGGTCATCCAGCACATAGATCAATTCAACCCCTCGCATCCCGTGGCTGGAGAAATGGGCGCATTGATGGAGCATCCAGTCGATCCGGCCGTAAAGCGGGATGATCACTGACACATCGGGCGCCTCCACCGGCGGCCCAACATTGACCAATATAGGCGGCGAGCACTGCGACAGCCGGGCGCGATTGAGCGCCCGCGTCGCCGGGGCTAAGACGGTGGAGAAGCTGCGGGCCATGTCATCGGCCGCAATCTCCACCCCACTCAGCATGGCGCGGATGGCCTGCAGCGAGCTGCCTCGCGACGGAGGCAGGGGTTTGAACCCGACCTGGCCGGAATGCAGCGACACCTCCAGATGTGCTGCGCTCAGCCCTTGCGCGTTGAGCGGCACAAAGGCGGTGAAGCCAGGTCTGGCATGATCGGCCAGCCCCAGGCTGCGGAACGCCGCCATCAGATCCGGCCGTTTCTGCGTGACCCAGGCCGCGCTCAGATTCTGCGACTGAAACCCGCCTGCCCGGAGCCGGATCGAGCGCACCGCGCCGGCCGGATCAATGATCCAGCCCTTCAAAAGCGCGCCCTCGCCGGGGACCACAATGAACTCGTCAATCTCGATCTGCAGATGGGCTGACAATTCGGCCAATGTGTCCCGGCCGTTGAAGAGCGGCTGGCGCAGCAGGCTCTGCAACAGGCCATCTGGCCTGGCCCTCAACAGATCCATGCAGGCGCTCACCAAGGCCACTTCCTCGATCTCGCGCACGGCGTTCGATGGATGGAGCAGCCGCCGGCCGGAAAGGTCGATCTCCATGCCGCTAAAGGGGGCCTCTATCCTTTCGCCATGCAGAAACCAGACGAACCCCCAGCCAAAGCCCTCGACATCGCTGCGTGAATGCCAGGCGATCAGCGCCTCACCGCGGCACTCACCGGATGCGAAGCGCAGACTGCACGGCGCGGATTGCGCGTTGTCGGGCTCTTTGCCACTCATCCATCCGGCGAGCAGGTAGCCGCCGAAATCGGGCACATGGCCGTAGAAATCCACATACCCAGCGGGATCAGGGCCCTCTGCCGCCGCATTGTCGGGGCGAGGCGAAGGTCCGACCACAGCGGCCCCACCCACGAGCAATTCCATGCGAGAGGCATTCTCGATCAGCGCCGGGCGTTGCCCCGACCGCGAGAGGATGCGTTTGATATCGGTGGGCAATAGGCGAAACCCGGCAATGCCAACATCGGGAAGCTCAGAAAACCCGACATCATTGCGCCTTTCATTCAGCGGCAGCGGCAGCAGGGTTTTATCATCCACCCGCAATTCGACAGCCGGCGGGTCAAGCCCATCCAGCCAAAGTGCCGGGTGGAAGACCCAGCCACGCAGATCAACCGGCGAGGCCCGTTCCACCCGCCCCCGCGGCACAAAGACCTGTCGCTCATCGAGAGCGAAACTGCGGCGGATAATCTCTTGGCCGCCCGCACTCAGGACGAACTCACCCTCAGGCAACACCGTGCCGATCCGGATGATCCCGATGAAGCCATCAGGGCGGTCAGACCAACCGCACCATTGAAAATCAAGCGCACACAAAGAGATAGGCTGAGATGCTGGCTGCCCATCGGGCGAGTTGATGGCCCATGTGAGGCGCAGCTCCGCCCCCTCCAACTGCGACGCCCAACCGGCCACAACCGCAAAGCCATCACCGACTTCAAGGCTGTCGATCGCACCTTCCGCGAGTGGCCTTTGCGCATCACGCAATCGAGAACTATGCATTTCCATATAATATTTTTTATTCGATAAAACGTCAATAGCATATAATGCTTTGGAATTTTTAAAATTACAGAGAATCAAAATTCTTCCACCGCCGGCACAGCCCACGCCAGCGCATACACGCCTGCCCATTTTGGATAGCAAGCCGCCATCCGCCGCAGCCCCCCAGCCTCGCGCCGACCTGCAGTTGACACCGCAACGCGCATAGACAGACAATCTGTTAGAAAAATAACGTTCGGGAACCGCCATGACAGGCTTCAACACCGGCCGACGGGCCCTCATCAGCGGCTTGGCCGCAGCACCCTTGGCACACCAGGCCTCGGCACAATCGGCCGATCCCTATGTGCTCGGCACGCTGTTTCCGATGAGCGGGCCCAATGCCGAATACGGCACCGCCTTCACTGCCGGCATTCAACTCGCCATGCAGCATATCGCCGCCGATAATATGCTGCGCCGGCCGCTGCGCCTGCAGGCCGAGGATACCCAGGCCCTGCCGCAGCAGGGGGTGATTGGCATGACCAAGCTGGTCAATGTCGATAAGGCAAGCTTCGTCTTCGTCGGCTTCACCGCCGTCTCCAAGGCCGTGGCGCCGGTGGGTGACCGGGCGAAGACCATCATGGTCAATGGTGGCGCCGTCGGGCCCGATCTCGCGGGGCTTTCGCCCTATTTCTGGAACGTGATCCCGCTGGCGCATCTGGAGACCCAGGCGCTGCTGCCCTTCCTGATCCGGCGGCGCAACCTCAAGCGCATCGCGCTGGTCTATGTGGATGATCCGCTGGGCGATGCCATTTTGGGTATCCTGCGTACGGCATTGCCGGCGGCGGGCGGCGAACTTGTGGGCCAATTCAGCATTCCGCGCACGGCACAGCAATTCGCCCCCGTCGCCGCGCGCATCCGGCAAACCCGGCCCGATGCGGTCTATATCGCCTCCTTCGGCGCGCAGCAGAGCCAGATCATCAAGCAGTTGCGCGACAATGGCGTCTCCCAGCCGCTGGTCTCCTACTCGGCGATGAATATCGACAGCGTGCGCGCCACCGCTGAGGCCGAAGGGCTGATCTTCACCACCCAATCGACGGATTTCGAGGGTGGTGACGCGGTGACCCGCCGCTTCGCCACCGATTTCCGCGCTCGCTTCAACAGCGATGCCGGCACTTATCAGGTGAATTACTACAATGCCGCGCGGCTCTTCGCCCTGCTCGCGCAGTCGCTCGAGCGCGAGGGTGCAGAGGTGAATGGCGACAATATGCGCCGCGTCCTGCTGGCCCAACGCGAGTTTGACCTGGTCGGCGGCAAGGGCCGCTTTGATGACCAGGGCAATATGAGTGCCGAGTTGCAGATCAACGAAATCCGCGGCGGGCGGTCGGTCAAGATCGGCTGATCCCATGCTGTTTATCCAGCTCCTGCTGCAGGGGCTGCAGGTGGGCGCGATCTATGCGCTCACCGCAGCCGGCTTCGCGCTGATCTTCGGTGCCACGCGCGTCTTCCACTTCGCGCATGGCTCGTCCTTCGCGCTGGCGGGCTATGTCTTCATCTTCGCCATGCAGGCGGGCTGGCCATGGTGGCTGGGCGGCCTCGCCGCCACGCTGGCGGCAACATTATTCGGCATTGGCGTCTTTTGGTTCGTCTATCGGCCTATTCAGCGGCATGAGGGCTCGTTTTTCACCGTCTTTGTCGCCGCCTTCGGCGTGGGCATCGTGGTGCAGAACCTCATCGGCATTTTCGCCGGGCGCGGTTTCGCCAGCGTGGACACCTCCCTCTCGCGCGCGGTGGAAGTGCTGCCCGATGTCTTCCTCGCCCAGGTCTTCTGGGTGGCGATCAGCGTCGCCTGCCTGCTCTTCGCCGCGCTCACGCTGTTTCTGACCCGGCACAATGCCGGTGTGGCGCTGCGGGCGCTGCATCAGAACCCGGATCTGCTGCGCGCCTATGGCCTTTCCTCCACCCGGCTTTCATTGCTGGCCTTCGCGCTGGGCTCCGCCCTGGCCGCGCCGGCCGCGATGGTAACGGCGATGACCTCGGGCATGAACGAAGCCATCGGCCACCAGGTGATGCTGATCTCCATGGCCGCGACCATTGTGGGCGGTGTGGGCTCGCTGCGCGGGGCAGCGCTGGCGGGGCTGATGCTGGGCGTGGCCGAAAGCGTGGCGCTCAACTTCGTGGACACGCAATGGGCGGAGGCGGTCTCCTTCCTGGTGCTCTTCGCCTTCATCATCTTCCGCCCGAGCGGGATATTCGGGATCGCCCAAGCACGATGATCGCCTATCTCACCAATCTCGCGGCGCTGGCCGCCATATTCGGCATCCTGGCGGCCACGCTCAATGTGGCGGTGGGCTATGCCGGCATCTTCTCGGTGGCGCATGCCGTCTTCTTTGGCCTGGGTGCCTATGCTGGAGCGCAGATCGCCCTTGTCCTGGTGCCCGATGCGCTGGTTGCCATGCTGGTGGCGGGGCTGGTCTCGGGCGTGCTCTCGCTCTGCCTGGCCCTGCCGGCGCTGCGGGTGCGCGGCGAGTATTTCGTCGCCGCCTCGCTCGGCCTGCAAATGATGGCCACCACGCTGTTCAGTGAGTGGAAAACCGTCACCGGCGGCATTGGCGGGCTGACCGGCATTCCCCGGCCGCATATCTTCGGCGTTGAAGTCGGCACCCTGCCCCTGGCCCTGGCCGCGCTGGGGCTGATCCTGCTGGCCACCGCCGCCCTCATGCGCGGCGCCTTCGGCCGCACCCTGCGCAGTATTCGTGATGCCGAAAGCGCTGCCGAGGCCCTGGGCAAGAATGTGGCCGCCGCCAAGGCGCTGGCCGTGGCCTTCGCCTGTGCCGGCGCGGGCGTGGCGGGCGCGCTCTTTGCGCTGCATATGCAATTCGTGAATGTCGAATCCTTCAACCTCGACCAATCGGTGCTGATCATGGCCATGGTGATCATTGGCGGCACCGGCACGCTGCTGGGCCCGCTGGTGGGTGCGGTGATCCTGCTCTCGCTGCCGGCTGGCCTTGCCTTCCTGCCCTTCATCCCGGCCACCGAGGTCGGCGCCGTGCAGCAAATGGTCTATGGCCTGGCGATGACCCTGCTCATGATCTTCCGCCCGGCGGGGCTGGTGGGTGACCTCAGCCGCGGAAAGAGCACAGCATGAGCGCGCCCATTTTGGTCTGTGAGGGCCTCTCGCGATCCTTTGGCGGTGTGAAGGCGGTGGCCGGGGTGTCGCTCGCCCTGCCCGCGGGCCAGGTCACGGCGCTGGTTGGCCCCAATGGCGCGGGCAAGACCACCGTCTTTAACCTGATCACCGGCAATCTGCGCGCCGATGCGGGCAGTGCCATGCTGCGCGGGCGTTCCATCATGGGGCTGGCACCGCACAAGGTGGCGCGCATGGGTGTTGCGCGCAGTTTCCAGGATCTGCGGCTCTTCACCCATATGTCGGTGCGCGACAATATCCGCACCGCGACCGAGACCTCCGCCTGGTTCTGGCAGCCCGGCGGCGCCACCGCCCGCCGCGCGCGGGAGGCGGCGACGGAAGAGGCCCTCGCCCGCACCGGCCTGCTCGAATTGGCCGAGGCCCGCGCCATTGACCTTGCCTATGCCGAGCGCAAATTCCTCTCCATGGCGCGCATCCTGGCGGCCCGGGCCGAAATCTGGCTGCTGGACGAACCCGCCTCGGGCCTCGATCTCGCCTCCCGCCTGCGCTTCGGCGCGCTGCTGAAGGAGGCCCGGCGTCAGGGTGTGGCGATCTGCCTGATCGAGCACAATCTCGATGTGGTGACCGAACTGGCCGACCGTATAGCCTTTCTAGACCAGGGCCAGGTGCTGGCGGAGGGCGAACCCGAGGCCATCCTGAAAGACCCGAAACTGGCGGCGATCTATTTTGGCGACCGGGGAGAGGCGGCATGAGCGCCCCCTTCGCGCTCGAAGCGCAAAACCTCACCGCCGGCTATGGCGGGCGGGCCGTCCTGCAGGATGTCTCCCTGACCCTCGGCGCGGGTGAGATCGTCACCCTTGTCGGGCATAATGGCGCAGGGAAATCCACCCTGCTGCGGGTGCTCTTTGGTCTGCATCGGCCGGAATCGGGCCAGATGCGGGTATTTGGCCAGAGCCTCGCCGATCACACCCCGGCCGCGCTGGGTGCCGCGGGCCTGGCTTTGGTGCCCGAGGGCCGTGGTGTTTTCCCTGACCTCACGGTGGATGAAATCTTCGGCCTCGCGCTCTGGGCGGCCGCAGTGCCCAAGCCCGGGCGGGAAGAGCGGACTGAGGAGGTGCTGAACCTGCTGCCGCGCATCCGCGCGTTTCGCACCCGGCGTGCCGGTACACTCTCGGGCGGGCAGCAGCAGATGGTGTCCATCGCCCGCGCCCTGCTGACCCGCCCACGCGCCCTGCTGCTCGACGAGCCCTCGATCGGGCTGGCACCGAAGCTGTTCCAGGATCTGCTGGCGCCCATCGCGGCCCTGCGCGAGAGCCGTGGCCTTGCTATCCTGCTGGTCGAGCAGAATGTGCGCGAGGCCTTTGCCATCTCTGACCGCGTGCTCGTCATGAAGTCCGGCGCGATCATCGAGGAGGGCCCTCCACAGGCCTTCGCCGATCATGCCAGATTGATGGAACTTTTCTGAGGAAACACCAAAAATGCCAAGCCTCGCCTGCCAAGCCCGGCCCGCCTTGATGGACATGATGGCCACAGGCTGCAGGGGGCGCGCATGATCTGGGACACGATCATCGTCGGCGGTGGTTCCGCCGGCTCCGTCCTCGCCCATCGCCTCTCGGCCAAGAGCTCCCGCCGGGTGCTGGTCTGCGAGGCCGGCCCCGACACGCCGCCCGGCGAGGAACCGGCCGAGATCAAGGACAGCTATTCGGGCACCGCCTATTTCGACCCGCGCTTTCATTGGACCGAACTCAAGGTCCATACCCAGATTGTGCCGCATAACCGCCCGGAAGACCGCCCGCCGCTGCGCAAATATGAGCAGGCGCGGGTGCTGGGCGGTGGCTCCTCGATCAATGGCCAGATGGCCAATCGCGGCGCCCCCACCGATTATAATGAGTGGGAGGAGCGCGGCGCCGAAGGTTGGAACTGGGATGCCGTGCTGCCCTTCTTCAAAAAGGTGGAGCGCGACCTTGATTTCGATGGCCCGCTGCATGGCAAGGAGGGCCGCATCCCGGTCCGCCGCATCATGCCGGAGAACTGGAACCGGCACGCCCAGGCCGCCGGCGAGGCCTTCAAGGCGGCGGGTTATAAATACCTGCCGGACCAGAACGGCGTCTTCGAGGATGGCTATTTCCCCATCACCATCTCCAATGAGAATGAGACGCGCGCCTCCGCGGCGATGGGCTATCTCGACCGTGAAACCCGCGCCCGGGAAAACCTGACCATCTCCACCGAGACGCAGGTGAAATCGCTGATCTTCGAGGGCAATCGCTGCGTTGGCGTCCTGGCCATGGTGAAGGGGCAGGAGCAGGAATTCCGTGGGCGCGAGATCATCCTCTCCTGCGGCGCCATCCATTCGCCGGCGCATTTGCTGCGCGCGGGCATCGGCCCGGCCGCGCATCTGCGCGAGATGGGGGTGGAGGTGCTGCACAACCTGCCCGGCGTCGGCCAGGGGCTGATGGACCACCCCTCGGTCTCGCTCTCCTCCTATCTGCGCAAATCGGCGCGGGTGGATGAGCGGACGCGGCGGCATATCCTGCTGGGGCTGCGCTATTCCTCGGGGCTGCCGGGCATCCCCCAGGGCGACATGTTCGCCGCCGCCGTCAGCAAATCCGCCTGGCATTCGGTGGGCGAACAGGTGGCCTCGCTGCTGCTCTGGGTGAACAAGACTTATTCCGAGACCGGCCAGGTGCGCCTGGCCTCGCGCGACTGGAATGCCGAACCCGTGGTGGAGTTCAATCTGCTCTCCGACCAGCGTGACCTGGAGCGGCTGATGACCGGCTTTCGGATGATGGCGGCAATGCAGATGAGCGGCGAATTGGGCCAGGTCACCGCCGATCACTTCCCCGCCAGCTACACTGACCGTGTCCGCAAACTGGGCGTGATCAACGCCAAGAACCGCTTCCTGACGGCGGTGATCTCCAAATTCATGGATGGGCCGGGCTTCCTGCGCTCGGCCTTCATCGACCGCTTCGTGGTGGAGGGCTACCGCTTCGACGAGGTGATGACCGATGACGCGGCGCTGGAAGGCTTCATCCGCAAGGCCGCCATCGGCATCTGGCATGCCTCCTGCTCCTGCCGGATGGGCCATGATGGTGACCCGCGCGCGGTGGTGGACAATGAGGGCCGGGTGCGCGGGGTTGAGGGGCTGCGGGTGGTGGATGCCTCCATCTTCCCGGTGGTGCCCTGTGCGAACACCAATTTCCCGACGCTGATGACGGCGGAGAAGATTGCCGCGAGCATGACGGCCTGAGAGCGCGTGGATTAAGAGGGAAGGCTAGGAGCCTGTGCAGTGGGCCGTGGCGAACAAAAATAGCCATAAGTCTTTGTTTCAAAATAATCTTTATCCGCTCAGACAATTCCGTTTGAGCGGATGATGCTCCCAGGTCAATCCGGCATGGCCGCCTCGGCCCAGGCAATGATACGCCCCAGTGGCAGCGCGCCGGCCTGGCGCGCGACTTCCCGCCCCCCAGCAAACAGAGCCAAGCTGGGGATGCTGCTGATGGCGAGTTCAGCGGCGAGTGCGGGTGCCACCTCGGTCGAGACCTTGAGCAGCCGCATGCGCGGCTCCAATTGTCCGGCGGCAGCTTCGAAGGCCGGCGCCATGGCGCGGCAGGGGCCGCACCAGGAGGCCCAGAAATCCACCAGGATCGGCAGGCCACTCCATCGCAGATGCCGGCGGAAACCCGCCTCGGAAACGGCCAGCGGCTTGCCCTGGAACAGGGCCGCCTTGCACGACCCACAGCGCGGCGCCTCGGCGAGACGCGCATGAGGCACGCGGTTGATGCCATCGCAGGCTGGGCAGATGATAAGCAGGCTATCGCCCATCACAGCGCCTCCTGGGCGAAGAGCGCCGCCTGCCCAGGCTTGGGCGTGACCGGGATTTTGAGGTAGCGCACGCCATTGGCCTCAGCCGGAGGGAAGCGGCCGGCGCGGATATTCACCTGGATCGAGGGCAAGAGCAGCGTCGGTGCCGCCAGCCTGCTGTCACGCGCCAGGCGAAAGGCCACGAATTCTGCCTCCGTGGTGCCATCCTTCACATGCGGATTGGTCGCGCGTTGCTCGGCCACGCTGCTTTGCCAGGCGAAGTGGTCACGCCCTGGGGCCTTATAGTCATGGCAAATCCACAGCCGGGTATGGGGCGGCAAAGCGAGCAGGCGCTGGATGGAATGCCAGAGCTGATGGGCATCACCGCCGGGGAAATCCGCCCTGGCCGTGCCATAATCATGCATGAACAGGGTATCGCCGACAAAAACGTCATCGCCAATCCGATAGGCGATATCGGCGGGGGTATGGCCTGGCACGTGCAGCACCTCCACCGTCAGGGCACCCAGCGCGAAGCGCTCGGCATCCTTGAACAAACGATCAAAATCGCCCCCCTCGGGTTTCAGGTCCTGGATATCGAAAACCGGCCGGAAGATCATCTGCACATCGCGGATATGCTCGCCAATGCCAATCGGCGCACCCGTGCGATGCTTGATATAGGGCGCGGCCGTCAGGTGGTCGGCATGGGCATGCGTCTCCAGCACCCAACGGATCGTGACCGAGGCCTCGGAAGCGGCGGCGAGCAGCGCATCGGCGGAGGCCGTGCCAGCCTCGCCCGAGCGGTTATCCCAATCCAGCACGGGGTCGATGACCGCCCCCTCGAGCGTCTGCGGGTCCCATACCAGATAGCTGACCGTGTTGGTCGCCTCATCGAAGAAGGCGCGAATGAGCGGTTTTTCCATGCTGCCGTTTCCTGCTCCAGGTTCAGATCTGATCGGGCCTTGCATATTATATAAGAACTTCCTAATTAAGTACAAGATTATGAATGGATGGCTTGGATCATGGCCACAAACCCAGTGGAACACAGGACAGCACTGCTGGAGAAAGCCGCAGAGGCCGCGCGGTTGCTCCGCCTGCTCGCCAATGAGCGGCGGCTATTGCTGCTCTGCCACCTTGTGGGCGCTGGTGAGATGAGCGTGAACGCCCTGGCCGCTTCCATCAGCCTCTCCCAGCCCGCGCTCTCGCAGCATTTGGCAATGCTGCGCGCGGAAGGCCTGGTTGCCACCCGCAGGGCCTCGCAGACAGTGTTCTATCGCCTGGCCGACCCCAGGGCGGCGCGGCTGCTCGAAGCTTTGCGTGACCTCTACTGCCCGCCGGATGCCTCCCCCCAACATCACCAAGGAGCACAGCCATGAAGACCATCACCCCACAGGATGCGGCGGCACTGCTGCGAGATGGCGCCACATTGGTGGATGTGCGTGAAGCCGATGAGCATGCCCGCCAACGCATTCCCGGCGCGCGGAGCCTGCCATTGTCGCGCTTGGAAGATGCCGAATTGGCGGTGCATGCCGGCCATCCGGTGCTGTTCCACTGCCGCAGCGGCGCGCGCACTGCGGGCCATGCTGATCGTCTCAGCGCCAAGGCCGGCCTCTGCGAGGCCTATATCATCGAAGGCGGGTTGGATGCCTGGAAGCGGGCCGGGCTTGCCGTGGCCACTGATCGCCGCCAGCCCTTGGAATTGATGCGCCAGGTGCAGATCGTGGCCGGCAGCCTGGTGGTGCTGGGCGTCTTGCTGGGCAGCCTGGTCTCGCCCTGGCTTTATGCATTGTCTGGCTTTGTCGGCGCGGGCCTGGTCTTTGCCGGTGTGAGCGGCACCTGCGGCCTGGCCAGCCTGCTGCGGCTGATGCCCTGGAACAGGGCATTGGCTTCGGCCTAGCTTGGGTGATCTCTCCCCTTGGAAGTGGGGGGGGTGGCGATGGAACGCCTTGATCACATGGCTTGAAGACGGCCAGCGGATACGGCATGATCCTCCTCGCCGGCGCTGGGCCGGTGTTGGAATGAGGAAACTACCATGGCCTGGAAGGCACCCAAGATCGTTGAGGTTTCTCTCGCGCTCGAAATCAACTGCTACGCCTGCGCCGAGGTCGGCTGAGGCTGCTGCCCGGGGCGATACTGCATGCTCCGGGTCATAGTGCTTGGCGCCGGTGCCGGTGGCGGGTTCCCTCAGTGGAATTCCGCCGGGCCCGGCTGCTTGCGCGCCCGCGCAGCTGATATTGCCGCGCCGCAGCGCAGTCAGGCGAGCATAGCCGTTTCGGCCGATGGTCATCGCTGGATGCTGGTTAATGCCAGCCCTGATTTGCGCCAGCAGATCGCCAATACCCCCGCCCTGCATCCTCGGCCCGGCACATTGCGGAATTCACCGATAGAAGCCGTCTTGCTCACAGGGGCTGAGGTGGACACCATCATGGGCCTTCTTCACTTGCGTGAACGTCAGCCCTTTGCCCTATTCGGCGCCGACCCAACCCTGGCCGTGCTGGATGAGAATCCGATTTTCCGCGCGCTGAACCCCGAATTTGTCACCCGCCAGGCCATTGCGACCGATGCGCCCTTCGAGGTGCTGGGCATCACCGTCACCGCCTATGCCTTGCCGGGCAAGGTACCGCTCTTTGCCGAGGCTGGCGGTGACCCAGGCGTGAGCGAAGATGGCGGCACCATCGGCATTGCCGTCTCGGCGGGCGATAAGACCCTGCATTACATCCCCGGCTGCGCGATGATGACCCCGTCCTTGCGTCAGCGCCTCGCCGGCGCGGCCTGCGTGATGTTCGATGGCACGCTGTTTACCGATGACGAGATGATCCGGATGGGTGCCGGGCCAAAAACCGGCCGGCGCATGGGGCATATGCCCATGACCGGTGATGGTTCCACGCTCGAGGCTTTCGCCGAAATCCCGCTCGGCCGCCGCATCTTCATCCATATCAACAACACGAACCCCGCCCTGCTGGCCGATAGCCCGGAGCGCGCCCAACTCAGCGCTGCCGGCTGGGAAGTCGCCGAGGATGGGATGGAGATCCATCTGTGAGCCTGCTGTCACCCGAAGCCCTCGAAGCCGCGCTGAACGCGATCGGCCAGGAGCGCTATCATATCCTGCATCCCTTTCATGACCTGCTGCATGGCGGCAAGCTCACCAAAGGCCAGATCCAGGCCTGGGCGCTGAACCGCTATTACTATCAGGCCTCCATCCCGGCCAAGGATGCCTCGCTGCTGGCGCGGCTGCCAACGCCCGATCTTCGCCGCGAATGGCGCCGGCGCCTGGAAGATCATGATGGCGATGGCACCCATCCCGGCGGCGTCGAGCGCTGGCTCGCGCTGACCGATGCGCTGGGGTTGGATCGCGACTATGTCGTGTCGCTGCGCGGCCTGCTGCCGGCCACCCGCTTTGCGGTGGATGCCTATGTGCGCTTTGTGCGGGAAAAATCGCTGCTGGAAGCCATTGCCTCTTCGCTGACGGAAATGTTCTCGCCCAACATCATCTCCCAGCGCGTCTCAGGCATGCTACGCAATTATGATTTCATCACGCCCCAGACCTTGGCCTATTTCACCCCGCGTCTGACCCAAGCACCGCAGGATGTCGCCTTCGCGCTGAATTATGTGAAGCAATACGCCGATACGGCCGAGAAGCAGGAGCAGGTTCTGGCCGCGCTGCGCTTCAAATGTGACCTGCTCTGGGTGCAATTGGATGCGCTGCATTTGGCCTATGTCTCGCCCTGCCTGCCGCCGCCCGGCGCCTTCGTGCCCGCAGCGTGACAATACGCTTTGCCCCCGGGGTTCGGCTGCATCATGACATCGCCCGGGAGCGCTGGGTGGTGATGGCGCCGGAGCGGATGTTCGTCCCCGATGAGACGGCGCTGGAAGTGCTCCGCTTGGTCGATGGCGCGCGCGACGCAGAGGCCATTATTGATCTCCTGGCGGCGAAATTCGCCGCCCCGCGCGCGGTCATTGCCACCGATGTGCAGGCGATGCTGGATGACCTCGTGGTAAAAGGCGCGCTCAGGGCATGAACGCGCCCCTCGCGCTGCTGGCGGAGCTCACCCATCGCTGCCCGCTGCACTGCCCCTATTGCTCCAATCCGATGGAACTCACCCGCGCCTCGGCCGAATTGACCACGGCGGAATGGGCGCGGGTCTTCACCGAGGCCGCGCGGCTGGGCTGCCTGCAGGTGCATCTCTCGGGCGGCGAGCCCACCGCGCGGCGCGATATTGTCGAGATCACCGCCGCCGCCCATGCCGCGGGCCTCTACACCAATCTCATCACTGCCGGCGTGCTGCTCGACGCGGCACTGATGGCCAGCCTCGTCGCAGCAGGCCTCGATCATGTGCAGCTTTCGGTACAGGACGCCGACCCCGCCGGCGCCGAGCGCATTGGCGGCATGAAGGGCGCCCATGCCCGCAAGGAGGCGGCGGCGCGAATCGTGCGGCAAGCCGGCCTGCCACTCACGCTCAATGCCGTCGTCCATCGGCAGAACCTGCAAAACCTGCCGCTGCTGATCGAGACGGCGCTCGCCTGGGGCGCGGCGCGGCTTGAGGTCGCGCATGTGCAATATTACGGCTGGGCGCTGGAAAACCGCGATGCGCTGCTGCCCACGCGCGAGCAGCTCGATGCGGCGACCCGCCTGGTAGATGGCGCACGCATCGCCCATCGTGGCCGCCTGGTCATTGACTATGTCGTGCCCGACTACCACGCCACGCGGCCAAAGCCCTGCATGGGTGGTTGGGGCAACCGCTTTCTCAGCGTCTCACCCGCTGGGCGGGTGCTGCCCTGCCATGCGGCCGAATCCATCGCTGGCATGGAATTCGCCAATATCCGCGATACCTCGCTGCGCGACGCCTGGGAGAATAGCGAGGCGTTCAACCGCTTCCGCGGGACGGCCTGGATGCCAGCACCCTGCCAGGGCTGCGAGAATGCCGAGCGCGACTGGGGCGGCTGTCGCTGCCAAGCCTTTGCCTTGACCGGCGATGCCGCGGCCACGGACCCGGCCTGCGCCCTGTCACCGCATCACAATCTGCTGGCCGAAGCCCTGGGCGAAGCTGGGGCATTGACGTTTCGCTACCGCGAATTTGGCTGATACGGGTCAGCGCCTCGGCGCTGACCCGGGCCAGTTCAGTACTATTTCTGCGCCAGAAAATGCGCCAATGCGGCGATATCCGCATCCGACAAACCCACCACGGCGCCATTCATCTGCGTATCCGGCCCCGCGCGCGTGCCATCGCGATACTGCGTCATCGCCGCGGCGAGATACTCCTCACGCTGGGCTGCGATGCGCGGAATCTGATTGCGCCCGCCATAATCAGCGACATGGCAGGTGGCGCAATGGCGCGGGCCAACCAGCGCCTCGGCGGCAGTGATCAGGGCGGGATCGCGCGGCCGGCGCTCATCCGGGGGCCCAGGCGGCAAAGCCGCGAAAAAGGCTGCCAGATCCTCGATATCCCGATCAGGCAGATTGGCGGCGAAAGGGGCCATGGCCGGCGCCTGGCGCAGGCCCTCACGCAGCAAAATCATCTGGATGGTGATGAAATCAGCCGGCTGGCCGGCCAGGGAGGGGATGGTCTCCATCTGGCTGCGGCCATTGGCCCCATGGCATTGCATGCAGGGGGCGGCGAGTTCGGCGCCGCGCCGCGCATCCTGCGCGACAGCGGCACCACAGGTCGCGGCGGCCAAAAAGGCCGCCGCCAGAAAACGCCTCAGGATCACTGGCGATAGGTGATGCGGTAAATCGCACCCATCTGCTCGCCGGAGACGAGCATCGAACCATCGCGCAGCACATGCACTTCGACCGGACGGTCGAGGAAGCGCTGGTTGGCATCATCGCGCAGGCCGGTCAGAAACTCCTCGACGCCGGTCACATTGCCCTGCGCATCAAGCTTGGCCACCACCACATCATAACCGCTCAGCCGGCTGCGGTTCCAAGAACCACGGCGGGCGATGAAGATCTGGTTGCGATACTGCGCGGGGAACATCGTGCCGGTGTAGAAGCGCATGCCGAGCACGGCGGTGTGCGGGCCAAGGAGGGCGGCGGGCTGCGAGAATTCGCTGCAGGCGCGGCCGCGATTGTATTCGGGGTCAGCCCAATTGCCGAGGCAGAAGGGGAAGCCGAAATCCTCGCCAGCGCGCCGCACCCGCAGCAGCGAATCTTCCGGATTGTTATCGCCCACCCAGTCGCGGCCGTGATTGGTGGCCCAGAGTTCACCGGTCACCGGGTGATGCGCCATGCCCACGCTGTTGCGCACGCCGCGCGCCTCGATGCGGCGGTCACTGCCATCGGGGCGGAAGGAGACGAGGAGGGCGAATTTGTCGCGGTCGAAGTTGCACACGTTGCAGTTCACGCCGACATTCGTATAGACGCGGCCGTCCGGGCCGAGGGTGACGAATTTCCAGTGATGGTTGGCGCCGTGTTCCTGCTCGGTGGGCAGGCCATAGGCGGCGGTGAGATCCACCGGTGCCGGCGGGCTATCCAGATTGGCCTCAACATTATCATAGCGCAGCACGCGGTTCACGGCAAAAATATAGAGGCTATTGCCGATCACCACGAGGCCGCTGGGCTGGGTGAGGCCCTGGGCGAAGATGCGGGTGCGGGTCGTGCCATCCGCATTGCGGGTGATGGCATAGACGCGGCCAATACCGCGGGTGCCGGCGAAGAGGGTGCCGTTTGGCCCTTCGGCAATGGCGCGCACGCCGGGAATGCCATGGGCATAGACCTCGGCCTGGAAGCCCGGCGGCAGGCGAATCGCCGATACCGGCACCTGATCCAGCGGCGTCACCGTCAGGCGCGGGGCGTGGGGGGCGAGGGTCGAGCCCTCGGGGCGGCCAACCGCCCAGCCCGGCACAGGGGCGGGCGCGGGTGCCTGGGCAAGGGCGGGGCCTGCGATCAGCATCGCAGCCGCGCCGAGGAATAGGCGTCTGATGGTCATTGGGTTCACTCCCTGTGGTGTAGGATAGGCATCGAGGGGCGATGCAAGACGGAAAACAGCGGGGTGGCAAGCCTCAACTTCAATTGCCCCCTTCTGCCCGCCGCTCAACCTGCGGTGATGCCCGCCGCCGCTACGGTGCGGGCAATGATCTCGCGCTGCGCCGTCAGAAAATCAGCAAAAGCCGCCGGGGTGGAGCCCAGGGGCACGGCGCCCATTGCGGCGAGCCGCTCGCGGGTGGAGGCCTGGCTCACCGCATGCCAGGCGGCCTGGTGCAGCAGGGTGATCGCCCCTGCCGGGGTACCGGCAGGAGCGAATAAGCCGTTCCATTCCTGAAAGACGAAGCCGGGCAAGGCCCCCTCCGTCGCCGTGGGCACATCGGGCAGCGAGGCCATGCGCTCGGGGCTCAAAACGGCCAGAGGCACCACCCTGCCCTCCCGCGCCAGCGCCACCGTTGACCCCGCCGTGACCACCGCAAAGGCCAGATTGCCGGCCATGACATCCTGCAAGGCCGGCACCGCCCCCCGATAGGGCACATGGGTTGCGCGCCCACCCCCCTGCCGCAACAGGCTCTCGGCGGCGATATGCGGGCCGGTGCCATTGCCCGAGGAGCCATAGGACAGGTCCTGACCCGGCTGGCGCAGCCGGCCCAGAAGCTCTTGCAGGGAGCGGATGGCCAGGCCCGGGCTGCCGACCACGATGATGGGTTGGGTGACCACCAGGCTCACCGGGGCGAAGGCGCGCAGATAATCGAATGACAGGTCCCGGATCAGCAGCGGATTGATCACATGGCCCAGGGCATCGAGCAATATCGTATGGCCATCGGCCGGGGCCTGGGCGGCGGCGGCAGCGCCGATCGAGCCACCGGCACCCGCGCGGTTCTCCACCACAACGCCCTGACCCAGCATGTCAGACATCGGCGCGGCCAGCAGCCTGGCCACGCTGTCGATCCCGCCCCCGGGCGGGTATGGCGCAATCAGGCGAAGCGGGCGGTTGGGGAAGGCTTGCGCGCGCGCAAGCCTGGGCGATGGCAGGGCAGCGGTGGCGGCCAGCAGGCCTCCCAGGGTTCGGCGACGATTGATCATGGGTGGCGGCTCCTGCCTGGCAGCGCCGCTGCGGCGGCGGATAGCGCGAGTGTAGGGGCCTAGGCCGCTTGCTGGAATAGTGGCGCAGCCCCATCAGCGTCTCGTGACATCCAACATATCGTGACACCTAGGCAGCGACGAGCGTCACCAGCGCCAGGTGACACCGCAGCAACGAAAGATCATGCAAGCTTGGCCCCTTCACCCCAGCGCATTGCCCAGCTTGCTACGCTTTCACGATAGGGTATTGCAGGGAAGATGTCCTTTATCCTCTAGGAATTTGCAGTCGTGCTCCGCCAAAACATCTTCGCTCTTCTCCTTGCCATGGCCTTGGCTGGGCCGGCAGGGGCGCAGATCGCCATCGGCAGCACCGGGCTGACACTGACAACCACCCTCTCCTATGGCTCCGATTGGGCATCGCGCGGCTTCAGCCAGACCCGCGGCCGCCTGGCCATGCAGGCCGAGACCGAACTCGTGCACCGAAGCGGCGTCTATATCGGCGCAGCGATGGCCAGCATTAGCCACAGCTCGGCCGATACGCGGCGCGGCACCGAGATCTGGGGCGGCTATCGCTTCGATCTAGGGGATTTCAACGTTGATATCGGCACTGTCAGCTATCTCTATAGCGGCTTTGAGACCGGGCAGAGCAGCAATAGCCAATCGGCCTTCTTCGAGGGGTTCTTAAAGCTCACCAGGCAGGTTGGGCCGGTCAAGTTGCTGGGCCAAATCGGCTTAACGCCGGATTACTTTGGCGGCGCCGGACTGATCACCTATGTGGAGGCCGGGGCGGATTGGGCGAGTGGAATCTGGGATCTGACCCTGGGCGGCAGAATTGCCTTTCAGCGAATCGATGGGACCCAGCGATACAACTCCTCGGGTTATGGCTGGTGGGGCATAGAATTCGGCCGCGATTTCCAGATTGAGGGCATTGGCACCATCGCCGTGAGTGCGGGTTATATGGGCACCTCAGTGTCGCCGCAGAACTGCTCCAGCGCGGTCAATGAATCGCTCGAGGTCTGCTCGCAGCGGGCCATGGGGAGAATTGCCTTCAAATTCTAAGCATGGGGCCACTGCCTCGCCGCCCATCATGTTATGCCGCGCCTGCCGCAGCTATTCCGCCCGCCAAAGCCCCTGCCCCGCCAGCCAATCCTGCACCCGGGCCGCCACCGCGGCATTGTTGCGCTCCAGCATCATCAGGTGAGAATTGCCAAAAATGCTGGCATCCGGCAGGTCCAGCACCTCAAGGCTCACCCCGGCATTCTGGGCGGCGGCAAAGAAATCGGTGCCGCGGGTGCGGATATTGGCCCAGCGCGGGTCTTGCTCGATGAAATCGCCATAGAGCGCCAGAATGGGAATGGAGCGCAGCGCCGCCAAGGCCGCCGGCGTGCTCTCGCCAAAGCCCGAGGGCTCCACCAGCACCAGCGCGCGCAGCAACTCCGGCCGGGCCTGGGCGGCGCGCAAAGCAAACATCGCACCCTGCGCATGCGCCACCACAACAGCCGGCCCCACCCGTTCCAGCAAGGCGAGATAGGCGGCGAGTTGCGCAGCATCGGTGGTGGTCCAGCGCGGCACCATTTGCGCCATGAGCTGGCCATAGGCCTCGGTGGGAAACTGGCTGCCCGGATTGGCCAGCCGGGTACGAAAACTGCCTGGCCCGGGGCCGATGCGAAAACGCTCCCACGGGTCGGCCATGGAGAGAAAGATCGGCTCACCGGCGAAGATCTCCGGGCTCATCGCCCAACCGGCACGGCCGCGCTCCACCGCATCGGAGACATAAACACTCCAGCCGCGCCGCAGAAAATAATGCTGCCAGCCCTCGCGGCCATCAGGGGTTGTCTCCCACACCACGCCGCTCATGCCTCCGCCATGCCAAAGCAGCAGCGGCACCTGGCCCTGCCGCCGTGTGGGATGGTGGAATTGGGCGTAGAGCCCCTCCACCCGATAAGTGCCATTGGGGTCGATGCGGATCGGCCTGGCACCCGGCGCGAGCACCACCTCACGCGCCGGGCGGCCGCTCACCTGGGCCTGGCGCCCGCCAATGTGAAAGCTGCCCATGCCGGCAATGGCCAGCGGCGGCTCCTCGGCCGGCGCGGGGGCGGCAAGGGCTGCAAGCAGCATCATCAGGGCCGGCATGAGGCGCATGACGGCAGACTACACGCGGCCACCCCCACACGTCACACCCCCCAAATGCCGCCCGGGCGATGGACGAAGCGCGGGGCGCGTGCCAGCTTTCGCGGCAATTGAGGGGACACGAGAAACCATGGCTCGCATTCGCACACGCACCCGGGCAGACCTGCCCCCAGAAGACCAGGATTTGCTGAAGCGCGACATCTCGCTCTATCGCGTATTGTCCAACAACCCCACCGCCATGCGCGCATTCTCAGGCCTTGGGCAATATATCCGACATAAGAGCATCCTCGATGCGAGGCTGCGCGAATTGGCCATCCTGCAGGTCGGCTGGGTGGCGCGCGCGCCTTACGAATGGTCGCATCATGTCAAGATCGGCTATGATTTCGGTGTCACCGATGATGACATCCGCGCGCTGATCGCCGAGACCGCCGGGCAGAGCACCGGCCTTGATGCGCATACCAAGCTGGTGCTGCGCGCAGCGCGCGAGGCCGCCGCCGGCCCTGGCGTCTCGGCCGAGACCTACAACGCGCTCGCCGCGTTTCTGGACGAGCCGCGCATGGTCGATCTCATCGTCACCATCGCGTTTTATTGCGGCGTGGTCCGGCTGCTTGCAAGCTTCGAGGTCGATGTCGAGCCGGAATACCAGCCCTATCTCGACAAATACCCCTTCCCGGAACAGGAGTGACCGCCATGGCCGGAAGACTCGCTGGAAAACGTATTTTCGTCACCGCGGCCGGCCAGGGCATGGGCCGGGCCTCGGCCCTGGCCATGGCGGCCGAGGGGGCGAGCGTGGTGGCAACCGACCGTGACCTCGACAAGCTCGTCGGCCTCGCCGAGGCGGGCATCGAGACCCAAGCGCTCGATGTGCTTGATGACGCGGCGGTGGCGCGCATCGTGGCCGCTGCCGGGCCGCTTGATGTGCTGTTCAATTGCGCTGGCTTTGTGCATCAGAACACCGCGCTGACCTGCACCGATGCCGAATGGGATTTCGCCTTTGCGCTGAATGTGCGGGCAATGTGGAAGGTGCTGGCCGCCGCATTGCCGCCGATGCTGGAACGCAAGCGCGGCTCGATCATCAATATGGCGAGTGCGGCAGGCTCGATCAAAGGCGCGCCCAACCGCTTTGTCTACGGCACCACCAAGGCGGCGGTGATTGGCATGACGCGGGCGGTGGCGGCCGATACGGTGACGCAGGGCGTGCGCTGCAACTGCCTCGCCCCCGGCACGGTGGACACGCCCAGCCTGCATGACCGCATCGCCGCCAATGCCGATGCGGCGGGCGGATTTGAGGCGTCACGCGCCGCCTTCATCGCCCGCCAAGCCATGGGCCGGCTTGCCACGGCGGAGGAGCTGGCGGCGCTGGTGGTCTATCTCGCCACCGATGAGAGTGCCTTTGTGACCGGCCAGGCCATCGTGATTGACGGCGGTTGGACACTGTAAGATTATTTTGAAGTCGACATTAAACGGAGCTTCGATGATCGGTGAATTCGCAGTCCCCCTCATGGCCATCATGGGGTTGGTTATCGTGGGTAATTTGAGTGACGAGGCGGCGATCCCGTCCTATCTGTTTCTCGGCCTGCTGACATTGCTGATCGCGTTGCTGGTGGCAGCGGGCAGCCTCGCCCTACCGGCCAATCTCTTGCAGGCCCTGGCCTTCGCCGCAGCCGGCTTTGCGATGCTCGGCCATGTCCGGGTGCGGGTTTCGCGCTGACGCGCCTCAGGCGCTGAAGGCGCGGGCGTAGCTTTCCGGCGAGAAGCCGACGAGGCTGCGCCCGCCCAGATCCAGCAACGGGCGTTTGATCATGCTGGGCTGTGCCAGCATGAGAGCTATGGCGCGGGCTTCGTCGAGGTTCTCGCGCTCAGCTTCAGGCAGCTTTCTGAACGTGGTGCCCGCGCGGTTGAGCAGGGCCTGCCAGCCATGCGCGCCCACCCAGCCCCGCAATGTGGCCTCGGCAATGCCCTGGGTCTTGTAGTCGTGGAAGGCATAGGCCGTGCCATGGGCATCGAGCCAGGCGCGCGCCTTCTTCATCGTGTCGCAATTCTTGATGCCATGGATGGTGATCATGCGCGCGCCTCCTGCGCTGGATTGGTCCCGGCCTCGGCGGCGGCCAGCAATTCGCGGGTATTGTCGTGGCTGGCCTGCGCCATGGCCTGGGCAAAGGGCAGCCAGCACTGGCCACGGCCGCTCTCCTGCAGCACCCCCTGCCCCAGCGCGCGCATCAGGTAGAAGCGCACCACCACATGCTTCTCGCCCAGGCTATAGGCCACATCGCCCAATTCGCGCTCCAGCCGGGCCCAAACCCCACTCTCCTCGCGCACCTCGCGCACCGCGGCATAGGGCGGGTGCTCGCCATCCTCGATATGGCCCTTGGGCAGCACCCATTGCAGGCGTTCATCATTGGCCTCGATGAGCAGGTATTGCCGGGCACCGCCACGCTCGCGGAACACCACGCCGCCGGCATGGGTGGGGCTATCGGGGGCAATGCGGGCTGGTGGCAGGCTGGCGCCCTGGCGGGCGGCATGGGTGATCGCCGCCTCCAGCAACAGGCTCTCGGCCGCATGGCGCTGGCGCAGATAGGCCCCCAGGGTGAGCGGCAGCAGCAGCAGCAGGGGCGGCAGCACCCAGCCCACCCAGAGCAGCGCCATGCTCAGCGCACGGCAGAAGCGCGCCTGCGCCTCGGCATGCAGCACCAGCCCCAGGGCTGCAGGGCTTTCAGTGGCCAGCAGCGCCCGGCACCAGCCTTGGGTGGAGAGGGCATCCTTGAATTGCAGCGGCGCCAGCGCCGCCTTGCGCAACCGCTCGGCCCGGCCCAGGGCGTGGTTCTGCTCCTCGCCAAAGACCAGCCAGAGCACCGCACGCAGCGGCGCGGGCAGCAGCCGCCCACCACGGGCGAGGATGGCGATCTGCCGGTTCATCGTCCGGCCACGGGCTGCGGCGTAGATCGCCCCCAGCGCCGCACTCGCCAGCAGGTTCACAACGCCCAGCAAAGCCGCAGCCAGCAGCAGCATCGCCAAGGACAGGCTATCCTCCGGCCCGGCCTCCGGCACCACGAGATAGGCGATCAGACAACCCGGCAATAGGATGGCGCCCAGGTCGATCAGGCGTTCGGAGCCGCTGCGCATCACTTGTCCCATCCATCATCGCCCGCCATCAGCCTTGATAGGCATCCAAAAAGGCCTCGACCTCGTCGATATCGGCGCAATACGGGTAATCCTTGTCGCCGAGAAGGATGCGCATCGTCTGCCCATCGCGCAGCATATAGCCGCCATGGGCACGCACCCGGTTATCGGGCTTTTGCACAATCATCAGATGCAGGCCCAGGCGGGTGGCGACGCGGCGCACCCGCCGCTCAATGGAGCGGGTATTGCCGCTGCGGCTCATGCTGGGTTGCTCAATGTCATCGGTCCGTCCGCGCTCGCGCATCATACATGACGCTTCACCCCCCGCCATAAAGCGGCCAGGTCGGCCCCGCCAGGGTCGCGCGCATCCGGACGCACCGCCGTATGGACCATGGCCAGCCGGCGCGAAGGATCGACGAAGATGGCCTGGCCGCGCACCCCCAGCAGGGCGAAACCGCCCTCCACCGGGGGGAATATCCAGGTCTGATAGCCATAGCCGAACCAGCGGGCGGTCTCTGCGCCGGAAAAATGCGCCCGGGTCATCGCTGCCAGCCAACCCTGCGGCAGCAATTGCCGCCCGCCATGCTGCCCGCCCGAGGCCAGCAGCATGGCCAGGCGGCCATAATCGCGCAGCACGGCATTGAAACCCATATAGCCGATCTCAAGCCCCGAGCGATCGGTCAGCCAGGAGGCATCGGCCTCGGCACCCAGGGGCTGCCAGAGTTTTTCGGCGAAATACTCAGCGATGGGGCGGCCAATGGCGCGGCGCAACACCAGCGCCAGCACAAAGGTCTCGGAGGAGGCATAGTACCAGCGCCGGCCCGGCGCCGCGACGCGGGTATTGAAAAACGGCGGCACGGCGGCGCCCCCGGCACTCTGGCCGCCAAAGGTCAGACGCGACAGCCCAGCGGAATCATCGCGCCCATCATAGGTCTCGCGGAAGGCGATGCCGGAGGACATGGTGAGCAGGTGCCGCAGCGGGGTCGCGCCATATTCGCTGCCCAGCAATTCCGGCACGATGCTGGCGGCGGTTTGGTCGATACTGCCGATATGGCCCTCCTCAAGGGCAAGGCCGATCAGCATCGCCACCAGCGTCTTGGCCATGGAGAAGGAAGTCAGCCGGTGCCGATCATGCCGGGCATATTGGTAGCGCTCGACCAAAATCTCGCCATCACGAATGATCAGCAGCCCGGTTGTGGGGTTGCGCGACAGGTAATCATCGATGCTGAAGCGGCCGAGGCCATGAACAGGGGCGCCGTCAAAGCCGATATCGGGTTCACCCGCGCGGCGCCTGAGCGGCGAAGGGGTGGTAGCCGCGGCAGAGCGGGTGGAGGGCCAAATATCATCCAGCCGGGAGAAGGAATCGACGCTATAGGCTTGCTGCCACCAATTGCCGCGATTGGCGGTGGAAAAGCCGCCGCCCGGTGTAGAGAGTTGGGACATCATGGGCCCGTCGCTGCGGCTGCCAATGCCGCCGCGATACACAAAGGGGCTGCCGCGGCCGGGCCAAGGCGCACCACAGGCGCTGGCCAGCATCGGCGCGGCGAGGAGAGCGCTACGGCGCGGTATTGCCGGCCGGGTGGTCACTCTCACGCCCGGCCTCTGATGTTTTGCATCTGATTTTCAACAATATTTCGCATCGTGTATTCCATAACCTGGCTCTTGCTGCCCTCACCCAAGACGGCAGACATCGTGAAATCTCCACGCTGCGCAGTGTAGGGCAGCGTTTGCAGTTCAAAAATGGGTATTCCCCGCCCCATGGCGCATGGAGCCGTGCAGTGGCGAGGCAAGATGCCGCGTGCACGGCCCCGGAAGCCGCGCCCATGCCATGGCGCCTCGAAACTTTCATGGCTATCCTCTTCGCAAAACAGCGGGAGGTTTGCATGTTCCATCGCAGGGCTTTGCTCGGCGGCGCCGGCGCGCTGGCAGCACCGGGGGCGAAGGCCGCCTGGGAACCGGCCAGGCCCATCCAACTCATCGTCGGCTTCGCACCAGGCGGCGGGGCCGACCTCGCGGGGCGGGCCATCGCCGATGCAGCCTCTCGGCTTTTCCCCACGCCCATCATCGTGGTGAACCGCCCCGGCGCGGGTGGCGCCATCGCCGCCCAGCAGGTGGCCGGCATGGCAGCGGATGGGCTGAACCTGCTCGTGGGTGGTGGCAGCGAGAGCATTGCGCTGCCCGCCTTCCGCGACGTGCCCTATGACCCGAAGCACTCGTTTCGCGCCATCATTCGCCTTACGCGCCAGCCCATGCTCATCGTCGCCCGGCGCGGCGGCACCTTTGCCGATCTGCCGGCCGCGGTGGCAGCGGCGAGGCGCGCGCCCGGCAGCATCCCGCATGCCTCCTCGGGCCAAGGCTCAATCTATCATGCCGTCTTCGTCCTGTTGCAGCAGGCAGCGGGGGTCGAGTTCCTGCATGTGCCCTTCACCGGCGGCGCCCCTTCACTGCAGGCGCTGATGGCGGGCACGGTGGAACTCGCGGTCCTGGCGCCCGAGGAGATGGCGGGCCTCGCACAGGCTGGCGAAGTGCGGCCTCTCGCCGTGGCATCCGCTGCGCGGATCGCCGCCTATCCGCAGGTGCCCACGCTGCGCGAATTGGGCTGGGATGTCGTCATCGAGAATATGAAGGGGTTGAACGCCCCCGCCGGCCTCTCCGACGATATCGCCACCGTGCTGCATGATCGCGTCCGGCGTGCCATGGCCACACCACCCTGGCAGAGCTTTCTGGAGCGCACCGGCGCGCTGGATGGTTACCTCGATGGGCCTGGCTATCAGGCGGCGATGGATGGCGTTCTGGATGCGCTGCGCCGGGCGGTCCGGCGCAGCTAGAGCATCATCCGTTCAAACGGAATCGTTTGAGCGGATAAAGATGCTCGACAAACAAAAGCTTAGAGCCTGTACAGAGAGCCGAGGCGAACGGAACAGGCTCTAAATGTTTGGTCCCGCCTGTGGCCTCGCTCGTCACAGGCGCGACTGCGATGGAGCGAGGTGCGTTGATCCCCCCTCACCGCCGCCCAGCGCGTCGCTTGGATGAAACGCGCACATCACCCACACGACGCAGATCAATCGGCATTCACGACGTTATAGTCGCGCAATTCCCGCGCGGTGAGCCAGCGGATGGTGCTATGCGCGGTGCGGAAATTCGGTTCCAGCAGGCGCAGCGAGACCCCCATCTCGATGGCGTAATAGGCCATTTGCGCTGCCAGCTGCGCCGAATCCTCCTCGATCATCCGGATCAGCCCGGCGACGGCGGCCGTGCCCTCCCGCCGGATCAACTCCTCGGCACGCCGCAGCAGGGCCCGATTGCCGCTCGTGCTGAAGATATGCACGCCGTAGCGCGCGCCCGCCTCCATCGTGCGCACCCGCCCGCCGAGGAAGGCATAGGTGCAGGCGCTGGCGCATTGCGTATTGGCAGGCAGATGCGTCGCGATGCCAGCGCGGCGTATCACCCGCCCCACCTCCAGCCCCTCCACGCTCAGCCCACCGGGGGAACGAAAGGCCAGCACATGGGTATTGCTGGTCTGCCTGAGCAGCGTCTCCAGCCGGGCGGCATCGCCGCGCTCAAAAGTGCCCGAGGCGAAGATAATATTACCACCACCCCGGCCGAGCACGGTGAATTCCAGCGCGGCGGCACCACAAGGCAGCAGCATGCAAGCCAGCCCCAGCCAGGCTCCGGCCAGCACGCGCCTTAGGCCTGGCGGGTCCATTGCCCGTTCTCGCCGCGGCAGAAGCGGGCTTCCTGGCGCAACTCCTCGCCACGGACATAGGCAATCTCGCGGATGGTGCGGCATTGGCCGCCATCGGTCACCACCAATACCTCGGTGGTGCCATGGGTCGAGGGATCATCGGGCGAGACCCAGCGGCGCTGCGGCAATGGTGCATCAGGCTCCACCGGGGTCTCCAGCAAGCGCCGATGCGCCGTGTTGCGGCGCCAACGCTCGCCCGCGTTCAGGCGATGGGAGACATGGTTGGCAAGTAGCCCGCCCAGGGCGGCGCCGACCAAGCCGCCGATCAGCGCGCCGGAAGAATTGCGCCCGCCCAATTGCCGGCCCAGCAGTGCACCGCCGACGCCCCCGGCCAAGGTGCCAATGCCCGTGGCGATGGCCTGCGTGTTCCTGCCCTCGCAGCCGGCGAGCAAGACGCCGGCTAGGACCACGCAAAGCAATGGAGATGCTTTTTCTCGCATACCGACCCAGGAAGGTTATCTCCCACCTTAATATTCCATTTCATTATATTTATTAAGCGTTATTTTTACCATGGGCGGTTTGCTTGCATCGGCATGCCGCACCCGACGAAAAGGGCAAAAAAACCCAGCCTAATCAATGCTCTGACCCGGCCGATGCCTAGGGCGGCCGCCATTCCTGCATGCCATGTTTTGCCGCCGGGCGGGGGGTAGGTTGAGACGGTTAAGCCGACCATGGCGCGAACCGCCGGCTGCAGAAAGGCTCGCGGTGCTTCCCAGGCTGGTGAAAGACGAATAGCGAAGGGAAAAAGATCGAGGGTCTTTGCCCCTCAAGCACCCCAGCAGGGTCGACATGTATGTCGACGAGTTTCCTGCACCTTCATTATGTTGTTGATATACAAAATTATTCAAAGGTCCAGGAAAATCAATTTCCTGGTGGGAAAGCGCGAAAGGGCTTTGCC
>CAMDJV010000041.1 GCA_945901085.1 Rhodovarius crocodyli | reverse complement strand
ACCGTGAAGGTCAATGTCGACCAGGCTGGGCATGAGACCACCAATGGCCTCTCCATCCAGAAGGACCACAAGGCGGAGGCCGATAATCCGGTCATCGCCAATCTGAAGAAGGCGGGTGCCATCATCATCGGCCGGACCAATACCCCGGCCTTTTCGCTGCGCTGGTTCACCTCCAACAATCTGCATGGCGCAACCAAGAATCCCTGGAACCCCGCCATCACGCCTGGCGGCTCCTCGGGCGGTGCGGGGGCTGCGGTGGCGGCGGGCATTGGCGCGCTGGGCCATGGCACGGATATTGGCGGCTCGGTCCGCTACCCTGCCTACGCGTGTGGCATTCACGGCATCCGCCCCACGCTGGGCCGGGTGCCGGCTTGGAATGCCTCGCTGCCCGAGCGCGATATCGGCGCCCAGTTGATGGCGGTGAGCGGCCCGCTGGCGCGCAGCATTGCCGATCTGCGCCTCTCGCTGGAGGCGATGAGCGCCCCTGACATGCGCGACCCCTGGTACACACCGGTGCCGATGACCGGCCCACCGGCGCCCAAGCGCGCCGCGCTCTGCATCCGCCCCGAGGGCATGAAGGTGGCGCCTGAGGTGGAGGCCGCGCTGCGCGGCGCCGCCCGACGCCTGCAGGATGCCGGGTATACCGTGGTGGAGGTGGATGCCCTGCCGCCGCTGCGTGAGCCCGCCCGGCTGCAATCCCAGCTTTGGCTGACCAGCCTGCCACGCGGCGGCCTGGCCATGGCCCAGCGTGAGGGCGAGCCGGCCTCCCTCGCCATCTATGACTATATGCAGCGGCTGACGCAGCCGGCCGATTTCCACGGCTTCCAGGATGCGCTGACCGCGCGCGCCGGCTTCCTCCGGCAATGGATGATGTTCTTCGAGAAATACCCGGTGGTGATCTGCCCGGTTTCCGGTGAGCTGCCCTTCGCCGACCAGCAGGATGTGCAGAGTTTTGAGGCATTCCAAGCCGTGCTGGAAGCGCAATTGACCCAGGTGGGCCTGCCGCTGATGGGCCTGCCGGGGCTGACCGTCTCCACCGGCATGGTGGGCCGCACCCCGGTGGGCGTACAGCTCTTGGCCGGCCGCTTCCGCGAGGATCTGCTATTTGCCGCCGGTGCGGCGATTGAGGCTGCGGGCACGCCGCATACCCCGGTGGACCCAGCCTGATGCGCGGCTTGTGGCTGCTGCCGCCGCTGCTGCTCGCGGCCTGCGCCGGGCCCGGGCAGGAGCGTAGCTGTGCGGGGGCTTTCACCCTGAGCAATCAGAGCGGCCGCGAGGTGGAGCAGCTCTATGCCGGCAGCCAGCAGGATTTGCTGGAGCCGGGCACCATGCCCAGCGGCGGGCAGCGCAGCTTCTTCGCCGTCAATCCGGTGGCCACGCAGCTTCGCGTGGTCTTTGCCGATGGCCGGGCTGTGGAGCTGGGGCCGGTTAATCTTTGTGCCTTGCCCCGTGTGGTGATCAATGCGGCCGGGCTTTCGGCCAATCCGCCATAAGGCCATGGTTGTGGCACGAAAATTGCTGCCCGTTTAACCATTGCGGGAGTTCCAGGAGGGCCTGGGCGTCTTTTGCCTTTAAAATGGGCAAAAGACATTCCCGATAGCGATACGGGAATGCACCGATGAACCGCCGCCAATTTCTTGCCGCCACCGCCGCCACCGGCCTTGCCAGCCCCGCCTTGGCGCAATCCGGCGCCTGGCCGAGCCGAGGCTCCATCCGCCTGATTGCCCAGTTTCCCCCAGGGGGCCTGGTGGATACCATCGCCCGCCTCATGGCGCCTTCACTGAGCCAGGCGCTGGGCCAGACCGTGCTGGTGGAAAACCGCGCCGGCGCTGGTGGCGTGATCGGTACTGATTTCGTCGCCAAGGCTCCGGCCGATGGCTATACCCTTCTGGTCAGCCATGCCTCGGTGCATGTCTTCTCCACCGCGACCCTGCCCACCCTGCCTTTCGACCCGATCACTGACTTCACCCATATGGTGCAGCTGGTCGAGGCGCCGAATGTGCTGCTGGTGAAAGCTGACAGCCCCTATCGCACGCTTGAGCAATATGTGACGGCGGCGCGCACGCGGCCGGTGCGCTTCGGCTCCTCGGGCATCGGCTCGGCGCCGCATCTGCTGGGCGCCATGCTGTCGGATGTGGCGCGCGCGCCCAATCTCGACCATGTGCCCTATCGCGGCTCGGCCCCTGCGCTGCAGGATCTGATGGCCGGCGCCATCGAGAGCTTCGTTGACCCCATCACCACCAATACGGCGATGATGCGCGACGGCACGCTGCGCTGCCTGGGCGTCTCCACCGCAGCCCGCCTGCCCGCCTTCCCCAATGTGCCGACTTTTGCCGAACAGGGCTTTGGCCGCCTGACCTCCGCGCAGTGGCTGGGCCTCTCCGCGCCGAAAAACCTTCCCGCGCCGATTGTGGAGCGGCTGACGGCGCTGGTGCCGGAGATTCTGAAGCAGCCCACACTCGCCGCCCGCTTCGAGGATTTGCAGACCATGCCGCGCAACCCGCCGCTCACCGGCGGCGCCTTTGTGGCCCAGATCCAAAAAGAGATCACCGAATGGACCGCGGTGGCCCGGCAGTTCAACATCTCGGTCTCGTAAGGCTGGGGTATCGGCGCCTCGACTTCATCATGGGCAGCCACGCCACCTTTGCGAAGCGGCGCGACGAGGAACCGGCATAATGGCGTGCGGCCGGGGGCGGCTCAGCCCTCGGCCAGCATGCTCACATGGGCGGCGACGACTTTCCAACCTTCCGTCATGCGCACCCAGGCCTGGCTCTGCCGGCCCTTTTTGCCGCTGGCCACCAGGGTGTATTCCGTATTCGCCACCGCGAAATCGCGGCCGAAGGTGGTGATGCGGGTATTCTCCAGCACCCGCGCCCGGGCGGCGTGCTGCGCCGGGGTGCGGGCGGCGCGAAAACCCGCAATCTCGGCATGGCTGCGCAGGTTTTCGGCAACGCCGTAGCGCAATGTCAGCGGGTGCTCCCAGAAGCTGTCATTGAGCACCGCCACGTCATTCTCGGCCAGGCCATTATCGTAGCGCTCAAAGGCCGCGGTGACTTCGGCGACGATCTCGGGGATGTTCAGTTCATGCATGGCGGGGCCTCGGCATCGGGGATTGTTTCACCCCGATGCTGGCTCAGCACGCCGCCGCCGGCAATGCGGCGTCAGCCCGCCGCTTCCGGAGCCTTTTCCGCCTCGCCATCGCCATCGCCATCGCTTTCCGGCTTGGGCAGGGCACCGGCCGAGGCCTCGAAGAACTCGAAGGTCAGCTTGCCATCGGCAAAGCCCACCTTGACCGAGCCACCCTTGGCCAGCTTGCCGAAGAGAAGTTCCTCGGCCAGCGGCTTCTTCACATGCTCCTGGATGACCCGAGCCAGCGGCCGGGCACCATAGAGCGGGTCGTAGCCACGTTCGGACAGCCATTCCTTGGCGGCGCTGGACAGCTCGATGGTCACGTTGCGGTCCGCCAGCTGGGCCTCCAACTGCATGACGAATTTCTCGACAACCTGCGCCACAATCTCCTGGCTTAGGCCGGCGAAGGGAATCACCGCGTCCAGTCGGTTGCGGAATTCCGGGGTGAACATGCGTTTGATCGCATCCTCATCCTCGCCCTGCCGCGTCGTGCGTTCGAAGCCGATGGTGTTCTTCGCCATGTCGGAGGCGCCGGCATTGGTCGTCATGATCAGGATGACGTTGCGGAAATCGACCGTCTTGCCGTTGTGATCGGTCAGCTTGCCGTGATCCATCACCTGCAGAAGGATGGCGAAGAGGTCGGGATGCGCCTTCTCGATCTCATCGAGCAGCAGCACGCAATGCGGATGCTGGTCGATGCCATCGGTCAGCAATCCGCCCTGGTCGAAGCCGACATAGCCCGGCGGCGCGCCGATGAGGCGGGAGACGCTGTGCCGCTCCATGTATTCCGACATGTCGAAGCGCAGCAACTCGATGCCCAGCGTCTTGGAAAGCTGCTTCGCCACCTCGGTCTTGCCCACGCCGGTGGGGCCGGAGAAGAGGTAATTGCCAATCGGCTTTTCCGCCTCGCGCAGCCCGGCCCGCGCCAGCTTGATGGCGGCTGAGAGCGCCTCAATCGCCTTATCCTGGCCGAAGACCATGGATTTCAGGTCACGCTCCAGGTTGCGCAGGGTTTCCTTATCGTCCGAGGAGACGCTCTTGGCCGGAATCCGCGCGATCTTGGCGACGACTTCCTCGACATCCTTCAAGGTCACCGTCTTCCGCCGCTTATTCTCCGGCAGCAGCATGCGGCTCGCACCGGCCTCGTCGATCACGTCGATTGCCTTGTCGGGGAGTTTGCGGTCATGAATGTATTTGGCCGAAAGCTCCACTGCGGCGCGAATAGCCTCGGGCGTGTAGCGCACCTTGTGGTGCTTCTCGTAATTGGTCTTCAGCCCTTGCAGGATCTTCACCGCGTCTTCGACATTGGGCTCGTTGACGTCGATTTTCTGGAACCGGCGGACCAGCGCGCGGTCCTTCTCGAAATGCTGGCGGTATTCCTTATAGGTGGTGCTGCCGATGCAGCGCATCGTGCCCTGGGCCAGCGCCGGCTTGAGCAGGTTGGAGGCATCCATGGCGCCGCCAGAGGTCGCGCCCGCGCCGATCACCGTGTGAATCTCATCGATGAAGAGGATGGCGCCGGGGTGGTTCTCCAGCTCGTTAACCACGGCCTTCAGCCGCTCCTCAAAATCGCCGCGGTAGCGGGTGCCGGCCAGCAGGCTGCCCATATCGAGCGAGAAGATGGTGCATTTGACCAGCACCTCGGGCACATCGCCCTCGATAATGCGCTTGGCCAGGCCCTCGGCGATCGCGGTCTTGCCCACGCCGGGTTCACCGACATAGAGCGGGTTGTTCTTGGTGCGGCGGCACAGGATCTGGATCGTGCGCTCGATCTCATGGTCGCGGCCGATCAGCGGGTCGATCTTGCCGGCCTGCGCCTTCTTGTTGAGGTTGACGCAATAGGTGGTCAGCGCGTCCTGATTGTTCTTGCCGCCACGGGGCTTTTCCTCCTTCTCCGGCTGCTCGCCATCATTGGCTTCGGCCTTGGAGGTGGGGGCACCTTGCACATTGCGCGAGGCGCTGCGCCCTGGCGCCTTGGCAATGCCGTGGCTGATGAAATTCACCGCATCGAGGCGCGTCATATCCTGCAATTGCAGGAAATACACCGCATGGGATTCGCGTTCAGAGAACAGCGCCACCAGCACATTGGCGCCGCTCACCTCATCACGCCCCGAGCTTTGCACATGGATGGCGGCGCGCTGCACCACGCGCTGGAAGCCGGCGGTGGGTTTGGGGTCACCCGCACGCTCGGTGACCAGGCCGGCCAGGTCCTTCTCGAGAAACTCTGTGAGGTCGCGCTTGAGCTTGTCCACATCCACGCCACAGGCGCGCAGCACCGTGGTGGCGTCCACATCCTCGCCCAGGGCGAGGAGCAGGTGTTCCAGCGTCGCGTATTCGTGGCGGCGGTCATTCGCCAGGGCAAGCGCGCGGTGGAGCGTCTGTTCCAAATTCCGTGATAACATCGGCAACGCTCCTTCGTCTGATCGCTAAAAGATGGTGATACTCCCGCCGTTCGTCACGATCTTGACAAGCGACATTGTAAATTACTCTTTCTCAATGGTGCATTGCAGCGGGTGCTGGTTCTGGCGCGCCAGATCCATCACCTGGGTGACCTTCGTCTCGGCCACCTCATAGGTGAACACCCCGCATACCCCCACACCCCTGCGATGGACATGCAACATGATCCTGGTCGCTTCGTCACGGTTTTTCTGAAAGAACCGTTCCAGGACATGCACAACGAATTCCATCGGTGTGTAATCGTCGTTCAGCATCAGGACTTTGTACATCGCCGGCTTTTTGGTCTTCGGCCGGGGCTTGGTGACAACGGTCGTGCCAGTGCCGCCCGCCCCGTTGCCCGGGCCGCCATTGCTGTCCTTGTCGTCGTTCATCCGTACCATGTGTCTGACCATCTCGCCGAACCGGCATTATGCGCTGAGCGCCCGATGCAAGGATATCGGGTGCGCGCCCCCGAACGGAAGGGCATCTCGCTATGCCAGCAAAGAATGATGAAAAGAAAAAGGCCCGCCAGGGTCACGCAGGGCAATTATCCCCAGCGATGACCTTGGCGGGCCGGAATTTTGGCCCGGGCGGCGCGATGGCCGCCCGGATTTCAGGCCTCAGGCCGCGATCGGGCGGGCCATCTTCTCCACGGCCACGCTCACGCGCGCGGAGATCGGCGCGAAGGAGGCCTCGGCCACCTTCATCGCCGCTTCCTGCAGCTTGGTCGCATCGGCCATCGACTTCTCGAAGGCGGTGCGGGCCAAGCTGGCCTGCAGATCAGCCACATCCTTAAGCGAGCGGGCGGAGCTCATCGCCTTCACGCCTTCGAGCGTGTGGTCGGACAGGCCCTGCATGGTGGCCACGACCTGACGGCCGAGATCCTGCACGCCGGTGAAGTAGAGCTGGGCGGCCTTGGTGAAGGCCTCCACATTGCCACGGCTGAAAGCGGCGGCTTCCTCGGCGGCCTTGGTCATGTCGGCGGCGGTCTTCTGCGCCTGCTCCATGCCCTTCTCGAGCACGATGCGGGCCTGGCTGGTGCCGTCTTCGATCAGCTTTTGTGCCTGGGCGGTGCTGTCCTCGATCAGCTTCTGCGCCTGGGCAGAGCTGGCGGCGGCGGCATCGGCGACGAGCTGGGTGACATCGGTGGTGGCGGCAATGGTCTTGGGCTTAGCGGGCATATGATTTCCCCGGCGGACCGGGCCTCTGGCTGTTTTCGGCCGGAGACCCCGGCCAGGGTGATGAAAAGATGCGCTTTGCTGCAATGCAGCACGATCTCTAGTTAGGCCAGTCATCCGGCCATTGCAAGTAAAATGGTGCAGTGCACAAAAATCCGTGAAGGGCCGGAATCGCAGCTTTCCACGCCAAAGCAGCCGGCTGAGACAAACCCTTGAACCACCACTTGAAATTTCCCTGGCCAGTTATGCCCAAAGCCATGGACAGCGGCGCAGCCAAGGCGCTACCACTATGAAATCGGCCGCGCCGGGGGGTGCGGGCCGTGAGGCTGTGGGGGCTGGAATGACATTTCGCGCGATCAGGCTGGGCTTGGCATTGGCGTTTTTTGCCGTGGCCATCCCCGCCCATGCCGACATCACGAACAGGGCGAATTATGCCGCGATCCTGCTCGATTCCCGTGGCCAGGTGCTGCATCAGGCCAATGCCGATGAGCCCCGCTTCCCCGCCAGCCTGACCAAGATGATGACGCTGTACATGCTCTTCGAGGCGATGCGCGATGGCCGGGTGCAGCCCGATGCCCGCATCACGATGAGCGCCGAGGCCGCCACCCGCCCGCCCTCCAAGCTGGGCCTGCCCGCAGGCTACTCCCTGGCGCTCGAGGATGCGATCCTTGCCGTCGTTACCCGGTCGGCCAATGATGTGGCCGCGGCAATCGCCGAGCATCTCGGCGGCACCGAGGAGCGTTTCGCCCAGATGATGACCCAGCGCGCCCGCTCGCTGGGCATGACGCGCAGCACCTTCCGCAACGCCTCCGGCCTGCCCGACGCCGAGCAGCGGACCACTGCGCGCGACATGGCCCTGCTCGGCAGCCGCCTGCAGGCCGATTTCCCGCGGCAATACGCCTATTTCAGCACAACGGCCTTCCGCTGGAACAACCGCCAGATTCACAATCACAACCACATGCTCAGCGCCTATGACGGCATGGACGGTATCAAGACCGGCTATACCCGCTGGAGCGGCTTCAACATCGTCACCTCCGCCCGGCGTGATGGTGTGCGTTTGATCGGCGCGGTGATGGGCGGCAGTTCCTGGGTTGAGCGTGACCGGCACATGGCCGAATTGATGGATGATGGCTTCCAGCGCGTCGGCGTGGCGCGGCGCGCCAATAGCTATGACGTGATGCAGACCAATCGCGGCAGCATGGCGCGCGAGGCCCAGCCCCGGGCCCCGGCGGTGCGGATGGCGGCCCAGCCACGGGTCATGGCCAGCGCCCCCCCTGTCCGGCCAGTGGCGCAGCCTCTGGTGCGTGGGCCCCGGCAGCCGCCAACGGTGCTGACCTCCAGCAGCACAAGGCCGCCCGCCACGGCGCAGCAGCAGCGGCAGGCCACCACCCCCGCAGCCAACCGGCCCGCCCAGCCGGCGCGGCCCATGCCGCGGCCCGCTGTTGCGCAGGAACCGCGGCCCTTGACGCCAGCGCCAGGGCGACCGGTGACGCGGACCTGAGCCTCAGGCCATCGCGCCCCGCGCGGCGACCGGCCAGAGACACTCCACCCGGCCCTTTCGCACGCCCACATACCAGTCGTAGCGGTCCACTGTCGGGTCGCAATGCGCCGGCACCAGGCGCAGCTTCTCGCCGCAATCCGGCCGCGCGCCATCGCCCAGCAAGATCTTGCCGTGCTCGTCCGAGGCGCCGACATATTCCAGGCCCGGCCGGCCATGCACCAGCGGATAGCCGCTATCGGTCGGCATCGCCTTATGGCCGGCATCCACCACTGCCACGCCCGGCACCGCCGTGCTCATTACCGTTGCCAGCACGAAGAGCGACTGCCGGAACGGCGGCGCGCCCTGGTTGCGGGCGTAATCGGCATCCATGAAGGCGTAGGAGCCGGCCTGGATCTCGGTATAGACGCCGCTTGCCGCCTCCTGTGCGAAGGTGCCGGTGCCTGCACCGCCCACGATGGGGCAGGCAAGCCCCTGCTGGCGCAACTGCTCCACCGTGCGCCGCGCATCGCTGATGGCGGAATCAATCGCCGCCGCCCGCGCTTCCGGCGCGCGGATATGCTGCGCGCTGCCCTGATAGGCCTGGATACCGCCGAAGATCAGATGCGGGCTGGCGGCGATATATTGCGCCAGCGCCACCGCATCCGGCCCTGGCTGCACGCCGCAGCGCGCACCGCCGACATCGATCTCCACCAGCACGGTGATGCGCCGGCCGCAGGCCGCAGCCGCGGCGGCGATGGCATCGACCTGACCTCGGTCATCGGCGCAGATGCCAACCCGGGAAATGCTGTTCAGCGCCGCCAGCCGCGCCAGCTTGCGCGGGCCCACCACCTCATTGGTGACCAGAATATCCGGAATGCCGCCCCAGGCCAGCACTTCGGCCTCGGCCACTTTCTGCACGCATTGGCCCACCGCGCCGCGCTCCATCTGCAACCGCGCGATCACCGGCGACTTGTGGGTCTTGGTATGGGCGCGCAGCTTGGTGCCGGTGGGGGCCAGGGCGGCGGCCATGGCGTCCAGATTGGCCTCGAAGGCATCGAGGTCGAGCAGCAGGGCGGGGGTATCCACCTCCTGCTCGTGCATGCCGGGTTCGGCGGGGGGTGGCTGCATGGCGAATCTCCTGATCAATCCCCATCTTGCGGCCATGTCGTTCACCAATCCAGATGTGCTGGTCATCGGCGCTGGCGCCGCCGGCATCAGCGCCGCCCGCACCCTTCTCGCCGGCGGGCTGTCCTGTGTGGTGCTGGAGGCTGGGCCGCGCCTGGGCGGCCGTGCCAAAACCTGCCTGACCTTGGGCGCCCCCTTCGACCATGGCGCCACCTGGCTGCATGATGCCGATACCAACCCGCTCACCCGCTTCGCCACCGATGCGCTGGACCATGACACGGTGCGCGAGCGGCATTTCTGGATGGGTGACCGCTGGGCCATGCTAGAGGAAATCGCCGCCCATGCCCGGGCCGAGGATGCATTTTTCGCCGCGATGGACGCAGCCGCCGCGCTGCCCGACTGCCCGGTCGCCTCGGTGGTGCCCCAGGGCGGCTTTTGGGATGCCACCATCCGCCACTGGCAGGGCGCGCAAATCCAGGCGCGCGAGGTGGAGCTGCTCTCCCTGCATGACCAGATAGAGAATGACCTGGAGGGCCCCAATCTGCTGCCGCGCCAGGGTGTGGGTGCCCTGCTGGCCGGGCTCGCGGCGGCGCTGCCCATCCGGCTGAATGCGCCGGTGGAGAGCCTGGATTGGTCAGGCCCCGGCGTGGTGGTCCGTGGCGGCTTCGGCCAGCTACGCGCCCGGGCGGCGATTGTGACCGTCTCCACCGGGGTGCTGGCCGCAGAGGGCATCCGCTTCACCCCCGCCTTGCCGCCCCGCCACGCCCAGGCGGTGCATGACCTGCCGATGGGACTTTTGACCAAATTCGGCTTTCGTTGCAGCGAAAGGCTGGGCATTGGCCCCTTTCACGGCATCCGCGTGCGGGTGACGCCAGAGAATCCCCGCCCGGCCAGTTGGATCATGTGGCCCTTCGGCGCCGATCACCTCTTTGGCTTTGTCGGTGGCGCGCGCGCCTGGGCGCTGAGCGCGGCCGGCCCGGCCGAGACCGAGGCGGAATTGCGCGCCGAATTCGCCACTATTTTCGGGCCTGGGCATCTCGGCCAGGGGCTGGTGACGGATTGGGGCGAAAACCCTCACTTCCTCGGCAGCTATAGCCAGGCCCGGCCCGGCGCGGCCGGCGCCCGCGCGGTGCTGGCCGAGCCGCTGGGGCCGCTGCTTTTCGCCGGGGAGGCCACGCATCGCGGCCTCGCCGGCACTATCGGCGGCGCCTGGGCCGAGGGTGAGCGCGCCGCGACATCATTGCTGGACAATCCGCCCGCCGCTTGATGCGCTGGAGCGCAAAGGGCAGGGCGGAGAACCGCCGAGCTTACTCCACCGTCATCCGCAGCTCCCGCACCAGCGGGCGCATCGCTGCCACCTGGCCATGCACCTGGGCGGTGAATTCGGCCGCGCTATTGCCGCCCGGCTCGGCGCCGAGTTCGGTGATCCGGCTGACCACCGCCGGGTGGCGCGCCGCCGCCGCCAGCTCGGCCTGCAGCCGGGCCAGGATGGGCTCGGGGGTGCGGGCGGGGGCGAAGAAGCCATTCCAGCCCAGCATCTCAAGATTGGCGAAACCCTGCTCGCGCACCGTGCCAACCTGGGGCAGGGCGCTGGCGCGTCTGCTGGCCAGCGTTGCTATGGGCCGCAATGTGCCGCCGCGAATATGCCCCAGCGAGGAGGAAAGCTGGTCGCCGCCGAAGGCGATGCGCCCGGCCAACATTTCCTGCACCAGGGGTGCGGCGCCACGGAAGGGCACATGGTCCATGCGGATATTGGCGTCGCGCTTCAGTACCTCGGCCATGAGGTTGATGGTGCTGCCGGGCCCGGTTGAGCCGTAGAAGGCTGCCGGATTCTGCGCGCGCGCCCAGGCGATGAACTCACCCAGATTCTGCGCCGGCACCTGCGCCCCCACCAGCAGCATCATCGGCACATTGGCGCCGAGCGTGAGGGGGGCAAAGTCGCGCTCGATGGAATGCGGCGCGCGGCCGGCGAATTCCAGCGCGGCCGTCGTGGTGCTGAAGGTGAGGTTGTGGAACAGCAGCGTCTGGCCATCCGGGGCGGCCTTGGCCACCACATCGGCGCCGATCGAGCCACCGCCGCCGCCGCGATTTTCCACCACCACCGAAACCCCGAGCGCTTCCGTCAGCCGCTGCGCATAGAGCCGGGCCAGCAAATCCGTGGTGCCGCCTGCGGGGAAGGGCACGATGATACGCATGGGGCCCGAGGGGCTCCAACCCTGCGCCAGGGCAGGCAGGGCGGGCATGGCCAGAAGCAGGCTGCGGCGTGTGGGCATGGAGGTTCTCCGTTGCATTGGGCCCGAAGGGGGCGGGCCATGCTCCGAAGCGGCAGCCCCGCCGTCAACTCCAGAGCGGGCAAAAATCCGCGACCGAGGCCCCGCCGCAGCTCAGCGCCGCAGGCTTTCCACGAAATATTCGTAATTATCGGCGTTGTTCACGGCCGAGGCCGGGTCATCCTTGGCCAGGATCGCAGCACCGCGGATGGAATAGGCCACATCACGGGTGCGGGCGGCGGCGTGGCTCACCTCATGGATGACGATGCCCGCCCGGCTGTCCCAGCCATCGGCGCGGGCGCTGAAGAAGAGCTCACAAAACCCCATCGCGCCCGAGCCGCTCATCGTATAGGCAAAACGCCCGCGCGGGCACATGGCGGGGCTGTTGCAGGCGATTTGCGGCGGGCGCCGGCGCATCAGATAATCGGCGATGATGACCAGGTTGCGGCGCACCGGCGCCACCGGAGCCGCGCCGAACCAGCGGCGGAATTCCGGCAGATTCGGGTTTTCGTCCAGCGCGCGGATGGCGTAACGGGCCATCTGGGTTGCCTCACGAAAGGCGGTTTCGATCTGCATGGCCTCCTGCTGGCTGCAGGTGCCAGGGGCTGGCTGGCCGCCCCAGCCGGGTTTTTGCGGGTATTGCGCATGCGCAGCGCCCGCCAGCAGCAGCCAAGCGCCCCCCACCAGACCCATCCATCGCCGCATCACCACGCCCATCTCCGCTTCCGCCGCCGCTATAAAAGCACATCACGGTGCCGCAGGAAGCGAAGTTTTTGCGCGCGGCTTTTCCCATTTTCGGCCACCAGGCGCTATTTTCCCCTTGCTGGCATTCGGCTAACGGTGCGGCGTTTGAACTTGGGAGAGTGGTGTTATGCGGGTGGGCGTGATCGGTGCCACGGGCGCGGTCGGCAAGGAATTGGTGGAGGTGCTCGCCAAGCGGCATTTTCCGGTGAAGGAGCTGCGGCTCTTCGCCTCCACGCGCTCTGCCGGCACCAAACAATCCACGCCTTGGGGCGATGTGACGATCGAGGCCTATAGCCCCGATGGCGCCCGCAACCTTGACCTGGCGCTGCTCGCCGTCTCGGGCGAATTCGCCCGCGCCCATGCCCGCGCCCTGGCGGCTGAGGGCGTGGCGGTGGTGGATAATTCCTCGGCGCTGCGGCTGGAGGAGGATGTGCCGCTGGTGGTGCCCGAGGTGAATGCCGCCGCCATCGGCCAGCATCGGCTGATCGCCAATCCCAATTGCACCACCGCGATTCTGGTGGTGGCACTCGAGCCGCTGCGCCAGGCCTTTGGCCTGAAGCGCGTCATCGTCTCCACCTATCAGGCCGCCAGCGGCGCGGGTGCCGAGGGCATGGCCGAGCTGGAGCGCGAGACGCGGCGCGTGCTGGTCGAGGGGCAGCCGGCGCAGCATGATGTCTTCGCCCATCCGCTGGCCTTCAACGTCATTCCGCAAATCGATACGTTCCAGCCCAATGGCTACACGCGCGAGGAGATGAAGGTCGCCTGGGAGAGCCGCAAGATCATGGGCATGCCCGATCTGGCCATCTCCTGCACCGCGGTGCGCATCCCCACCTTCCGCGTCCATGCCGAGGCGGTGACGATTGAGACCGAGCGGCCTGTCACGGCCGAAGCCGCGCGCGAAGTGCTCTCCCGCGCGGCGGGGGTGCGGGTGGTGGATGAGCCGGCGGCGCAGCGCTACCCCATGCCGATCACCGCCACCGGGCAGGATGATGTCGAGGCCGGGCGGATCAGGGCCAATCCGGTCTTTGGCGATTGCGGTTTGGATTTTTTCCTCTGCGGCGACCAATTGCTGAAGGGCGCTGCACTCAATGCGGTGCAGATTGCCGAGAAGATGCGGCGGTGACGCTGGACTGGGGGGCGTAGGCGCGGCTTGAGCTTACCCCCCAACGGGTGTTGAAGGCCCATGCATTCGAATAGTGAGGCTGCAGCCATGACCGATACCCTGCCCATCCGCCGCGCGCTGATCTCTGTCAGCGACAAGACCGGCCTGGTCGAATTCGGCCGCTGGCTGGCTGCGCAGGGCGCGGAGATCCTCTCCACCGGCGGCACCGCGAAGGCCCTGCGCGAGGCCTCCGTGCCGGTGAAGGATGTGAGCGAGCATACCGGCTTCCCCGAAATCCTCGATGGCCGGGTGAAGACCCTGGTGCCGCAGGTGCATGGCGGCATTCTGGGCCGGCGGGATGATGCCGCGCATCTGGCGCAAATGGCCGAACACGCCATTGCGCCGATCGATCTGGTGGCGGTGAACCTCTACCCCTTCGAGGCCACGGTGAAGGCCGGCGGGGATTTCGACGCCTGCATCGAGAATATTGATATTGGCGGCCCGGCGATGATCCGCTCGGCAGCCAAAAACCATGCCGATGTGGTGGTGATCACCGAACCCGCGCAGCTTGCCCGGGTGATGGCAGCGGGCGGCAGTACGGCGGTGATGCGGCGTGAATTCGCCGCCGCCGCCTATGCCCGCACCGCGGCCTATGACGCGGCGATTGCCGCCTGGTTCGCCGGCCAACTCGGCCAGGAATTCCCCCCCCGCCTCGCCTTTGCCGGCACCCTCGCCCAGACCCTGCGCTATGGCGAGAACCCGCATCAGCAGGCCGGTTTCTACCTCGACGGCTCGGCGCGGCCTGGCATTGCCACCGCGCGGCAGGTGCAGGGCAAGGCGCTGAGTTTCAACAACCTCAATGACACCGACGCCGCCTTCGAATGCGTGGCCGAGTTCGAGGCGCCGAGTGTGGTGATCGTCAAGCACGCCAACCCCTGCGGCGTGGCCCAGGGGGCGACGCTGAACGAGGCCTGGGACCTGGCATTGCGCTGCGATCCGGTATCGGCCTTTGGCGGCATCATTGCCGTCAATCGCCGGCTGGACCGGGCGGCGGCGGAAAAAATGGCCGCAATCTTCTCCGAGGTGGTGATCGCCCCCGAGGCGGATGATGACGCGATCGAGGCCTTTGCCCGCAAGAAGAACCTTCGCCTGTTGCTGACCGGCGGGCTGCCTGATCCGGCCTCGGCCGGGATGGTGTTTCGCAGTGTCGGCGGCGGGTTTTTGGCACAGGGCAGGGATAGCGGCCGGGTGAACGAGGCCGGGCTGCAGGTGGTGACAAAGCGCGCCCCCACGCCCGCTGAACTGGCCGACCTGATCTTCGCCTTCCGCGTGGCCAAACACGTCAAATCCAACGCCATCATCTACGCCAAGGACGGCGCCACGGTGGGCATTGGCGCGGGACAGATGAGCCGGGTGGATTCGTCGCGCATTGCCGCCTGGAAGAGTGGCGAGGCAGCGCGCGCCGCAGGGCTTGAGACCTCGCTGGCGGTGGGCAGTGTAGTCGCCTCTGATGCCTTCTTCCCCTTCGCCGATGGGCTCGAGGCGGCGGCGGCGGCGGGCGCCACGGCGGTGATCCAGCCCGGGGGCTCCATGCGTGATGCCGAGGTGATCGCGGCGGCCGATGCCGCGGGGCTCGCCATGGTGTTCACCGGCATGCGGCATTTCCGGCATTGAGCCTCGATACGCTCCTCATCCTGGCGGCGCTGGCCGTCATTATCCTGCTGCTGGCGCTGCTGCTGCTGCGAAGGCCACCGGCTGACCCGACCCTCGCCCTGTTGCAGGCAGCGCAGGAGCGGCAGGGCGAAAGGCTGGGCGCGCTGGGCGGCGATACCCGCGCGGCCCTGGCCGCCGCCAGTGAGGAAAATGGCCGGGTGATCTCCGGCTTCGCGGTGGAACAGACGCGGCAATTGGTGGAGAACCAAAACGCCCTGCAAAGCGCCATCGCCGGGCTGACCGCGCAGCTGGTCAAGTTGCAGACCGAGGCGGCCGAGACCCAACGCCTGGGTTTTGTCGCGGCGCGCGAAGCCCAGGCCGAGACCGCCGCCATCCTCCGCCGCGACCTCGCCGGCGGCATTGGCGAGATCAACACCAATTTCGAAAAGCTGCGCACCGGCATTGTGGAAGCCCAAGCCGCCGCACAGCAGAAGCTGGCCAGCGAACTGAACACCACGCGCGACCTGATGGAAGCCAAGCTGAAGGAAATGCGCGAGGGCAATGATGCCCGCCTCGCGGAAATCCAGAAAAGCGTGAATGAGCAGTTGGCCGAGGCGGTCGAGAAAAAGATGACCGAGAGCTTTGCCCGGGTCATCGACCAATTCGCCGCGCTGCAAAAGGCCATGGGCGATGTCCAGGCCGTCACCACCCAGATCGGCGACATCAAGCGGCTCTTCGGCAATGTGAAAACCCGCGGCGGCTGGGGCGAGACCCAGGTGCGCAGCATGCTGGACGACATTCTGCCGCCCAATAGCTATCAGCAGAACGTCAAGCTGGTGGAGGGCAGCGCCGATGCGGTGGAATTCTGCGTGGTGATGCCCAGCAGCGGCGAGACCCAGGTGTTGCTGCCCATCGACAGCAAATTCCCCACCGAGGATTTCGAACGCCTGCAAGCCGCCTGGGAGGCCGCCGACCCGGTGGCCGAGGCGCAGGCCCGGCGCGGGCTGGAAGTGGCGATCCGCACCCAATCGAAAAAAATCGCCGAAAAATACATCAACCCGCCGCGCACCACGGAATTTGCCGTGCTCTATCTGCCCACCGAAGGGCTTTATGCCGAGGTGGCGCGCATTCCAGGCCTGATTGATGGCATTGGCCGCGACCATCGCATCGTGGTGCTCGGCCCCACCCTTTTGCCGGCCATGCTGCGGACCATCCAGCTTGGCCATGTCACGCTCGCACTCTCCAAAAACGCCGAAAGCGTGAAGGATTTGCTGGGGGCGACGAAGGCCGAGATCGGCAAGATGGATGCGCTCTTCGCCAGCCTGGCCAAGCAGGTCGGCACCGTCGGTACGACCATCGGCCGGGTGCAACAGCGCACCCGGGTTATCGCCAGCAAGCTGCGCAGCGTAGACGCGCTGCCGGGCGAGGAGGCCACGGCCCTACTGGGCCTGAGCGATGGCACGATAGAAGGCGACGAAGATTGACCCTACAGCTGCAATCCGCCGCCGGCCTGCTGGCGCTGTGTCTCCTGGCCTGGGCCTGTGGCGGGTTTCGCCGGGGTGTGACCCTGAGGGTCGTGGTTGCCGGCCTGGCCGGGCAATTGGCGCTGGGTGCCGCCATGCTGCATGTGGCCCCCTTCCGGGCGGCGTTTTCCTATGTCGGGGATGCGGTCTCGGCCCTGGCGCGGGCCACCACCGCGGGCACCTCGCTGGTCTTTGGTTATCTCGGCGGCGGGCCTTTGCCGTTTGTGGAACCTTTTCCCGGCGCGGCGTTCATCCTGTTTTTCCAGGCGCTGCCTCTTGTGCTGCTGGTCGGCGCGCTCTCCGCGCTGCTGTATCATTGGCGGGTCTTGCCGTTGCTGGTGGGGGTGATGGGCCGGATCGTGACCGCGGGCTTTGGCCTGGGCGGTGCGGCTGGCTTCTCCATCGCCGCCAATGTCTTTGTCGGCATGGTGGAGGCGCCGCTGCTCATCCGCGCCTGGCTGGCGCGGCTGACGCGTTCGGAGATCTTCGTGGTGATGGTGGCCGGGCTGGCCACGATTTCGGGCAATACGCTGGTGGTCTATGCCACGCTGCTGGCGCCGGTGGTGCCGGATGCGGCGGGGCAATTGCTGGCGGCCTCGCTCATCGCCGCACCTGCCTCGGTGCTCGCGGCCATGCTGATGATCCCGCCCGAGCCGGGCTTCGTGCCCGACCCCGCACAGGCCAAGGCCGCGCCGCTCTACACCTCCTCCATGGAGGCGCTGGTCCAGGGCACCATGGATGGGCTGCAGCTGCTGCTGGGCATCATGGCCACGTTGATCGTCTTCGTCGCCCTGGTGGCCCTGGTGAACCTCGCCATCGAGCCCTTGACGGGGATGAGCCTGCAATCCCTGGCCGGCTGGGTGTTCCGGCCGCTGGCGCTGGCCATGGGCGTGCCCTGGGCGGAATCGGCCATCATCGGCGCCTCGCTGGGGGTGAAGCTGGTGATCAATGAATTCGTGGCATACCTCAACCTGGCGCAATCGGGGGGCGCGGGGCTGTCGGAACGCTCGCGGCTGATCCTCACCTATGCGCTCTGCGGCTTCACCAATATCGGCTCGTTGGGGATCATGCTGGGGGGGATGTGTGCGATGTGCCCGGAACGCAGGGCAGATATTGTCGCGCTCGGCTGGCCCAGCCTGCTGGCGGCCACTCTGGCGTGCTGCATGGTGGGTGCTACGGTGGGCATTCTCACGCCATAGGAAGCGTCATGTCGCACCTCGTTCATCGCAATCTTCGCGCCGATCCGCCACTGGCCGCCTCCGGCCAAGGCATCTGGTTGACCGGGGCGGATGGGCATCGGGTGATGGATGGCTCGGGCGGCGCCGCCGTGGCTTGCCTCGGCCATGGCCACCCGCATGTGCTGGCCGCGATGCGCAACCAATTGGACAAACTCACCTACGCCCATACCAGCCTCTACTCCAATCCGGCGGCCGAGGCGCTGGCGGATATGCTGGTGGGCCACGCCCCGGGCGGCCTGACCCACGCCTATTTCGTCTCCTCCGGCAGTGAGGGGATGGAGGCGGCCATCAAAATGGCGCGGCAGCATTTTGTCGAAGCCGGCCAGCCGGAGCGGTTCCATTTCATTGCCCGGCGGCAGAGCTATCACGGCAATACCCTCGGCGCCCTGGCCATGGGCGGCAATGCCATGCGCCGCGCGCCCTATGCGCCCATCCTGACCGACGCCTTCAGCCATGTCTCGCCCTGCTACGGCTATCGCGACCAAATGTCGGGCGAGAGTGACGCCGCCTATGTCCAGCGCCTGGCCGATGAGCTGGAAGCCGAGTTTGTCCGTGTGGGGCCCAACACCGTTGCCGGTTTCGTGGCCGAGACGGTGGTGGGCGCGACGCTGGGCTGCGTGGCCGCCCTCCCAGGCTATTTCCAGGCCATGAAGGCGGTGTGTGACCGGCATGGCGCGCTGCTCATCCTCGATGAGGTGATGTCCGGCATGGGCCGCTGCGGCAGCCTGCATGCCTGGGAGGCCGAGGGCGTCGCCCCCGATATCCAGGTCATCGCCAAGGGGTTGGGCGGGGGCTACCAGCCCATTGGCGGCATTTTGGTCAATGACCGGGTGCTGGACCCCATCCGCAATGGCTCGGGCGGTTTCATGCATGGCCATACCTATCAGGCCCACCCCATGGCCTGCGCGGCGGCGCTGGCGGTGCAGGAGGTGATCCAGGGCGAAAACCTCATCGACAATGTCCAGACCATGGGCCGGCTGCTGGAGGCGCAATTGACCGAACGCCTGGGCAATCACCGCCATGTCGGCGATATCCGCGGCCGCGGCCTGTTCTGGGCTATCGAATTGGTGGAGGACCGGGGCAGCAAATCCGTCTTCGACCCGGCGAAAAAGCTCCATGCCCGCATCGGCGCCGAGGCCTATGCGCTGGGCCTGGCCTGCTACCCCATGGGCGGCACCATCGATGGCCGGCGGGGTGACCATGTGCTGCTCGCCCCCCCCTATAATGCCACCGCCGAGGAGATCGGCATGATTGTCGAAAGGTTCGGCGAGGCCGTGGACCGGGCGTTGCTTGGATGATATCGCATATATCCCAAATGCCAGTATTGGGTTATTCCGGTTCCGGCATCGATGCGGTGCCGCAAGGCTGCGAAAGGATAGCATAACTTGAAGGGTATTCTTCTCGCTGGCGGATCTGGCACCCGCCTCCACCCCATGACCCTGGCCTGCTCCAAGCAGCTGCTGCCGGTCTATGACAAGCCGATGATCTATTTCCCGCTCGGCACCCTGATGCTGGCGGGTATTCGCGACATCATGCTGATCTCCACGCCGCATGATCTGCCGGGCTTTCAGCGCCTCTTGGGCGATGGTTCAGCCTATGGCGTGAGCATCACCTATGCCGAGCAGCCCTCGCCCGATGGCATCGCCCAGGCCTTCCAGATCGGCGCCGAATGGATTGCCGGCGAGGCCTGCGCCTTGGCGCTGGGTGACAATATTGTTTATGGCGAAGGCCTGTCGGATCAGTTCCAGGCCTGCGCCCGGCGCGCCGAGCAGGGCGAGGCCACGGTTTTCGGCTATCGCGTGGCCGATCCGGAGCGCTATGGCGTGGCCGAGTTCGATGATCAGGGCCGGGTGCTCTCGCTGGAGGAAAAGCCGCTCCGCCCCAAATCCAATTGGGCGGTGATCGGGCTCTATTTCTACGATAAGCGCGTGACGGAATTGGCGGCGTCGCTGAAGCCCTCCGGGCGCGGCGAGCTGGAAATAACCGACCTCAATATCCTCTACATGAAACTGGGCGCGCTGCGCGCCGAACGCCTGGGCCGTGGCACCGCCTGGCTGGATGCCGGCACGCCGGATAGCCTGCTGGAGGCGGGCACCTTTGTGCAGACGGTGCAGCACCGCCAGGGCCTGCAGGTCGGCTGCCCGGAGGAGATCGCCTTCCGCCGCGGTTTCCTCGACGCCGCTGCCCTGCGCGCGCGCGGCACCACCAAGACCGCCTATGGCCGCTACCTGCTCGAACTGGCCGATGGGCAGCACGCATGAACCTCGCCCGCTTCGACATTGCGGGCCCGGTTCTGATCGAGCCGCGCCGCTTTGCCGATTCACGCGGCTTCTTCAGCGAGGTCTGGAAAGCCTCCACCCATGCCGAAATAGGCATCACCAGCAGCTTCGTGCAGGATAATCACTCCCTCTCGCGGCTGAAGGGCACGGTGCGCGGCCTGCATTTCCAACGCCCGCCCACCGCCCAGGGCAAGCTGGTGCGCTGCGTCCGTGGCGCTATTTTTGATGTGGCTGTGGATATTCGCCCGGGCTCGCCCAGCTTCGGCAAGTTTATCACCGCCGAACTCTCGGCCGAGAATTGGCTGCAACTGTGGATTCCGCCAGGCTTCGCCCATGGCCTTTGCACCCTCACCGAAGATACCGAGGTGCTCTACAAGGTGGATGCGCCCTACGATCCGGCCACCGATTCCGCCATCCGCTTTGATGATCCGGCCATTGCCATCCCCTGGCCGGTCGCGCCCGGTCAGGCCCTGCTCTCCGAAAAGGACCGCGCCGCGCCGCTGCTGGCCGAGGCCGCACTGCCGGAGGCCTGGTAGCGCCATGCCGCGCATCCTGGTGGTGGGCCGCACCGGCCAGCTCGGCACCGCTTTGGCCGAGGCGCTGCCTGCCACATCCTGGCCGCACCATCTGATGGAAGCCCCCGAGCTGGATTTGACCCAAGCGGCCTCCATCGCCGCCGCCCTGGCCGCCACCAAGCCGGAATTGGTGATCAACGCCGCCGCCTATACCGCGGTGGATGCGGCCGAGACCCATGTTGAACTGGCCCATGCCATCAACGCCACCGGCCCGGGGCTGCTGGCCCAGGCGGCCGCCGCCGCCGGCGCGGCGATCATCCATATTTCGACCGATTATGTCTTCGATGGCAGCCAGGGCCCCTGGCGTGAGCATGATACGCCCGCACCGCTGGGCGTTTATGGCGCCACCAAGCTGGCGGGCGAGCAGGCGGTGGCGGCGGCCAATCCGCGCCATGCCATTATTCGCACCGCCTGGGTGTGCAGCGCCACCGGCCATAACTTCCTCAAAACCATGCTGCGCCTTGGCGAAACGCACGAAGAATTGCGCGTGGTGGCCGACCAGCAGGGCGCGCCCACCTTCGCCGATGATCTGGCGGCGGCCATCATCACCATGGCGCCACGGGTGGTGGCCGGCCAGGGCACGGGCCTGTTCCACCTCACCGGCGCGCCGGCCACAACATGGCATGGCTTTGCCGAGGCGATCTTTGCCGAGGCCGCAAAGCATGGCCGCAAGGCACCGCTCGTGCATCCCATCACCACGGCGGAATACCCCACCCCGGCCCGCCGGCCGGCCGATAGCCGGCTGGAATGCAGCCGCATCACCGCGCTGCATGGCGTGCAGCCGGCGGATTGGCGGCTATCACTGGCGCGCGCGGTGGAGCGGCTGCTGAAGGAATAAGGGTGGTGCTGTCGGGTGGGCTTGTCTAACCGGCTGCTCAATAACGGAAAGCGAGCGCAGAAAAGATCGAGGGGCAAAGCCCTTTCGCCCTTTCTTTTCCTCCGCCAGCAGCCTGCTTAACGCTGCCGCTCGCCCCGTGCCGAAAGGCCGAGCTGGCGGATAACGCCCGCAGGCCCTTGCACCACCGCCGCCACCAGCCCCAGCCCCAGCAATTCCAATGACAATGGCGCCGCCGGCTTGGCCTGCAGTTCCACCACATTGATCTCGCCGCGGATGAAGCGCAGCAGCACCTCGCGCAGCGCCTCCATTGCCGGCTCGGGCCGGGTGGAGGTGAGCAAGCCGGCAATGATCTGGGCATGGAGTTCGCGCACCGCCTGCGTATTGCCGCCCTGCTCACTCGCCAGGGCCTGAAGCGCGCGCTGGTAGAGCGAATGGTCGGCCAGCCGCAGCCTGGCATCGGCCAGGCGCATCCGGCTGAAATCCTGCGCCTGGGCGGCATCGGCCGTTAAACCATCCATGCTCAGGCCCAGGGTCACCGCAGCCACATCGCGCAGCTCCAGCGAGAAGGCCGGCATCACCAGCCTGCCGCTGGCAGCATCATAGCGGGCCCGGAGGGTCAGCCCGGCATTCAGCCGCTCCAGCCCCACCATCGCCAGGAAGGGGGCGGCGACCTCGCTAGGCTCTGCCGTGAGCCCGCGCAGGGTCACGCTGCCCTCGCCCGAGCCCTGGTCATTGACCTCACCCTCGATGCTGAAATTGGCCAGGGAGGCCAGCACCTCACCACGGCCGCGCAGCACCAGATTGTCCAGGCTCAGGCTGGGCCTTCCCCTCGCCTGCCGGCCTGGCACGCGTTGCGCCACCGCGTCGCTGGCCAGCCCCGCCAGGTTGATCCCTGAAAAACTGAAGCGGCCAATGCTCGCGCCATCAATCGGGTCCTCGGGAATATCTGTCATGGTGATATCGCTCACCTCGCCCCGGCTCAACTGGCCTGATCCGTAAGCGTTCAGCGCCAGCCGGCCGATGGTGATGACCGGGCGGCCGGGGATGGTCACATTCTCCACCAGCAATTCACGCAGCTTCACGTCATCAGCCTGCTGGGCGGTGCCATCGGTGCGCTGATAGGCCACCAAACCACCCAGGGCGATCCGCCCAATGCGCAGAGGACCATCGGGTGTGGTCGTCACCACATCGCGGGCCACGAGGCTATCCACCCCATTGCTGCGCAGGCCACTGAGGCTGAGCGAGGCGATGGTGTTGCGCTCGCTGCCATGGCTGATCACCACCTCGTGCAGCGTCACGCCCTCAGCAGGGCCGGGCAGGGGCGTGGCGCGGGCAAAGCTCAGGCTGTTGCCAGCGCCCAGCAGGGCGCGCAATTGGGCCACGGCCGGGTTGTCCTGCGCCCGGACCTCCATGCTCATGCATAGGAGCGCTAGCAGGGCAAAGAGGCGCATGGACAAGTTCTCCGGCAGGTGACGAAACAGGCTAATGCAAGCCTGCCAGCAGACCAACCCTGGCGAAGCCCCGGCCGCGTGACCATCTGCGCATCATGAGCCAGCTCCCCGCCAAACCTGCTGCCAGCGCCGCCGTGGCCGCCTTTCTGGCCCGGGTGAATAGCCTGCCTGTGAAGCCGGCGGGTGGCGCTCCCGGGCGGCTGCTGTTTCTCATGGACGCCACCGCCAGCCGTCAGCCGAGCTGGGACATGGCGTGCCATCTGATGGCCGACATGTTCCAGGCGACGCGCGATGTGGGCGGCCTCGCCATCCAATTGGCCTATTGGCGCGGCCATATGGAATTCGCCGCCACCCCCTTCCTGACCGACGCGGCGGAGCTGACCCGCCGCATGGCCGGGGTGCAATGCCTGGGCGGGCAGACCCAGATTCTCGCCGCACTGAGCCACGCCCTGGCCGAAACCAAACGCAGCCGCATCCATGCCTGTGTGCTGGTGGGCGATGCGCTGGAGGAGGCTCTGGACCCGATTTGCCACGCCGCCGGCCAAATGGGCCTGCATGGCACCCCCATCTTCGCCTTCCATGAGGGCGCCGAGCCGAAAAGCGCCGATGGCTTCCGCCAGATCGCCAGGGTGTCCGGCGGCGCCTTCGCGCCCTTCGATGCCGCCAGCGCCGAGGCGCTGCGTGATTTGCTGCGGGCCGTGGCGGTGTTCGCCGCCGGCGGGCGCCAGCAATTGGCCGCGCTGCCGGGCCAGGCCGCCCGGCGAATGCTGGCGCAACTGCCCGGACCCGCGCGCTGATGGTCTGGCTTGTCCTGGGTTTTGGCGGGCTGCTGCTCCTCTATGCCACGCTGCGCGCCTTTGCCTATGCCACGCCGGGCCAGGCCAAGCAGGCGCTGGTGGTGGGCAGCGCCGCGCTGGGGCTGCTGGTGGTGGCGCTGCTGGTGCTCTCCGGCCGGGGCAATCTGGCATTTACCCCCGTGGTGCTGTTCGGCCCGGCTTTGTGGCGCTGGTATAAGGGCTGGCAGGCCAAGCAGGTCTTCTCCCGTGGCGCGGCAGAGGGCGAGACGGCGGTGGATACTGCCACGCTGGAAATGCGGCTCGACCTTGCCAGCGGCGAGATGCGCGGCCGGGTGAAGCGCGGCGCCTTCACCGGCCAGTCGCTTGCCGTGCTGACCTTGCCGCAACTGCTCGAATTGCTGGCCGATTGCCAGGCCGAGGACCCGGAAAGCGTTCCTCTGCTCGAGGCCTGGCTGGACCGGGTGGCGCCCGATTGGCGGCAGCCGGCGCAACCCATGGATCGCGCGGCGGCGCTGGAATTGCTGGGGCTGGTGGAAGGTGCCTCGGCGGTGGATATCCGCGCCGCCCATCGCCGGGCCATGCGGCAAGCGCATCCCGATGCCGGCGGCGATGGGGCGCAGGCCGCCCGGCTGAACGCGGCGCGAGATTTTCTGCTCGGCGATTGAGCGGCCCGGCGGGCTGACATAAATCGGTCTTCATTCGCCGTTATGTAGAACCAGTGACAACCCACCGCCGGCCATGGCACACATGCCTGGCAATAGGAGAGCGCGTAATGCTGAAGCCGCTGAGAAAGGCCGTCCTTCCCGTTGCAGGCCTTGGCACGCGCTTCCTGCCCGCCACCAAGGCCACCGCCAAGGAAATGCTGCCGGTGGTGGACCGCCCGCTGATCCAATATGCGGTGGATGAGGCCCGCGCCGCGGGGATTGAGCAATTCTGCTTCATCACCGGCCGCGGCAAGACCGCCATCGTCGAGCATTTCGATGTCGCCTATGAGCTGGAACGCACCCTGGAAATGCGCGGTAAGGCCCGCGAATTGGCCGAATTGCGCGCCCAGCAGCAGGAGCCGGGCTCGATCATGACGGTGCGCCAGCAGGTGCCGCTGGGCCTGGGCCATGCCATCTGGTGCGCCCGCAGCTTCATCGCCGATGAGCCCTTCGCCATCCTGCTGCCCGATGACCTGATGCAATGCGACATCTCCTGCACCGCGCAATTGGCCGCGGCCTATCGTGAGACCGGTGGCAATGTCGTCGCTGTCGAGGAAGTACCGATGGAGCGGGTGAATAAATACGGCGTGATCGATATCGAAAAGGATATGGGCCGCCTTGTCAGCGTGAAGGGCCTGGTTGAGAAGCCGCCTATCGAGGAGGCGCCCTCCAACCTTACCATCATCGGCCGCTATGTGCTGATGCCCGAGGTGATCACCCATCTCGCCAAGATGGAAAAAGGTGCTGGTGGCGAGATTCAATTGACCGATGGCATGGCCAAGCTGATCGGCCATCAGCCTTTCCATGGCGTGCGTTACGAGGGCCGCCGCTTTGATTGCGGCGACAAGATCGGCTTCCTGGAAGCGCAGATCGCCTTCGCCCTGAAGCGGCCGGAAATGGCCGCCCAGGTGCGTGAATTCCTCAAAACCTATAGCTGAGCCGGCGACGGCGAGGGGCATAGATCATGCATATCGCCATTGTTGGTGCCGGCTATGTCGGCCTGGTCTCCGCGGCCTGCTTTGCCGAATTCGGCGTGGATGTGTGGTTGCTGGACAGCGATGCCAGCAAGATCACCGCCCTGCGCGAGGGCCGGATCCCGATCTATGAGCCCGGGTTGGACCGCCTCGTGGCCGATAATGCCCGCGATGGCCGCCTGCATTTCTGCGACACGCTGGAAGAGGCGATAGCGGGGGCGGATGCCGTTTTCCTCGCCGTGGGCACGCCCTCGCGCCGGGGCGATGGCCATGCGGACCTGTCCTATGTCTTCGCCGCCGCCGAGCAGGTGGCCCACGCCGCCCAGGGGCCGCTGACGCTGGTGACGAAATCCACCGTCCCCGTTGGCACCGGGGCGAAGATCGCCGCCCTGGTGCGGGCCATCCGGCCCGATATCTCGGTGGCCTCCAACCCTGAATTCCTGCGCGAAGGTGCCGCCATCACCGATTTCATGCGGCCCGACCGCGTGGTGATCGGCATCGAGCCTGGCGAATTGGGCGAGCGCGCGCTGGCCACCCTCAAGCGGCTCTACCGGCCGCTCTATCTCATTGAGACGCCAATCGTCGCCACCTCGCTGGAGACGGCGGAGATCATCAAATACGCCGCCAATTCCTTCCTCGCGATGAAGGTCAGCTTCATCAATGAGGTGGCGGATCTGTGCGAGCGTGCGGGCGCGGATGTGCATGATGTGGCCCGCGGCATCGGCCTTGATGGCCGGATTGGGCGGAAATTCCTCCATCCCGGCCCGGGCTATGGCGGCAGTTGCTTCCCCAAGGATACTCTCGCCTTCGCCAAAACCGCCCAGGATCTCGGCGCGCCGCTGCGGCTGGTGGAGGCCACCATCGCCGTCAATGAGGAGCGCAAATTCGCCATGGCGCGACGGGTGATCGCAGCGCTGGGTGGCGATGTGGCGGGCAAGCGCATCGCCATTTTGGGCCTGACCTTCAAGCCCGAAACCGATGATATGCGCGACGCCCCGGCCCTTGTGGTGCTGCCCGAACTCGCCGCCGCCGGCGCCCAATTGCACGCCTATGACCCCGAGGGGATGGAACAGGCGAAGCCCATGCTGCCCGCCGGCATAACCTATGCCACCACCGCCCTGGCCGCCGCGGCCGATGCCGATGCGGTGGTGCTGCTGACCGAATGGAACGAGTTCCGCGCCCTCTCGCCTGAGAAGCTGCGCGCGGTGATGCGCGGTGATGTGCTGCTCGATTTACGCAATGTCTATGACCCCGCGGCGATGCGTGCCGCGGGCTTCACCTATTCCAGCATAGGGAGGCCTTGATGGCCGCTTTCCACCACAGGTTCCATGCCACCTCGCTGCGCGAATACGATATCCGCGGCATCATCGGCGAAAGCCTGGGCGCTGAGGACGCTTTCGCCATTGGCCGCTGCTTCGGCAGCGTGGTGGCGCGTGCCGGTGGAACCAAGGTGGCGGTAGGCTATGATGGCCGGCTCTCCTCGCCCATGCTGGAAGAGGCGCTGGTGCGCGGCCTGATGGCGAGTGGCATGGCGGTGCTGCGCGTCGGCCTCTGCCCCACGCCCATGCTGTATTATGCGGCCTATGCGCTTTCCACCGATGGCGCGGTGATGGTCACTGGCAGCCACAACCCGCCGAATTACAATGGCTTCAAGTCGATGCTCGGCAAGAAGCCCTTCTTCGGCAAGGATATTCTGGCACTGGGCGCCATGGCCGCCAGCGGCGATGTGGTGCCCGAGGCCCAGGGCAGCCAGAAGAGCGTGGATGTGGCGGCCGATTACGTCGCGCGCATGGTGCAGGATTATGACGGTGCGCGCGGCCTCAAGGTGGTGTGGGATCCGGGCAATGGCTCGGGCGGCGCCATCACCGAAATGCTGGTGAAGCATCTGCCCGGCGAGCACACCGTGATCAATGGCGAGATCGACGGCAATTTCCCCAACCACCACCCCGACCCCACGGTGCTGAAGAACCTCGAGCAGATCATCGCCAAAGTGGCCGAACTCGGTGCCGATCTGGGCATTGCCTTTGATGGCGATGCGGATCGTATCGGCGTGGTCGATGGCGAGGGGCATATGCTCTTCGGTGACCAATTGCTGGTGGTGCTGGCGCGCGACGTGCTGAAGAGCCACCCGGGTGCGACCATCATCGCCGATGTGAAGGCCAGCCAGGTGCTCTTCGATGAGGTGGCGAAGGCTGGCGGCGTGCCGTTGATGTGGAAGACCGGCCATTCGCTGATCAAGCAGAAAATGGCCGAGACCGGCAGCCCTCTGGCCGGCGAGATGTCGGGCCACACCTTCTTCGCCGATAAATGGTACGGCTTTGATGACGCGCCCTATTCCGCCGTGCGGCTGCTGGGCATCCTCGGCCGCACCAGCGAATCACTGGCCGATATGCGCCGCGCCCTGCCCCAGGTGCTGAACACGCCCGAACTGCGCTTCAATTGCGCCGAGGAGCGCAAATTCGAGGTGGTGCGCGAGGTGCAGGCCCGCCTCGCCACCGAAGGTGCCGAGGTGCAGGCCGTCGATGGCGTGCGGGTCTTGACCGAGGATGGCTGGTGGCTGCTGCGCGCTTCCAACACCCAGGCCGTGCTGGTCGCCCGCGCCGAGGCCAGCACTGAGGCTGGGCTGGAGCGGTTGAAGGCATCGTTGGCGGCGCAGATCATCGCCTCTGGCCTCGAAGTGCCGGATTTCTCCGGCGAGAATGCCGGGCATTAGGTATTGGGTGCGCGATGCATTGCGGCGGAAACGCCGCATCATCCTCTCAGCCGATAAAGATGTAATCATATCCCTCGACCGAGCCATAGCCGGGCGTGGGTAACTGCGCCTGGGTCAGGCCGGAGAAAGTGACCGAGGTATCGACCAGCCCATTGCCATCCAGGTCACAATGCAAGGTGGCACCCTGGTAGCCGGATGCCCCCGCACTCGCCACCCAATTGAACTTGCTCACCCCGGGCTGATTGCCCCAGATCACCAGGCGATCCCCGGCCTGAAAATCGGCGATGGTCGACCAGGTGCTGGCGGTTGCGGCCGCCCGCCCATCAACGAAGAAGCTATCCGCCCCAGCACCGCCGGTGAGAAAATTCGACCCCGACCCACCATCGATGACATCATCGCCGGTACCAGCATTGACCGCATCATCACCCGCACCGGCATTGATGAAATCGGTCACCCTGGTGCCGATCACGATATCCTGGCCGCGCATGTTGAGCGCCTGGCTCCCCACCATCGGCAATTGCACCTCAAGCCACGGCACGGGCCCGTCATAGGCCACGGCCTCGATCTCGGCCGCGGGGCTGCTGCCCTGCTTGACGGAGAATTCAAGGATATCGGTGACCGAAATGACCAGGGCCTGTTGCGCGGTGCTCGGCCCGCCATCGGTTGCAGTGATGGTGAGGTCATAGACATTATTCGCCCCGGCATCGCCTGGCTTCTCGAAATTGGGTGCGGCCTTGAAGCTGATCGCACCCGAGGTGGTGTTGAAACTGAACAGGCCCGCATCCGCCCCACCCAGCGCAAAGGTGACTGCCATGCCCTCCGGATCATAGCCGGTGATGGTGTAGATTGTGCCGGTGGCGTTTTCGGCGCAGTTCACCGCGGCCGCCGAGGTAATATTGGGCGCCTCGCTCAGATTGGTGATGGTGATGGCCACGGCCTTGGCCGGGCTGATCAGCGCACCATCGGAAGCGCTGACGGTGAAATCATAGACATTATTCGCACCTCTATCACCCGGCAGCTCAAAATTGGGCGCCGCCTTGAAGGTCACGGCACCGCTATTGCTGTCGATGTCGAATAGGCCCCCATCCATGCCGCCCAGAGTATAGGTCAGGGTGGTGGGCACATCAGGGTCGGTGCCGGTGGCGGTATAGACGGTGCCGATGACGTTCTCGGCAAAGCTTGCCGATGCCGCCGAGGTGACGCTCGGCCTTTCATTCACATCGGTGACGGCGATGGTGAGGGGCTGCGCCAAGCTGCGCAGGCTGCCATCCGAGGTGGTGATGATAAGCTCGTAGAGGTTATCCGCCCCGGCATTGCTAGGCATCTCGAAATTGGGCGAGGCCTTGAAGGTGACGACCCCGGTGGCTGGATTGATGACGAACAGCCCGGCATCGATGCCCGCCAGCGCGAAAATCAATGTCGTATTGGCATCAGGGTCGGTGCCGGTGGCGGTATAGGCGGTGCCGATGGCGTTCTCGGCGAAGTTGGCATTGGCCGCCGAGGTGATGCTCGGTGCCTCATTGACATCGGTGATGGTGATGGCCACGGCCTGCGCCATGCCGGTGAGAACACCATCGGAGGCGCTGACGGTGATGTCATAGACGTTGTTTTTGCCATCATCGCCCGGCATATCGAAATTGGGCACGGCTTTGAAGGTGATGGCACCGGTATGGGTGTCGATGTCGAAAATCCCAGCATCGGTGCCACCCAGCGCATAGGTCAGGATAGTGCCGGCATCGGGGTCGCTGCCGATGGCGGTATAGGCGATGCCAATCGCGTTCTCGGCAAAGCTGGCCTCGGAGACCGAGGTAATGCTGGGCGCTTCATTGACATCGGAGACGGTGATGGTCACCGGCTGGGCCAGGCTGTTCAGCCCGCCATCGGTGGCGATGACGGTGATGTCGTAGACGTTATTAGTGCCCTTATCGCCAGGGGCCTCGAAGTCAGGCGCGGATTTGAAGGTCACCACACCGGTGGCTGGGTTGATGTCGAACAGGCCTTGATCGCTGCCAGCGAGCACAAAGGTGAGGATCGTATCGGCGTCGGGGTCGCTGCCGGTGGCGGTATAGACGGCGCCGGTGGCGTTTTCGGCCCAGCTTGCCATGCCCGCAGAGGTGACGCTGGGCGCCTCATTGGCATTGCTGACCGTGATGGCCACCGCCTGGACCACGCTACTGAGCGTGCCATCAAAGATGCTGACGGTGATGTCGTAGATATTATCCGCACCGCTATCGGCGGGGGCTTCGAAATCGGGCGTGTCCTTGAAGCGGACGCCGCCGGTGTTGCTGTTGATGTTGAACAGGCCGGCATCGGTGCCGCCCAGCAAAAAAATCAGCGTCGGGCCGCCATCAGGGTCATAGCCGGTGGTGGTATAGGCGATGGAGGTGGCGTTCTCGGCAAAATTGGCCGTGGCTACCGAGGTGATACGCGGCGCCTCATCCACATCGTTCACGGTGATGGCCACGGCCCGGGCCGCGCTGCTCAGGCTGCCATCAGAGGTCGTGACGGTGATGTCATAGACATTATTCCCGCCATTATCGGCCGGGGTCTCGAAATCGGGTGTGGCCTTGAAGGTCACGATGCCGGAATAGGTGCTGATGTTAAACAGCGCCGCATCCGCCCCACCCAGCGTATAGGTCAGCACCGCGCCGGCATCAGGGTCAGTGCCCTGGGCAATATAGACCCTACCGCCGGTATTCTCGGCAAAGCGTGCCGTGCCACCCGAGGTGATGCTCGGCGCCTCATTGAGGTTGGTGATGGTGATGGCAACCGGCCTTGCCGCGCTGGCCAGGCCGCCATCGGAGGCGGTGACGGTGATGTCATAGACGTTGTCCGCGCCATTATCGGTCGGGGCTTCGAAATTGGGCGATGTCTTGAAGGTGAGAGCACCCGTGCCGGCATTGATGTTGAACAGGCCGGCATCGGTGCCACCCAGCGTGAAGGTCAGGGTGGTGCTAGGGTCAGAAAC
>CAMDJV010000040.1 GCA_945901085.1 Rhodovarius crocodyli | reverse complement strand
AAGGCCGACCTCTCCGCCGCCACCGTCACCAGTGTTGACGCCTCGGCCACCTCCGGCACCATGACCGTCACCATCGACGCCACCAAGGCAACCTATAAGGGCGGCGCGGGCACGGATGCGGTGACCGTTTCGGGCAACGTCTCCAAGGCGGTTTCCCTTGGTGCGGGCGACGACACCTTCGTCCTCGGTGCCAGCACCGTGACCGCGGCTGTGAGCGGTAGCGACGGCAAGGATACGCTGTCGATTTCGGCCGCCTCGGCCGCAACCGCCAGCGCCGACGCCAAGTTTGCCGGCCTGGTGACGGGCTTCGAATCCCTGACCCTGACGGGCTCCACCAACCAGACCATCGACCTTGCGGTGCTGGGCAACTACGCCAATGCCTCCACCTCCGGTGGCAATGGCCTGACGCTGAACGGCTTTGTCTCGGGCGGCATCCTCACCCTCACCGGTGCCGGCACGGCCTATACCCTTGCCAATAGCGCCTTTGCCACCGGCGCGAATGATGTGCTGAACATCACCCTCACCGATGGCAGCGGCGCTGGCGTGAGCTTCGCCGCCACCGGCATCACCGCAGCGGATGTTGAGACCATCAACATCACCACCGTCGATAGCCAGGCCACGCCGACGAACCCGCTCGACTTGCTGACCTTGGTCGGCAACTCGGCAAAGACCATCACCGTCAGCGGCAATGCCGGCCTGAACCTGACGGCGACCGACACCGCCCTGACCTCGCTCGATGCCACCGGCATCACCAAGGGTGGCTTCACCTTCACCTCCGGTGCTCTGACGGCTGCCGCCACCATCAAGGGCAGCCTCTTGGGTGGTGACACCATCAACGCGGCGGCCGCGACGAAGGCCGTCACCATCACGGAATATGCCGGCACCAACACCATCACCGGTTCTTCGACCGTGGCCAGCACCCTCACCGGTGGTAGCGGTGTCGACACCATCGTGGGTGGCGCGGGCAACGATGTTATCGTCGGTGGCGGTGGCGCTGACGTGATCACGGGTGGCGCGGGTGCGGATAGCATCACGCTCTCTGGCACTACGGCCAAGTTCGTGAACGTGTCGTTGCAGAACTTCGCCACCAACTCAGGTGTCAACACCGCCACGACGATCCAGACCTCCGAATTGACCAGCACGTTCGATATCGTCCGCGGCGTCGCGGCTGGCGATAAGTTCCAGTTGGGCACCTTTACGCCTGCGGTGAACCTGACTGCTACCAACTTGGCCGGTACGGATAACGTGGTGAACTTCGCCCGCGGTACTTACGACGGTACAAACGGCGTCTTCAGCTATGGCGCTGCCGGCGCCGACACGGCTGTCACCTATGACACCGACACCGCCACCGTCATCGGTTCCCAGGCCGTTGCTTATGAAACCGTGATCCTCGTGGGTTATGTTGCGGCCAGCACGACGGCTATCGACGGCAGTGGCTTGATCACCTTCGCCTGAGCCTATCGAGGCTTGCGCCATGGGGCGGGGAGAGCAATCTCCCCGCCCTTTTTGCGTTCTGCACCTTACAACATGATGCAACACAAGCTGACAGGATTCCGCCATTGCGATATCATTAGATAATATCGTTCTCAAGAAAGAGATTTTTATGTCAGCAGCAATCGCCCAGCAGCTCGCACTGGTTTACATGGGCCGCAATCTCGATAGCCAATGGGCGAGCGCCACCGCGAATTTGCTCAATGGCGACCAGCCCTCCGTGGCGCTGCAAACCGCCTTCTACAATGCCTCGGTCGAGCAAGGCCTATTCGAGGCCAATGGCAGCAATTCACGCCTGGTGAACGAGATTTTCCTCAATATCTTCGGCTTCGGCGCCTCAACCTTCGAGCAGGTCGCCTGGGGCGACCTGATCACCAATGGCACGCTCACGCGCGAAACCGTCGGCTGGACCATTTTCACAAGCTATCTCGGCGCCGCCAATGTGCCCGATACCTACAAGATTCCGGCCCAGTCCAAGCTGCTGGTGATGAACGCCTATAGCGAACAGCTCCTCAAGGATGGCAGCGCGAACCTGGCCCTCGCCGGTGAGAGCCCAACCGCCGCGATGACTGCGCTCTCCTTTCTCGACAGCGTGACCAACCAGGCGACAGCCGCCATCGCCATCGCCAATGTGGAGGCGGCGGTGCATTCGCTCACCATCGTGCCAGGCCAGAATTACTACCTCAGTGTCGGTATCGACACGGTCACGGGCACCGCAAACAACGACACCATCTACGGCATCAGCGACATCAACACCTTGACTCAGCTCGATACAATCGATGGCAACTCTGGCTTTGACACCCTCAATGTAACCGCGAACACAGCCATCACCTCCAATAATGTGACGGTCAAAAACATCGAGGCTGCTGTTCTGACCACTGCCAGCGATATCGATGTCGATACCACCGCATGGACGGGGCTTGAGGCACTTACCGTAACCTCTGTTGCGGTCAATAACCCGGCCCACATCGCCGCCGCCGCAACCACTGTGGTCAATGTCACCAACCTCTCCAACCAGATTTTGCGGATCGATGGCGGCGGCGGGGCCATGTCCGTCACCAACGGCAATGGCAACGTGACGATTGGTGTGAACGTCATCGGCAACAACCTCACTTCAGCAACCATCACCGGTGGCAGTTCCATCGACATTCGTGACCGCTCGGGCGAAGCAGCGACATACGGCAAGAGCCTGACCAGGGTGTCCATCGATGGTCCGAGCAACATCGCCAATCTTACTGGCGATGCGATCAGCACGGTCGATATCGCAAACACCAACCAAAACCTCACCATCACCGCCGCTGCGGGCACGCGCGGCCTCAGCCTTGGTCTCGACAATGTCTATGGTGGCGCTATCGACGACGCAACGGCCACCGCGGTGACAATGACCGCCACCGGGGCCGCCAGCAGCGGAATCGTGGCCTCATTTGCTGCCGCCGAGGCCCTGACTCTGTCCGGCAACCAGGCCATGACCGTCACATCCCTCAACCTGCCTGCAGCCACCTCCCTGACGGTGAATGACAGCGCCTTGGTGACGATCAATGCCTATAGCACGGCCAATATATTGACCGGGGTGACCATCACCGGTTCGGGCGGCTTCACGGCCGACCTATCCGGCCAGGGCGCGCAATTGACCAAGATCGACGCCTCGGCCTCCTCTGGCACCAATACCGTGACCATCAACACCACCGAAGCCTATCTGGGCGGTTCGGGTCTGGATATCGTGACGGCCAGAGCCGCGCCCACCGCAACAGTGGATGGCGGTGCCGGTGCGAATGACATTTTCGTCCTCGACGCTCCGGCCTTCTCCCTCGCCAATGTGGCGAATTTTGAGTCTCTGAGATTGGGGGAGAATGCCACAGGCACTTACAGCGCCAATGGTTTCTCCCACCTGATCGAAGGCAAACTCGCCGGCAACGTCACCTGGAATAACGTGGCCGCGGGCACCGATCTGACATTTGTCGCCAATGTTGGCATGGCCACCTTCTACAACCTGGCCACCGACACGAGCGCCGATCTGCTCAACATCACCCTGAAATCCTCCATGAGCGTCGATGCAGGCCCGGTCGTCACATCACCGATCGAGACCATCAACATCGCGCTGGTCGACACCGACACAACCAAGCAAGTCAATGCGATTACCATTTTTGATACGGCGCTGAAGAGCATGACCATCACCGGCAATGCCGGCCTGACGCTGATCAACCCCTTTACCACCGTGATCTCCTCCTTGGATGCCTCGGCGGTGACCAACACGCAAGGCACCGCGGCAAGCGGCCTGTCCTGGACAACCGGTGCTCTCACCGTTGCCTCGGTGACCAAGGGCACCTCCACGGGCGGCGATGTGATCAACGCGGCGGCGGCGCTAGCCTCCGTCTCCATCACCGCATATGCCGGCACCAATACCATCACCGGTTCTTCGACCATCGCCAGCACCCTCACCGGTGGCAGCGGTAATGACATCATCAATGGTGGCTCGGGCAAGGATACCATCATCGGCGGTGGCGGTAGCGATGTGATCACCGCCCGCGCCGGCGCTGACAGCATCACCCTCTCCGGCTCCTCCAGCCAGATCGTGCAGGGTGCCGGTCACTCCGGCGCCAATACGACCGCGAGCGGGGTGGTCTCCGAACTCACCGGCACGTTTGATATCATTCGTGGGATTGCGGCGGGTGATACCCTCAAGGTGACGGGTGCCACCGCCTTGCAGGATTTGACGCTGACAGCTTCGAACCTGGCCGGTAGGGATGATTACGCCAGCTTCGCCCGCGGCACTTACGACGCCGCGGCCGGCACCTTCACCTATGCCGCCAATGGTGCAGATACCGCGCTCACCTATGATACGTCGAACGTCACTGCCCTCTACGAAACCATCATTCTGGTGGACTATGTCACCGCCAGCACCACGACCATCGCCATTATCGGCTCTGATAGTGTGATCACCTTCGCCTGAGACAAAAACAAGCGCGAGAGGGCAAAGCCCGCGTAAAGCCCTTTCGCTCTTTTTCCTCTGCCATCAGCATTCTTCAGCAGCCTGGTGAGGCGGCGCAGGGCGAAAACACATCTCCCGCTCTCCCGGCAACGGTGCCGAGCCAGAATAGCCATCCTGCGGGAGTTCTCAGCAGCCCCTCACCGCCACCCGGCCGCTCAACGCCCCAAAAAGCCCGGCAAAACCCTGCAAAGCTGCCAGATGCGCCGCCTCATGCCGTCATCCGTTGTTGCAGCGCTGCCCAAATGATGGGAGGCAAGGAGACAAAAAACCGAGGGTTTGCCGTGGTGCAGGGGAGGACGCCCGGAGAGCAGTAAGCGCCTGATGTCAAGGAAAACTCTGGTAGTGGTGGGCGGACTTGAACCGCCGACCCCGGCATTATGAGTGCCGTGCTCTAACCAACTGAGCTACACCACCGCAGAGGGCGGGAGATAGGCTGCGGGAGCCTCGCTGTCAACGCGCGGCCGGCCCCTGATGAAGCCAGCCCCCAAGACACGCCCCTGCTCATACACCACACAGGCCTGGCCAGGTGCCGCCACCGCAGGGGTATCGGGGCGGACATGCAGCACATCGCCCTCCAGCCGCAGGCTGGCAGGGTGGGGCGCCTCGCGCGCCCTTAGCTTGATATCGGCGCGGAATTCACCGCGGGCCGGCGTCACCAGCCAATTGAGTTCGCCCACCATAATGGCCTCAGTGGCGGGCCTGGGGCCCACCACCACCCGCCTGCGCCCCGCATCCACCGAATGCACATAAAGCCGCTCAGCCGCCGCCACGCCAATGCCGCGCCCCTGCCCCACCGTGTAGCGGGCAATGCCGCGATGCTCGCCCAGCACCCGCCCCTGCCCATCCACAATCTCTCCGGGAGCCAGCGCCTCGGGGCGGAATTTCTGCACCACATCGGCATAGCTGCCGCTGGGCACAAAGCAGATATCCTGGCTATCAGGCTTTTCCGCCACCGCCACGCCCAGCCGCGCGGCATGGGCGCGCACCTCGGCCTTGCTGGCCATGCCACCCAGCGGGAACAGGGTGCGGGCCAATTGCGCCCTTGTGGTATGGGCCAGGAAATAACTCTGGTCGCGCGCCGGATCCGCCGCCATGTGCAATTCCGGCCCCGGCCGCGCCTGGGCGTAATGCCCGGTGGCCATCGCCTCGCAGCCCATATCCTCGGCCAATTCCAGCAAATCCTGGAATTTCACCGTCTGATTGCAGCGAATGCACGGAATGGGCGTTTCGCCACGGGCATAGGTATCGGCAAAATCCTGGATCACCGCCCGGCGAAACCGCTCCTCGCGGTCGAGCACGTAATGCGCAATGCCCAAATGGTCGGCCACCCGCCTCGCATCATGAATATCCTGCCCGGCACAGCAGGCGCCCTTCTTCTGGATCGCCGCACCATGATCATACAGCTGCAGCGTGGCGCCGATCACCTCATGGCCCTGCTCATGCAGCAGCGCTGCCACCACCGAGCTGTCCACGCCGCCGGACATGGCGACCAGGATGCGCATCAGAGGATATCCAAGCCCTGCTGCCAGAAGCGGGCTTCCAACTGCGCGGCCATGCGAAAATCCCGCGCCAGCGTGGCAAAGCGCGCCTCGCCGCCATGGCTGTCGCCCAGCGCATCCAGCCGGGCCGCCGCCGCGCGCGCCATGGCCTGATAATCCGCCGAGGCATAGGCCTCGATCCAGCTTTTATAGGTGTCCGCGCGGCCGGCATGGGCCATGATCCGCAGCGCCACCTCGCCATACCCCACCGTGCAGGGCGCCAGCGCCACCTCCAAATCCAGAATATCGCCATGCATGCCGCGATCCATCACCCAGCGGGTGTAGCTCACGGTCTCCATGGTCTCCGGCGTGGCCATCACCGCCGCCTCATCCAGCCCCCAATCCGCACAATATTTCAGGTGCAGCTTCGTCTCATCCAGAATGGCCAGCACCGCACCCGCCTTGCCGCGCATGGCCTCCAGGCTCTCACCCTTCACCACCGCCAACGCCTTGGCCCGGGCGAAATGAATCAGGAACAGATAATCCTGCACCAGGTAATGCCGAAACGCCGGCAAGGGCAGCGCGCCGGCGGCAAGCTGCTGCACGAAAGGGTGCCACGTATAGGCCGCCCAATCCGCCGCGCATGCATCACGCAGGCGGCGATACAGCCCGCCCTCGCGCCCGTAATTCTGCCAATCAGCCACCCGCGTTGCGCGTGCCAGCCGGCAGCTTCACCACCAGCCCATCCAACGCCGCGGTCATCACAATCTGGCAACCCAGCCGGCTGGTCTCCTGCAGGTCGAAGGCGAGGTCGAGCATATCCTCCTCATCCTCGGTCGGCTTCACCAGCTTGGCGAACCACTCCCCATCCACCACCACATGGCAGGTGGAGCAGGCCAGGCTGCCCTCACAGGCGCCTTCAATATCCACACCATGGCGATGGGCGATTTCCAGCACGGAAAGCCCGAGCGGCGCCTCCACCTCACGGCGGCTGCCATCACGTTCAACAAATACCATCTTGGGCATCGATAAATCCTAATCGGCGGCTTGAGACTGGGCCACAACCTGACGCCAGGCCGCAACAAGCAGCAAGGCGGCCTGATCGGCTTCCGCCGGCGAGGTAAAACGCCCGAAGCCCATGCGCAAGGTGGCACGGGCCTGGCCCTGGGGAATTCCCAGCGCCGCCAGCACATAGGAAGGCTCAATCTCCGCCGAGGAACAGGCGCTGCCGGTGGAAACGCACAGGCCCGGCGCCGCCCGCATCAGCGCCTGGGCATCCACGCGCCCCGGGAAACTCAGATTGAGATTGCCCGCCACTCGGGCGGTGGCATGGCCGTTTAGCTGCAGCCCATCAATCTCGGCCGATAGGGCATTGAAAAACCTGTCCCGCTGCCCCGCAATCCGCCCCGCATCAAGCAAACCCTCGCTGGCAGCAATCCGCGCCGCCTCGCCCATGCCCACCAGCAGCGGCGCCGGCAGCGTGCCCGAACGCAAACCCCGCTCCTGCCCACCCCCGGAAAACAGCGGCGCCAGGCGCATCCGCGGCCGCCGCCGCACATACAACGCCCCCACCCCCTTGGGCCCATACATCTTATGCGCGGTGAGCGAGACCAGATCAGCCCCCACCGCATGCACATCCAGCGCGACCCGGCCCGGGGCCTGGGCCGCATCAATATGAAACGCCGCCCCCGCCGCACGCACCAAAACACCAATCGCAGCAAGATCCTGCGTCACGCCAATCTCATTATTCACCGCCATCACACTGACCAACACAGTGGGAACCCGCAGCGCCGCCTCCAACACCGCCAAATCCAGCAAACCATCGGACTGCACCGGCAAAATCACCGGCTCGAAACCCTCAGACGCCAGCGACTTCACGCTCTCCAACACACATTTATGCTCGGTGGCGAGGGTAATAACCCGCCGCTTCCCCTCCACCCCAGCAAACCGCGCCGCACCCTTGATGGCGAGATTATTCGCCTCCGTCGCACCCGAGGTGAAAATAATCTCCCGCCCCTCAGCACCAATCAACGCAGCCACATGCTCCCGCGCACCCTCCACCGCCGCCTCGGCCTCACGACCCATGGCATGCTCCACACTATGAGGATTGGCGAAATTCTCCTCCCACCACGGACGCATGGCCGCAGCCACACGAGGGTCGAGCGGCGTGGTGGCATGGTGATCTAGGTAGATGGGACGATTGGAGCGCATGGGGGAGGTAAATGGGGGTTGGGGCGGGGTTGGGCAAGAATGAAGGTGGGGGCGGTGGCCCGGGGAGGGTGCTGCCCTCCCAAACCCTCCCGCAAAGGGCCGAAAGGCCCTTTGATCCCGGTAATTTTCTTAAACTCAATGGCGGTTGAGATAGGCCTTTTTAGGCTACCAGTTTTCAAAATTTAGCGAAATTTACACATTTATCATATAATCTCAAAAATTTATTTTATGCGTATTATTTTAATATCCCGCTGATTTCAGGACAGATTAAAAATCGCGATCCCAGACCACAAATCTCATCTGATTTCCGTCCTCGAAATCGGCGCGATGACCGATCAACTCGGACAATCCGGTGATGACGGCGTCGGTAGCGTCATCAATGCAAACGTCCTTGGCCTCGACCGCGTCAATGCCCAGGAAAAACCCCAGGCGTCGGGCAGCACCTTTGCGTTCAAAAATTTTGATGGAAATTCCTTCCGAAACAATAAATCACCCACCAAAAATATAATATACCATATAATTTCTAATTAAATTAAAATTAAATACAGCCAATGACAATAAACATTCCCGATATAAAAAATATATCGCTAATTCTCACAATGAGACGAGGGCTTTAAAACCCAAAGGCGGTCCAGGTGGCCCTGCCACCTGGTGGGGGAGGTCTGGAGGGGGCAAAGCCCCGCTCCAGGGCCCACCAGCGCGCCACTGCCCTAATCATCCCCGCCCCAATCAAAGGAATAAAATCTTTACCACACCCATCATCCAGCCTATACTCCCCGCCCCCGGCTGATGGACCCCCGCAATGCCCACCCCTCCGCACCGAGAGCCTCCCAGCCAGTCCAAAACCCTCAGCCTCGCGCGCCCAATCCTATATTTTGTGCAAACCATCCAACCAAACACCACCCCTGGTATTTGTCCGAATACACCACTTTACGCGCCCATCCGCCGACCCAGCCTTTCCGCCATCGCCCGATACCCGGTCAGGAACCGCTCGGCCGCATCCGCCCCTGCATTCCAGGGCAGCGAAACCCGAATGCCGCAGCCGGCGTTTTCGGCAAAACCCATCGCCGCCAGCACATGGCTTTGTGCCACCTTGCCCGAGGAGCAGGCCGCCCCGGCCGAGACGCAAATCCCCATCCCGTCCAGCACCATCACCTGTCGCTCGGCGGCGATGCCTGGCAGCACCAGCTGGGTGGTATTGCCCAGCCTCGCAGCCGCCTGCCCGGCCACCATCACCCCCGGTGGCAGCCCCGCCTCGATGGCATCGCGAAGCGCCGCTAGATGCGTGGCACTGCCGGCCTGTGCGGCGGCGGCCATGCCGGCAATCGCCGGCAGCGGCTCGGTTCCGCCGCGCCGCCCGCGCTCTTGCCCGCCGCCCGCCATGATCGCCCGCGGGTGCAGCCCCGGCGCCAGCAGCAGCGCACCCGCACCCATCGGCCCGCCCAGCTTGTGGCCGGAGATCGCGAGGCTATGCCAGCCAGGTGCCAGCGCCACCCGCCCCGCCGCCTGCACCCCATCCACATGCAGATGCGCCCCATGCGCCGCGCAGAGTGCTGCCACCGCCTCGATGGGGTGCAAAACCCCCGTCTCATTATTGGCCGCCATCACCGCAACAAGCGCCGGCCCTGCGCGCAAAAGCGCCTCCAGCGCGTCGAGGTCCAGCCTGCCATCGCCCAGCACAGGGATCACGGAATGGGCAAAGGCCCGCACCGCCGCATGTTCGGTGGCCCCGGCCAAAATCCGTCGATTTTCGGAAAATCCATGCAAAGCAAGCGCATTGGCCTCGGTCCCACCCGCCGTCAGCACCAGCTGCGCCGGGCTCGCACCAAAACGCGCGGCCAGCGCCTCACGCGCATCCTCCAGCACCCGCCGCGCGGCGCGCCCCTGGCCATGCACGGAGGAGGCATTGCCCCCCAGCGCCATGGCCGCTGCCGCCGCCGCCATGGCCTCGGGCCGCGGCACTTCGGTGGCATTGGCATCCAGATACAGCATTGGCCGCTCAGGCCTCGATGGGCAGTCCACGATGCGGCGCGGCGGCGCGGCCCACCACCTGGCCTGCCAGCACATCGGCCAGTGTCAGCCCTTCCATGAACAGCCGCACATGCTCGCTCAACTCGGCCCAGAGGTCATGCGTCGCGCATTTGCCGCCGCCCACGCAATTGGGCGATTCGGCATCGCAGCGAATGGTGCGGATATTATCCTCCACCGCCTCCACCACCATGGCGATGGTGATATCCGCCGCATGATAGGCCAGCCGGTATCCCCCGCCCGGCCCGCGGGCCGAGGCCACGAGTCCCGCCCGGCGGAGCGGGCCGAACAATTGCTCAAGATAGGCGAGGGAGAGCATTTGCGCCGCGGCAATTTCCGCCAGCGAAACCGGGGGTGTGCGCTTGCCCGGCGGCGGCGCCTCTGCCCGCGCCTCGCGCGCTGCCAGTTCCACCATCGCCATCACCGCATAGCGCCCGCGTGTGGACAGCCGCATAAACCCATTCCTTCTGCTGGTATCCCGTCCGGCATGCGTTCTGGGAACCCCAGCCATGCGCCCGCCGCCGTGAAACCATTATGAAAAGCCGATGAAACTCAGTATCATCCCATTGCCGTCGGGGAAGGACACCACCCGCGGCATCCTGAACCAGCATCCAACCGCGTCCGGCAGGCGTTCCTCGCCCTATTTCGGAAGGCTATGGGTGACAGCGCACCGCGTCAATGACGCGTGGCGGGCGGCCTATGGAAGGCACCGCATGCTGGGCCAGGATATCCGCGTCAAACGCCCCAAAAGAGGGCGCGTGGATGGTGGCCACCCGCACGCGGCAGCGTGTGTCGCCGGCGGCTGCTTCCAGCCCCGGTGCGGCGCTGCCCCTGAAGAATGGATGCCTGGGTCAATGCCTGAAGTGATGTTCGCTGGGCCGGATGGCCGCCTCGAAGGCCGTTATCACCACGCCAAAAAGCCCAACGCGCCAGTCGCGCTGCTGTTGCACCCGCATCCGCTGCATGGTGGCACGATGAATAATCGCGTGGTGCACGGCCTCTATGGCCGCTTCCAGGCGATGGGCTTCTCGGTGCTGCGATTCAATTTCCGCGGCGTTGGCAAGAGCCAGGGCCGCTATGATGGCGGCATTGGCGAGATCAGCGACGCCGCCTCCGCGCTCGATTTTCTCCAGACCATCAACCCCGCCGCCAGCATGCTCTGGGTGGCTGGCTATTCCTTTGGCTCTTATGTCGGCATGCAATTGCTGATGCGCCGGCCGGAAATGGGCGGCTTCGTCTCCATCTCGGCCCCGGCCAGCCATTATGATTTCGGCTTCCTCGCGCCTTGCCCCTGCTCGGGCATGATCCTGCATGGCGAGGATGATGAATTGGTGCCGGTGGCCAGTGTCGGCCGCCTGGTGGACAAGTTGAACACGCAAAAGGGTGTGAAGATCGATTATCGCACCCTGCCCGGCGCGGGCCATGTCTTCACCCCGCCGCAGGTGGAAACCGTGGTCGATATGGCCGAGGACCATGTGCTGAGCGTGCTGAACCGCAGCCGCTCCGCACTCGCCGCCGATTGATATGATGCTGGGGGTGGCCCGCCCACCCCCAGATCGCGCGGCGCTTGGCTTGCCAGAGCGCCTCTCCCTGTTCAACCTCCGCCCATCACACAGGGAGTTACCACCATGCCGCTGCAACTCGTCACCTTCACCGATGCCAAGGGCCCGCGCCCCGGTGCCATGGCCGGCGTCGGCCAGGTGCTTGATCTCATCGCCGCGGGCGGCCTGCCAGCGGGCGTGACCGACATGCAGGGCATTATTGCCAGCGGTGCGCCGGCCCTGGCCGCGATCCGCGCAGCCCTCGCCCACCCCGCGCCCGCAGCCCTGCTGCCCATCGAGCAGGTCACGCTGATGGCGCCGATTCCCCGGCCGCATCGCAACCTCTTCTGCGTTGGCCGCAACTACATGGACCATGTGGCCGAGGGTGACCGCACCCGCGGCATCACCGAATCGGAACTGCCCAAATTCCCGCAATTCTTCACCAAGGCGCCCGACACGGTCATCGCCCCAGGTGCCGCCATCCCCGACCACACCGCAACCGGCGTGACCAAGTGGCTGGATTATGAGGCGGAGCTGACGCTGATCATCGGCAAGCCCGGCGCCAATATCAGCAAGGAAGACGCCCTGAGCCATGTCTTCGGCTGGACCATCGGCAATGATGTGACGGGTCGTGACCTGCAGCGGCGGCATGGACAATGGTTCAAGGGCAAGTCGCTCGACCGTTCCTGCCCGCTCGGCCCCTGGATCGTGCCGGCCGATGAGCTGGATGCCGCCGACCTTGCCATCCAGCTCTGGGTGAATGGTGAGCAGCGCCAATCCAGCCGCACCTCGAAGATGATCTTCGATGTGAAGGAGATCATCCATCAGCTCAGCCTGGGCTTCACCCTGCTGCCGGGCGATGTGATTTTGACCGGCACGCCCGAGGGTGTGGGCTATGCCATGCAGCCGCCGCAGGTGCTCAAGGATGGCGATGTCGTCGATATCGAAATCGAGGGCATTGGCCGGCTTTCCAACCCTGTGAGGGCCTGAACTGGCGCGACCCATGCTCCCCGCAAGGCGAGCATGGGTCGCAACGCTGCTCAGCGACGCGGCGGGGCGGGACGCTCCTCGGGGGTCGGGGTGAGGCCATAGGGGGCGACCAGCTTCCACACATGCTCGGGCAGCATGTTTTTGAGCCGGGCGGGGTGCTCGCGGCGCAAATGCACCACCGATTCGCAGGCCTTCATCTCCACCCTGGTGCGGGCGAATTCCACGCCGCGCGGGCCTATCCTGGGCATCAGCCAGCTCACGATGGGGCGCAGCCAATTGGGCATGCGGCGCAGCGGCAGGCCGCCGGCGGCGCGCTCGGTATTGGCCAGAAAACCCTTCACCGCACTGGCGCGCTTGCCGGCGCTGGTCGGTGCCTCGGTGTGCAGCTCATCGCCCAGCATGGCGAGCAATTCGGCGCCGCGCTGGTTGCGCACCAGCAGCCATTGCTCACCACGGCCGGCCATATAGCCCACCGTGATATCGGCCAGGACATTGGTGTAGTCCACGCAGCTGCGGCAGGTGAGGGGGAAAAAATCCGGTGAGAGTTGGCTGATGGGCAGCGCCAGAAAAGGGATGGTGCGGTTGCGGCCGTCAGCGAAGCGCAACTCCACCTGATAATCGGCGCGGAATTCGAGATAGGTGATGCTGTCTGGGTTCTCGTCGAGCAGCGACAGAAAATGGTGGAAATTCTCGGTGGTCGTGTTGTCGGAACACGGCGTGCCGATGACGAAAATCCGCTCGAACCCCAGGCTCTTCTCGATGCTGCGCAACGCATAGACTTGGCAGGGGATGCCGATGATGGCGATGCGCTTATGGCCGGCAGCGGCGGCGGGTTCCAGCAGCGCCAACAGCGGCGCATAGCCCATGCGCATGCCACGGCAGGCGGCCATGCCCTCGGCGCGGGTGACCAGCACGGGCATGGGTTTCCACTTGTCATCCGGGTCTGGCGCCATGGTGAGCACGGCATCCACGGCGGAGGCCTCCAGCAGCTTTTCCGCCAGGCGGGTGGTGATGCCGGTCCATTGCGCGCCCTCGGCCGGGGTTTTCAGCCGGGCGCGGAGCATGGTGCGGAAGGGGCCGAAATGCAGTTCGTCCGGGTTGCGGCCCGGGTCACGCGCGCGGCCATGCACCTGGGCCTCCAGGGCGGGGTAATCGGGCGCGATGAATTGGCAGGCGGTGCCGCAGGCTTTGGCGTTTTGCATGCGCGAGACCCCGCAATCGGTGCAAAGCCCGCGCGGTGCTGCGGGGGGGAGTTCGGGGGTGGTGATGGGCTGGTTCACTGCGCGTCCTCGTATTGCGCGCAGCCTATCGGGCGCTCAGGCCCGCCGCCAGACCCAATAGAGCGGGGTGCGGCCGGCGGCGATGGCCTTGGCCTCATAGCGGGTGGGCGGCCAGCCGGGCGGCCTTTCACGGGCCGGTTCATCGGCGGAGAAAAGCGGGCTGGGGCGCAGGGTTTCCTCCACCCAGGCCTGATAGGTCGGGTCATCGGAGGCGATGCGCCATTCGCAGCCGGGCTTCAGCGCGCGGGCGATGATGGGCAGCATCTCGGCATGGACGAAGCGGCGCTTGGCGTGGCGGGCTTTGGGCCAGGGGTCGGGGAACATCAGGAAGAGCCGCTCGAGGCTGGATTCCGGCAAAGCGAGCAGCAATTCCCGCGCATCCTCGGGCCAGAGGCGCAGGCGGGCGGGGGGCGGCGTGCTGGCCTCGGCGCCCTCGGGCACCAATTCCGTCAGCAGCGAGCATAGCCCGGTCTCATAGACCTCGGAGGCGATGATGGCGGTGTTGGGGTGGCTGCGGAGCAATTCCAGCGTGTGCTCGCCCCCGCCAAAACCCACTTCCAGCCAGAGCGGCAGGCCAGCGGCGAAGCTGGGCTCGGCAAAGCGCCAGGCCGGCAGGGTTTCCGCCAGCAGGCGTTCCTGGCGGGGGCGCAGCTTGTGGCCGCGGCGGCGTCCATAAAGGCGTTGCGGCACGCCATCGGGCCATTCGGTCATCACGCGCCCCTCCAGAAAAAAAGGCGGCACCGGAGACCGGCGCCGCCCATGTTCCAAACCCTGCCAGGGTTCAGCGGTTGAAGGCGCTCTTCAGGGCGGCGGCCAAATCGGTGCGCTCCCAGGTGAAGGTGCCCTTTTCCTCATCCGGCGTGCGGCCGAAATGGCCATAGCTGGAGGTGGGGACATAGATCGGCCGGTTCATGTGCAGCATTTCACGAATGCCGCGCGGCGAGAGATTGACCATCTCCTGCACCACATGGGCGAGCTTCACCTCATCGATATCGGCGCCGGTGCCATGCAGGTCGAAATAGACGCTCAGCGGCTTGGCCACGCCAATCGCGTAGGAGACCTGGATGGTGCATTTTTCAGCAAGGCCGGCGGCGACGACATTCTTCGCCACATAGCGCGCGGCATAGGCGGCCGAGCGGTCCACCTTGGTGGGGTCCTTGCCCGAGAAGGCACCGCCGCCATGCGGTGCGGCACCGCCATAGGTGTCGACGATGATCTTGCGCCCGGTCAGGCCGCAATCGCCATCGGGGCCGCCGATGACGAAGGTGCCGGTGGGGTTCACATAGAGTTCGGCATCGGGGCACATCCAGCCGGCGGGCAGGCTGCTCTCGATGAGCGGCCTGAGCATCGCCTTGATCTGCGCGGCCTCGAGGCCTTCCTCATGCTGGGTGGAGAGCACGATGGAGGTGGCGCCAACCGGCTTGCCATCGATATAGCGCAGCGTGACCTGGCTCTTGGCGTCGGGCAGCAGGCCCTTCACCGAGAGATCGTGGCTTTTGCGCAGTTCATTGATCCGGCGCAGGATCAGGTGGGCGTAGTAAAGCGGCGCGGGCATGAGATCGGGCGTCTCGGTGCAAGCGTAGCCGAACATGATGCCCTGGTCGCCAGCGCCTTCATCCTTGTTGCCGGCCGCATCCACGCCCTGGGCGATATGGGCGGATTGGGCGTGCAGGTGGCACTCGACCTTGGCGTGCTGCCAATGGAAGCCTTCCTGCTCATAGCCGATATCCTGAATGGCCAGGCGGGCCTTGTGCATCAGCAATTCGGGCGTGATGGAGCCCGGGCCGCGCACTTCACCGGCGATGACGACGCGGTTGGTGGTCACCAGCGTCTCGCAGGCCACACGGGCATAGGGGTCGGCTTCGAGGAAGGTGTCGAGCACGGTATCGCTGATGCGATCCGCCACCTTGTCCGGATGTCCTTCGGAGACGGATTCCGACGTGAAGAGATATTCGCCTGTATCGCGCATGGCTTGGTTCGGCCTCTTGTCGCTGGGTTACCGGGCAGCATCCGGCCTCGCACCCCCGGGCGGAGGCGGGCGCTGAATGGCAGTATGGGGGCTGGGGGTCAAGGCGGGGTGGTATTCACAGCCTCAGGGCGCGGCCACCTTGTCCTTGTAATTGCACAGCGCAGCCGCCTGGCAGCGCCAGCATTCCGGCCGGCGCGCCTTGCAGATATAGCGGCCATGCAGGATGAGCCAGTGATGCGCATCGCGCAGCAGCGCCGGCGGGCAGCGCTTCACCAGCCCATCCTCGACGGCCCTGGTGGTGCGGCCGGGGGCGAGGCCGGTGCGGTTGCCCAGGCGGAAGATATGGGTGTCCACCGCCATGGTGGCCTGGCCGAAGACCACATTGAGCACGACATTGGCGGTCTTGCGGCCCACGCCGGGCAGGGCTTCGAGGGCAGCGCGGTCCTGTGGCACCTCGCCGCCATGCTCATCGACGAGTTTTTGCGAAAGGGCCGCCACATTCTTGGCCTTGGCCTGCCACAACCCGATGCGGCGGATATGCTGGCCCACGCCCTCGGCCCCCAGGGCAGCCATGGCGGCGGGGGTAGGGGCGGCGGCGAAGAGCGCGGGGGTGACCTTGTTGACCGCGGCATCGGTGGTCTGGGCTGACATCACCACCGCCACCAGCAGGGAGAAGGGGTCGGTGTAGAGAAGCTCAGTCTCGGGGGTGGGGTTGTGCTGGGCGATGGCGGCTATGAAGGCGGCGGCCTGCTCGCGATTCATCAGCCGGGCGCGGCGGGGTTGGGTGGCGGTGCCGTGCAGGGCGGGTTTGGCGGGGCTTGTGCGGGGCATGGGCGCGGTCATCTATGGCAAGTGATGTCGGAACACGCGAGTCCTCTCCTCTTCGAAGCCGTCAGCCGGCCGCAGCAAAGCCTGAACCGCACCGGTATGCGCGTGGTTGCGGTGGTGCTGGTGCTGGGTTTTGGGCTGTCTGGGCTGCTGTTTACGCTGCTCGGCGCTTGGCCGGTGCTGGGCTTTGCCGGTGCGGAATTGGCGCTGGTCCTGGGGCTGTTTGTGCTGCATCGGCGCTGGGCGGGGCGGTGTATCGAGCGGATTTCGCTCAGCCATGACCAATTGCGCATCCTGCGAATCGATGGGCAGGGGCGGGCATATGAGGCGGTGCTGGAGCCCTATTGGGCGCGGCTGCGGGTGGAGGAAGGTGCCGCAGCGCGGCTGATGATCGGCCAGCGCGGGCAGGAGAGCGAGATTGGCCTCTATCTGAACGAGGATGAGAAGCGCGATTTGGCGCGCGCGCTGACGGCCGCGCTGGGGCGTTATCGGGAACCGCGCTTTGACAACCCGCAATTGCGCTGAGCTTTGGAGCGCTAAGCCTTGGCAAAAAGAGACGCCCTGACCGCGCAAGCGCGGTCAGGGCGTGGCCGCCGGGAGACAGCCAGTTTGGCGGAGGCCTGCCGGGAAATGGCCACCACCGAACGTCGTCCGCCCCCTCGGCCCTGCCGAAGCCGGCCAAGGTGGGACGACGAGGCGGAGCTTGGTGGTTTTGTTTACGAAACGAAATAGGGGTTTAAATGAAATATCTGTCATAATCCCTGCCCCCTTCGGATATGTGATCGCCCGCGCCGCCGGCCGCCATATCGCACCGCCCGCAACTGCCGTAAAAAACCCATAGCCACCCAAGGCCCGCATGGCTCCCAAGCCCCTGGCATGGCTTGTGCGGCACGCCATATTGACTGAGCTTCACCACGCAATCGGGCAAGGACTCGCGCCCAGCATGCCAGGGTACAATGTGACCAAGATCCCGCCCCCCGCCGCCCCCAAGCCGCGCCGTCGCGCCCTGCTGGCCTTGGCCATTGCGGCGCCCTCCATCTCGCTGCTGGGCTGCGGCACCTCGGCCGTGGCGCAGCGCGCTGGCCTGCCGGATTTCGCCGATCTGGCGGAACGTGTGCTGCCGGCCGTGGTCAATATCGCCGTGCAGGGCGAAACCGCGGGCCAGGTGCCAGCCGAATTCCGCGGCACGCCGTTTGAGCGGTATTTCCGTGGCCGGCGCGAACGCACCCAAGGCCAGGGCTCGGGCTTCGTGATCGACCCCACCGGCTTCATTGTCACCAATAACCACGTGGTGGGCACCGCCACGCGGGTGACGGTGGCGCTGCAGGATGGTACCGAATTGCCCGCTCGGGTCGTCGGCACCGATGAACCGACTGATCTGGCGCTGCTGCGCGTCGAGCCGCGCGGGGTGATGATCGCCGTGGCCTGGGGCAGTTCTAACGCCATGCGGGTGGGGCAATGGGTGCTGGCGGCAGGCAATCCCTTCGGCCTGGGCGGCTCGGTGACCTCGGGCATCGTCTCGGCCCGCGGGCGGGAAATCGGCGCGGGGCCGTTTGATGATTTCCTGCAGACCGATGCGGCCATCAACCCTGGCAATTCCGGCGGGCCAGTATTCAATATGGCGGGCGAGGTGATTGGCATTTCCACCGCCATCTACTCGCCCACCGGCGCCTCGGCAGGCATTGGCTTTGCCACCCCTTCGGACCTTGCGCGGCCGGTGATCGAGCAGCTGCGCCGCGATGGCCGGGTGGATCGTGGCTGGCTGGGCGTCTCCGTGCAGGACATGGTGCCCGAGGAGGCGCGGCCCACCCGCCGGGCGGTGGTGGTCACCGATGTGGTGCGCGGCGGGCCCTCGCAGCGCGGTGGCCTGCGGGCGGGGGATATCGTCGTCGCGGTTAATGGCGAGCGTACGGAGACAGCGCGCGCGCTTGTGCGCTACGTTGCCGCCATCACGCCTGGGCAGCCGGTGCGGCTTTTGGTGCAGCGCGAAGGCCGGACACAGGAGGTGACCGTGCTGGTGGGCCGCCGCCCGCCCGGCCCGGGCTGAGCAGTGGCGGTGCAGGGCAGCGGATGAGGAAGGGCTGAAAGCAATGCGTATTCTGCTGGTTGAGGACGATGTCGAGGTCGCGCGCTTCGTCAAGAAGGGCCTGCAGGAAGCCGGCCACACCGTCGAGCACGCTGCCAATGGCCGCGATGGGCTCTTCCTCGCCGCCTCCGAGCAATTCGATATTTTGGTGCTCGACCGCATGCTCCCCGGCGGCGTGGATGGTGTGCGCCTGGTGGAGACCCTGCGCGGCCAGGGCAACCGCACGCCCGTGCTCTTCCTCTCGGCGCTGGGCGCGGTGGATGAGCGGGTGAAGGGGCTCAAGGCCGGTGGCGATGATTATCTGGTCAAGCCTTTCGCCTTTGCCGAATTGCTGGCCCGGGTGGAGGCGCTGGCCCGCCGGCCAAGCGTGGATGCGCCCGCCACCCGGCTGCGCGTCGCTGATCTGGAGCTTGATCTGCTCAGCCGCACCGTCACCCGCAGCGCCAAGAAGATCGATGTTCAGCCGCGCGAATTCCGCCTGCTCGAGCATCTGATGCGCCATGCGGGCCAGGTCGTCACCCGCACCATGCTGCTCGAGAAGGTCTGGGATTATCATTTCGACCCGCAAACCAATGTGATCGATGTGCATGTCAGCCGGCTGCGGCAGAAGCTGGACAAGGGCTTTGACAAGCCGCTCATCCACACCGTGCGCAATGCGGGCTATATGATCCGCGCCGAACCCTGAGGCCGGGGCCCTGAGGCCCGGGCGCGCGGCCACGCGGGCCGCACCACCACCACGCCTGCTGCAAAGTGCGGGGCTGCGCTTTGCCGCCCTCTTCACCGTGGTCTTCGCCGCATCCTCGCTGGTGCTGGTGGCGGTGCTGTGGTGGGCCACCGCCGGCGCGCTGGACCGCCAATTGGCAGCCGCCATCCGCGCCGATGCCGTGGCGCTGACCGAGCGCTGGCGCGATGCCGGCGCCACCGGCCTGGCCGAGGCCATTGGCGAGCGCATTGCCCTCGATGTCTCCAATGACGCGATCTATCTGCTGCTGGACCGCCAGGGCCAGAGGCTGGCGGGCAATCTGGAGGCCTGGCCGGTTTCCGCCCATTCGGATGGGATTTTCAGCCGTGCGAGCGTGGCGCGTGACGGCGTACCCGCCGATGCCCGCTTCCTGCGCCGTGATCTCACCGCGGGGGGCGAAACCTGGCGCCTGCTGGTGGGCCGTGATGAGAGCGAGCGGCTGCAACTGCGCCTGGTGCTGACCGAGGGCGTGGTCTGGTCGCTTGGCGCCTCGATGCTCATCGCCTTTGCCGGTGCCGCGCTGATCCGCCGGGCGCTGGAGCGCCGGCTGGAGCCCACTTTTCGCACCGCAACGGGCATTGCCGCCGGCGATATGTCTCGCCGGGTGCCCATCTCCGGCCGGGGCGATGAGTTTGACCGGCTGGGCCAGGGCATGAATTCCATGCTCGACCGGATCGAGACGCTCATGCAGGGCGTGCGCGGCGTCTCTGACGCCATTGCCCATGACCTGCGCACCCCCATCGCCCGCGCCCGCTCCAAGCTGGAGGAGAGCCTGAGCGTGGCCAGCACCGAGCAGGAACTGCGCGCCGCGGTGGAGCAGGGCATTGCCGACCTCGACAATATCAGCCGCATCTTCCGTGCGTTGCTGCGCATTGCCGAGGCCGAAGCGGGCGCGCGCCGCGCTGCCTTCGCCGGTTTCGACCTGCCGGCGGTGCTGGCCGATGCCGCAGAATTCTATCAGGCCGCGGCCGAGGCGCGCGAACAACTGCTGGAGACCGACCTGCCCGCCAGCCTGCCCATGGTGGGCGATAGGGACCTGCTGCTGCAGGCGGTGGCCAATCTGCTGGATAATGCCGTCAAATTCACCCCCGATGGTGGCAAGGTTCTGCTGGCGGCACGGCGGCTGGAGGATGGCGCGATTGAGATTCTGGTGACCGATAGCGGCCCGGGCCTGCCGCCGCAGGACCAAAGCCGCGCCGGAGAGCGGTTTTTCCGCGCAGATCAGTCGCGCAATACCCCAGGCTCGGGGCTTGGCCTCTCGCTGGCGCGGGCGGTGGCGCAATTGCATGGTGGCGAATTGGAATTGGCCGATGCCATGCCCGGGGCTGATCCGCCCGGGCTGGCGGTGCGGCTGCTGCTGCCGGGCAGCGATTAATAGCTTGCTTCAACATCGCTGAATTACTACATATTCCTCCATGGCCCACCGCTGGTTGACCCTGTCCATTTTGCTCTTCCCGGCTTTGCTTCTCACGGCCGGTTGTGCCGTGGCGCAGCAGGCTGAGCCTCAGCGACGGGAGGCTGAGCCTCAGCGACGGGAGGCTGAGCCTCAGCGCCGGGAGGGTGAGCCGCAAGCCCAATTGGTGGAGCCGCAGCGCCGCCCAGTGGCCCGCCGCCCCCGCGGTGAGGATGTGAACAGCGCATATATGGGCGGGGGCATGGTGCAGCAGGCGCCCTTCAGCCCGCCACCCGCCGCAAGGCCGGCGGTGGAGCTGGCCCCCATGCCCAATTCCAACCTTGAAGCGCCGCGCCAGCAGCGCACCGAAGCGGCGCGCCTGACCGCGGGTGTGATCGCGCCGCGAATTCCCGGCCGTGGCTCGGCGCAGGATGGCGTCTCGCCGGGCTCCTTGCAGGACAGGCTGTTCCGCCCCGCTGCGGGGGCGCATTTGCGCATCCCGATGAGCTGGTAGGCCTGCCTCTTCTCTCGCCTCACTCTGCCCGCAGCGCCAGGCGCAGTTCTTCCGCCCCCCATGGGTCCTGTTCGGCGGCCAGCCGGCGGCCGGCCAGCATGGCAAAGCGCATGAGCAAGACGCGGCGGCGCGCCGGGGCCAGCGCGTGGGTGGGCGCCTCGCGGCACAGCGAGGCCTCACGGCCATCTACCACCAGCAGGCCCACCGGCTCGGGCAATAAGGCCTGGGGGAAATCCAGGTCCACCGCGAAGTAGAGCCTGTCGCACCAGGCGCGATAGCTGGGCCATTTCTGGTCGGTCAGGAAATCGCGCGGGCCGGATTTCGCCTCGATGATCACCACATCGCCGCGCGCCGTGATGGCCATGATATCGGCCCGGCGGCCATCGGGCAGCGGCATTTCCGCCAAAGGCGACCAGGCCTGGGCGAGGCAATGGCGCATCGCGGCGCGGGTGATGCTCAAGCCACCAGCCGGTCCATCGCCGCCGCCAGCGCCACATCGCGCGCCGAGAGGCCGCCCGCATCATGCGTGGTCAGCACCACATCGACGCGATTATAGACATTGCTCCATTCGGGGTGATGGTCAGCCTTTTCGGCCAGCAGGGCGGCGCGGGCCATGAAGCCCCAGGCCTCGGAAAAATCGCGGAAGCGGAAGCGGCGCTGGATCGCGTCTCGCCCCTCCACCAGGTGCCAATGCGGCAGCGCCTGCGCCAGGGCGGCACGGGAGGTGGCGTCGAGCGGTTGGGTCATGATGCGCGTCCTTGACTTCGGCCCCGGCTTGGGGGTGTTTCAGCCATGCGCCATACCACGCCCCCCAGCACTGATGACATCATCCAGATGGCCGAGCATGCGCTCGATGCGATACCGGCCGAGCTGCGCGCCTTGGTGCGCGGGGTGGCCATCATGGTCGAGGATGTGGCCGATGATGAGACGCTGGCGGCGATGGGGCTGGATAATCCCTGGGACCTCACCGGCCTGTATAGCGGCACGCCGCTGACGCAGAAATCGGTGCTGGATGTGGCGCTGCAGCCCGACACGATTTTTCTCTATCGCGAAGCCATTCTGTTGGAATGGATTGAAACCGGCGAGGAGTTGTTCCGCCTGGTGCGCAATGTGCTGATCCATGAGATCGGCCATCATTTCGGCCTGAGTGACGCCGATATCGAGCGGTTGGAGCGGGACGAGTGAGGCGTAACCCTGTTTCGCATGCTGACTGAACGCTCACTCATTTTGCGTTGACGCCCACCGCAAGGCGCCGCACACTCAGCGCAACGAGGAAGCGACATGACACAGGCACGCACCATCGCGGCCCAGGTAAAGGATGCCGATTTGGTCGCGGATCGCCGCGCCCATATTGCCGGCGCGGCCGCGCGGGTGTTTCGCGCCAAGGGTTTCCACAACGCCACCATCCGCGATGTCGCCATCGCCGCCGGGCTGTCGCAGGGCAGCCTCTATAATTATGTCCGCAGCAAGGACGATATTCTCTACCTGGTGCATCAGGACCTCACCGCCGGCTATGCCGCCTATGTCGAGCAGGCGATTGCCGGCATTGTGGAACCGCGTGCGAGGCTGCGCGCGGCACTCGCGGCTTTCACCCATGCCATGGCCGAGCGCCATGCTGATATCACCCTGATCTATCAGGAGACCCACGCGCTCGGCGATGAATCCCGCCGCGCCGTGCTGGCCCAGACCCATCATGTCATCCAGCGCTTCGAGCAATTGATTGCCGATGCGCGCGCCGCCGGCATGGCGCTGCCCGGGGCGGGGCGGCTGGCGGCGGATATCGTCACCTTTCTGCCAGTGATGCTGGCATTGCGCCGCTGGCGCCTGCGCGATGCCCTGCCGCGTGATGCGGCCGAGGCCGAGTTGGTCGGCTTCCTGCTGCGCGGATTGGGAATTGAGGACGACGATGTCTGACACTGATTTTTCCGGCCAGCGGCTTTTGGTCGTCGGCGGCAGCCGTGGCGTGGGGCGGGCGATTGCCCTGGCCGGTGCGGCGCGCGGCGCTGATGTCGCCATTCTCTATCGCAGCGCGGTGGAGGAGGCCGAGGCGGTTCTCACCGCCATTCGTGCTCAGGGCCGCGCCGCCCATGCCGTGCAGGCGGACCTCGCCGATGCCCAGGCCACCCAGGCGGCTATTGATATGGCGGCGGAAAAGCTGGGCGGCATCTCCCTGCTGGCGCATGCCGCCGGCGCCATGGGGCAATGGGCCAGCGTGGCGGACATGGCGCCAGCGGATTGGCAGCGCTACATCGCGGTCGATCTCAATGGCTGTTTTCATGCCCTGCACGCGGCCATTCCGCATTTGCGCCGGCAGGGGGGGGCCATTCTCGCCATTTCCTCCATCGCCTCGCAAATGTGCCAGGCGCGCAATGCCCAGGGTGCCGCTGCCAAGGCGGGGGTGGAGGCGCTGATCCGCGTCACCGCCAAGGAGGAGGCGCGGCATAAGATCCGCGCCAATGCGCTGGCCATCGGCCTGACGCAAACAGATATGGCGCAAACCGCCTTCGACGCCTGGGGCCCCGAGACCTCGGCGCGCATCATCAAGGGCATTCCCCTCGCACGCATCGCCACCGCGGAAGAGGTGGCAGGCGTGGCCTGCTTCATGATGGGACCGGCCTGCGGCTACCTCACCGGCAAGGTGCTGCAACTCGATGGAGGCCAGATTATCGCCGGCTGAACTGCGTGACCGGAACACCGGCGCGCCCAACCAGGAGGAAAGACAAGAATGAACATCACCCGTCGCCCTGCCCTCGCCGCCCTGCTGGCGGCCCCTGCCCTCTCCGGCGTCTCCCGCGCCCAGGGCCAGCCGCTGAAACTCGGCGTGCCCACCGCCATGACCGGCACCTGGGCCGCGCTCGGCGCGCAGGTGGTCCGCAGCTGCCGGCTTTGGGCCAAGACGGTGAATGCCGAGGGCGGGCTGCTCGGCCGCCCGGTGGAATTCCTCTTTGAGGACACCCAAGGCGTGCCGGCCAATTGCCTGCGCAAGGCGCAGGAAATGGTGGAGCGTGACCGGGTGAATATCCTGCTCGGCCTGATGGCGAGCAGTGAGGCGCTGGCGGTGATGCCCAAGCTGGCGGATTGGAATGCGCTGTTCATCTCCTCGGTCAATGGCGCGGGGTCGATCACCGCCGAGGCCTGGGTGCCCAATGCCTTCCGTGCCAATACCTCGGGCCCGATGGGCGCGCGGGCGCTGGCGCTGTGGCTGCGCAATTCGCCGCAGACGAATTTCTTCTCGCTCTCGCTCGATTATGCCTGGGGCCGTTCTTCGGTGGAGACTTTTGAGGGGCTGCTGACGGGCATCGGCAAGCGCTCCATCGGCTCGGTCTTCGCCCCCGTTGGCACGCGCGATTATTCGAGCTTCATCACCCGCATCCGGCAGGCCAATCCGCAAGCGCTCTACATTGCGCTGACCGGTGATGACGGCACCGCCTTCCTGCGCCAGGCGGCGCAATACCGGCTGTTCGAGCGCATGCCGGTGGTGACCGAGACGGTGGATATGCTCTTCACCCGCCCCGCCGGCGATGCCGCAATCGGCCTGGTTGGCGGCAGCCGCTACAGCTTTGCCTATGACCACCCGGCCAATAACGCCTTCGTCGCCCGCTTCCGCGCCGAATACAATGAATTGCCCGACACTTATGATGGTGAGCAATGGCAGGCGCTGGAGGTGCTGCGCGCGGCGGTGCTCAAGGCCGGGGCGACGGATACCCCCAGCGTGGTGGCGGCTTTGCGCGACCTGCAGCTGAACTCCATCAAGGGCCCGCTGAAGATCCGTGGCTGCGATGGCCAGGCCGAGCAGCAGGGCTTTGTGGTGCGTGTCGCCCGGCGCGAGGGTTTTCCGGTCCCCGCGCCGGAAGTCATTGCCACGTTCACGGCGGCCGAGGTCACGCCCGCCTGCCGCGCTTCGAATTTTTCCTGATCCTTGGACCCGCTCGCCCTCTTCACGCTGCAGGTGCTGAACGCGCTGTCGCTCTCAGCCCTGCTGTTCTTCATCGCCCTCGGCCTGACGCTGATCTTCGGCATCATGCGGGTGGTGAATTTCGCCCATGGTGCCGTGTTCATGCTCGGCGCCTATTGCGGTGTGGCAGCGCAGACGGCGACGGGGAGTTTTGCGGCCTCGCTGCTGGCGGCGCCGCTGGCGGGGGCGGCGCTGGGGCTGGCCTTTGAGCGCTCGGCCCTGTCGCGGCTTTATGCGCGGGAGCATTCGGCCTTTCTGCTGGTGACCTTCGGCCTCGCTTTGGCGCTGACCGAGGCGATCCGGCTGATTTGGGGCGCCGATGCGCGGCAGACGGAATTGCCGGCGGTGCTGGCGGGGATCGTCTTTGTCATGGATGAGCCCTTTCCGGTCTATCGCCTGCTGCTGATCGGGGCTGGGGGCTTGTGCTGGCTGCTGTGCTGGCTGGGGCTGCAACGCACAAGGCTGGGGCTGCTGCTGCGGGCGGCCTCGCAAAACCCCACCATGACGGCGGCGCTGGGCAATGATGTGGGGCGGGTGCGGGCGATGGTGTTTGCGCTGGCCTGCGCGCTGGCCGCACTCGGCGGCGCGCTGGCGGCGCCCTTGCTCAGCGCTTCGTTGGGGCTGGGCTCCAATGTCATTATTGATGCCTTTGTCATCGTCATGATTGGCGGCATGGGCAGTTTCATCGGCACCGTGGCCGGCAGCCTGCTGGTGGGGTTTGCCCAGACTTTTGGCAATTTCTACGTGCCAGAACTCGCGCTGGGCATGACCTATGCGCTGATGATCACGGTGCTGGTGCTGCGGCCGGGCGGGCTGTTTGGGCGGCCGGAATGAAGCCGGCCGACCCAAAACTGGTGCTGCTGGCCATCGCCCTGGCGGGGGCTTTGGGCTTTGTGCTGCCCGGCCATGCCACCACGCTGCTGACCGAGGCGCTGATTCTGGCGCTATTCGCCCTCAGCCTTGATCTGCTGGTGGGGCATGCGCGGCTGACCTCCTTTGGCCATGCCGGGCCATGGGCCTTCGGGGCCTATATCGCTGCGGCGCAATTGCTGGTGTTGCAAATTCCGCTGCCGCTGGCGGTGCTGGTTTCGGGGCTGGCGACGGCGGTGATTGCCATTCCGGTGGGATGGCTCTGCGTGCGCACCGGGGGCGTCACCTTCGCCATGCTGTCGCTGGCCTTCGCGCAGTTGGGCTTTGCCGTGGTGTTCAAATGGAACGCGGTGACCGGGGGGTCGGATGGGCTGGCTGGGCTGCCGCGGCTGGGGCTGCCGGCGGGGCGTGAGGTTTTTCTTCTGTTCGTCTGCGGTGTTCTGGCGGCCGCCTATTTGCTTGCCCATGGCTTTGTCACCTCGCCGCTGGGGCGCATTGTGGCCGCGGTGCGGGAGAATGAGCAGCGCGCCGAGGCGCTGGGGCATGACCCGCGGCGCATTCGCCTCGTGGTCTTTGTGCTGTCCTATTTTCTGGCCGGTGTCGCGGGCGCGCTTTATGCCGGCTTCGCGCAATTTGTCTCGCCCGAGCTGTTTTTCTGGACCGTCTCCGGCCATGTGCTGGTGATGGTGGTGCTGGGCGGTGCTGGCACCCTGGTCGGGCCCATGCTGGGGGCGCTGGCGCTGTTTTATGCCGAGCATGAACTCTCGGCCCTCACCGAAAGCTGGGGCCTGGCGCTGGGGCTGCTGTTCATGGTGGTGGTGATTGCCGCACCCACCGGGCTGATGGGCTGGCTGCGTGCGGCGGTGGGGGCACGCGGCCGATGAGCCTGCTATCCTGCCGCGGCCTGACCCGGGCCTGGGGCGCGTTTCGCGCCGTGGATGGGGTGGATCTGGAGCTTGCCGAGCGGGAAATCTGCGCCGTCATCGGCCCCAATGGCGCGGGCAAGAGCACGCTTTTCGCCATGATCGCGGGCAATTTGCGCAAGACCGCTGGCACGGTTCATCTGGGAGGGGAGGATGTCAGCGCCCTGCCGGCGCATGCCATGGCGGCGCGCGGCGTGGCCCGCAGTTTTCAGATCACCGCCATCTGCCCGGAGCTGACGGCGCTGGAGAATGTTCGCCTGGGCGTGCAGGCGCGAGAGGGCTTGCGCTGGCAACCCTTGGGTGGCCGGGCGGCGATGCGGCGCGGCGAGGAGGCGGCGATGGGCTGGCTCGAGCGCCTGGGCCTGGCCGGCAAGGCCCGCCTACCCGCCGGCGAATTGGCCCATGGTGACCAGCGCCTGCTGGAAGTGGCCGTGGCCCTGGCGCAGCGCCCACGCCTGCTGATTCTGGATGAGCCCACCCAAGGCATGTCGCAGGGCGAAACCCGGCGCACGGTGGCGCTGCTGCGCGGCATCATGGCCGAGGCAGAGACGGCGATATTGCTGGTTGAACATGATCTGGAGGTGGTGTTCGAACTCGCCCCTCGCCTCATCGTGCTGCATCGCGGCCGCAAGATCGCCGATGGGCCGACCGCCGAGGTGCGGGCCGATGCAGCGGTACAGGAAGCCTATCTGGGGGGGCTGGATTGATGCTGTCCCTCAGCGAGATCACCGGCGGCTACGCCAAGGCCCAGGTGCTGGAGGGCGTGTCGCTGGATGCCGCTGCCGGGGCGGTGACGGCGCTGATCGGCCGCAATGGCGTGGGCAAGACCACGCTGATGCGCGGCGTGATGGGGCTGCTGCCGCGCATGCAGGGCCGTATCAGCCTCGATGGCGCGGCGCTGGGGGGCCTGCCCACCCATGCCCGCGCCCGCGCGGGGCTGGGCTATGTGCCTGAAGGGCGGCAGATTTTTCCCGAATTGACGGTGATGGAGAATCTGGCGGTGGGCCAGCGGCAACCCTCGCGGCTTTGGCCCGAGGCACGGCTTTTCGCCCTATTGCCCAATCTGCGCGACCGCCGGGCCAATGCCGGCCGGGCGCTCTCGGGCGGCGAGCAGCAAATGCTGGCCATTGCCCGCGCCCTGGTGACCGACCCCAGGGTGTTGTTGCTTGATGAACCCAGCCAGGGTCTCGCACCCATGGTGGTGCAGGAATTGGCCCGGGTGCTGCGGCAATTGGCCGATGAGGGGGTGGCGGTGCTGCTGGTCGAGCAAAATCTGCGGCTGACCGAGGCGGTGGCCGACCGCATCCTCATCATGGCCCGCGGCCGGATCGTGCATGACGACACCGCCCCGGCGTTTCGTGCCGCCGAGGATGAATTGCGCCACCGCTGGCTGAGCATGTGAGGGGATCAGAAATGCGTTTCAGCCCAAGGCAGGACCCAGCGCGGGCCGCCCGTTGGCGCGCCATTGGCCAATGGAGGGGGGAGACGATGTTCGACCTTCTCGCCGCCCAGGCCGCGCAGACGCCGGGTAAGCAGGCCATCACCGACGGCCAGAGCAGCATCACCTATGCCAGCCTGCGCGACGCGACGGAGCGCATGGCGGCGCGTTTCCGCGCCCTGGGGATCGGGGCGGAGGATGTGGTGGCGATCCAATTGCCGAATTGGCTGGAATTCGCCCCGGTCTTCTTCGCGCTGGAGCGGATTGGAGCCGTCGCCGTCACCGTTTCCACTGATTTTCGTGCGCGCGAGCTGGAATATATCCTGCGCTTCAGCGAGGCGCGCGGCTTTGTCACCTGCGGCACCTATCGCGGCTTTGACCATCTGGCCATGGCCGGGGAATTGCGCGGCAAGCTGCCGGGCCTCGCCCTGCTGGCCAGCCTTCGCACCGAAGCGCGGGAGGGGGTGGTTGCGCTGGATGACACCCTGGCCGCCGCCGGGCCGCCGGAAGCCTTCACCCCCTTCCGCCAGGCGCCGGATGCGGTGATGCGCATGGCCTTCACCTCCGGCACCACGGGCAACCCCAAGGGGGTGATGCACAGCCACGAGACCACCCTGCCGGCGGCGCGCATCCTCAATCATGATCTGGGCCTGGGGCCTGATGACCGGATGATGATCTGGCTGCCGCTGGGGCTGAATTGGGGCTATCTGACCCTGGTGCAGGCGGTGATGGCCGGTGCCACGGCGGTGTTGCTGGAGCGGTTTTCGGCCGCGCCCGCCCTGGCCCTGCTGGCCAGTGAGGGCTGCACCTATGTGCCCACGGCGCCGGCCTCGCTCACCGCGCTGCTGGCACTGCCGGGGATGGGCCACGCCGATCTTTCGGCGTTGCGGCTGGTGGTCTCGGGCGGGGCTTCGGCGCCGGTGGAGACCATCCGGGCCTGGCGCGCGGCGGCACCGGGACATTTCCTCGAACTCTACGGCATGCTGGAGGATGGGTTTCAAACCTATACCCGCCAGGATGACGACCCGGAGGAGGTCGCAGGTTCGGTGGGCCGCATCGCCACCGCCATGGGGCTGCGGCTGCTCGATGCCCAGGGCCAGGATGTGCCGCTGGGCCAGGAGGGCGAGATTTGCGCCGAGGGCCCCTCGCTGCATCTGGGCTACCACGCCAACCCCACCGCCAATGCCGAGGCCTTCACCGAGGATGGCTGGTTCCGCACCGGCGATCTGGGCTTCATCGACCCGCGCGGCAATCTGCGCATCAGCGGCCGGGTGAAGGAGATGATCAATCGCGGCGGCAAGAAATTCTTCCCCCGCGAGATCGAGGAGGTGCTCTATACCCACCCCGCCATCCTCTATTGCGCCATTGTCGGCCTGCCCGATGCGCGGCTGGGGGAGCGGGCCTGCCTATGCCTGGTGCCGCGCGCCGGCCATCCGGTGCCGGACCTCGCTGCCATCATCGCCTTCATGGGCGATGGCTGGGCCACCTATAAATTGCCCGAGCGGCTCGTGGTGATGGATGAACTGCCCTTCACCCCCACCGGCAAAATTCAGCGCCACAAGCTCGCCCAGGCCATCCTGGCGCGCGACCAGCAGGAGAACCAACAATGAATTACGATAGCCTGCCGCATGTGCTGGCCGACCGGCCGCATCCGCGCGTCCTGCGCCTCACCCTCAACCGGCCCGAGGCGCTGAACGCGCTGACCCCCGACATGCACCGGGCGCTGACCGAGGTGTGGCGCGAGATCGATGCCGATGACAGCGTGAGCTGCGTCATCATCACCGGCGCCGGGCGGGGGTTTTCCGCCGGCGGCGACCTCGATCTGGTCAACCGGATGATGGAGGATTTCGAGACCCGCATCCGCGTCTGGAAGGAGGCGCGGGAGATGGTTTACAACATGATCGGCTGCTCCAAGCCCATCATCTCCGCCATTAATGGCCCGGCGGTGGGGGCGGGGCTGGTGCTGGCGCTGATGGCCGATATCACCATTGCCGGCCATTCCGCCAAGCTGATCGATGGCCACACCAAGCTGGGTGTGGCGGCGGGCGACCATGCGCCGATCATTTGGCCGCTGCTCTGCGGCATGGCGAAGGCGAAATACTACCTGATGACCTGCGAGCCGCTCGATGGGGTGGAGGCCGAGCGCATTGGCCTCGTCTCCATGGCCGTGCCCGATGAGGTGTTGCAGGAGCGCGCGCTGCAAACCGCGGTGCGCCTGGCCGAGGGGCCGCAAAGCGCGCTGCGCTGGACCAAGCATTCGATGAATCTGTGGCTGCAGCAGGCCCGGCCGATCTTTGAGGCGGCGGTGGCGATGGAATTCCTGGGCTTCTCCGGCCCCGAATTGCCCGAGGGCGTGGCCGCGCTGCGCGAGAAGCGCAAGCCTGATTTCGTGCCGACCAGCCCGGTGTGAGGGCCATGGCAGCCGTGCCGCCTGGGGGCGTGTGACCCAGGCGGCGCTGCCATGCGGCGGGATGGCCG
>CAMDJV010000039.1 GCA_945901085.1 Rhodovarius crocodyli | reverse complement strand
CTGGTCATACGCCGTGAACGACGCACCGCCCGACTTCGCAAGAATCTTGGTGATCGCAGCCGTCAACGACGTCTTGCCATGGTCCACGTGACCAATGGTGCCGATGTTGCAGTGCGGCTTGTTCCGCTCGAATTTCGCCTTGGCCATCTGCCAGCTCCAAACTTGAGTTCGTTTCAAAGACAGCGCCCGCGCGGAAGACATCCCGACGCATCCCAAAGGGATAGCGGGTGACGGGAATCGAACCCGCACCACCAGCTTGGAAGGCTGGGGCTCTACCGTTGAGCTACACCCGCAAGCGCGAACACGCACCGCAAGCCACCTGCCACCGGGACCCGGCGGGATATGGAGGGGGTTGGATTCGAACCAACGTAGGCGCAAGCCAACGGATTTACAGTCCGTCCCCTTTAGCCACTCGGGCACCCCTCCGCAGCGGCCGGGTCTTGTCCCGGGCAGCAGGTGGGGCGGGTTATGGCGGAAAGCGGCGGCGTGTCAACGCAGCGGCGGCGTTTCCGGTGTGATTTACAGAATCAGCGTCAAAATACCGGCCGCTGCGGCGACGCCCAGAGTGGCCAAAACGCCAAGCCGCCACTGGAAAATGCACCAGCCGGCCAGCAGGGCCAGGGCCAGTGAGAGCGGCTGGATGGAGGAGAGCACTGGAACATCAAAGCCCAGCGGCCCGGGCAGAATGTCGGCAAAGAGCACCCGCATGGTGAACCACAGCGCCAGATTCGCGATCACGCCCACCACCGCCGCCGTCACCCCGGCCAAAGCACCTTTCAGCCGGGCGGCGTCATGCAGCCGCTCGACATAAGGCGCGCCCAGAAAAATCCAGGCAAAGCAGGGCAGAAAGGTGACCCAGAGTGTGAGAATAGACGCGGCGACGCCGCCCAGCACGCCGCCCCCCTCCCGGTATCCTGCCAGGAAGCCCACAAATTGCAGCACCAGAATCAACGGCCCGGGCGTGGTCTCGGCTAGGCCCAGCCCGGCCAGCATTTCGGGAGCCGAGAGCCAGCGGTAATGCTCCACCGCCTCCTGCGCGACATAGGCCAGCACGGCATAGGCACCGCCAAAGGTCACCACCGACATTTTCGAGAAAAACCAGCCGACATCGAAATACACCCCGCCCGCCGGCGCCAGCAGCGCCACCGGCCAGACCCAGAGCGCGAGGGCGATCAGCCCCGCCCGCCTGGCCGCCGCCGTCAGCCCGGCAATATGGCCGGGATTGTCGCGCAGGACGCGGTCCAGCAGGCTGTCACTCACCTGGCCGGCCTTGCCATGGCCCGCCGGCTTGAACTGCCCGGGCAGGGCAAAGCCCAGCAGGCCCGCCGCCAAAACGACCACCGGAAAGGGCAGGCCAAATGCTGCCAGGGCCAAAAACGCCGCCCCCGCCGTGGCCCAGGCCACCGGGCCGTAGAGCGCGCGCTTCGCCACCCGCAGCAGCGCCTCCACCACCAATACCAGCACGGCGCTTTTCAGGCCCAGGAAAACCGCAGCGACGACCGGCACATTGCCCAGCAGGGCGTAGATCAGGCTCAGCACCAGCATCACCAGGGCACCGGGCAGGATGAAGAGCAGCCCGGCCGCCACGCCGCCACGCACGCCATGCATGAGCCAGCCCAGATAGGTGGCGAGTTGCATGGCCTCGGGCCCCGGCAGCAGGGTGCAGAAGTTCAGCGCGTGAAGAAATCGCGTATCGCTGATCCAGCGGCGTTCATCCACCACCTCTCGGTGCATCAGAGCGATCTGCCCGGCGGGCCCGCCAAAGCTCAGGCAGCCGATGCGCAGCCAGACCCGGAAGGCTTCGGCGAAGCTGGGGAATTGCGTATTCATGCGGGCTTTCCTGCGGGCCAGTTGTGGGTTTCATCCGTGGCGTCCCGGCACCAGCGATAGAGCGCGTCATAGACCGCGCAGCCGGCATCGAGTTGGGCCATGTCATCACGATACATCCGCGACAGGCCGAGCGAGATCGCCAGCAGCCCCGCAGCCTCGGGCGCCAGGTCGAGCGCCGCGGTGTCGGCCCCGCGGATGATCGCACCCAGGCGGCTGAGGGCCGGCGTCTTCAGCCCCCATTCCCGCAGCATGACATCGAAGGTGCACAATGGGCCGTGATGCGACCAATGCACGCCCTCGATATCGAAGGGCGTGGCGCCAAAGCGTTCGGCCACATCCGCCACATCGGCGGGGGCAACGAAGAGGAAGACGGCGCCCGGGTCGATGAAGCGGCGGATCAGCCATGGGCAGGCGATACGGTCCACCTTCGGCCGGGCGCGGGTCACCCAAAGGGTGCGGCCATACTCATCACGCGGCGGCAGGGCGCCGAGCGGCACCAGGGGCAGCCCGGCCTCGGCCCAGGCCAGGAAGCCGCCTTCCAGGCTTTCAGCCTGGGCACCGGCGTGGCGCAGCCAGGCCGCGGCACCCTGGCTGAGCTTCCTGCCCTTATGGCACAGCACCACCACGCGTTGGCCGGCCATGGCGGAGGCCCAGCCGGCGGCCTGGGCGTGATCACGGCGAATGCTGCCGGGAAGCAGCCGCGGATCGGCATTGAAATCCTCCGCCGTGCGAACATCGATGATGACGGGCTGATCCGGCAGCCCGACCAGTCGGGCCAATTGCTGCGGGGAGACCTCGTTGAAACCTGGCATTCTCAGCTCCTGCGTTGAACGCATCGGGCCGGTGGCCAGCATGGGCTGACCGGTCGGATGCTCATGTGCAAAAGCGATGCTTCAGCTGGCGCCTCACGGGGCGATCGCGACGTGCCCCTTGATGGCGAGCCTGGCCTGGAAGGCCCCGATGGTCAAGTGGGATCCTCAGCCCGGGCAGGGGCGTCATCGAGGCGCTTGAGCACCGCCCACGCAGTGCCGAGGGCTGCGAGGGCCTGGTGGAGGGCGGCTTCATCCCCGCCCTGCCGCAGGTCCAGCGCGGCGGTGAAGTGGCGCATGGGGGACGATCATGCAGACGGCCAAGGGTTCGCTAGAATGCATTGCCCCCCCCATCGGAGGGGCAGCATCGGCGATGGATGTGAAACCGCCGGCATGGACGAAGCCGTCCCCGCCGCCTTTAATGCGCTCAAAATAAGGAACCGTCAGATGGACATCTCCACCACAACCCGCACCCGCGGCGCCGATATCCTCTGGGCCGCGCTGCGCCAGGCGGGTGTGACCCGGGTGTTCAGCCTCTCCGGCAATCACATCATGCCGGTCTATGACGCGGCCTACGGCCAGGGCATTGATATCATCCATGTTCGGCACGAGGCTGCGGCGGTGCATATGGCCGATGCCTGGGCGCGGCTGACCGGCGAATGCGGCGTGGCGCTGGTGACTGGCGGCCAGGGCCATACCAATGCCATGGCCGGCCTGCCCACCGCCATGGCGGGCGAGGTGCCACTGCTGCTGCTCTCCGGCCATGCGCCGATCAAGGAATTGGGCCTGGGCGCGTTTCAGGAGACGCCGCAGGTCGAATCCGCAGCGCCCCTGGTGAAATCCGCCCGCATGGCCCGCGACCCGCAGACCCTGGGCCTGGATGTGCTGCGCGCCATCGCCCTGGCGCGGGAAGGCCGGCCCGGGCCTGTGCATCTCTCCCTGCCCACCGATGTGCTGGAGGCCGAGGTGGTGCCCGCCGCGGCCCAGCCGCAGGCCGCCCCGCGCGCCATGCCCCTGGCGCCTGAGGCGGCGCGGAGCCTGGCCGCCATGCTGCAAGCGGCCGAGCGCCCGCTGCTTTGCGCCGGCCCGGCGCTGAACAGCCCAGAGGGCATGCTGGCCCTGGCGGCCCTGGAGGCCAAGACCGGCCTGCCGGTGCTGCTGATGGAAAGCCCGCGCGGCTTGCGCGACCCCAGCCTGCGCGCCGCCACGCCGCTCTTCGCCGAGGCCGATCTGATCATCCTGCTTGGCAAGGCGCTGGATTTCACCCTGGGCTTTGGCCGCACGCCGCCCTTCTCGCCCGCCGCGCGTTGGGCGGTGCTGGAGCCTGATGCCGCCATCCTGGCCCGTGCCGCGCAGGGGCTGGGTGAGCGCCTGGCCTTCTCGGCCCTCACGGCGCCGCTGGCCGGCGCGCAGGCGCTGGCCGGGATGGCCAGCACCGGCCATGCCGCCTGGGCGGCCCAGCTGCGTGCGGCGCTCGATTTCCTGCCTGCCGAATGGGATGCCATGGCCGGCGCCCCAGAGGGCCCCATCCACCCGGTCACACTGGGCCATGCGCTGCGCCCCTGGCTACGTGATGGCGACATTCTGGTGGCCGATGGCGGCGAGATCGGCCAATGGCTGCAGGCCATGCTGCGCGCGCCGGCGGGTGGTGCGCGGCTGGTCAATGGCGTGGCAGGGGCGATAGGCGCGGGCCTGCCCTTCGCCATTGCCGCCAGCGCGGCCCGACCCGGCCAGCGGGTGCTCGCGGTGATGGGCGATGGCACTTTCGGCTTCCATATGGCGGAATTCGACACAGCAGTGCGGCATGGCCTGCCCTTTGTTGCCGTGGTCGGCAATGATTCATGCTGGAATGCCGAGCACCAGATTCAGCTGCGCGACTATGGCACCGCCCGCGCGCATGGCTGCGAATTGGCGAATGCCACGCGCTATGACCTGGTGGCGGTGGCCCTGGGTGGCCATGGCGAATTCGTGGAGGCGGCGGCAGAGCTCGCGCCAGCGCTTGAACGCGCCTTTGCCAGCGGCAAGCCGGCCTGCGTGAATGTGATGATCAAGGGCCTCCCCGCACCGGTGATCCGCGCGGCTTGACCTAAATCATGGCGCTGCAGGCGCCGATCTGTCCCTGCTTCCCTGGTTGTAACGACAGGGGAGTGCAGGGCCGATGACGTCAGAGACGCAATGGGCGCTGGTCGCCGATGCCCAGCATGCCCGGATCTTCGAAGCCCGGCGCCAGGGCGCTGGCTGGGTAGAACGCAGCGCGGAAGCCTCGGACGAGGTCAACCCGGCCTCGCATGATCAGGGCAGCGAAAGACCGGGGCGAGTGCGTGAGAGCATGGGCACCACGCGCCATGCCATAGAGCCCCGGTTCGATCCGCATCGCGCGGCCAAGGCCGCCTTCGCCCGGCGCCTCGCCGCACGGCTGGATGAGGCGGCCACGGGGGCGCTTTACGCCCATTTGTTTCTGGTCGCCCCGCCCGCCTTTCTGGGCGATTTGCGCGCAGCCTTGGGCGATGCCGCCCGGCAAAAACTGCGCGGTTCGCTCAATAAGGATCTGACGCAGTTGCCGCTGGCGGAACTCGCGCCGCATCTGGCGGCGATACCGCGTGAGTGATCACTCCGCCCGAATACCCAGCGCCCGCACGCGAGGGACCCAATAGGCCACCTCGTCACGCACATAGGCAGCGAAGCGGTCTGGGGTGAAGCCGCGCATGGCGGGCGTGCCCAACTCATTATAGCGGGCCTGCACAATGGGGTCGGCCAGGGCCTGCTCGGTCGCCGCCGCCATACGCTCCACAATGGCGCGCGGCGTGCCAGCGGGGGCGAAGAAACCGTACCAGGAGTAAGCCTTGTAATCGGGCAGGCCAGCCTCGGCCGCCGTGGGTGTCTCGGGCAGGAGGTTGGAGCGCTGTTCGGTGGCGACAAAAAGGGCCCGGGCATTACCGGCATCCTGCATGGGCTTCAGCAGGGCTGGGATATCGGCACAGAAATGGATCTCACCCGAGGAGAGGGCGGCATAGACCTGCCCGCCGCCGCGATAGGGCACATGCACCGCCCGCGCGCCGGCCTGAATGAGAAAGGTGGCACAGGCGATATGGCCAGAGGTTCCAATACCACTGCTGCCGTACTGGAACCGGTCGGGCTCGGCGCGCAGCCGGGCGATGAAGTCGGCCGCGATTCGCGAATCGAGGCCGCGGGTGGTCACCGCCAGCCCGATGGGCACGAAGGCGGTGGGCGCCACCGGCACAAGGTCGCGCAAGGGGTCAAAGGGCATGGGGGCCGGCAGCCCGGGCGACAGCCCAATGGGCGAGAGGGTGGAGAGCACAAAGACCGAGCCGTCAGGCGCCGATTTGGCCACCGCATCGGTGCCGACCACACCGCCGGCGCCGGGGCGGTTTTCCAGCACCACCGGTTGGCCGAGAATATCGGCGAGCCTGGGCGCGATCAGCCGGGTTGTGATGTCCGTCCCGCCACCGGTGCCGAAGGGCACGACGATTCGCACTGGCCTTTGCGGCCATGTGGCGCTCTGCGCCAAGGCCGGGCTGGCCAGGAAAGGCAGGGAAAATGCGGCGCGGCGGCTTGGCATGGCGGTATCTCCAGGGCAGGCCAGAGTGACGCAGCCTGTGGATTGCGTGCAAGGCCGTGAATGCCGGGGGCAGGCCGAAAACACCCCTGGCGAGCCATGGCGGGATGTGGTCCCTGCCCCTTGGAAATAACCCTTGAACGCTGCGGCAGAGATGCCACACTAGAACGATCAGCGAACATTGGCGGTCATCCTAGCATTCTGGCTGGCCTGTGGACAAAGCCTTCCGACGCTGTATGTGGTGGGAGGCGGTGGCAGGTAAGACTATATCTTGTGGCGCGCCTCGGTTTTGGTCATTGTCGGAAACCGGGGATTCAGGGGGATTAGACGTGTTTGATGCGATTCAGCTTCAGGGCCACCATCCGGTGCAGATTGACCGCTCGCGCGATGCGCTGCTGACCGATTTCGGTCGGGCGACGCTGGATGACCGCTATCTGCTGCCCGGCGAATCCTACCAGGATCTCTTTGCCCGCGTGGCCTCGGCCTATGGCGATGACGCTGCCCATGCCCAGCGCATCTATGATTACATCAGCAAGCTTTGGTTCATGCCGGCCACGCCTGTGCTGTCGAACGGGGGTACGACACGCGGGCTGCCGATTTCCTGCTTTCTGAACGAAGCCAATGACAGCCTCGATTCGATCGTGGGGCTGTGGAATGAGAATGTCTGGCTGGCCTCGAAGGGCGGTGGCATTGGCTCCTATTGGGGTAACCTGCGCTCGCTGGGCGAGAAGGTGGGCCAGAACGGCAAGACCTCCGGCATCGTGCCCTTCATCCGGGTGATGGATTCGCTCACCCTGGCGATTTCGCAGGGCTCGCTGCGGCGCGGTTCGGCCGCCGTCTATTTGCCGGTGCACCACCCGGAGATCGAGGAATTTATCGAAATTCGTCGCCCCACCGGTGGTGACCCGAATCGCAAGGCGCTGAACCTGCATCACGGGATCCTGCTGTCGGATGCTTTCATGCGCGCCGTGGAGGGCGATGAGGCTTGGGCGCTGCTCTCGCCCAAGGACAATGCGGTGGTGCGCACCGTTTCTGCCCGCTCGCTGTGGATTCGCATCCTCACGGCACGGATCGAAACGGGCGAGCCATACATCATCTACTCCGACGCCGTGAACAATGCGCGCCCCGAGCACCACAAGCTGGCCGGGTTGGAGGTCAAGACCTCCAACCTCTGCTCGGAAATCACCCTGCCGACCGGCATCGACCAGCATGGTGAGCAGCGCACCGCGGTGTGCTGCCTCTCCTCGCTGAACCTCGACACCTGGATGCAGTGGAAGGATGACCCGCGCTTCATCGCCGATGTAATGCGCTTCCTGGATAATGTGCTGCAGAATTTCATCGATACCGCACCGGACAGCATGGCCAAGGCGCGCTACTCGGCGATGCGCGAGCGCTCGGTCGGTCTCGGCGTCATGGGCTTCCACAGCTTCCTGCAGGCGCTGAACGTGCCGTTCGAGAGTGTGGTGGCGAAGGTTTGGAACAAAAAAATGTTCCGCCACATCCGCGAACAGGCAGATGCAGCCTCGCGCCAATTGGCGGAAGAGCGCGGGCCCTGCCCGGATGCGGCCGAATATGGCTTCATGGAGCGGTTCTCGAACAAGATCGCCATTGCGCCCACCGCCTCGATCTCGATCATCTGCGGCGGCGCAGCGCCTGGCATCGAGCCGATCGCGGCCAATGTGTACAACCACAAGACACTCTCAGGCAGTTTCATCGTCCGTAGCCCGGCACTGGCCAAGGTGTTGCAGAAATACGGCCGCGATGATGACGACACCTGGAACTCGATCACCGTCAACAAAGGCTCGGTCCAGCATCTGGACTTCCTGAACGACCAGGAGCGCGCGACCTACAAGACCGCCTTCGAACTCGACCAGCGCTGGGTGATTGAACATGCGGCCGACCGCACGCCCTATATCTGCCAGTCGCAATCGGTGAACCTGTTCCTGCCCGCAAATGTGCATAAGCGCGACCTGCACCAGATCCATATGCTGGCGTGGAAGCGGGGCATGAAATCGCTGTATTACTGCCGCTCGCTGTCGATCCAACGCGCGGATGCGATCAGCGAGAAAGTGGTGGGCCAGGGAGATATCATGGCAGCCCATGTGCCGCAGCCGGTGGCGATGGATATCCTGCCTGGCGCGGAAAACAGCACCAATTATGAGGAATGTTTGGCCTGCCAATAGGGTGGGCCAGCGAAAGAGCGAGGGGCGCTGCCCCTCGCGCACCCCGGCAGGAAACTCAGTTTCCTGCACCTTCGATCATGATGTCATTATTGTTTGATGTTCTTTTATAATATAAATGCGTTAATATTATGGCCCGTTTTTAAATACAGTTCTTACGTTGGTATTAATTATGTTTTGACAACATCTTTAACTTATTTATTTAATATATAAATATAACAATACCTAAAATAGCGTATTTATCCCAAACACACCGAAGGTCCAGGAAACTGAGTTTCCTGGCGGGGTGCGCGAGGGGCAGAGCCCCTCGCTTCAACATAATAGGACAAAGACAAATGCCTGACGGCGCACAGAGCCCTGACGAGTTCCCGGTCCGCTTCGACCTGTTGACCGCCAACCCGGTTTACAAGCCGTTCCGGTATCCCTGGGCTTATGATGCCTGGCTGACGCAGCAGCGTATTCATTGGTTGCCGGAGGAGGTGCCGCTCGCTGATGACGTGAAGGATTGGCAGAAGAATCTGACGGTTTCTGAGCGGAACCTGCTCACCCAAATCTTTCGCTTCTTCACCCAGGCGGATGTCGAGGTGAATAATTGCTATATGAAGCAGTACAGCCAGGTGTTCAAACCCACCGAAGTGCTGATGATGATGAGCGCCTTCTCGAACACCGAGACGATCCATATCGCGGCGTATTCGCATCTGCTTGATACCATCGGCATGCCGGAAATTGAGTATACCGCCTTCCTCAAATACAAGGAGATGAAGGACAAGTACGACTACATGCAGTCCTTTAAGGTGGATAGTAAGGTTGAGATTGCCAAGACGCTGGCGGCGTTTGGTGCCTTTACCGAGGGGCTGCAGCTTTTCGCCTCTTTTGCCATTCTGATGAATTTCCCGCGCTTCAATAAAATGAAGGGCATGGGGCAGATCGTCTCCTGGTCGGTCCGCGACGAGACGCTGCATTGCCTCAGCGTGATCCGGCTCTTCCGCACCTTCGTGCAGGAAAACCCGGAGATTTGGACTGAGGAGCTGCGCCGTGACCTTTACCTGATCTGCGCCACCATTGTGGAGCATGAGGACAGCTTCATTGACTTGGCCTTCGAGCTCGGCGGCGTGCAGGGCCTCGAGGCTGAGAGCGTGAAGCAATATATTCGCTTCATCGCCGACCGCAGGCTGCAGCAATTGGGCCTGGAGCCGATGTTCCACATCGAGCGCAACCCCCTCCCCTGGCTCGACGAAATGCTCAATGCCATCGAGCACACCAATTTCTTCGAGAACCGGGCGACTGAATACTCCAAGGCCAGCACCGCCGGCACCTGGGAAGATGCTTTCGCTGAAAACACCTTCGCCACGCCGCAGCCCGAGGGCGAAATCGCGCTCGCACGGCATTGATGGGCTGGAAGGGCCGGTATGTCTGAGGCCGGCCCTTTGGTGTTGAGCGCCCGCTTGGCCATACCCCGGCGGGGGCCTATCTAGGCGCCATGTTGAAGGTCATCCGCTACAGCGTTGCCGTGTTGCTCGCTGCCATTTTCGGCCTGTGGGCGCATGTGTGGTTTACCCTTGCGCCGGGGCAGAGCTTTGCGGATGCATTCGGCCAGAGGCTTGCCCAGGTCTTCGGCCAGGATATGCAGCTGCCCTCGGCGGCAGGGGTGGTGCAACTGCCCCCCGGCATTTCCCTCGGCGGCGCCTTCAGCCTGACCCGGCAGGATGGCGTGGCGGTCACTGAGCGCGATTATGCCAGCCAATGGATGCTCATCTATTTTGGTTTCACCTTTTGTCCTGATGTCTGCCCGACCGAGCTTGGGCGGATGGCTGATGTCATGGATATGCTGGGCCCATTGGCTGGCCGTGTGACGCCGGTCTTGATCACCATCGACCCTGAGCGCGACCGGCCTGATAATTTGGCGGATTATGTGAGCCGTTTTCATCCCCGGTTGCAGGGCCTGACCGGCACGACGGAGCAGATAGCCGCCGTCGCTCGCCAATTCAGGGTATTTTATGCGCGCGCCAATTCACCCAATGCCACCGATTACCTCATGGATCATTCGAGTTTTATCTATCTGGTGGGGCCCGATAACCGTGTGCGCAGCCTGTTCAGGCCAGACACCGCCGTAGATGGCATGGCCAGAATGATCATTGGCCAGCTTCGGGCCACAACGCCAACACAATAATATTTGCCGACGCCTCAATTTCCTATTATATATTGACCGGTTGCATTTTCCGCATGGCAATGAGGTTGGGCATGGACGGTGACGATCATTTGGCTCCCAGCTTTCGCGACGGCGTGAATGGGTTTTTTCCACTCCGTGATATGCGTTTGTCGGACAAAATCCTGGCCGCCTTCCACCAAGCCTGTGATGAGGCTGATTATCAGGTGGCTGACCAATTGTTGCGGACACTGGAAATGGTGCTCACCCGCCAGCAAGTCGATCCCAGCGCCAATAGCCGGCGCAATATGGACAGCCTGGTCGAGGCGCATGAGCGGCTTTGGCAGTTGCGGCACCCGATTTAAGGCCCTTTGCATAACCGCCACGCTCTCGTAACCTTGTATCAATACAAGGGGAAACCACCATGTTAACACGTCGCAGCGCGATGCTCGCCTCTCTGGCCGCAACATCGGCCAGCCATGCCCAAACCTCACCGGCATGGCCCAGCCGCCCATTGCGGATGATCATACCATGGCCGCCTGGCCAAGCCACCGACCTTATTGGCCGGATCCTTGCCCAGGTGCTGACAGAGCGCCTCGGCCAATCCGTTGTGCCGGAAAACCGCGGCGGGGCCGGCGGCATGATCGGCACCGACGCGGCCGCCAAATCCGCCCCCGATGGCCTCACGCTTCTCGCCGCCTCGGCCGGGCCGGTCACTGTCAACCCCTTGGTTCAGCGCACCCCTTATGATGTCGAACGCGACCTAGCGCCGGTCGCCCTGGCCGGCCTCTCGCCCTATCTGCTGGTGACACATCCGGATTTCCCGGCCCGCAATATCGGCGAGTTCCTCTCCGTCGTCCGCGCCTCGCCCGGGACCTATACCTTTGCCACATCAGGCACTGGCGCCACGGCCCATCTCATCGCCGAGTATTTCAACGCACGCTCAGGGCTTCAGGCCGTCCATGTTCCCTTCCAGGGCAGCGCGCCGGGGTTGACAGCGCTGCTGGCGGGCCAGGTGCATTACACGCTGGAAACCGCCGCCGCCACCATGCCGCATGTCCGGGCGGGGCGGCTGCGGGCCTATGGCGTCTCCTTGGCAAATGGCTCGGCCCTGGCGCCGGGCGTCACACCACTGGCCGTCGGGGCGGATATTCCCGGCTTCAATCTTGGTGCCTGGATCGGCCTGATGGTCCCGGCCGCCACCCAGCCGGCCATTATCCAACGCCTCTCCACCTTGATGATGGAGGTGATGGCGACGCAGGAGATGAAGGAGCGCTTTGCCGCCGTGGGTGTCGAGGTGGATGCAAAGCCAGCGGCCGCCTTCGCGACCTATCTCGCCGAACAGCGGCAGATCTTCAGTGAGGCCGTGCGCCGGGCGAATATCCGCCCGGAGTGATGGTAATGGCGGGGGGGTGCCCTCCCCCCCGCCTCCCTTTGCCCCCCCCTGGGGCCGCCTCAGCGCGCCGGCGTCAGCCGCAGCGGCACAAAGCGCTGGCCATTTTGGCTTTCCACCAGGAACAAGGCAGTGCCACGGCCTTGCCGCCGCAGGCGATCCACCCTTTCGTTGAGTTCCTGCGGCGTGTTCACCCGTTCCTGCTGCACTTCGAGGATCACATCGCCCGGGCGCAACTCACGTTCGGCCGCAGGGGAATTGGGCGCGACATCCACCACCGCCACGCCGCGCTGATCAGGGCGCAGCCGCAGCCGCTCCCGCAATTCGGGCGTGATGGCCGCAACGCGCATGCCAAGCCCGGCAATCTCTGTCGGCAGGCCGGATTGCGGGCCCGGCCCCTGCGGATTGGCGGCGGCAAGCTGCTGCTCGGGCGGCAATTCGCCCAAGGTGACGGTCAAAGTCTGCTCCTGACCATCGCGCCAGACCACCACCGGCACACGGCTGCCCACCGGCGTCTCGGCCACGATTCGAGGCAGGCTGCGCATGTCGCGCACATCTTGGTTGTTGAAGCGCAGCACGACATCGCCGTTGCGAATGCCGGCACTGGCCGCAGGCGCGCCTTCCTGCGCCCGGGCCACAAGAGCGCCGCGCACCGTGCCGCGCAGGCCAAGCGATTCGGCAATCTCGTCCGTCACCTGCTGGATATTCACACCCAACCAGCCGCGGCGCACCCGGCCACCCTCGGTCAATTGCTGCGCTACGCCGCGCGCCAGGTTCGAGGGGATGGAGAAGCCAATGCCGATCGACCCGCCAGAGGGCGAATAGATGGCGGTGTTGATGCCCACAACCTCGCCCTGCAGGTTGAAGAGCGGCCCGCCGGAATTGCCCCGGTTGATGGCCGCATCGGTCTGAATGAAGTCGTCAAAGGGGCCCTGGCGGATATCGCGGCCACGCGCCGAGACAATGCCAGCCGTGACCGTGCCGCCCAGGCCGAAGGGGTTGCCGATGGCCAGCACCCAGTCACCCACCTCGGCGGTGTCGCTATTGCCCCAGGGCACGAAGGGCAATGGCGCGGAATGACGCACCCGCAGCACGGCGAGGTCAGTCCGCGGGTCGGTGCCCAGCAATTCGGCCCGCAGGCTGGTATTGTCCTGCAGGATCACGTTGATCTCGGTGGCACCGTCGATCACGTGGTTATTGGTCACCACGATGCCCGAGGCATCGACGATAAAGCCAGAACCCAAAGACTGGCCGCGCCGCCCCTGCGGGGGCCCGCCCTCGCCACGCTCACCGCCCTGCGGCGGCTGGCCTGGCCGGTTGCGATTGAAGAAATCGCGGAAGAACTCCTCGAAAGGGCTGCCGGGCGGCGCCTGGGGCGCGTCAGGCGCGTCGGGCCGGGCACCGGGGCGTGACGCTGGCGCGCCGCCGATGGTGGAGGAGATATTGACCACCGCGGGCAGCAGCCTGCGGGCCAGCGGCGCAAAACTGTCCGGCCGGCCGCTGGAGATGGTGGGCGGCGCGACGGCTGGATTGGCCTGGGGCGTGGCCGACGCTGCGGGCGGCGCGGCCACGGGGGGAAGCGTCTGGGCGAAAGGCGCCTGGGACAGCATGGGACCTGCAAGGCCGAGCGCCAGAACCGCCAGGGGGAGACGCCAATTTGGTATACGCATGATCACCTCATGAAGGCCGATGGATTGCTCGGCGAAGCTCCGGTCACGCTACAGGCATCGCAGCCCGGGCCGATGACCCTTCGGTCTCGGCCCGTGGCAAAGAGTAACGGCCGCTCCAATTTCTGAAACGGCCGCCCAGCCAGGCCGCGCTCAGCGGCTGCCCGGGCTGGGCATCTCGCGGAAGAAGCGAAAGAAATCACTCTCCGGTGTCAGCACCATCCGCGCCTCACCGCTGGAAAACACCTCGCGATAGGCCTGCATTGTGCGCCAGAACTGGTAGAATTCCGGGTCACGGTTGAAGGCTTCGGCGAAGATGCGAATCGCCTCCTGCTCGCCGGTGCCGCGCAGAATCTGGGCGTTGGCCTCGGCCTCGGCCAGCAGCACCGTGCGGTCACGCTCGGCATTGGCGCGGACGCGGGCTGCCACCTCGGCACCCTCGGCGCGGGCCTCACGCGCTACCCGCTCACGCTCGGATTGCATGCGGGCCAGAATGGCCTGGGTGTTCTCCTCCGGGAAATCGGCCCGGCGGATGCGCACATCGGCCACTTCAATGCCAAAGCGCCGCGCCTCTTCATTCACCTGGCGCCTGATCTCGCCCATGATCCTGGTGCGGTCGGTCGAGAGGATAGCGAGCAGGGACTCGCCAGCCAGAACGCGGCGCAGGGACGAGGTGACGATGGAGGAGAGCCGGCCGCGAATGCCCTGCTCGGCCGCGCCCACGGTCTGGAAGAAGAGCAGCGGGTCGGTGATGCGGAAGCGGGTGAAACTGTCCACGATCAAACGGCGCTGGTCGCCGAGGATGACTTCCTCGCCCGGGCCTTCATAGTCGAGAAGACGGCGGTCGAAGGCGATCACGCTCTGGATCAGCGGCAGCTTGGTGTTCAGGCCGGGCGCTTGGATGACGCGCACCGGCTGGCCGAATTGGGTGACCAGCACCTGCTGGGTCTGATGCACGGTGAAGAGTGAGGAGGCTGCGACAACCAGCAGACCCACCAGGGCGAGCAGCCCGATCAATGCCTTGTTCATCGCACCACCCCCGGGTTGCGGGGTTGCTGAGGCTGAGCCGGGGGCGGGTTGAACACCTGTGGTGGCACCGCCGGCGGCCTGGCTGCGCGGGGCTGCCCGGCCTCGTTCAATTGCAGGAAGGGCACCACGCCCTGCAGCCTGTCATCCACCAGCACCATGTTGTTGCGGCGCAGGATGTCTTCCATGGTTTCAAGATAGATACGGCGCATTGTCACGTCCTGGGCCTGAGAATAGGCGGCGAGAACGGCGGTGAAGCGGCCAGCCTCACCACGCGCCCGCGCGGTCTGGCTGTCACGAAAACCTTGCGCCTCGGCCACCATGCGCTCGGCCTCGCCGCGGGCACGGGGGATGATGTCATTGCGAAAGCTTTCCGCCTCGTTGCGCACGCGCTCACGGTCGGCATTGGCGCGCTGCACGTCGCGGAAGGCGTCCACCACCGCCGAGGGCGGGTCCACCTTTTGCATCTGCACCTGGGTGATCTCGATGCCGGCCAGATACTGATCGACAATGGCCTGGGCGCCGCGGCGTACATCCTGCTCGATCTGGGCGCGCGCATCGGTCAGCGCGGCCTGGATATTGGTGCGGCCGATGATCTCGCGCATCACCGATTCGGCGGCGGATTTCACCGTGTCCTCGGGGTTGCGGGTGTTGAAGAGGAATTCGCCGGCATCGCGGATGCGCCAAAAGACGGCGAAATCAATGTCGATGATGTTCTCATCGCCAGTCAGCATCAGCGATTCGGCCAGCACGTCGCGCTGCGAGACAGGGCGCACGCCCGGAAGGGCGTCAGGCGCCGCACGAAAGCCGATATCAACGCGGTTGATGCGGGTGACGCGCGGCGTCGTCACCGCCTCGACCGGCCAGGGGATGGCGTAGTTCAGGCCAGGCGGCGCGGTGCGATCAAAGGCACCAAAGCGCATCACCACGCCCAGCTCATCGGGCTGCACGCGATAGAACCCCGAGGCAGCCCAGACGCCCACCAGCACAACGCCAAGCAGCGCCACGCCCTTGCCGCCGGCACCACCCTGCGGCAGCCAGCGGCGCAAGGTGTCCTGCGCCTGACGGATCATATCCTCGATGTCCGGGCCACGGCCGCCGCCGCCCGAACCGGAGGGAGGAGGATTGCCCCAGGGCCCGCCCGGGCCGCCAGAGCCACCCGGTGGCCCACCCTGTTGTCCGCCGGGTCGCGGGTTGCCCCAGGGGCTCGGCCCGCCATTGTTCCACGCCATCTGCGCCGCATTCTCCGCCAAGATAAACTTCACGCCGCGCGCCCGGGCATCCCAAGGGGGATGCGCGCGCGGCTCGGCCCGGCCATATGTGCGGCCACGCCGAAAGGCGGCAGCCGTCGCGTGGCGTACCGGAACCACACCATGGCCATATGTCCCGGCAGTGAAGGGTTTTCAAGCGATGAGCGATGAGCAGGCAGTGCGCAATGCCCTGGCGAAGGTGGTGAAGCAGCCCGCAAGGGTGGAAGCGGTGGTGGCGCGCGATGGTCTGGTGCAGGCCACGCTGTCTGTCCCGCGCGAAGAGGCCCGGGCGCTGGAGCCCATGCGGGCCGCCGCCGAGGCGGCGCTGGCGGCACTCCCCGGCGTGCTTTCGGCCACCGTGGTGCTGACAGCGCATGCCCAACTGCCTGCCCCACCTGGGAAGAAACCGCCCACCGGGCAGGGTGAGATGCTGCTGCCGGAAGTGAGCAAAATCATTGCTGTGGCCTCGGGCAAAGGCGGCGTGGGCAAATCCACCACCGCGGTGAACCTGGCGGTGGCGCTGGCGGCGCAGGGGCTGCGGGTGGGGCTGCTGGATGCCGATATCTATGGCCCCTCCCTGCCCCAGATGCTGGGCACGCAGGAGAAGCCACGCGTCACCGGCAGCCGTATTCATCCCATTGAGCGCTGGGGGCTGAAGGCCATGTCCATCGGTTTCCTGGTCGATCAGGAAACGCCAATGATCTGGCGCGGCCCCATGGTGATGGGCGCGCTGGAGCAGATGATGGGCCAGGTGGAGTGGGGTGCGCTCGATATTCTGGTGGTGGATATGCCGCCGGGCACGGGCGATGCGCAGCTCACCATGAGCCAGCGCGTGCCGCTGGCCGGCGCTGTGATCGTCTCCACGCCACAGGATGTGGCGCTGATCGACGCCCGCCGCGGGGTGCGGATGTTCGAGAAGGTGAATGTCCCCGTCCTCGGCCTGATCGAGAACATGTCGTTTTATTGCTGCCCGAATTGCGGCCATCGCGCCGATATCTTCGGTCATGGCGGGGCGGAGGCGGAAGCCGCGCGGCTGGGGGCGGAATTTCTCGGCGCCTTGCCGATCAGATTGGAGATCCGCGAATTGGCCGATGCCGGCACCCCCATCGCCGCCAGCCGGCCTGAGAGTGAGGTGGCAGCGATGTATAGCGCCATTGCCGCGAGGATCTGGCAGAAGCTGGGCAAACAACCAGCCGCCCCGCCCCCCAGTATCACAATGGCGTAACATGACGGCTTGGTGAATACGCCATGCGGCACTTGCGAAGCGCGCAGCCTCATGGGACACCTGTTCTCACACGCGACGGTGCTACCTCAACTGGTGCCTAGTACGAGTGGTGGGCACACGCTGAACTGGCACCCCGCGAGAGCGGAAGGAGCGGCGCTTTGCCTGATGGCGGAACGGTCAATCTTGCAGCAGTTAACGGGTCCGGAGGCTTTCCGGCCCTGGTCCTGAACGCTGATTTTAGGCCGCTTTCCTATTTTCCTCTCTCGCTATGGTCCTGGCAGGATGCGGTGAAGGCAGTGTTTCTCGACCGTGTGTCGGTGCTCAGCGAATATGATGTGGAGGTGCATTCCCCCTCCCACGCCATGCGCCTGCCGAGCGTGATCGCGCTGCGCGACTATATCCCCGCAGCCCGGCGGCCGGCCTTCACCCGGTTCAACGTGTTTCTGCGCGACAGCTTCGAATGCCAATATTGCGGCGATGGTTTCCCGGCGCATGACCTCACCTTTGACCATGTGATTCCGCGCAGCCGGGGCGGCCTGACCAGTTGGACCAATGTGGTGGCAGCCTGCGGGCCGTGCAATTTGCGCAAGGGCAGCAAGCTGCCGCGCGAATGCAACATGCTGCCCCGGCAGGAGCCGCGCGCGCCCACCAGTTGGGAATTGCAGGATAATGGCCGGGCCTTCCCGCCCAACCACCTGCATGAGAGCTGGCGGGATTACCTGTATTGGGACAGCGAGTTGGAGCAGGGCTGATTGACGCCGGCCTCCCGCGCTGCAAAGCAGCGGCGAGGAGACCCTGCCCATGACCCTGCAAACCGAGATCGAGGCCCTCTGGGCCGCCCGCGACACCATCAATTCCGGCACCCAAGGCCCGGCCCGCGAGGCCGTGGAGGCCGCGCTGGACATGCTTGACCGTGGCGAGGCCCGGGTGGCCGAACCCGGTGCCGATGGCTGGGCGGTCAATCAATGGCTCAAGCAAGCCGTGCTGCTCTCCTTCCGCCTGACCGACAGCGCGCCGATGGACACCGCCGCCGGCGCCTTTGACAAGGTGCCGCTGAAATGGACCGGCTGGGGCGAAAACCGCTGGAAAGAGGCGGGCTTCCGCGCAGTGCCCGGTGCCGTCGTGCGCCGCTCCGCCTTCATCGCGCCGAATGTGGTGCTGATGCCCAGCTTCGTGAATCTGGGCGCCTATGTCGGTGCCAATACCATGGTCGATACCTGGGCCACGGTGGGCTCCTGCGCGCAGATCGGCAAGAATGTTCACCTCTCCGGCGGCGTGGGCATTGGCGGCGTGCTGGAGCCGCTGCAGGCCAATCCCGTGGTGATCGAGGATGACTGCTTCATCGGCGCCCGCTCCGAGGTGGTGGAGGGCGTGATTGTCGAGCGTGGCTCGGTGCTCTCTATGGGCGTGTTCATTTCGGCCACGACCAAGATCATCGACCGTGCGACGGGCGAGATTTTTGTCGGCCGCGTGCCGGCCTATTCCGTGGTGGTGCCGGGCAACCTGCCAGGCAAGCCGCTGCCCGATGGCTCACCCGGCCCCAGCCTGTATTGCGCGGTGATCGTCAAGACGGTGGATGCGCAGACCCGCGCCAAAACCTCGATCAACGACCTGCTGCGTGACTGAACCCGCCGCTGCCGCGCTTGGCCCGGCGGCGCATGATGTCTTGGCACTGGCGCAGGCACTGATCCGCTGCGCCAGCGTCACCCCTGCCGATGATGGCGCGCTGGATGTGGTGCAGCGGGCGCTGGAAGCCCGCGGCTTCACCTGCTGGCGGCTGCCTTTCAATGAGGTGGACAACCTATTCGCCCGGCGTGGTACCACCGCGCCACATTTCTGCTTCGCCGGCCACACCGATGTTGTGCCGCCGGGCGCCGCGCCCTGGACCCATCCACCCTTCGCCGGCGATGTCGAAAACGGCACCCTCTTTGGCCGCGGCGCGCAGGATATGAAGGGCGCCATCGCCGCCTTCATCGCCGCCATTCCGCAGAGCAATCCCGGCTCCCTCTCCCTGCTCATCACCGGCGATGAGGAAGGCCCCAGCGTGGATGGCACCCGCCGCGTGCTGGAATGGATGGAGGCACATGGCCATGTCCCCGATATGTGCCTGGTGGGCGAGCCCACCTCCAAGGCCGTGCTCGGCGATACGCTGAAAATCGGCCGGCGTGGCAGCATGAACGCCTGGATCACCGTGCATGGCCGCCAGGGCCACAGCGCCTATCCGCAGAAGGCCGATAACCCGGTGCACCGGCTGCTCGCCGCCCTGGCGGCGTTGACGGCCAGCCCGCTCGATTCGGGCAGCCAATGGTTCGAGGCCAGCACCCTGCAGGTGACCGGCGTTCAGGTGGACAATACCGCGACCAATGTCATCCCCGGCCAGGCCAGCGCCTTTTTGAACATCCGCTTCAACGAGTTGCATGATTCCACCGCGCTGACCGCGCATTTGCGCGCCGTGCTCACCCGCCACGCGCCGCAACATGATCTGCGCGTGGTGGTGAGCGGTGAGAGCTTCCTCACCCAGCCTGGCCCATTTGTGGATGCGCTTGTGCGCGCCACCCAGGCGGCAACCGGGGTGACCCCCAGGCTGGACACTGGCGGGGGAACCTCCGACGCTCGCTTTATTACCCGGCTCTGCCCTGTGGCCGAGTTGGGTGGGGTGGGCAGCACCATGCATCAGGTGGATGAATGCGTGCCGGTGGCCGAGTTACAGGCTCTCACCATACTCTATGCCAGCATCATCAAGGAGCTGCTCGCCTGACCATAATACCTGACACCACGCGCAGCATCGCCATCGGCCTCGAAGGCGGGCTGGAATTGGCGCGCGGCAGGCCCACGGGGATGAATGCCTTCGATGGCTCCCCCACCGAGACCATGCGCAGCTTCTGGGCCGGTGCGATCTGCTGGCCGATGTTCTTCGCTCTCGGCCTCATCACCGGGGTGAATGAGGGGATGGGCGAATGGCTGGTTGATGCGGTGGGCTTCGTGGTGGGCTGGGTTGGTTTTGCCCTGGCCTCGCAGATGATGGCGAAGCTGGCGGGGCGAGAGGCCGCTTGGCCGCGCTTCATTGCCGCCTGGAACTGGGCGAATATTCCGCAATACGCGGCGCTGGTGCTGCTCTCGGCGCCTGGAATGCTGCTGCCGGTAGGCTTTGCCCAGGTGCTGGCCCTGGTGGCGGTGGGCTATGCGATGTGGCTGGAATGGTTCGTCACCAAACATGCCCTGGGCATTCCCGGGGCGAGTGCGGTGATGTTTGTGCTGCTCGATGTCGCGATTGGGCTCTTCGTGCAGGGTGTCGTCGGCCGGATGACGATGTAGCGCCTAAACCCAATCGGGCGGCGTGTCATAGCGCACCCACATGAAACACAGCCCATCGGGCGGCGCGGTCTGGCCGGCCTGGGCGCGGTCGCGGCTGTCCAGCACCTCCCGGGGCCAGGCCTCGGGGCGGCGGCCCTTGCCCACTTCCGCCAGCGTGCCGGCCAGGTTGCGGATCTGGTGATGCAGGAAGCTGCGGGCCTCGGCCTCGATCATGATCTCATCGCCCTCGCGCCGCACGCGCAGCACCTCCATGGTGCGCACTGGCGAGGCGGCCTGACAGCTTGCCGCGCGATAGGCCGAGAAATCATGCCGCCCGAGCAGGCCTTCGGCCGCGCGGTGCATCGCCTGGGCATCCATCGCATAGGGGATATGCCAGACCCGCCCGGCATCCAGCGCCGGGCGGCTGGAGCGGTTGAGGATGCGGTAGCGATAGCCTCGCTGGGTGGCGGAGAACCGGGGCGACCAGCCCTCAGGCGCCATCGCCGCCGCGCGCACCACCACCGGCCAGGGCCGGAGGTGGAAATTCAGCGCCATGCGCAGCTTTTCCGGCGCGAGAGCGGCGGAAAGGGTGATCTCCGCCACCTGGCCCAGCGCATGCACGCCCGAATCGGTGCGGCCAGCGGCCACCGCCACGGCCTTCTCGCCGCCATTGAGCGCCGCGGCCTGCTCCTCCAGCACCTGCTGCACCGAAGGGCCATTGGACTGGCGCTGCCAGCCCTGAAAGGCCGCGCCGTCATATTCCAGCACAAGGGCGTAGCGCGGCATCAGAGCTGCGCGGGCAGAGCGGTGCCGCGCAGGAAGGCATCGGCCTCCATCGCGGCGCGGCCGGGGCGTTGCAGGCGCAGCAGGCGCAGCGCGCCCTCGCCGCAGGCGATCAGGCCCGGGGAAAGCTGCTGGCCAGGCGCGCCGGTGCCGGGGGCGGCCATTGCATCCAGCACGCGGATATTGTCCGGCCCCAAGGGGAAAAAGGCGCCCGGCCAGGGGTTCATCGCCCGCACCCTCCGCTCCAGCCCTGCCGCCGGCTCGCGCCAATCCAATAGCCCATCGGCTTTGCTGAGCTTGGCGGCGTAGGTGGCGCCTGCCTCAGGCTGCGGGGTGGCGATGGGCTGTTCCGCCAGGCCGCGCAGGATAAGGTCAGCCCCCATGGCGCTCAGCGCGTCATGCAATTCGGGAGTGGTGATGCGCGGGTGAAGCGCCATGGCCTCACGCAGCAGCATGGGGCCGGTGTCCAGCCCCTCTTCCATGCGCATGATGGTGATACCGCTTTGAGCGTCGCCGGCCAACACCGCGGCATGGATGGGGGCCGCCCCCCGCCAGCGCGGCAGCAGCGAGGCATGGATATTGATGCAGCCCAGGCGCGGTGCCTCCAGCATGGCCGGTGGCAGAATCAGGCCATAGGCGGCGACAACCGCCACATCGGCGGCCAGGGCGGCAAAAGCGGCGTGTTCGGCCGCATCGCGCCGCACCCGAGCGGGGGTGCGCACCGGCAAGCCCAGTTCCAGGGCGGCCAGATGCACCGGGCATGGCGTCTCCCGCTGGCCGCGATGGGCAGGCTTGGGCGGCTGGGCATAGACGCAGACGACCTCATGCGCGGCATGCAACGCCCGCAGGGCGGGGACGGAGAATTCGGGACTGCCCATGAAAATAACACGCATGGGGGCCTATCAGCCTACTCGCCGATATTGAGCAAGGCCCCCCGCACATGGGCGGGCTGGATTTGCCGCATGAACAGCAACAGCGAATCAAGCGCGCACCGGGCAGCCTCGCGCTAACGCGGGCGCGGCGCCTCAACCACAAGGGCGGGCGCCTTGGGGTTCAGCCCTTCTCGCCGATCATATGGCCGAACCGCACGGCCTTGGTGGCGAGGTAGCCATCATTGACGCCATTGCCGGCGAATTCATGCGCTACCCGGCCCTCAACCTCGATCCCGCAGGCGGCCAGGGAGGCCAGCTTGTCCGGGTTGTTGGTCAGCAATTGCACCCGGCCGATGCCGAGCTGGCGCAGCATCTCGGCGGCGACGAGGAAGTTGCGCTCATCCGCGCCATAGCCGAGCGCCCGGTTGGCATCGAGCGTGTCCAGCCCCTGGTCCTGCAGCGCATAGGCCCGCAGCTTGTTCACCAGGCCAATGCCGCGGCCCTCCTGCGCCAGATAGAGCAGTACACCATGGCCATGGCTGGCCATCTTATGCAGTGCGCCGCGCAGCTGCGGCCCGCAATCGCAGCGCAGCGAGCCCAGAAGGTCGCCGGTGAAGCACTCGCTATGGGCACGGGCGAGCGGTGTGCCGCCGGCAGCGGCGAAGCCCACCGGGTCACCCACTAGGATAGCCAGATGCTCAATTCCGCCATCGGCGGCGCGAAAGGCGATGATCCGCGCCTCGGGCACATGCTCCAGCGGCACCCGGGCCTCGGCCACCGGGCGCAAGGTGGTGGCGGCGGAGGGCGGATAGGCGGCGATATCGGCCGCGGCCACCAGGGCCAGGCCCTGGGTCTCGGCCTCGACACCTTCCCGCGCCGGGGCCGCAACCAGGGCGGGCAGCAGGCGGCCAAGCTTGGCCAGTGCCAGAGCCGGCGCAGCCAGCACGGGGGAAGCCACCCGCTCGGGCTGCTCGGGCAACAGCAATTCGGCGGTGGGGTCGGCCAGCCCGCGCAGCCGCTGGGGCGTCAGCAGCCCCTCAGGCAGGCTGAGGGCGACGGCCCCTTGCTCGGGCGCGCTGAGCGATACCGGGCGTGACAGCACCGCGGCGGCACGCACCGGCGCCAGCAGCAATACCGGCGCACAGAGCGCCACAGCCATCAACTCGCGCAGACCCTCGGCCCCCACCGTCTCCGCGGCGGCCACTACCAGGGCGCCATCCGGCCCGCCCACCAGCACCGGCGTGCCGCGCCGCAGATCCGCCATGGCCCGATGCACCGCGCGCATGGCCAGCACCCCGTTTTGGGGTGCTGGCGCGTGGCCTTCGGGCGGGCTCACAAAAAGGAGAGACATTCTGGCAAATTCCATTGTGGTAGGACTCAACGCCTCAGATGTGGCGTGGGAGGTGTTGCGCCACATGTGGGGAGCTTCACGTTTCAGTCCATGGGCGTCCCATACTAAGTCACATCTGCGCGATTGAATGCACGAATCGCTTCACCTTCCAGCGGGATTAGGTGCTAAGTCCGTGAGGTCGCGTTTTCGCCCCCTTCCAAACTCGGTGGGGTGGTCCGTGTCCATGAACCTAAAACGAGGTGTTCGCATGGCCACTCCCCGGCCCGTTCTGATTATCGATGATGAAGCGGCGGTGCGTGACACGCTGCTCGATCAGCTGGCGATCGATGGCGAATTCACCCCGGTGGCCGCTGAGAGCGCTGCGGCGGCTGACAGGTTGCTGGCACTGGAGGAGTCGCGTTTCGATGCCATCCTGCTCGATATCGGTCTACCGGATTGTGACGGAAGGGAATATTGCGCTAGATTGCGCAAGGCCGGCGTCTCGGTGCCCATCATTATGCTCACCGGCGCGGGGGCCGAGCAGGATGTGGTGCGCGGCCTCGATAGTGGCGCGAATGATTATATCGCCAAGCCTTTCCGCCTGAATGAATTGCTGGCGCGGCTCAGGGCGCAATTGTGGGTGTTTGACAACTCCGAGCACGCGGTTTTTACCGTGGGGCCCTACCTCTTCCGCCCAGCCTCCAAGCAATTGGTGGAAAGCGGACGAAACAGGAAAATTCGCCTAACCGAAAAAGAGGCAGCGATCCTCAAATACCTCTATCGGGCGGCCGGCAAACCGGTGCCGCGGCAGACTTTGCTCAATGAGGTCTGGGGCTACAACAGCGCCGTCACCACCCACACCTTGGAGACCCATATCTATCGCCTGCGCCAGAAGATCGAGCCTGACCCCAATGACACCCGCCTGCTGCTGACCGAGGGCGGTGGCTATCGGCTGGATGCGCGGGTGACGGAGCCGGCCTGAGCCCCGGGCAGGGCTTCAGCGCAGCAGCACCGGCAGCATGGCGTCCAGCCGCAGCCGGCCCTCGATGGTGGTGCGCAGCCGTTGGCCGCGCCACTCCAGATAGCCCTCATCAATGCAGGCGGCGAGCATGGCCGCATCCACCGTCTCGGCGAATGGCAGGGAGGAGCGGGCGGCAATACGCTCCGGGTCCACCCCCTCATCCAGCCTGAGGCCCATCAGCAGCGCCTCGCGGCCGCGATCCTGCGGGGTCAGGGCCTGTTCCTCGGTGCCGCCATGGCCAGTGCGTTCGACGCGGGCGGCCCATTCCTCGGGGCCGCGATGGCGGCGGGTGGCCAACATCTCACCATCCAACAGCAAGCGCTGATGCGCGCCGGGGCCGATGCCGAGATAATCGCCATAGCGCCAATACGCCAGGTTGTGCCGGCTCTGCGCTCCCGGCTGGGCGTAGTTCGACACCTCATAGGGTGCCAGGCCGAAGCCTGCCGCCTCCTCTGCGGTGGCAAAGTAAAGCCGCGCGGCCTCGTCCCCCTCGGGCAGGGCAAAAGCACCGCGGGCATATTCGGTGGCGAAGCGCGTACCTGGCTCGATGGTGAGTTGGTAAAGTGAGAGGTGATCGGCCGCCAGCGCCAGCGCCTGGCGCAGCTCGGCCCGCCAGGCGGCCTCGCTTTGGCCGGGGCGGGCATAGATCATATCGAAGGAGACCCGCGGGAAGGTTTTGCGGGCGAGTTCGAGTGCGGCGATGGCCTCTGATGCATCATGGCGGCGGCCAAGGAAGCGCAGCGCATCCTCGGAGAGCGCCTGCACGCCGAGCGAGACCCGGTTCACGCCCGCCTCGCGGAAGGCGCGCAGCTTGCCCAGTTCCACGCTGGTTGGGTTGGCTTCGAGTGTGATCTCTATATCGGGCGTGGGCTCGAACAATGCTGTGGCGTCCGCGATCAGCGCCGCCACGGTCTCCGGCAGCATTAGGCTGGGTGTGCCGCCGCCGAAGAAGATCGAGGCCAGGGGCCGGCGCGCTCCATCACCAGGCGCGACCCGAGCCGCCTCATGCGCCAACTCCGCCCGCAAGGCCGCGGCGAAACGGGCATGGTCCACCCCCGCCTCACGCACATGCGAGTTGAAATCGCAATATGGGCATTTCGAGGTGCAGAAGGGCCAGTGGATGTAGAGGGCGAGAGGTTCATTCACCCGCCCCATATGGCCCGCGCCGGGCTACCTCGCCAGCGCCGCGCGCATGCGCGCATAAAGATTAGGATGCTGGCCGAACCGCCGCCGGGACCAAAACCCCAGAGAAGCTGGAAGGCCCTCCCCTGCGCCCTGGCAGCGGGGCAAGAGGGCAGCGCCTCATCGCGCCGCCTGCGGCTCAATCCCCGCCAGCCGCGCCGCCGCGCCCCATTTTGTCAGCTCAGCCTGCACGAAGGCGCGGGTTTCAGCCGGCGAGGTGCTGATCACCTCAGCCCCCAGCACCCGGTGGCGGTCCAGCACAACAGGGTTGCGCAGCGCGGCGGCGATATCGCGCGACTGGGTCGCCGCCAGCTCCTCCGCCATATTGGCAGGGCCTATCACCATACCCCAGGTGGTGGCCTCGAAGCCGGGCAGCAGGGCCTCGGCCACGGTCGGCACATCGGGCAATTGCGGGCTGCGGGCGGCGCCGGTGGTGGCCAGCGCCTTGAGCGTGCCGGCCTGGATATGCGGCAGGGCTGCCGGCACGGTGTCGAACATGATGTCCACCCGGCCCGAGATCAGATCCGGATGCGCCTGGGTGCTGCCGCGATAGGGTACATAGCTCAGCTCAATGCCGGTCTGGTTGGCGAACATTAGCGGCGCGAGGCGCACAACACCGCCAGTTCCGGCGAAGCTGATAGCACCCGCGCCCCGGGCGCGGGCCAGGGCCACCAATTCAGCCGGCGTGCTGGCGCCGAAATTCCGGGCAGCGCAGATCACCAGCGGCGTGCGCGTGGCCATGGTCAGGAAGGTGAAATCGGCCATGGTGTCGAAAGGCAGGCGGTAGAAGGCGGCGTTCACCGGATGCGCGACGGAGACCAGGGCCAGCGCATGGCCATCAGGCGCGGCGCGGGCCAGGGCTTCCGTGCCGATCACGCCATCGGCGCCGGCGCGGTTTTCCACCGCCACCGGCTGGCCCCAGCTGGCAGCCAACGGGTCGGCAATCAGCCGGGCGGTGATGTCGGACACGCCGCCGGGCGTATAGGGCACGATAATGCGCACCGGGCGCTGCGCGCTGAAGCGTGTCTGGGCCAAAGCGGGCGTAGCGAGCAGCGCGAATGCCGCGCGGCGGGTGGTCTTCATCAGGCTTCCTCCGTTTGAGCGAAGCCTGAACCAGCCTTAGCCTCCGGGCAAGCGGTTTGCGGCGCGGCGGTTCTCATAGGCCCGCGCATGCAGCAGGGCCAGGCCATGCGCCGGGCTCACCACCCCCAGCCGCGCGGCGGCGGTGGCGAGGTAGCCAAGAATATGCTCGCCCTCAGAGGGCTTGGCCCCCTCCAGATCGCGCAGCATGGAGGTGGCGTAGAGGCTGTTCGTCTCGCTGAACATGGCGCGGTACTGCGCCATGAAGCTGTCGGGCATGGAGTGGCCATGGGCCGCGGCGATGGCGGCATTGGCCTCCAGCACGCCCTGCATGAAGGCCACGCCGCCCTCGGCGCGGGCAATCTCGCCCACCGCGGCGCGCATCAGCACGGTGCAAATGGCGGAGGTGCCCAGATGCACCATTTTTTCCCACATCTGCTGGCGGATATCCGGCACCGCCTGAGCCACCATGCCTATGGCAGGCCGGAAGGCCTCGGCCAGCGCCGCCGTGCGGGCCGAGTCGCCGCCCGCCAATTCGCCAAAGGTGAGCCAGCGCCAGTCATTGAGCTGCTGCACCACGCCATCGGGCCTGAGCGTGGCCTGGATTTTCGCCAGCCCCCCCAGCACGTTCCCGGGCCCAAAGGCGGCCTGCAGCGCCTCGATATGCGACAGACCATTGAGCACCGGCAGCACCGCCATATGGCCATCCATCGCCGGGCGCAGGGTGGCAATGGCATCGGCCAGATCATAGGCCTTGGCGGTCATGATCGCGATATCATAGCCAGGGCGCAGCGCCTCGGCGGTGATGGTCTTCACCGCCAAGGTGGCGTCGCCGAAGGGGCTGACAATGCGCAAACCATGCTCGGCCAAGGCCCGGGCGCGCGCGGGGCGAACCAGAAAGGTCACATCCCCACCGGCCTGGGCCAGCCTGCCGCCGAAATATCCACCCAGCGCGCCGGCGCCCAGCATCAGAACCCGCATGAACCGCTCCCCTGTTGTCGCAGCGCTACACCGTGGCGGCCGGCTTGTCAGGTGCGCGGGCCAACGAGGCGGCGCAGCGTGGCCAGCATGGCCGGACTGTCCCACTCTGCCTCGCCCTCCAGCCTTGCCACCTCCTCTCCCGCACGATTGACGATAATGGTGGTGGGCAGGCCGCGGGCGCCCAGCACCCGGGCGGCAATACCGCGCGGGTCCAGCAGCACAGGCAGGTGGGCTACCCCGGTGCGGGCGTAGAAAGCCTGCACCTGGGCCGCGCCGCCACGGTCGGAGGAGAGCGGCAGCACGACAAAGCCATCACCCGCCAGTGCGGCGGCCGCTCTGTCCAGCGCGGGCATTTCCGCCACGCAAGGCGGGCACCAGGTGGCCCAGAGATTGATCAGCAGCGCGCGGCCGCGAAACGCCGATGGGCCCTGGGTCAGCCCCTCGGCAGTGTTGAAGCTGATCTCGGGCAAGGCGCGGGTCGCCTCCGTCAGACGGTCCAGCCCGCCCCGCCCAGCGGCGCGCGCTGGACGGGCCAGCGCCGCCACGCCTAAAACCAATGCAACGCGTCTGCCCGGAAGGTTCATCATTCCCGTGTCCATACCCAATACCATCGAAGCCGGAAACCAGATGTGGGGCGGCCGCTATGCCGAAGGCCCCTCCGCCATCATGGCCGAGATCAACGCCTCGATCGGTTTCGACCGCAAAATGTGGCGCCAGGACATTCGCGGCAGCCTCGCCCATGCCCGGATGCTGGCCCAGGTTGGCATTATCACCGCCGAGGACCTGGCTGCCATCGAGCGCGGCCTGGAGCAGATCGGCCAGGATATCGCCGCCGGCAATTTCGCCTTCGACTCCACGCTGGAGGACATCCACCTCAATATCGAGGCCCGGTTGACCGAGCGCATTGGCGAGGCCGGCAAGCGGCTGCACACCGGCCGCAGCCGCAATGACCAGGTGGCCACCGATATGCGCCTTTGGGTGCGCGACGCCATGGATGGGCTGGCAGGGCAGATCGAGGATTGCATGCGCGCCTTTGTTGGCGTTGCCGCCGCGCATACCGCCACGCTGATGCCTGGCTTCACCCATTTGCAGCCGGCCCAGCCGACCACGCTGGGGCATCACATGATGGCCTATGTGGAAATGCTCAGCCGCGACCTCTCGCGCATGCGCGATGCCCGCAACCGGCTGAATGAATGCCCACTTGGTGCCGCGGCACTCTGCGGCACCGGTTTTCCCATCGACCGCCACGCCACCGCCGCAGCGCTGGGCTTTGCAGGCCCCACCCGCAATAGCCTGGACAGCGTGGCCAGCCGCGATTTCGCTCTGGAATTTCTGGCGGCCTGCGCGATCTGCGCCACCCACCTCTCCCGCTTCGCCGAGGAGCTGGTGATATGGACCAACCCCAGCTTCGGCTTCGTGAAACTGGGCGATGGCATGACCACGGGCAGTTCCATCATGCCACAGAAGCGCAACCCGGACGCCGCCGAATTGGTGCGCGGCAAGACCGGGCGGATCAATGGCGCGTTGGTCGGGCTGCTCACCGTCATGAAGGGCCTTGCCCTGACCTATGCCAAGGATATGCAGGAGGACAAGGAAGGCGTCTTCGATGCCGCCGAAAGCCTCGCTTTGTGCCTGGCGGCCACCGCCGCCATGCTGCGCGACATGAAGCCCAACCTCAACCGCATGGCCGAGGCCGCAGGTGCGGGCTTCTCCACCGCCACCGATTTGGCGGATTGGCTGGTGCGCGAGCTGAAAATGCCGTTTCGTGACGCGCATCACGTGACCGGGCGCCTGGTTGCCCAGGCCGAGGCGATGGGCGTTGACCTGGCCGGTCTGACGCTGCGCGAGATGCAGGCGGTGGAGCCGCGCATCACGGAGAGTGTGTTTGGCGTGCTCACCCCCGCCGCCTCCGCCGCCAGCCGCACAAGCTTCGGTGGGACCGCACCCGTCAATGTGGCCATGATGGTGCAGTATTGGCAGGAGAAGCTGGCATGAGGAGCCTGAGCGCGATTCTGGCGCTGGCCCTGCTGGCGGCATGCGGCCGAGTGGGGCCACCGCGGCCGCCGGGACCGGCGGACCAAATCACCTATCCGCGGACCTACCCCGCACCGGAGCGGATACCCGCCACGCCCGCACCGGCCAATGCCACCCCAGCCGAGGCGCAGACCGCGCCCGCGCGCTGATGTGCCAGCGCACCGCTTGCCGAGAGACCCATCGCATGGCTCTATCCGCCGCCACCGGGAACGAGACACAATGATGCACCGCCGCCATATCTTGACCGCCAGCCTGGCCTTGCCAGCCATAGCCTCGGCCCAGGGCCAATGGCCCGAGCGCCCGGTGCGCATCATCGTGCCCTGGCCGCCCGGTGGCTCGACCGATGTGCTCTCCCGGCTGCTGGCCGAGCAACTGCAGGCCCGGCTCGGCCAAAATTTCCTCATCGAGAACCGCCCCGGCGCCGGCGGCAATATAGGCACCGATGCGCTGGCTAAGGCCACACCGGATGGCTACTCCATGGCCCCCGTCACGGTGGGTGGCTGGACCATCAATCAATACCTCTTCGCCCGCATGCCCTATGATCCGGACCGTGATCTGCAGCCGATCTCGATGCATTGGACGCTGCCCAATGTCTTTATTGCCTCCACCACCCATTGCCCGGCCACCACGGCGGCCGAGTTCATCACCTGGGGCCGGGCGCGCCGCCAGGGGGTGAGCTATGGCAGCCCCGGCGTTGGCACCACGGCGCATCTCTCGGGCAGTTTCTTCTGCGGCAAGACAGGGCTGGATGGGCAGCATGTGCCCTTCCGCGGTGCCGCTCAGATCATTCCGGCGATGCTGGCCGGTGACCTCACCTTCGCCATCGACAATCTGGCGAGCTATGTGCAGCTCATCCAGGAGGGCCGGGCGCGGGCCTTCGCGGTCACCTCCGCCGAGCGCTGGCCTGGCCTGCCCAATGTGCCCACCATGGCAGAGGCCGGCATTGCCGATTTCGTGGTGGAGAGCTGGTGCGCCTTTGCCTTCCCCGCTGGTGTGCCGGCTGCCATCATCGAACGCGCCTCGGCCACGATGCAGGCGATTGCGGCCGACCCGGCGGTGCAGGAGCGGTTTATGCGCGCTGGTGCGCGCTGCGTGGGCAGCGCGCCTGAGGGGGTCCATGCCCGGGTGCGGCGGGAAAGGCCGCAATGGCAGGAAATGGTCCGTCTCTCCGGCGCGCGGATGGAATAGCGCGCAGCTTTGCGCCATATCCCACAGCCATGGCTCCCTGGACCAACGCGCTTTTCATCGACCACGCCGCGCTGCGGCTGACCTGGCGCAATTGGGGCGTGGTGGAAGATGGCCGGCTTTACCGTTCCAACCATCCGCTGCCCTTCCAACTCCGCGCCGCGGTGCGCCGGCATGGCATTCGTACCCTGCTGAACCTGCGCGGCCACCGCGAGAGTTGCGGTGCTGACGCTTTGAGCCGGCGAGAGGCTGCGCGACTTGGCCTGGTGCATGCTGATGCCCCCTTCGAAAGCCGTGGCGCGCCGCATAGGGAACGGATCGAGCGGCTGGCGGCCATGCTGTCGCATTTGCCCGAGCCCATTCTGATCCACTGCAAATCCGGCGCTGATCGCACGGGCCTCATTGCTGCTATCTGGCTGCTGTTGCAGGGCCGTGGGCCTGAGGAAGCCACGCGGCAACTCACCTGGCGGCATGGCCATGTTTCGGCCGCGCGCACCGGCATTCTGGACGCCTTCATCGCCGAATATACCCGGGCCTGGCCCAAGCCCTTTTTGCAATGGCTGCGCGAGGATTACGATGAGGACCGTTTGCGGACCAATTTCCGCAGCCGGAGTTGGGCCAACCTGCTGACCGATGGCATTCTGCGCCGGGAGTGAGCCGGATGGCCGATGGGTGATGCAATGGGCCCGGTTGCGCGCTAAACCCACCGCCCCACGGATTGGCCCGCTGGGGGCATAGATAGGAACGCCGAGATGGATTTGCGCAGCCGCTTCACGGAAGAGATGAAGACCAGCATGAAGGCGGGCACCGCGCCGCGCACTTCGGCCATTCGCATGATCATCGCCAAGATGAAGGACGCGGATATTGCCGCGCGCCCTGGCCCGCCCCTGGATGATGCCGCCCTGGTGGGCCTGCTGCGCTCCATGGTGAAGAGTCGGCGCGAATCGGTGGAGATGTACCGGCAGGGCAACCGCCCCGAACTTGCCGAGAAAGAAGAGGCCGAGATAGCGGTGATCGAGGCCTTTCTGCCACAGCAGATGGACGAGGCCGCCATGGCGGCCGCAGTGGCCGAGGCGGTGGCCGAAACCGCAGCGACCTCCAGCAAGGATATGGGCCGGGTGATGGCCGCGCTGAAGGCCAGGCACGCTGCGGCACTCGACATGGGCAAGGCAGGCCCAATGGTGAAGGCGGCGCTGGGCGGCTAGAGCATGTTAAAGCCTTGCGACTTCGCAAGGCGACTCGGAAAATGCAATAAAACAAAGCCTAGGGCCGTTTCACCGTCTTCGCTCTCGGTGAAACGGTTCCAGAGCGGCTCAGGCTTGGTTTCTATGGGCGATTGCATATGGCGCTTGTCCGCGAGGTGCTTGCCAGCCCTTTGCCGGCGGATGAGGCCATGGCGGCCCTGCGCCGCTTCGGCACCGCCAGGAACGGTCTGGTTCTCAACACCCAACAGGCGCGGGCACCGCAGCTTGAGGCTCTACTTGCCGCGGAGAGTTTTTCCTCCTGCCAGGTGGTTGCGCTGCTGCTGATGTCGGCTTGCATCCGTGACGCCTCCGTGATTCGGCGTCACGGACAGAATCACGGCAGATTCGTACGGGGCAATAGGCCAGGCGATGATGTGGGTAATCGTAAGCCGGCGTGTCCCGCCTACCCCGTCGCGTTCAAATCTGTCCTTTGTTTGTACGGGCGCTCTTGTGAGCGTCGGTAAGGGCGGAGGGATGGATGGAGATCATCACTGGGGTCGAGCGTCGTCGTCGCTGGCGGCCGGAGCAGAAGTTGCGGATCCTGGCTGAACTTGAGTTGCCAGGCGTGACGGTGAG
>CAMDJV010000038.1 GCA_945901085.1 Rhodovarius crocodyli | reverse complement strand
CTGAATTTATTGGCGTCCCCGGCGGGATTCGAACCCACGGCCCCCAGATTAGGAATCTGGTGCTCTATCCTGCTGAGCTACGGAGACTCTCCAACCGCAGATATGTCCCGCCGCATCAGTAGTTGTAAACCCATCCCAGCGTGTAGCTGTCACCCAGCGCCACATTTCGCCCGCTCAAATCCCGCGTATAGGCCGCCACAATCGAATGCCGCGGCGTAATGCTATAAGACACCGCCAGCGCCGCCTTATAGGCGCTATAATTTGCCCCATTCCCCGTCGCGTTGCGCATCCCCAGCGTGTTCAGGCTCTGCGCGAAGACAAACCAGCCATTCGCCGGCTGAAAGCCCATCGTCGCATCCAGCCGCACCTCATCCGCATTGCTGCCAAAACGCAGCCGGTAAGCCCCCTCCAGCCCCATGAACGCATTGATAGACCCAATGGCCCGGCTGATCCCAAACAGCGCCCGCCCCTCAACCGAGCCATGCGCCTCCGCAATGCGCGGCGAATCGGTGGAGGCCGTGCCAGGCGTCACCGCCGTGCCCTGCACGGAGAGCACCATCCCATTGTCACGCCACACGGCGTATCGGGCGAAGAGACCGGCATCCGCCAGGCCCACGCTACTGCTGCGCGTATAGCCCAGATCCATCCAGGAAGCCTGCAGCCGCGGCGCAATCCCGATGGTCCAGCGCTGCGTCAGCCCATGCTCCCAATAGGGCGAGACCGATAATTGGTCCAAACTGCCGCGCCCCGAGGGCCGACCCTGGCTGTCATAGCCCTGCACATTGAGGTGCTGGAAGCTGGTGGACATCACAAGCTGCCCGCCCCCCTCGGCCTGCGGCCAAGGCCCCGAACGCGCCGCCGGCGCCAGCATCACCAGCGCCAAACCTGCCATGAGCCAAACCTGTCGCATGATCGCTGCCATGTCTTCGCCTCGCCGCATGCGAATAGCGCCATCGGGACATCCCAATGGCGCTCCTTGCCTTATGCCAGCCGTCGAAAAATTGACAAGCCTATCAAAGGGTGAGGCCGCCCTATCCGGCGTGAATCGCCGCAGCCAGCGCCCGCACATCGCCCAGCACCGTCGCCACCGTGGCCGGTGTCGCCCGGCCCTGGGCATCAAGGCTGGCCGCCATCCGCTCGATCAGCGCCGAGGCCACCACGGCGCCATCCGCCACCTTCGCCGCCTCAGCCGCCTGGGCCGGGGTGCGCACGCCAAACCCGATGGCAATCGGCAGGCTCGTATGCTGCCGCAGCCGGGGGATGTTCACCGCCAGATCAGCCGAGGTGGCGCTGCGCGTGCCGGTGATGCCGGTGATGGCCACATAGTAAATAAAGCCCGAGCAGGAGCGCAGCACCCCTGGCAGCCGCTCATCACCCGTGGTGGGGGCAATCAACCGGATCAAATCCAGCCCCTGGGCCGTCGCGAAGGGCGCCAAATCCTGGCTTTCCTCCGGCGGCATATCGACGACGATAAGGCCATCAGCCCCTGCAGCCTTTGCATCAGCGCAAAACCGCTCCGCGCCATAGCTCAGTATGGGATTAAGATAGCCCATGAGAATGATCGGCGTGTGGTCATTGCCCTGGCGGAAATCCCGCACCATGGCGAGAATCCCGCCCAGCGTCGCACCCGCCTTCAGCGCCCGCTGCCCGGCCAATTGCACCGTCGGCCCATCGGCCATGGGGTCGGAAAAGGGGCAGCCAATCTCAATCAGATCAGCCCCGGCAGCGGGCATGCCGCGCAAAATCTCCGCACTGGTCGCCAGATCCGGGTCATAACCCATCAGGAAGGGCATCAGCGCACCCCGTCCCTCGGCCTTCAACGCCGCGAAAGTTTGGGCGATGCGCGACACGCCGCTCACAGCTCCACCCCCAAATGCTTGGCCACCGCGAAGATGTCCTTATCCCCCCGGCCGCACATATTCATCAGAATGATGTGATCCTTGGGCAAAGTCGGCGCGTATTCAATGACATGGGCCAACGCATGCGCCGGTTCCAGCGCCGGAATGATCCCCTCCAGCTTCGAGCAAAGCTGGAAGGCATCCAGCGCCGCCTTATCCGTCGCCGCAACATATTGCACCCGGCCGATATCATGCAGCCAGGAATGCTCGGGCCCCACGCCCGGGTAATCCAGCCCGGCCGAGATGGAATGCCCCTCCAAAATCTGCCCCTCGGCATCCTGCAGCAAATAGGTGCGGTTGCCATGCAGCACGCCAGGGCGGCCACCTGTCAGGCTGGCAGCATGCCCACCCTCAATCTCCAGCCCATGGCCGCCGGCCTCCACGCCATGCATCGCCACCGATTCATCATCGAGGAAGGGGAAGAACAGCCCCATGGCATTGGAGCCACCGCCAATCGCCGCCACCAGCGTATCCGGCAGCCGCCCCGTGGCCTCCAGCATCTGGGCGCGGGCCTCCTCGCCAATCACGCTCTGAAAATCGCGCACCATCATGGGGTAGGGGTGCGGGCCGGCCACGGTGCCGATGCAGTAATAGGTGTCGGTCACATTGGCGACCCAGTGGCGCAGCGCCTCGTTCATAGCATCTTTCAGCGTGGCGGCACCGGCGGTCACCGCCACCACCTCGGCGCCCAACAGCTTCATGCGGAAGACATTGGGCTGCTGCCGCTCCACATCCGTCGCACCCATGAAGACGGTGCAGGGCAGGTTGAACAGGGCGCATGCGGTGGCGGTGGCCACGCCATGCTGGCCCGCCCCGGTCTCGGCGATGATGCGCTTCTTGCCCATCCGCTTGGCCAGAAGGATCTGCCCCAGCACGGCGTTGATCTTATGCGCGCCGGTGTGGTTCAGCTCATCGCGCTTCATCCACACCTGGGCACCGCCCAAATGCTCGGTGATGCGCTGGGCGAACCATAACGGGCTCGGCCGACCGACATAATCCTTCAGCAGCCGCCGCCACTCAGTCTCGAAGCTCTCATCGGCGCGGGCGGCCTTATACGCCTCCTCCACTTCGAGGATGAGCGGCATCAGCGTCTCGGCCACGTAGCGGCCGCCAAAAGTGCCGAAGCGGCCGGCCGCATCAGGGCCGGTGCGGAATGAATTGGGCAATACTGGCTTGTTCAAGGGCGTCTTCCCGGGTGAAGCAGTCTATCTGACCCCGTCAAAGCACAACGCAACCCGCCGCACCACCCGCCCCCTGCCATCAGATGGACGCGGGCCAGCCTATTGCGGCCGATCAGCCACCACACCGCGCGCTGCCGCAGTGAAAGCAGTGATCCGCGCAGCAGATTTCACCCCACGGCTGATTTCCACGCCTGAGGAGACATCCACCCCCGCCGCACCGCTCGCCAGTATCGCCTGGCCGATATTCTCCGCCGTCAGCCCGCCCGCCAGCAGCCAGGGCCGCGGCACCGCCCGCCCGGCCAGCAGCGACCACTCAAACGCATGCGCATTGCCCCCCGGCAGGCTATCACCCGCGCGCGGCTTGGCATCGAGCAGGAAGCGATCCACCACATCGGCGTAATCGGCCAGGGCATCGAGGTCGGCCGCCACGCCAATGCCCAGTGCCTTCATCACCGGCAGGCCGAAACGGGTGCGGATTTCGGCGCAGCGCGCCGGTGTCTCGGCGCCATGCAGTTGCAGCATGTCAAGCCTGACGCTGGCCAGCGTCCCGGCCAGGGTCGCGTCATCGGCATCAACGAAAAGCCCCACCCGCGCCGGCCCGCCCGGATGGCTGGCCGAGAGAGCCGCCGCCTCACCCGGCGTCAGCGACCGCGGCGAGGGCGGGTAGAACACGAAACCCACGAAATCCACACCAAGCCGGCCCAGCAGCGCCAGGGTCTCCGGCTGGGTGACGCCGCAGATCTTCACCTCCATCACGCCAGTTCCGCGGCAATGGCCTGCGCCGCCGCCACCGGGTCGGCCGCGCGGGTGATGGGCCGGCCCACGACAATCCAATCCGCCCCCGCCGCCACCGCCTCAGCCGGGGTGGCGATACGCGACTGATCGCCCGCGGCACTGCCATGGGGGCGCACGCCCGGCACCACCAGGAAGGGCAGGGCGCCATGCGCATCGCGGATGCGCGCCACCTCCAGCGGGCTGCAGACCAGCCCATCGGCGCCGGCATCCAGCGCCAGCCGCGCCAGGCGCAGCACCTGCTGCACCGTGCCGCCGGAGACACCACTGCCCGCCAGGGTGGCGGCATCGATACTGGTCAGCACCGTCACCGCCAGAATGATCGGCCGCGCATCGCCCGCCCGCTCGGCCGCCTCGCGCGCGGCGGTGATCATCGCCGGGCCGCCAGCGGCATGGATGGTGAGCATGGCCGGGCGAATGGGCAGCAGCGCCTTCACCGCCGAAGCCACGGTATTGGGAATATCATGCAGCTTAAGGTCGAGAAACACCGGCGCATATTCAGCCACACCCCGCATCGCCGGCGGCCCACCCGCACCAAAAAGCTCCAACCCTAGCTTGAGGACGCCAATATGCGGCGCCAGCAGCCGGGCCATGGCGGCGGCAGCGGCAGGGTCGGCCAAGTCAAGGCCAGGGATGATACGGGCGGCGGGTGTGGCTGGACGGGCAAGCATCGCCCATCTTTAGACCTCATTTGCCCCGGCTGAAATGCCGCCGGGGTGGTTACCCGGCGCCGAGCCGCTGCGGCTTGCCGCTGGCCGCGCCCGGCACAGCGCCCTGGCCCCCGCCCTGTCCCCCGCTTGCGGCCGGGGCCCGCTTCTGCGCCGCAGGCTTGCTCTGCGGCGGGCCGCCATTGACGATCTCGCGCAATTCCTTGCCCGGCTTGAAGAAGGGCACGCCCTTGGCGGAGACCGCCACCGTCTCCCCGGTGCGGGGGTTGCGGCCCTGGCGCGGGTCGCGCCGCTTCACGGAGAAGGCGCCGAAGCCGCGCAGCTCCACCCTATCCCCACGCGAGAGGGCGGCGGTGATCTCCTCGAATATGGTCGCCACTATGGCTTCCACATCCTGCTGCCGCAGGTGCGGGTTTTCCATTGCCAGCTGCGCAATCAGTTCGCTCTTTGTCATGCAGCCTTCCCCGAGACGTCAATTTTGCGGGACATAATGCATATCGGCCGGGCCAGCTCTAGAGGCAAAGCTTTATGGCGACGCGATAATGCACCCGTGATCCGATGCCAGGTCAGGTTGCCGTGGTGCTGGCCGGGTGTCAACGCGCGATCTGCGCAAACAGCCCGCCACGGCCCAGCCACTCGGTGAAGAAAGCCCGCGCCAGGCTCTCAGTACCCGCGGCCAGCAGCCGCTCCAGCCGTGGCCGGGTTTCCAGCGTGCGAATCGGCAGGCTGGTGGGCACCGCCCGCGCCTCGGCCAGCCAGGCCCGCGCCTCGCGCTCGCCGCCCATGGCATCAACCAGCCCGGCCTCACGGGCGCGGCCACCGGCCATCACCCGGCCATCGGCAATGGCCCGCACCGCCTCCTCGCTCATATTGCGGCCAGCGGCCACCATGCGCACGAAATTGGCCTGCATATCCTCCACCACCTGGGTGAGGGAGGCGCGCCCCTCCTCAGTCAATGGCCGAAAGGGGCTGGGCTGGTCCTTCAGCGGGCCGGAGGCAATGCTCTGCGAATGCACCCCCAGCCGGGTCAGCAGTTCCGACGCCTCAAAACTTTGCAGGATGACGCCGATGGAGCCGGTCAGCGTGCCCTCGCGGGCAAAAATCCGCGCTGCCGGCAGCGCCACCATATAGCCTGCCGAGGCGGCAGTGCCGCCCATGATGGCCACCACCGGCTTGCTGGCGGCCAGGTGGGTCAGCGCGGCATGGATGGCCTCGCCACCGGCCACGGTGCCGCCAGGGCTGTCAATGGCCACGAGGACCGCGCGCAGATGGCCGTTGGTGGCCGCGCGCTCGATGGTCTCCACCATCCGCCTATCCTCGCGGATCGTGCCGCGAATCTCCAGCCGGGCGACATAATCCCCCTCCAGCACCGCCGTGCTGCCCTCAGGCAGCGCCACCCAGATGGCGCCGAGGCCGGCGAGCACCGCCAGCACCCGCCACAGGGTGAGCCGGCGCTTGAGGCGGCGGCGGTCGAGCAGGAGATCGGCTTCTAGGGTCATTGCTGTGTCATATGGCGGCTGCCCCCCCTGTTGTCAGTCCCCAGAGGCGTCGCTATGCCCGGGCAACCTGTTTTGGAGTGGCCGATCATGCGCGTGAAAGATGTGAAGAAGGTGGTGCTGGCCTATTCGGGGGGGCTGGATACCAGCGTCATCCTGAAATGGCTGCAAACCACCTATCAATGTGAGGTGGTGACCTTCACCGCCGATCTGGGCCAGGGCGAGGAGCTGGGCCCGGCCCGCGACAAGGCGCTGCTGCTCGGCATCAAGCCGGAAAACATTTTCATCGACGATCTGCGCGAGGAATTCGTCCGCGATTTCGTCTTCCCGATGTTCCGGATGAATGCTCTTTATGAGGGCCAATACCTGCTGGGCACCTCCATCGCCCGGCCCTTGATCGCCAAGCGGCAGATCGAAATCGCCGAAATGGTGGGCGCCGACGCCGTCTCCCATGGCGCCACGGGCAAGGGCAATGACCAGGTCCGCTTCGAGATCGGCTATTACTCACTCAAGCCCGAGGTGAAGGTCATCGCCCCCTGGCGCGAATGGGATTTGACCAGCCGCACCGCGCTGATCGCCTTTGCCGAGCAGAACCAGATTCCCATCGCCAAGGATAAGCGCGGCGAGGCACCCTTCTCGGTGGACGCCAATCTGCTGCATTCCTCCTCCGAGGGCAAAATCCTTGAAGAGCCCTGGGATGCGCCCGACGAAATGGTCTGGCAGCGCACCATCCGCCCCGAGGATGCGCCCGATACCCCCACCGAGATCACGGTGGAATTCGAGCGTGGCGATGCAGTGGGCATCAATGGCGAGCGCCTCTCCCCCGCCACGCTGCTGACCAAGCTGAACGCCCTGGGCCGCGCCAATGGCATTGGCCGCCTAGATCTGGTGGAAAACCGCTTCGTCGGCATGAAGAGCCGCGGCTGCTACGAAACCCCGGGCGGCACCATCCTCTACCAGGCCCACCGCGCCATTGAGAGCATCACCCTCGACCGTGAGGCGGCGCATCTCAAGGACAGCCTGATGCCGCGCTATGCCGAGATCGTCTATAACGGCTTCTGGTTCAGCCCCGAGCGCCGCATGCTGCAAGCCATGGCCGATGAAAGCCAGAAAAGCGTGACCGGCGTGGTGCGCCTCAAGCTCTATAAGGGCAACACCATCGTCACCGGCCGCCAATCGCCCAATAGCCTCTACTCGATGAAGCACGTCACCTTCGAGGATGACCAAGGCGCCTATGACCAATTCGACGCCCAAGGTTTCATCAAGTTGAACGCCCTGCGCCTGCGCCTAGGCGCCATGGCCGGCCGCAAAGGCGGAGCTTTATAACCCGGCTAAATTGATCGGGTACCAAGGGCCTTTCGGCCCTTGCTAGGGGGAGGTCTGGAGGGGGACAAAGTCCATCTCCAGGGCCACCTCAGGCGGCTTTGGCTTCCCGCCGCCGCGCCGTCAGCACAAACTCAGTATACCCATTGGGCTGAGTAGCCCCCTCCAGCACCAGCTCGCAAGCCGCCTTGAAGGCCACCCCATCAAACCCCGGTGCCATGGCCGTATAGGCGGCGTCGGCGGCATTCTGCCCATCCACCACCGCGGCCATGCGCTTCATCGTCTCCATCACCTGCTCTTCGGTGACGATCTTGTGCTTCAGCCAATTGGCGATGTGCTGGGCGGAGATGCGCAAAGTCGCGCGGTCTTCCATCAGGCCGACATTGTTGATGTCCGGCACCTTGGAGCAGCCCACGCCCTGGTCGATCCAGCGCACCACATAGCCCAGAATGCCCTGGGCATTATTGTCCAGCTCCTGCTGCAGGGCGGCGGGTTCCCAATTGGTGTTCTCGGCCACCGGCACGGTCAGGATATCGCCGAGTTGGGCGCGGCGGCCGCCGGCCTTCAGCTCGGCCTGGCGGGCCAGCACATCCACCTGATGGTAATGCAGCGCATGCAGCGTGGCGGCGGTGGGGCTGGGCACCCAGGCGGTATTGGCGCCCGCGCGGGGGTGGCCTACCTTCTGCTCCAGCATCGCCGCCATCATATCCGGCATGGCCCACATGCCCTTGCCGATCTGGGCATGGCCCTGCAGGCCGCAAATCAGGCCGACATCGACATTCCAGTCCTCATAGGCCTTGATCCAGGGCGTGCCGCGCATGTCGTTCTTGCGGATCATCGCGCCCGCTTCCATCGAGGTATGGATCTCATCGCCCGTGCGGTCGAGGAAGCCGGTATTGATGAAGGCCACCCGGTGGCGGGCGGCGCGGATGCAGTTCTTGAGGTTCACCGTGGTCCGGCGCTCCTCATCCATGATGCCCATCTTCAACGTGTTGCGGGCGAGGTTCAGCGCATCCTCCACCCGGGCGAAGAGTTCATTGGCCCAGGCCACTTCCTCCGGCCCGTGCATTTTCGGCTTCACGATATAGACGCTGCCATGGCGCGAATTGCGCATCGCCTTCACATCATGCAGGGCGATGGCCACGGTGCACATGGCGTCCAGAATGGTCTCGGGCGTCTCGGCGCCGTCAAGCTTCACCGCATCCGTCATCATGTGGTGGCCCACATTGCGCACCAGCATCACCGAACGGCCATGCAGGGTCAGGCTGCCGCCGGAGGCGGTGGTATAAACGCGGTCGGCATTGAGCCGGCGCGTCATGATCTTGCCGCCCTTCTCGAAGCTGGCTTCGAGCGTGCCATTCATCAGGCCGAGCCAGTTGCGATAGACCTGCACCTTATCCGCGGCATCGACGGCGGCGACGCTGTCTTCGCAATCCTGGATGGTGGTCAGCGCCGCTTCCAGCACCAGATCGGCCACGCCGGCCAGATCCTTGTTGCCGATGGGGTGGCTGCGGTCGATCACGATCTCGGCATGCAGGCCGTTATGCTTCAGCAGGATGGCGGTGGGTGCCTCGGCCGGGCCGGTGAAGCCCACGAATTGGCTGGGATTTTGCAGGCCCAGGCTGCCACCCGCCAGCGTCACCGAAAGCGCGCCATGGCTCACCTGATAGGCATGCGCATCGGCATGGCTGCCGCCAGTCAGCGGCGCAATCTCATCCAGCACCTTACGGGCATAGGCGATGACGGCTCCGCCACGCTCCACATCATAGCCAGGCTTGCGCTCGCCCGGGATGGCGTCGGTGCCATAGAGCGCGTCATAGAGGCTGCCCCAGCGCGCATTGGCGGCGTTGAGCGCGAAGCGGGCATTGGAGGTTGGCACCACCAATTGCGGCCCTGCGGTCTTGGCGATCTCATCATCGACATAGGCGGTATCGACGGCGAAATCCTCGCCCTCGGGCAGCAGATAGCCGATCTCGCGCAGAAAGCGGGTATAGGCTTCGGCATTGACCGGCCGGGCCGGGAAGGCGCGGTGCCAAGCATCGATCTTGGCCTGCAGCGCATCGCGTACGGCCAGGAGCGCGGCATTCTTCGGGCCGAGATCAGCCAGGATGGCAGCGTATTGCGCCCAAAAATGCTCGGGCGCGATCCCTGTGCCGGGGAGCGCTTCCTCGGCCATGAACGCCGCCAATTCATCGGCCACCTGCAAACCACTGATCTCGACCATTCCAACACCCCAGGCTTTATGACTTTCTGCCGCTTAATGCGGAAAATGCCGGGGCGGAAGGGGGGTTAAGCTTAGCGATCCAGCACGGCGCGGTCGTTCTTGGCCACCAGCGTCTGAAAATGCGGCCCCATCGCCTCCTCGCTCATGCCGAAAGCGGACAGGAAACGGGTGAAGAGCGCCTGCTCCTCGGCCTCCGCCTCGCCATCAGCCATGGCACTGTCCACCATGTTCAGCAGGATGCAGAGTTTTTGCGCCTCGTTCAGCTTGGGTGAGACGGCCGCGAGGAATACGTCGGGCTTGTTGGCGCGGGTGTATTTCATGCAGGCATCAAGGTTCTCGCGCGTCGCCCGCGGGCCGAGCACGGAGACCAGATGGGCGATTTCCTCCGGGTCCATCTCACCATCTGCGCCCATGCAGTAGATCAGCGAGACAACAAGGGCGTTGCGCGGGGTGAGGTCGAGCGCCGCCTGCGACTTGAACATGCCAAACATATGATTTCCTTTCTGATGCGTAATTTTACGTCCATCTAGCTGAGGGCTTGGCGCGTTCCAAGCCCCCTCTCGCCCGCCACATCTTGCGGCCCGGCCCAGGGCGCGTGACGATGGGGCAGGAGAACATTCATGCCCTTCACACCCCCGCACCACACCACCCAGCATTGGAACATCCAAAAGCCCGCAGCGCGCGGCACGGGCGGCATTGTCGCCAGCCAGGCCGCTGCGGGTGCGCAGGCGGGCGCCGAAATGCTGCGCATGGGCGGCACCGCCGCCGATGCCGCCGTGGCCACCGCCTTCACCCTCGCTGCCATGGAGCCGTGGAATTGCGGCCTGGGCGGCATTGGCTTCGCCCAGGTCATGCGCCCGGGTGGCCCGGCGGAAACCTTCGATTTCGGCCCCGTCTCACCCAGCCGCCTGGACCCCGCCGCCTATCCGATGACGGGCAAGATCGCCTCCGACCTCTTCGCCTGGCCCGAGGTGGTGGATGATGTGAACGTCCATGGCCCGAAGAGTTTTTGCATCCCCTCGGCCGTCGCCGGCTATGCGCTGCTGCATGAGCGCTACGGCAAGCTGCCGATCAAGGATGTGCTGGCCCCGGCCGTGGCCTATGCCAAGCGCGGCCTGCCGCAGGATTGGTTCACCACGCTGAAAGTGGCCAATAGTGCTGCCATCCTGCGGCAATATCCCGAATCCGCGCGCATCTATTTGCCCAATGGCCTGCCGCCGGTGGCGCCCTATCAGGGCAGCCCGGGCTTTTTCCGCCAGGGCAATCTGCCCGATACGCTGGAGCGGCTGCAGCATGCCGGCCTGCGTGATTTCTATGCCGGCGACATCGCCCGCAGCATCGTGGCCGATACCCAGGCCATGGGCGGCTTCCTCACCGAGGCCGATCTGGCCAATTGCCAGGCCCGCGTGCTGCCCGCGCTGCAGGCCGAGTGGCGCGGCCGCACCCTGATGCTGGCCAATGGCCTCACCGCCGCACCCACCCTGATGGAAGTGCTGCGCCAAATGGCCGATGTGCCCTATGGCGCGGTGCCCGACGCCGTGTGGTACGCCGCCCTCGCCCGCGCCATGCGCGCCGCCTATGCCGACCGTCTGGCCGGGCTGGGCGATGCCGAGCCCGCCTCGGCCGAAAGCTGCACCACCCATCTCACCGTCGCCGATAAGGATGGCATGATGGTGGCCATGACCACGACCCTGCTCAGCTCCATGGGCAGCCGCGTGGTGCTGCCAGGCTCAGGCGTGCTGATGAACAATGGCATCATGTGGTTCGACCCCCGGCCCGAGGCGAAGAACGCCATAGCACCCTCCAAGCGCCCGCTATGCAATATGTGCCCGGTCATCGCCGTGCGCGACGGCGTGCCCGAGATCGCCACCGGCGCCTCGGGCGGGCGGCGGATCATGGCCTCGGTCTTCCAACTGCTCAGCTATGTCGCCGATTTCGGCATGGACCCGGAAACGGCGGCGCATCACCCCAGGCTCGATGTCAGCAGCCCCGATGGGGTCACTGCCGATCTGCGCCTGGGTGCTGAGGTGCTGGCCGCCCTCGCCGCCGATGGCCCGGTGACCGAGGTTGACCATGCGGTGATGCCGGTGAATTTCGCCTGCCCCAACCTGATCCAGCGCGGCCCCGATGGCATGGTGGGCATCACCGATGTGATGTCGCCCTGGTCGGCCGCGGTGGCGGCATAACCCTGCCGGAGGAGACCTCACCCGTCTGACGTGACGGGTGAGGCGGCCGGCCAGCAGCGCCTAGCAGCCTGTTCCATTCGCCTTGGCGCACTGCACAGGCTCTAACTTTTTGTTTGTCGAGCATTTTTATCCGCTCAAACGATTCCGTTTGAACGGATGATGCTCTAACGCCGATAGAACGGCACCGCCCCCTGGCTGCGCAGGGCATGGTCGGCGGCGAAGAGGTCAGCGTAATGCAGGATATGCGCCTCCGCCGTATCGCCATGGAAGGGCGCATCGGTGGCATGGGTGGCCACGGTCTCGATCACCTGCTGGGGAAAGCCGAGGTCACGCAGCAGCATCGCCCCCACCACGCCATGCGGCATGCGTTTGGCAAGCGGGGTCTTCTGCACCATGCCCGCCGCGTCGCGCGAGGAGAGCAGTGGCTTGTCCACATCATGCAGGATGAGAATGGGCAGCATGATCTCGGGATCGATGGCGCTGCCCCAATCCTGAACCGCGCGCGGCATCAGCGCCCGGCCAGCCTCGGTCACCTCATTGATGTGGCGCATCAGCGGATAGCCGGGCGCATTGGCCGAGAAGGGAATATCCTCCAGCGCCGCATAGAGGCTGGAGGTCCAGGTGGTGACCCAGGCAGTGATAATGCGCTCGGCTGTCTCTGGACTGACGGCATCCAGCCCGGCGAGCCAGGTGCGCACGGCGGCCCGCTGGTTGCCCGTGCCCTCTGTCAGCGTGAACATCTCACGCCAACCCCAGCGCCCATAACAACACACCCTTCTGGGCATGCAGCCGGTTCTCCGCCTCGTCAAACACCACGCTTTGCGGCCCGTCCATCACCTCATCGGTGATTTCCTCGCCGCGATGCGCCGGCAGGCAATGCATCACGATGGCGTCCGACGCCGCCGCCTTCAGCAGCTTCGCATTCAACTGATAACCCGCCAGCATATTGTGGCGCTGCCGGGCGGAGGCCTTGTCGTCGCTCATCGAGACCCAGGTATCCGTCACCACGCAGCGCGCGCCGGAAACGGCCTCGAACGGATCATTGGTCAGCTCGACGCGCGCGCCCTGGCCGCGCGCCCAGGCAATCAACTCGGCATTGGGTGCCAGCTCCGGCGGTGTGGCCACCCGCAGGGTGAAATCGAACCGCGCCGCCGCCTGAATAAAGCTCTGCGCCACGTTGTTGCCATCGCCCGTCCAGGCCACCACTTGGCCGGCAATCGGGCCGCGATGCTCCTCGAAGGTCATCACATCGGCCATCAACTGGCAGGGATGCGAGACATCGGTCAGGCCATTGATCACCGGCACGGTGGCGAATTCCGCCAATTCGCGCATCTTCTCCACCCGGTCGGTGCGCAGGATGATGGCATCGACATAGCGCGACAAAACCCGTGCCGTATCGGCCGGGGATTCACCCCGGCCCAGCTGCGTATCCTTGCTCGACAGCGTGACCACATCGCCGCCCAACTGGCGGATACCCACCTCGAAACTCACCCGCGTGCGGGTGGAGGGTTTTTCGAAGATCATCGCGATATGCTTGCCGGCCAGCGGCTTTTCCAGGATCTCGCCCCGCTTGGCGCGATTGCCCAACTCCAGCATCCGGCGCAGCGACAGCGCGTCGATATCCATCAGCTCAAGAAAATGCCGTGGCCCTGGCGGTGGCACCGGCTTTAGCGCCGCACTCACTTCGCCGCCGCCTGGGCCTGTGAGGGACGCAGCCGGCGGCACATGCGCTCCAGCATTTCCAGCGCCGTGTCCACCTCAGCCTCACCAATAATCAGCGGCGGCGCCACGCGCAGCACATTCATGCCAGCCGCCACCGTCAGCAGCCCCTCGGCCACCGCGGCCGTCTGGGCATCACCATTGGAGAATTCCGGGCGGAGTTTCAGGCCCAGCAACAGGCCAGCGCCGCGCACATCCTCGATGATGTCAGGATTGGCGGCCTGCAAGGCCAAAAACCCGTGCCAAAGCTTGCGCGCAATCCCATCCACCTGGGCGAGGAACCCATCGGCCAGAATCACATCCAGCACCGCATTGCCCGCAGCGCAGGCCAGCGGCCCGCCGCCATAGGTGGTGCCATGGGTGCCGGGCTTGAGGTGCTTGGCCACCTTTTCCTTCGCCATCACGGCGCCGAGCGGGAAGCCGCCGCCAATGCCCTTGGCCGCGCTCATCACATCGGGCTCGATGCCGGCCCATTGATGCGCCCAGAGTTTTCCGGAACGGCCCATGCCGGTCTGCACCTCGTCGAGCGCCAGCAGCAGCCCGTATTCGTCGCAAACCGCCCGCAGCTCCTGCAGGAAGCGCAGATCGGCCGGGCGCACGCCGCCCTCGCCCTGCACCGGCTCGATCATGATGCCGCCAATGCCCGGCGTGATGGCATCGCGCACCGCGTTCATATTGCCGAAGGGCACATGGGTGAAACCCTGCACCGCCGGGCCGAAGCCGGCGAGGTATTTCTCATTGCCGGTGGCCGAGAGCATGCCCAGGGTGCGGCCGTGAAACGCGCCCTCGAAGCAGATCACGCCAAAACGGTCCGGGCTGCCATTCTCGGCGTGGTATTTGCGGACGGCCTTGACCATCCCCTCATTCGCCTCGGCGCCGGAATTGCAGAAGAAGACGCTATCGGCAAAGGAGGCGGCGACATGGCGCGCGGCCAATTGCTCGGCCTGCGGCACCCGATAAAGGTTGCTCACATGCATGACCTTGGCCGCCTGTTCGGCGATCGTCCGGGTCAGATGCGGGTGGCCATGGCCAATGGAGGAGGTGGCAATGCCGGCGCCGAAATCCAGGTATCGTCGGCCGTCCGTCGTCCACAGCCAAGCACCTTCACCACGCTCAAAAGCGAGGTCGGCACGGTTGTAGGTGGGCATCAGGGCGGGGATCACGCTGGAATTTCTCCCAAGGGCATTCCGCGCGAGGGGGCGGAATTGCTCCATCGAGGCGGAAGCAACGCACTATTGGGGAAAACCTGCCGCGCGTCAAAGCCCAAGACGCGCGGGTGGTATGATGTTTTCGCTTACGCCGGGTCACCCGTATCCGGCGCCAGCCCCGCCGCCTCAATGCCGGCAATGCAGCACACCTCATCATTGGGCGAGGTATCACCACTGATCCCCACCGCGCCCAGCAGCACGTTATTCGCATCGCGCACCAGCACGCCGCCCTGCACCGGCACGGCGCGCCCACCCGTCAGGTCGCTCAGCGCATTGGTGAAGCCCGGGGCGCCCGCGGCGCGGCGCGCCAATTCACGCGTGCCAAAACCCATCGCCATCGCGCCATAGGCCTTGCCATGCGCCACATCCTGCCGCGCGATGGAGCAGCCATCCTCGCGCTTGAGCACCTTCATATGCCCGCCAGCATCGATCACGCAGACGGTCAGCGGCAGAAAGCCCATGGCATGGCCCTTGGCCAAAGCCGCATTGGCGATGACCTCGGCCTGGGCAAGGGTGAGGCCATTGATGGCGGCGGGGTGTGCGGGCTGGGCCAAGGCAGTCTCTCCGATTTGTTATCTCGCGCCTGTTTGGCGGCCCGCGAAAAACCTGTCCAGCGCTGCCCACGCCACAGCCGCGTGAATTTAAGGCCTTGATTGCGCCACAAGAGGGGGGGATGTTCACGATATTGCAATTTCTTGCTGCCAGGATTCAACGATGCGGCCGCTGATCGGCATTTCCTGCTGCGTAAAAGGGTTCGGCATGTTCAACACGCCCAACCACGCAGCCTCTGACAGTTACGTGAAGGTCGTGCTCGGCCCCGTGGGTGGCCTTCCCATCCTGCTGCCCTGCTTCGGCCCCGATTGCGTGGCCGAGATTCTGGCGCGGGTCGATGGGCTGATCTTCACCGGCAGCCGCTCCAATGTCTGGCCCGAATATTACGGCGGCCCGCCGCATGCCGAGGGCACGCCCGAGGATCTGCGGCGCGACGAAACCACCCTGCCGCTCATCCGCGCCGCCATCGAGCATGGCGTGCCCATCCTCGCCATTTGCCGCGGCATGCAGGAGCTCAACGTCGCCCTCGGCGGCAGCCTGGACCAACGCATCCAGGACCTGCCCGACCGTATCGACCACTCCACCCCCTCTGACCAGCACATCGCCCTCTCGCGCACCGCCAAGGCGCATGATGTCTCCCTGCTGCCCGGCACGCTGCTGGCCCAATTGGCCGGCAATAGGGACCGGATTCCGGTCAATTCACTGCACAACCAGGGCGTGCAGCAATTGGCCCCTCGGCTGGTGGCCGAAGCCTGGGCACCGGATGGCACGGTCGAGGCCGTGCGCGTCGAAGGTGCGAAGAGCTTCGCCCATGGCGTGCAATGGCACCCCGAATATGATTGGGAGCGGGATAGCCTCTCGCATGACATCTTCGTCGCCTTCCGCCACGCCTGCACCGCCTGGGCGGAAGAAAAGCGCCGCGCCCCGCTGCAGGCCGCCGCCGAATAGCCGGAACTATCCCACAAAGGCGGCGAAACGCACCGCCGTCATCCCCGGTGCGGCGCGCAAATTGGGCATCACCAGCAGGCAATTGTCATGCGGGGTGCGGATTTCCTCTCCGCCATCCATCGCGATCAAGCTTCCCGCCTGGCCAATCACCTCGCCGCCGCGAAACGGCCGGGTGAAGGCGAAATCCGCCCCGCGCGCCGTCACCGCCTCTGTCACCCGCGCCAGGCGCGCCGGTGGGCCAATCGGGGCAGCCATCGCCGGCCGCACACCGCAAATCCCCAACATCCGCCGGGCCACACGCTCCATCAGCGCGACAGTCTCCCGCTCCCAGTGATTGCCGGCCTCCAGCAACACCCCGCGCTGCCCCGCCTCGGCGGCATAATCAATCAGCCGCCGCCCGGCCTCATGCCCGGGGTCGGACACCACCAACCCAGGCTCGCCCAGCGCCAGCGCCAACCCCTCGGAGCCAGGAGCCCCCACCAGCAGCAGCGGATCAGCCGGCCAGAGCATGGAATGCAGGTCCAGCACCACATCGGCGCTGTCCAGCAGCGGCCGCAGCACCCGCGCCCGGCGCAATTCCGCCGAGCGCCCCGCGCCATCCAGCATCTCAGGGTCCCAAACCCGATTGAGATCCTGCTCCAAAAACCGGCTCGCCGTTGGGTCCTGCGCATCAAACCGCGCATAGGCATCGAGATTGGCAAAGATCAGCGATAACCGCCCCGCCACCGGCCGCAATTCATGCCGCAACCACCGGTCCAGCACCACCGCGCCGCCAATCTCATTGCCATGGGTGAGGGCTACGACGCAGACATGCGGCCCCGGCGCCTCGGCGGCAAAACTCCAGGCGCCGCGCGCCGCATTGCCATCCATCCAGCGCCGAATATCCGGCGCGGCAATATGCACCGGCAGCCGCGGCCCCGGGCCACCGGCGGCCAGCGCGGTCAATGCCTCGTTCAGCGCGCCCGCCACGTGGTCTCGCTTTCCTGGCAAGGTTTCGGCAGGGTATTGGGCTGGTTCAGTGTGCGCGATCCTGGTCTTCCTCCAGGGCAGTGTAATGGCGAACCGGTGCTGCGCAATTGGGGGTCAGGTCATGGTGCCAAGGGTCGGAATTCTGGGGCTGCATCTGGAGGCCAATGCCTTCGCGCCGCCCACGGTGGAGGCGGATTTCCGCGCCCAATGCTGGGAAGAGGGCGAGACCATCACCCGCCTTGCCCGGGCCGAGACCTCACATCTCCCCGCCGAAATGGCCGGCTTCTATCGCCGCATGGACGAAACCGGCCCCTGGGCCCCACAACCCATCGCCATCTGGGCCGCCCCGCCGGGCGGGCCGATCGACCAGGCGCTGTTCCTGCGCATGCTCGACGCCGCGCGCAGCGGGCTGCTCGCCGCCCTGCCGCTCGATGCCGTCTATGTCGCCAGCCACGGTGCCAGCAGCGCCACCGGCGATGAGGATAGCGATGGCAGCCTCCTCGCCATGATTCGCGCCGTGGTCGGCCCGCGCGTGCCCATCGTGGTCACCCATGACCTTCACTGCAATGTGAGCGAGCGCCTGGTCGCCGCCTGCGATAGCCTGATCGCCTATCGCACCAACCCCCATATCGACATGGCCGCCCGCGCCGCCGAGGCCGCCGATATGCTGCGCCTGCTGCTCAGCGGCACCCGGGTCTTCAAGGCCTTCCGCCGCCTGGCCATCACGCCCCCCTCCGTCACCCTGCTGACCGCCGAGGGCCCCTATGCCGACCTCATCCGTGACGCCGAGGCGCTGATGGGCGGCGAAGTCCTCAATGCCAGCGTGACCGGCGGCTTCGTCTTCAGCGACCTGCCCAAATGCGGCATGACGGTCAGCGCCACAGCACGCAGCCAGGCGGCAGCCGATGCCGCCGTCGAGCAACTGGCCAGCCGCGCCTGGAATGAGCGCCACCGCTACGTCGCCAATCTCACCAGCCTGGACGCAGCCCTCACCCGCGCCAAAACCACCAGCCAGACCCTCATCCTCGCCGATGTGGCCGACAATCCCGGCGGCGGCGGCCGGGGCAACACCGCCTGGCTGCTCCAGGCCCTGCACGAGGCCGCCATCCCCTCCGTGGTGCTGGGCCTTTTCGTCGACCCCGCCCTGGCCGCCGAGGCGCATGCCCTGGGCGAAGGCGCGCTTTTCGAGGCCCGCTTCAACCGAGACCCCAGCGAATTCAGCCTCCCCTTAACCGCCCGCGCCCGGGTGACCATGCTGACCGACGGAAAGGGCCAAGGCCGCCGCGGCAATATGGCCGGCCGCCAATTCAACCTAGGCCCCGCCGCAAGGCTGACGCTGGAGGGCAGCGGCCTGGAGGTGGTGGTCATCAGCCTGCGCCGGCAATGCCATGAGCCCCGCACGCTGGAGATGCACGGCATCGACATCGCCGCCGCGCGCGTCGTGGTGCTGAAAAGCCGCGGCCATTTCCGCGCCGGTTTCGCCGAATTCGCCCCCAATGAGCGCATCCTCGAAGTCGACGCCCCAGGCCTGACCAGCCCGGTGCTCAGCCGCTTCGCCTGGAAGCGCCTGCCCCGCCCGGTCTTCCCAATAGACCCTAACCCTTGATCGCCATGGCGATATAATTCTGCCCGACATCGCGGCCGATGGCCCAATCGCCAATCCCAGCCATCGGCGCCATCCCGGCGATATCGGTCACCAGCGCTCCCACCGCCCGGGCATGCGCCGCCAATTCCGCCGGTTTGAGAAACCGCTTCCAATCATGCGTGCCCACCGGCAGCAGCCTCGCCACATATTCCGCGCCGAATTTCGCCACCAGCAGGCTCTTCGGCGTGCGGTTCAAGGTGGAGAGAAACAACCGCCCCCCCGGCCGCAGAACCGAGAGCGCATCGGCTAGAAATTCCTGCACATCGGCCACATGCTCCACCACCTCCAGCGCCACCACGGCGTCAAAAAGCGGCAAATCAGCCACCTGCTCCACGCCGCCCTGCCGATAATCAATGGCCAGCCCCCCCGCCGCCGCATGGGCGCGCGCGGCGGCGAGTGCGGCCGCCGCACGGTCCAGCCCCACCACATCCTTGCCGGCGCGGGCCAGCGCCTCGCTCGCCAGCCCAGCGCCGCAGCCGATATCGAGCACCCTCTGCCCCTCCATCCGCTGCAAAATCCACCCCGTGCGGGCCGGATTCATCGCGTGCAGCGGGCCCATCGGGCCACGCGGGTCCCACCATTCAGCCGCGAGCCCGTCGAATTTGGCGATTTCCGAGGGAATGACCGTGCCTTGCATGCGTCCTGTGCTGCCTTTAAGGGAGCGGCCCACCCTGGACCGATCCTGAGATCATGCCAAAGATCGTGATGAAATTCGGCGGAACATCCGTCGCAGACCTAGACCGCATCCGCAATGTGGCGAGGCTGGTAAAAAAACAGCGTGACGCCGGCAATGAGGTCGCCGTGGTGGTCTCCGCCATGTCCGGCACCACCAATCATCTGGTGAAGCTGTGCAACGACCTCAACCCGCTGCATGACACCGCCGAATATGATGTGGTGGTCGCCACCGGTGAGCAGGTGACGATCGGCCTCCTGGCCATCGCCCTGCAAAGCCTGGGCACGCCCGCGCGCTCCTGGCAGGGCTGGCAGATCCCCATCCTGAGCGATGACGCCCATTCCAAGGCCCGGGTGGACAGCATCGATGGCCAAAAACTCCTCGCCGCCATGGCCCGGGGCGAGACGCCCATCATCGCCGGCTTCCAGGGAGTGAGCGCCGATGGCCGCGTCACCACGCTGGGCCGTGGCGGCAGTGATCTCTCGGCGGTCGCCATCGCAGCCGCCATCAAGGCCGATCGCTGCGACATCTACACCGATGTGGATGGCATCTACACCACCGACCCGCGTGTGGTCCCGCGGGCCAGAAAGCTGGAAAAGATTTCCTTCGAGGAAATGCTGGAACTCGCCTCGGTCGGTGCCAAAGTGCTGCAGACCCGCAGCGTCGAAATGGCGATGAAGCATGGCGTGCGCATTCAGGTATTGAGCAGTTTCGCAGACAAGCCAGGTTCGCTGGTCGTTGGAGAGGATGAGATCGTGGAAAAGCTGGTGGTCTCCGGTGTGGCCTATTCGGTGGATGACGCGAAGGTGACGCTGCGGCGTGTGGCCGACCGGCCAGGTGTCGCCGCCATCCTCTTCGGCCGCCTGGCCGAGGCGCATGTCAATGTTGACATGATCGTGCAGAATCTAGGCGCCGATGGCACCACCGACATGACCTTCACGGTCGGCCGGGGCGATTTGGCGCAGGCCCGCGTGGCGCTCGAAGATGTCCGCGAAGCCCTGGGCTACCAGGAAGTCCTGACCGATCCGGCTGTCGCAAAAATCTCCGTGGTCGGCATCGGCATGCGCAGCCATGCCGGCGTGGCGGCGCGGATGTTCAAGGCGCTGAGCGAGCGCAACATCAACATCCAGGTCATCTCCACCAGCGAGATCAAGGTCAGTGTCCTGGTCGCCGCCGAATACAAGGAATTGGCGGTACGCGCTCTGCACACCTGCTTTGGCCTCGATGGCGACGAGCCTCCCGCGGCCGGTGAAGGCCAATGAGCGCCCTCGATGGCCTGATGGCGCGTGGCGCCGCTGTGCTGGGTGCACGCTACGGCATTCTGGGCGGCGCCATGAGCTGGATTTCCGAGCGCAATCTGGTGGCGGCCCTGTCCAATGCCGGCGCCTTCGGCGTCATCGCCTGTGGTGCGATGCAGCCCACGCGGCTCGATGAGGAGATCACCGCCACCAAGGCACTCGCCCATGCCCCCTTCGGCGTGAACCTCATCACCATGCACCCGCAGTTGATGGAACTCGTCGATGTCTGCATCGGCCACAAGGTGCCGGTGCTGGTCTTCGCCGGCGGCATTCCGCCGCGTGAGGCCATCCTGGCCGCCAAGGCCGGCGGCATGAAGGTCATCTGCTTCGCCCCCGCCGTGGCCCTGGCCAAGAAGCTGGTGCGCATGGATGTGGACGCGTTGGTGATCGAGGGCAGTGAGGCCGGCGGCCATATCGGCCCGGTCTCGCTCAACGTGCTCGCACAGGAGATTTTGCCGGTCATCCGCGAGGTGCCGGTCTTCGTTGCCGGCGGCATCGGCCGGGGTGAGGCCATGCTGGCTTATCTGGAAATGGGCGCTGCCGGCGTGCAGATGGGCACCCGCTTCGCCTGCGCCGCCGAGAGCATCGCGCATGAAAACTTCAAGAAGGCCTTCTTCCGCGCCTCGGCGCGCGATGCCGTGCCCACCGTGCAGCTCGACGAGAATTTCCCCGTCATCCCGGTGCGCGCGCTGAAGAACGAAGGCAGCCAGCGCTTTATCCGCCACCAGGCCGAGACCCTGGCGCGGTTTCAGTCCGGCGAACTGACGAAAGAGGCCGCCCAGCTCGATATCGAGCATTTCTGGGCCGGCGCGCTGCGCCGCGCGGTGGTCGAGGGCGATGTGCAGAATGGCAGCCTCATGGCCGGCCAATCCGTTGGCATGGTCACGCGTGAACAGCCAGTGGCCGAGATCATCGCCGAAATCATCGCCCAGGCCGAGGCTGCTCTGGCCGCACGGGCGGGCGCATGAACCAATCCCTGTCCGAGCCCCCTTCCTTCCGCAGTGCGGCATAGGCTACATGGCGCTGTGTCATTCACCATGAAACGCTTCGATCGAGCCGAGGCCCCGCCTAGCGCTGATGCCGCGCGTGTTGGTGAGGAGCTGCGCGACGCGCGAGAAGCCTCAGGTCTCTCCATTCAGGATATGAGCCAGGCGCTGCGCATCCGCCGCGTCTATCTCGTCGCCCTCGAAGAAGGCCGCATGCGCGACCTGCCCAGCCCGGCCTATGCCTGGGGCTTCGTGCGCAACTACGCCAATGCGCTGGGGCTGGATGCCGATGAGATGGTCCGCCGCTTCCGCGACAGTGCGGGCCCGGCTGTGCCCCGGCGGCATGACCTGATCTTCCCTGAGCCCGTGCCCGAGCGCGGCATGCCCACCGGAATCCTGGTGCTGGTGGGCGCGGTGCTGGCCATTGGCGCCTATATTGGCTGGTCAAACTGGTCCAGCCCGTCGAATCGCACGGTGGATGCCATCCCCGCCGTGCCGCCCCGGCTTGAGCGCGCCGCGCGTGAAGGCACCGCGGCGGAGCCGCCACCCCTGGCGGTGCCGGGCCTTGCTGCCAGTGGCAATGCGCTGCCCACCTCCACCGTCACCCTGCCCACGCCGGTGCAGGTGCCCATCGTGGTGCCAACCCCGCCGCCGCCGCCGGTGGTGCTCTCGCCCACCGATGTCAGCCGCATCACGCTCCGCTTCAAGGCCGAGAGCTGGGTGCAGGTGCGCTCCAGCAACCAGGGCGCAGCCCCCATCGTCGCCCGGGTATTCCGCGCCGGCGAGAGCTTCACCCCGCCCAACCAGCCGGGGCTTTCCGCCAATATCGCCATCGCGCCGGCGGTGGAGCTGCTCATCGATGGCCAGGTCACGGCTGGCTTGCTGAACACCACACCCGGAAGGCAAATTCTGCAACTCGACAATGTGATGCAGCGCCACACCCAGCCGGTACGTCCCACGCCGGCGGCGACCACAACGCCGCCCACGCCCTCAACCACCACGCCCTCGGCCAGCACGCCGGCCGCCCCCGGCTCGGCTCCAACCACGCCGGCTCCGGCCAACACTGCGCCGGCACGGCCCAGGGCGCCACCGCGCCCAATACGGCCGCGCCCAATTCGGCCGCGCCTGGGCCCGCCACCTCAGGGCCCTCCACGCCGGGGCCAGCCAGCACCTCGCCGCCGCGGCCTCAGGGCGCCACGCCCCCCACCCCCGCGCCGGCGGCGCCGCGCTGAACCCTGGGGGGGGGCAGACAGCCCCTATGCTGCCCCCACCCAGGCTTGATATGATCGCGGCGACCAAATGCCCTGGGCCGCACCGCGCGGCCCGGACTTCAGGAGCGTCTTGATGAGCAGCTACAGGCCCTATCAGCATATCGAGCGCCGCAAATCGCGCCAGATTCATGTCGGGCGGGTGCCGGTGGGTGGCGATGCGCCGATCTCCGTGCAGACCATGACCAATACCCTCACCTCGGACGCGGCGGCCACCATTGCCCAGATTCGCCTGGCCGAGATGGCCGGGGTGGACATCGTGCGGGTCAGTTGCCCCGATGAGGAGAGCACGGCGGCCCTGGCCGAGATCGTGCGCGAGGTGAATGTCCCCATCGTGGCGGATATCCATTTCCACTATAAACGCGCCATCGAGGCAGCCCAGGCTGGCGCCGCCTGCCTGCGCATCAACCCGGGCAATATCGGCTCCGCCGAGCGGGTGAAAGAGGTTATCCAGGCGGCGCGGGACCATGGCTGCTCCATCCGCATTGGCGTCAATGCCGGCTCGCTGGAGAAGCATCTGCTGGAGAAATACGGCGAACCTAACCCTGATGCGCTGGTGGAAAGCGCGCTGTGGCATGCCGATCATCTGCTGCAGAATGATTTCCACGAGTTCAAGATCAGCGTGAAGGCGTCCGACGTGTTCCTGGCGGTGGCGGCCTATCAGCAGCTGGCCGACCAATGCGACCACCCGCTGCATATCGGCATCACCGAGGCCGGGGGCTTGCGCACCGGCACGGTAAAATCGGCCATCGGCCTGGGCAACCTGCTTTGGGCCGGCATTGGCGATACGCTGCGCGTCTCCCTCTCGGCCGAGCCGGAGGAGGAGGTGAAGGTGGGCTGGGAGCTTCTGAAAGCCCTCAACCTGCGCAACCGCGGGGTAAAGGTCATCTCCTGCCCCTCCTGCGCCCGGCAGGGCTTCGATGTCATCCGCACGGTGCAGAAGCTCGAGGACAGGCTCGCCCATATCACCGCGCCGCTGACGCTGAGCATCATCGGCTGCGTGGTGAATGGTCCGGGCGAGGCGCTGATGACCGATATCGGCCTGACCGGCGGCGGCGCTGGCCGCCACATGGTCTATGCCGCCGGTAAGCAGAGCCACACCACCTCAAGCGATGAGATGGTGGAGCACCTGGTGAAGCTGGTGGAGGAAAAACTCGCCCAGAATGCGCTGGCCGAGAGCGAGGCGGTCTGAGGCGATGCGCCCTCGCCTTTATGACGTTTTCGTTGTAACCGCCGGCCGATCGATTATCTGACCGGTCGGATCGGGGATGTAATTTGGAAGATCAAGAGAATCTGCTGCGCCGGCTGCACGAACTGCGCAGCGAACATCGTGATCTCGACACGGTGATCTTCCGGATGGGCGATTCAATCGTGGACCAGTTGCAATTGCAGCGGCTGAAGAAGCGCAAGCTGAAACTGCGTGACGAGATCACCTGGATCGAGCGCAAACTGGTGCCCGATATCATCGCCTGACGTTCCGGGCGCAATACGATCAATGCCATAGCCTTAAACCCCGTGCCGTGCTTCACTCGCGTTATCGGGAGACTTCACATGCGGGACTTGGATATGTTGCGGCTTGAACGCCGCGTCGGCCTGTTGCTTGTTCCCCATGACGAAGGCCCCGGTGTCGCGGTGGGCGTGGCCCGCGATGCGGAATTGCTGCTGCGCCGCCAATCGGGCATGGCCAGCATCGAATTGCGCCAGCCTATCACGGCGCAAACCTGCTTTCGCATCGCCTCGGTCTCCAAGCAATTCACCTGTGCCGCCATCCTGATCCTGGCGGCGGAGGGCATGCTCTCGGTGCGTGACCCGGTGGGGCGATACCTGCCTGGGCTGCCTGGCTGGGCCGGGCATATCACGCTTGACCAATTGATGCGTAACACCGCTGGCCTGCGCGACATGCTGGAATTGCTGCGCGCCGGCGGGGTGGATCTCAGCCATTCAGTGCCGGCGGCTCAGATCGACCGGGCGATTGCCCGCAGCGAGGGGGTGAATTTCCCCGCCGGTGCGCGGTTTCTTTATTCCAATACCAATTTCTGGCTGCTGGGGCAGGTGATAGAGCGCGTATCGCGCATGGCCTTGGCGGATTTCCTGCAAGACAGGATTTTTCGCCCGCTGGGGATGACGCGCACCTGCCACACCCCCGATGTGATGACCCCGGTTGAGGGGCTGGCCACGGGCTATATGCCCAGCGGGGATGGATTTGTTCGTGCCGGGCATGGCTTTGCGCTGGGCGGGGAGGGGGGCATGGTCTCGGGCGTGGAGGACCTCGCCCTCTGGGCCCGGGCGCTGAGCCTGAACCTGCTGGGCGGGGGCGTGCTGGAGCCGCAGATGGAGGTGCTGGCGCCTTTCACCAATGGCACCATGAATAGCTACGCCCGGGGTGTGGAGGTGGATGACTGGCGCGGGTTGAAGCTGGTCTCGCATGGCGGGCTGTGGCCTGGCTTCAAGACCGCCTTCATGCGCGTGCCGGCGCGGCGGCTGACGGTGATTGTCATCACCAATCATGGCGGGCTGGATGCCGGGGCGATGGGCATGGCGGTGCTGGAGGCGGCGCTGGAGGCCGAGCCGGTGCTACACCCGGTGGCGGCGCTGCCGCTGCCCAGCGGTTGCCATGTGACCGAGGAGGGCGTGTCGCTCGACCTTTGGCTGGATGAGGCCGGGCGGCCGATGGCGCGGCAGCATGGCGTGGCCTTTGCCCTGGGCCCGCGCCAGGATGGCCGGCTGCATGCGCTGCGCGGGGGCTTCCGCTTCGCACTGGAAGCCCGTGATGGCGGCCATGTGCTGCATGGCGATGCCGGCCATAGCAGCCGGTTGAGGCGGGTGGAGCCGGGGCCGGGGCCGGATTTGGCCGGGCGGTTTCACTGTGCCGATCTGGACACCGCCTGGCACTTGGCGGGGGATGGCACCTGGCGGATTGACGGGCCGCTGGCCAAGGCGGGGCCGTTTCGCATCGAGGGGCTGGGCCAGGATCTGGCCCGGTTTCATATGCCGGGCCGGCTGTATGACCCCTGGTGGGATGTGCGGTTTGAGCGCGATGATGCCGGTGAGGTCACCACGCTGGTGGCCAGTGGCGCCCGCGCCTGGGGATTTCGCTTCGAGCGCGTGTAACAGGAGATGAGTGTCGGTGCTGACAATTCTGGAGCCGGAAGGCCTTTACCCCGATAACAACGTGGAGGAGCCGGTGCTGGCCGGCGGTGCGCGGGTGGTGCGTGGCGCTGCCGTGGCGGCGCTGGATGAATTGCCCGATGCGCTATGCGAGCAGGCCGATGCGCTGATGACGCTGCGCATGGCGGTGCCGGCGGCGCAATTGGCGCGGTTTCCCAAGCTGCGCGTGGTGGTGCGCATGGGCGTGGGGTATGACCGGGTGGACCGGGCGGAATGCGCCCGGCGCGGGATCACCGTGTGCAATATTCCCGATTACGGCACTGAGGAGGTGGCGGATCATGCCATTTCGCTGGCGCTGGGGCTGCGGCGGGGGCTGTTCCTTCATCATGAGACGCAGCGGGCGAACCCGCCTGCGCATTGGGGGGTGATCAATACGCCCTTGATCCGCCGGCTTTCGGTGCAGCGCTTTGCCGTGCTGGGGCTGGGGCGGATTGGCACGGCGGTGGCGCTGCGGGCCAAGGCTTTTGGTTTTGACGTGGTGTTTTTTGACCCCTTCCTGCCCAATGGGGTGGACCGGGCCTTGGGGATCAGGCGGGCGCCTTCGCTGGCGGCGCTGATGGAGCAGGCGGATGTGCTGAGCATTCATGCGCCGCTGACGCGCAAGACCCGCGGCCTGGTGGGGGCGGCGGAGCTGGCCTTGCTGCCCAAGGGCGCAGTGGTGGTGAACACGGCGCGCGGGCCGATTATGGACCTCGACGCGCTGGAGGCGGGGCTGCGCTCGGGCCATATTGCCGGGGCTGGGCTGGATGTGGTGCCGGTGGAGCCGCCGGTGGAGCCGGTGCCGAGCCTGATGCGGGCCTATCGCGCCCGGGAGGATTGGCTGCAGGGCAGGCTGGTGATCACCCCGCATAGCGCGTTTCACACCCCCGAGGCCTGGGATGATATCCGGCTGAAGGGCATTGAGACGGTGCGCGATGTGCTGGTGCTGGGGCTGCAGACCAATGTGATTGCGCCGGAGAGCGACTGAGGGCGGCAATTTGTGTTGTATTCGGACAAATACCATGGGTGGTGTGGTGGCGGGGTTGTGCCACTACATGTGGTGTTGAGGCCGGGATGCGGATGTTAAACAGCAGCCGGGATATTGGGATTTTTAGCCTAAATTGTCAATGAAAATCCGGGTTCGGCCGCGCCTGTGCGGGGGCTCAATATCGGACAGGCGGCTGCAAAACGAGCAGCGGGGGAAAACAAGATCGAGGGGCTTTGCCCCTCGAGCACCCCAGCAGGAAACTTAGTTTCCTGCACCTTCGATCAATTATTGATTTTAATATTCATCAAAGGTCCAGGAAAATCGTCGACATACATGTCGACCCTGGTGGGAGAGCGCGAAAGGGCAAAGCCCTTTCGCTCTTTTTCGCCACGCCTGCTCGGCTTTGGTGGCGGGGCTGATTGGCGCTGGCTCAGTAAAGCCCGCCCAGGCCGCTTTCCACCCGCGATGCCGCGCCCGCGCCCGAAGCCGTGCCATCCACCGGCTGGGCGGCGTTTTCCGTACCCGGCCGGAAGGCTTCCATGAGGCTTTGCCCGTTATCGAGCGTGACCCGCACCAGTGAGACGCCGGGCGGTGCGCGGAAGGGCACGGGGGGGGAGCCGCGCAGGGCGGCTTCCATCACATCGCGGAAAATCGGCGCCGCGTTCAGCCCGCCGGTCTCGTTATTGCCCAGGCTGCGCGGTTCGTCGAAGCCGAACCACACTGCCACCACCAGGTCTGGCGTGAAGCCGACGAACCAATTGTCCTTGTAGTCATCGGTCGTGCCGGTCTTGCCTGCCACCGGGCGGTTGAGCCCCTGGCCGGCGCGCCCGCCGGTGCCGCGCTGCACCGCGCCTTGGAGGATGTTCACGATCTGATAGGTGGCGATGGGGTCGGCGATTTGGCGGCGGTTTTCGGCGAGGGTGGGGGGGGCGCTGTCTGGTCCGCCATCGCAGCCCTGGCAGGCGCGCTGGTCACCGCGCCAGATCACCCGGCCGCGCTGGTCCTGCACGCTGTCGATCAGGCTGGGTTCCACCCGCCTGCCGCCATTGACGAAGCTGGCATAGGCCGACGCCATCCGCACCACCGTGGTCTCGCCCGCGCCGAGGCTCATGGCGAGGTAGGGCGGCATGTTGTTGATCACGCCGAAGCGGTTCGCCACATCAGAGACGCGGGCCATGGTGACCTGCTGGGCGATGCGCACCGTCACCAAATTGAGGCTGCGCTCCAGCGCCGAGCGCATGGTGACTGCCGCGCCCGATGAGCCGCCGCCGTAATTGCCCGGCCGCCAGACGCCTTGCGGCGTTGGGATTTCGACCGCGGTGTCCAAGAAGCGCTGATTGGGTGGGATGCCATCCTCGAGGGCGGGCAGATAGACGAAGGGTTTGAAGGAGCTGCCAGGCTGGCGCAGCGCCTGCGACGCCCGGTTGAACTGGCTGCGCTCGAAACTCCAGCCACCGGCCATGGCGAGGATGCGGCCGGTGGCAGGGTCGAGGGCGACGATGGCGGCTTCGGCCTCGGGCAATTGGCGCAGCAGGACGCGGCCCGGCCGTGCCGGGTTGGGCTCGACCAGCACCACATCGGAGGGGGTTAGGACATCGTTCATGCGGCGCGGGGCGGCGCCCAGGCGCAGGCCTGCCTGGGCTGGTCCGGGGAGAATGGGGCGGGCCCAGGCGGTATCGGCCAAGTCGATCACGCCGCTGCGGGCCTCCCAGGGCACGCGGGGATTGGCGCGTTCCAGCCAAGCCACCCGGGCCTCGCTATTGGTCACGCTTTGCACCACGGCCTGGCGCCAGGCGGGCAAGGCGCCGGGGGCGCGGGGCATGGCCTCCAGCGAGGCCTGCCATTCAGCGGGGCCGAAGGGGATGCGCCCCACCGGGCCGCGCCAGCCGCCGCGCCGGCGGTCATAGGCCATGGTGCCGCGGCGCAGCGCCTCCTCGGCCGCGGCCTGCAGGGCGGGGTCGAGCGAGGTGCGCACCACGAGGCCGCCGCCGGCCGCCTGTTCGGGACCAAAGCGGGTGATGAGTTCGCGGCGCACATCCTCGGTAAAGTGTTGGCCGACCGGCACGGTATCGGGCCGGCGGGTGGGGCGGGCGAGCAGGGTTTCGGCGCGTGCCGTCTGGGCTTCGGCGGCGGTGATGGCGCCATCCTCGGCCATGCGCTCGATCACCCAGTTGCGGCGGATGCGGGCCGGCTCGGGGTGGCGCAAGGGGTTGTAATTATTGGGGGCCTTGGGAAGGGAGGCGAGGAAGGCCATCTCGCCGATGGTCAATTCATCCAGCGCCTTGTTGAAATAGGCCTGTGCTGCGGCGGCCACGCCATAGGCCTGGGCGCCCATGAAGATCTCGTTGAGGTAGATTTCGAGGATGCGTTCCTTGCTGAGGGTGCGTTCGAGGCGCAGCGCCAGCAGCGCCTCGCGCGCTTTGCGCAGCATCGTGCGGTCGCTGCCGACCAGCATGTTCTTGGCGACCTGCTGGGTGATGGTGGAGGCACCCTGCATGCGCCGGCCGGAGCCATAGGTCTGCGCCCAAGTGACCACGGCACGCACCATGCCTGCGGGGTCGATGCCCATATGCTCGCGGAAGCGCTGGTCCTCGGCGGAGATGAAGGCTTGTTGCAGCCGGGCGGGTATGGCCTCGATGGGGACGAAAACGCGGCGCTCATTGGCCAGTTCGGCCATCAATTGGCTGTCGGCGGCGTAGATGCGCGACATTTGTTGCGGCTGGTAATCGGCCAGCCAGCGGTAATCGGGCAGGGCGGCCTGCAATTGGTGGTAGAGCCCAAAGCCGGCCACGGCGCCGACCAGGGAGGTGCCGGCGGCCAGCAGCAGGAGCAGCCGGAAGATGCCAAAGCCGCGAAACCGCCGGCGGCGCGGCGCGGCCGGCGGGGGCGGCGCGGCCGGCCCCTGCGGCGCTGCGGCTTCTGGGTTCAGCGAGGGGGTGGCCATGGGGGTACCGGCTTGGAGCGGCGGGGGCTGCATCGGGGGCCTTTAGCACTGAATGTGGTGGCTTCGCATAGCGCAAAGCCGGGCGGCGCTATGTGGCCACCCGCCGGCCGAGGAAGGCATGCAGGCCCTCGGCCAGGGAATCCGCCACCCGGGCGCGCCAGGCGGGGCGGTTGAGCATGGCCTCATCCATCGGGTGCGAGAGGAAGCCCACCTCGACGAGGGCGCTGGGCACATCGGGCGCCTTGAGCACGACGAAGCTGGCGCGGCGATGGGGGTTGGTCAAAAGCGGCACATCGCCCTGCATGGCCTGGACGGTCTTTCTGGCCACGCGCTCGCTGCCTTGGCTGGTTTCGGCGCGCATCAGGCTGAGCAGGATGCGCTGCACATCGGGTGAGACCGAGGGCAGGCGCAGGCCGCCGGCCTGATCGGCCAGATTTTCCCGGCGGGCGAGGGCGGCGGAGAAGGTGTCGGTGGCGGTTTCGGCCAGGGTATAGATGCTGGCGCCGCGGGCCTGGCCGGCATGGCCCGGGGGCGCGCTATCGGCATGGATGGAAAGGAAGAGCGCGGCCTGGGCCCGGCGCGCAATGGCCACACGCTCGGCCAGGGGGACGAAGACATCCCGCTCGCGGGTGAGGATGACGCGGGCGCGGCCGCTGGCCTGCAGCCTGCGGCGCAGCTCCTGCGCCATGGCGAGGACAATGCGCTTTTCCTGGGTGCCGGCGGCGCCGATGGCGCCTGGGTCTGCCCCGCCATGGCCAGGGTCGAGCACGATGAGCGGCAGGGCGGCACGGCGCTCCTCGCCGGGCGGGCGGCGTTGCGCCATGGCTTCAGATGCGGTGCAGGCTGCCGCCAGGGCGGCGCCCAGGATCGAGCGGCGTGACGTCATGCAATGCCGCACCCCCCGTGCGACAGAGTGATCCTATACAATGTTGATGCGTTGTGCAGCAAAAATGTTCGCGTTCTGTGCCTGATGTTGATTCAGCTATTGCCCGACTGGCCTACCCTGTTATGGTGTAGTGCCCTGGTGATGGTTTTCGCGGGGCGCTGGATGTGGCCGTGCGGTCTTGCCCCGAAGCTGGGAGCGCTGCGCGAAATGTTTCGGCCTTCGGGTATGAACCCGATTTCGCCGGCACCCGCCCCGCCTTGCGCCCTGCCTGAAAGCGGCCCTGAGCCCGGTTCCGCAGATGGCCCCCGAAGGGCCGAGCGTTTCGGGCCCTTGGCCGCCATCGCGCGCCTGCCCGATGGTGGGCTTGTCCATGCAGCCTGCTGCGCGGGACGGGGCGCAACGCATGCCGGGCGCCGTCAATTGCGACGCGGTCGCCCGAATTCCCAGGAACGGTTCCCCGTTCCGCCCGAGACAAGGATTGCGCAACGCCGCCATGGCTTGCCGGACGCAACATTGCCGTTCCATCTCGGTCCCACCGACCCATTGCAGCCCTGTGCGCGCGCCATTGTGCCGCCTCGGCGCGGAGTTTTTAACACATGACCAAGCGGATGCTGATCGACGCATCCCACGCGGAAGAAACCCGCGTGGTGGTGATGGATGGTTCACGGCTTGAGGAATTCGACCTCGAGGCGGCCAATCGCCTTCCCCTGAAGGGCAATATCTACCTGGCCAAAGTGGTTCGGGTGGAGCCCAGCCTGCAGGCTGCCTTCGTGGAGTATGGCGGCAATCGCCATGGCTTTCTGGCGTTTTCGGAAATCCACCCGGATTACTATCAGATTCCGGTGGCTGATCGCCAGAAATTGATCGAGATGCAGGAGGCCGAGGCCCGCGAGGAGGCCGAGGAGGAGGAGCGCCAGGCCGCCCGCGCCGCAGAGCGCCGGGCCCGCAAGCTCGCCATTGCCGAGCAGCGCCGCACGGCCGAGGAAGGCCTTGCCCAGGCGCTGGAAGAGGCCATCCCTGAGGCTGCGGCCGAGGCGGGCGAGATTATGGCCAGCGACGCCCCGCTGGCTGAGGCTGCTTCGGAAGAGGCTGGGCGGGAAGAGAATGCCGCCGAGGCCGAGCCGGCCGGCAGCAGGGTGGAAAGCGTCGAGCAGGATATGGCCCTGCCCGAGACCCTGGGTGGCGAGGACCCGCCGAGCAGCGAAGCCGCCGCCGAGGCTGAGGCCGAGGCCCAGGCCGCCGGCGATGAGGATGATGATGATGCCGGCGCCGAAGAAGGCAGCAGCCAGCGCCGCGACCCGCCGCGCTTCATGCGCCACTACAAGATTCAGGAGGTTATCCGCCGCCGGCAGATCCTGCTGATCCAGGTCGTCAAGGAAGAGCGCGGCGGCAAGGGCGCGGCGCTGACCACCTATATGTCGCTGGCCGGCCGCTTCTCGGTGCTGATGCCCAATTCGCCGCGCGGCGGTGGTGTCTCGCGCAAGATCACCTCGGTGTCTGACCGCAGGCGGCTGCGTGAGGCGATTGAGGAGCTGGACTTGCCCACTGGCATGTCGCTCATCGTGCGCACCGCTGGTGCCCAGCGGCCCAAGCCTGAGATCAAGCGCGACTGCGAATATCTGCTTCGGCTATGGGACAGCATTCGCGAGCGCACCCTGGCCAGCACCGCGCCGGCGCTGATCTATGAGGAAGCCGACCTCATCAAGCGCTCCATCCGCGATGGCTATGCCCGCGACATGGACGAAATTCTGGTTGAGGGCGAGGAGGCCTATCAGACGGCGCGCGACTTCATGCGCATGCTGATGCCGGAGAATTCGCGCAAGATTCAGCTCTATCGCGATGGTGCGACGCCGCTTTTTGCCCGCCACGGGGTGGAGGCGCAGCTTGATGGCATGCACTCGCCCACGGTGCAGCTGAAATCGGGTGGCTATATCGTTATCAACCAGGCCGAGGCGCTGGTGGCGATTGACGTGAACTCCGGCCGCTCCACCCGCGAGCGCAGCATCGAGGACACCGCCTTCCGCACCAATATCGAGGCCGCGGATGAGATCGCCCGCCAGCTTCGGCTGCGGGACCTCGCGGGGCTGATTGTTATCGACTTCATCGACATGGATGCGTCCAAGCATGACGCCGCCGTGGAACGCCGGCTGAAGGATGCGCTGCGCGGTGACCGCGCGCGGATTCAGGTGGGCCGCATTTCGCATTTCGGCCTGCTGGAAATGTCGCGCCAGCGGCTGCGCCCGAGCCTGACTGAGCAGACCTTCATCACTTGCCCGCATTGCGAGGGCCGCGGCCTGGTTCGCAGCCCGGAGAGTGCCTCCATCCAGGTGCTGCGCGCCATCGAGGAGGAGGGCGCGCGCCGCCGCGCCTCCGAGATTGCGGTGCATGTGAACCCCACGGTGGCCATGTACCTGCTCAACCGCAAGCGCGAGCGGCTGGGGCAGATCGAAGAACGCTTTGGCATGTCCGTTCTGTTCGAAACGGATGCTTCGATGTTTGGTGCGGCCTTCCGCATTGAGAAGCTGCGCGCGGCCGAGGCGCGGCCGATGGCTGATGATCGTGGCCAATCCGCCCTGCGGATGGATTATGCGCCGGAAGATGTGATCAGCGAGGAGGCCGAGACCGCCGATGCGCTGGATGGTGACGAGGCGCCGCCGCCGGCTGGTGAGACCGAGACCGAGGCCGAGCGTGAGGTGAGCCGCCGCCGCCGCCGCCGCCGGCGTGGTGGCCGCCGTGAGGATGGTGGCAATGCTGGCGAGGATGCGCTGCCCGCAGTGCTGACCGCCGAGGGTGAAGCCCCGGCCGATGGTGACGAGGCGCCGGCTGATGGTGAAGCCGTGGCCGGTGTGATTCCCGAGGCGGCGCCGGAGGGTGCTGCCGTGGCCGAGGGTGAGGATGACCGCCCACGCCGCCGCCGTGGCCGCCGTGGCGGCCGCCGCCGGCGTGAGGGCGAGCCTGGCCTGGCCGGTGAGGCTGGGAGTGAAACGGGCGAGGATGAGGCCGAGGATGCGGTTGCCATGCCGGCACCTCCGCCGCGTTACACTGGCCCCACCCCGGCTGACCCCTTTGCCAGCCAGGTGGACCCCATCATGGCGGCGATGGATGCGGCGGAGCGTGCCGCTGAGGAAGCGGCCTTCGGCGCCACGCGCAAGGTGGAGCCGGCTACGCCGGTTGAGGCGGCCCCGGTTGTTGAGGTGGCGGTGGCGGAAGCCCCGGTG
>CAMDJV010000037.1 GCA_945901085.1 Rhodovarius crocodyli | reverse complement strand
TCGAAGACCTTGAATCATTCTCTCGGCAATGGCTGGACCATGCGCAGTGAACGCGGCGCAGGCTGCCGCGGGACGAGCACGAAGATGCGGGCGGGCTGATTAAGTCCGCCGGCCCTGGCGCCGGCCTCATCGCCCCAGCCCCAGAACAGATCGGCCCGGGCGGGGCCGCGAATGGCGCCGCCCGTATCCTGTGCCACCAGCAGCCTTGGCGGCATATTCTCCACCCCGGCCATGAATACCGGCGCGCCCTGGGGCACGTGTTCGACATCCACCGCCACTGAGCGTTGTGGGGTCAGCGGCACGCCGAAGGAGCCCAGCGGCCCCTCATGGGCTGCCAGCCCCTCCAGCGGGCGGAAGAAGATGTAGGATGGATTGGCCTGCATCACCTCGGCCGCTGCGGCGGGGCTGGCCTGGCGCAACCAGGCCTGGATGGCCTGCATGCTCATGGCCGCGCGGTCGATCTCGCCGCGCTGGATCAGCAGCCGGCCAATGGCGAAATAGGGCAGGCCATTCTGCCCGGCATAGCCCAGGCGCAGCACCGTGCCATCGGCCAGCACCACCCGGCCGCTGCCTTGAATATGCAGGAAAAACGCATCCACGGCGTCATCCACCCAAACCAGTTCCAGGCCACGGTTGCGCAGCGCGCCGGCCTCGATGGCGGCGCGGGAGGGGTGCGGGCCGGGGCCGGGCGGCAGGGCGTGAAGCGGTGTGGTGTGGCGCGGGCTAGGGGCTGTGGTGCCGCGCAGGACGGGCTCGAAATAGCCTGTCAGGGTGCCGGTGCCTTGGTCGAGCGCCTGGAGATGGGTGGCGAGGAGGCGGCGCAGCGCGCGGGGCTCCACCGGATCCTCCAAGGCGGCGATGGCCTGGCAGGCCGGGGCCCAATCGGCCACTTGCCGCCCGGGCCCGGGCGGGCCGCCAAGGGCTGCGTCGGGTGGCATTGTGGACCATCGGGCGCAGCTTCGGCGCAGGGCGGGAAGCGCCTCATGCACCGTATCCTCATGCCAGCCCGGCAATGTATCGAGCGGGATATTGGGCTGGGGGCCTTGGGTGCAGGCCTGCAGGCAGAGCAGCGCCAGCGCGGCCGGTAGCCTACAGGCTGCGCGTCGCCACCAGGCGCCAGGTTGGGTCTTTGTCGGCGACATCGCGCTGGAAGGTCCATAGATCGGTGAGTTCGGTGATCGCATCGGAGCCGCTGATCACCTCGCCGCTCTTGGCAGTGGTCATATTCACCTGGTCGGTCACGAAGCGCACGGTGATATCGGCCAGCGCGCCGCGCAGCTCGGCGGCATCAATGCTGACGGCGTTGATGGCGCGGATTTCGGTGCGCTGGGTCTCGCCGGCATTTTCGCGGCCGGTGATGGCCAGTTCGAAACCGGCATAGGTGTCGTCACTGAGCAGGCCGCGCAGCGTCTGCCTGTCGCCGGCGGCGAAGGCGGTGACGATCATGCGAAACGCCCCTTCGGCACCGCCGAGGAAGGCTGCGGGCTCGAAGCTGGTATCGATGGCGCCGATGCGGCTGATGGTTTGCGCGGCGACGCCGCTGACGATGGGTGCGGCGGCGGCGGGGCCGCGCGGCGCCTCGCGCCCCATGGCGATGGGGGTGGCGGGCCGGGCATCGGCTGGCGGGCGCTCAAAGCCCTGGCGTTTGCCCAGCACGCTGCGCAGGCGCAGCACCAGAAACGCGGCCACCATGCCGAAGAGGATGAGATCGAAGGGAAAGCTGCCTTGCATGGCGATGATAACTCCTGAGCGGTCTAATTAGGGTGCGGCGGCTTCGCCTACAATGACCAGATGTCCGTGATGCAATGTTTCAATGACAGAATCTCCATCTATGGACCATTGGCCTTCAGCCCTGTATCGCCGCCAGTAGCAATCTGAGGATGATGCGATGATCCTGCTGCGCCATGGCCAGAGCGAATTCAACCTGCATTTCAGCCGCACCAGGGTGGACCCGGGCATTATCGACCCCCGATTGACCGATTTGGGCCACCAGCAGGCGGCCGATGCGGCTGAGGGGCTGGCGGGGCAGAATATTCGCCGCATCATCGCCTCGCCCTATACAAGGGCGCTGCAAACGGCGGCACCGCTGGCCGAGAAGCTGGGCCTGCCGATTCATGTCACGCCCCAGGTGCGGGAGCGTTACGCCTTTACCTGCGATGTCGGGCGGCCGATCAGCGTTGTTGCGCGCGAATTCCCCCATGTGGCGTTTGACGGCATTGAGGATATCTGGTGGCCGGGGACGGAGGAGCCGGAGCATGCGGTGGTGACCCGTGCGCATGGTTTCCGCAGCGAAATCGCCGCGCGCGAGGATTGGGCGCATACGGTTGTGGTGTCGCATTGGGGGTTTATTCTGGCCTTTACCGGCCGCTCGATGGGCAATGGGGAGTGGCTGCAGGCAGACCCGCGCGAGGCGGCGCCGGAGAATGTGGTGTGGCGGCATCATTAGCCGGTTGCTGAAGAATGCTGATGGCGGGGAAGAGGAGCGAAAGGGCTTTGGCCTCTCGCGCTCACCCACCAGGAAAATCATTTTCCTGGACCTTTGATTACTTTTAAAATCAATAATTTAACGAAGGTGGAGGAAACTCGTCGACATACATGTCGACCCTCCTGGGGTGCTCGAGGGGCAAAGCCCCTCGATCTTGTTTCCCCCACCATTCGTTTGTCAGCCGCCCGCCAGAAGCGCCGGGTGACGCGGCCAAGGCGGCCGGCGCGCCCTTTTCGGCGGAGAGCACCACGGGGCGCGGAGTGAAAGGGTTTTACGCCTCCACCTGCTCCACGCTCAGCACTTCGGGCACGTAATGGCGCAGCATATTCTCCACACCATGCTTGAGCGTGGCGCGCGAGGAGGGGCAGCCGGAGCAGGCGCCCTGCATGAGCAGCTTTACCACCCCATCGCGGAAGCCACGGAAGACGATGTCACCGCCATCGCCCGCCACGGCGGGGCGCACGCGGGTATCGAGCAATTCCTTGATGGTGGCGACGATTTCGGCATCGGCGGGGTCGGTATCCTCGGCCTCGAGATCCTCTTCGCCTTCAAGGATGGGCAGGCCAGCGACGTAATGCGCCATCACGGCCGAGAGCACTGCGGGGCGCAGGGCCATCCAATCCGCGTCATCGGCCTTGGTGACGGTGATGAATTCGCCACCCAGAAAAACCCGCGCCACGCCGGGGAGTGCGAAGATGCGGGTGGCGAGTGGGCTGCGCACCGCAACCTCGGCCGAGATGAAATCCGCCGTGCCGCGCGGGCCCATCACATCCCGCCCGGGCAGGAATTTCAGGGTGGCGGGGTTGGGCGTGCCTTCGGTTTCGATAAACATGTGTCTGTGCGACCCTCAACTGATGCTTTGCGGACTAAAGTGGTCCGTTATGGGTCAGCCGACAAGAGGGCGGGCGCGGGCGGCGCTGCGGGCTGCCAGTTCCTGCATGGCGCCCATTGATGTGAAATGGGCGTAGATCAGGTCCAGCACGCCATTGTCACGCAGTTCGGCCAGTTTTTCGGCGGGCAGGGTGGCGAAGGCGTCACGCTGGATGGCGTGGAAGCCGTCTATCTTGGTGGGCTTGCCATTCTGCTCGAACTGCATGGCGGCGGGTTGCAGAAGGTTCAGGCCGGTCAGGACATTGCTCAGTGCGAGGGTCTGCTGCATGGCCGCCTCGAGGCTGCGGCAGAAGGCGAAGGCTTGGTCCAGAAAGGGGGTGGGTTTGCCATCGGCGCCGAATAATACCTCACCCTCGGTGCTGCTGGCCTGCGTCGCGGAGGTATCCATGCATAGGGCCATCTCATCGCGGCCCTCGGCCATTTGGGCCAGGAAGAAGGGGAAACGGCGGAGATAGGCAGGGATATATTTGCCCGGCTGCCAGGCGCCATTGGCGTCAACAAAGGTATTGATATCGGCCAGCAGGCTCATGAGTGCCATGGGCATATGCGGCATCGCGGTGGTGAAGACGATGGGGTAATGGCGGCTGGCAGCGGCGAATTCCTCGGCCGCTAGGGGAATGGCCGATATCCCTGCCGCAAATGTGTAGTCGCCATGGCGCAGGCGCAGCGCGGCATGGCGCTGCGGGGAGAGCGGCTCCAGGGCATTGTAGAGTGGGGGCAGGAGCGGCGCTGTGGCCGGCGTGGCGGTGGGTTCGGACATTGTTTTCCTATGATTGGCTGATTTGCATATTATTGTTTTGCACATAATTCTTTGCAAGATTGCGGGCGGTCTTGGATTGCGGGATTGTAAGGACGCCCAGGCATAGGCTTTCGTGGGAAAGGCTTGATCAGGTCTTTGGTGTCATCGACATTCGTGATTACCACATCAGGGAGGGTGTTGTGCCATGTCCGAGGATAGCCCGGGGAAAAATGCCGCGGCAAAGGGCCGGCTGACGCGCCGCCTGGTGATCAACCGTGGTGCCGCCATGGCCGGTATGGGCGCTGCCGGTGCGGCCGCGCCGGGCGATGCGCAGGCCCAGCGCACGACCGACAGTGACCCCAATGACGCAGCGGGCCGGGGCCGTGGCAGCCGTGGTGCCACCGATAGTGACCCCCGTGATGGCGTAGGCGCTGGCCGAGGCTCGACGACCGGCGTCACCGATCGCGATCCCAATGACGGGCCCGGCCGGGGCCGGAGCGGCTATCGCGGTGGCAGCGGGGTCACCGATAACGACCCCAATGACGGCCCGGGCCGCGGCCGCGGCAGCTATCGCGGTGGCAGCGGCGTGACCGATAGCGACCCCAATGACGGCCCAGGCCGGGGCCGGGGCGGCTATCGCGGTGGCAGCGGCGTGACCGATAGTGACCCCAGCGACGGCCCTGGCCGTGGGCGCGGGCGCTGACCTCAGCCGCGGCCATGGCTGCGGCACGCTCACCTTGCCGGCACTGCGCATGAGAAGCGTTGAGATTTTCGCGCCGGCCTGCTTAAAGCGCATTTACGTCCAGGGGCTGGAAACCGATGAACAACGATAATGAAAATAATGCCAATAATGACGAAAAGCTTGGCCGTCGGCGCCTAGTCGTTCGCATGAGCGCTGTTGGCGCCGCCACATTGGGCACTGCCGCCTGCGTTCCGGTGCAGCCCGTCTATGTCGCGCCCGTCGGCACTGGCATCACCGATGCTGACCCCAATGATGGGCCGAATAATGGCCGCGGTGGTGCGCGCGTCTATCGTGGCACAGGCCTCACCGATGCCGATCCCAATGATGGCCCTGGCAATGGCCGGGGTGGTGCGCGCGTTTATCGCGGCAGCGGCATCACCGATGCAGACCCCAATGATGGGCCCGGCAATGGCCGGGGCGGCAGCCGCGTCTATCGCGGCACCGGCATCACCGATCGTGACCCGAATGACGGGCCGGGCCGGGGCCGGGGCGGCTATGGCGGCTATGGCGGCTATCGCGGTTACCGCACCGGCTTGAACGATAGTGACCCCTCGGATGGCCCCGGCCGGGGCCGGCGCGGATACTGAGCGCCGATGCTCGAGACGTTGATGCCAGCGCCTCCGGCCGAGGCCTCCATCATGGAGGAGGCTTTTGCCCGCGCCTTTGGTGATATGCCGCTGGAGAGCGTGCTCGCGCTGCGGGAGGGCACGGCCTGGCGGCATTTTTCCGGCGGCGGCGTGGCGCGCTATGCTGATCTGCTGAACATTGCCGTGCTTGATGCCTATCTGCGCACGGATGGCGCCCGCTCCCCGCGCATTGCAATGGCCGATGACAGCCGCGAGGGCAGCGCGGCCGTGCCAGAGCATGAATTCACCCTGCCCGATGGAAGGGTGGATTTGCCGCGGCTGCTGCGCCGCTTCGATGCCGGCGCCTCGCTGGTGGCCAGCCAGTTCCATGAGACGCATCCGCCGCTGGGGCGGTTCTGCCGGGGGCTGGAAAAGCTGTTCCTGCATGGCTGCCAGACCAATATTTACCTCACCCCGCCGCAGGCGCAGGGTTTTCGCAGCCATTTCGATACGCATGACGTGCTGGTGCTGCAGGTATCCGGGCGCAAGCGCTGGCGGGTATGGGATGGGCAGGCGGTGGAAAACCCCACGCGCCGCACTCCCTGGCCGGGCCATATTGCGCCCGAGGGCGAGCCGAATCTGGTGATGATGCAGCCCGGCGACGCGCTCTATATCCCGCGCGGCGTGATGCATGATGCATCGACGGAGCCGGGCGAGCCCTCGCTGCATATCACCGTGGGCCTGCTGGAACCCAGCTGGGCGCAGGCGCTGCGCAGCCTCATCGATAGCGAGGAGGTGGCCAATACGCCGCTGCGCCAGGCCGTTCCCACCTGGCGCCTGGCCGAGCCCGAGGGGCTGGCCGGGCTGCTGGAGGCCATGGCGGAAAAGCTGCGCGGCCTCGCCACGGCTGAGCATGGGGAGCGGCTGTCGTTGCTGCTGCTCAACCAATTGGCGCATGACCGGCAGCCGCTGCCAGCGCGCGGGCTGTTTTTGGCGGAATTGACCGAAGATATGCCGATGCGGCTGGCGGATGGCATGCACCACCATTTGGCCATCACCCCAGATGGCCAGGCCAGCCTGCACTGGACCTGCGGCGAAATTGCCCTGGCCGCGCATGAGGCGGCGTGGCTGGGGCCGCTGACCGATGGCGCCACCGCCGCCGAATTGGGCGAGGGGGCGCTGGAGTTCATGCGGCGGCTGCGGCGGGATGGGTTGTTGGAGGCGGCGGTTTAGCCGCGCTGCACCAGCTCCACCTGCGCCCCATCGGGCGCATTGACGAAGCAGATGCGAATGCCCGGGCGGGGGCTGCTGACCGGCTTGGCCAGGGTGGCGCCCTTGGCCGTCAGATCGGCCACGGCGGCGTCCATATCGGTGACGGTCAGCGCCAGATGTTCGAGGCCGAGGAAGGCAGGGGGCGGGGTTGGGGGCGTGCCGGCGGGGACTTCCTCGACGAAGATGGCGAGGCCACCCAGGTCGAACATCACCCGAAGCCGGCCGTTATTGATGACGCGGCCCTTCTCGGTGGCGCCGAAGACGTCACGCCAGAAGGTGGCGGCGGCCTCGGGGTCGAGGGTGCGGTAATGGATATGATCTATGCTGTAGCGGGGCGTTTCCATGCGGCGTAGCCTGCCCGGCAAATCAACAGAGGACAACCGCCATGACTGAGATGAATCAAGCCATTTTGCTGCGCCGCCGGCCGGTGGGCGCGCCCAATGCGGATGATTTCGAATTCGTGGAAACCGCGATGCCGCAGCCCGGTGAGGGCGAGGTGCTGGTGCGCGCGCGGTTTCTCAGCCTCGACCCCTATATGCGCGGGCGGATGAGCGACGCGAAGAGCTATTCCGCGCCGGTGGCGTTGGGCGCGGTGATGGAGGGCCAGACGGTGGGCGAGGTGGTGGCCAGCCGCGCCGCCGGTTTTGCCGCCGGGGATACGGTGCTGGGTGGCTATGGCTGGCAGCGATATTCGGTGGTGGCGCCGGAGCGGCTGCGGCATATCGCGCCGGGCGAGGTGCCGCTGTCGCAGAATCTGGGGCTGCTGGGCATGCCGGGGCTCACCGCCTGGGTGGGGCTGCAGGATATTGGCATGCCCAAGAAGGGCGAGACCATGGTGGTCAGCGCCGCTTCGGGCGCGGTGGGCCAGGTGGTGGGGCAATTGGGCCGGATCATCGGCTGCAAGGTGATCGGCATTGCCGGCGGGGCGGCGAAATGCGCCTTTGTGGAGAATGAGCTGGGCTTTGATCGCTGCCTGGATCATCGCGGTGACCTCAATCAGCAACTCGATGAGGCCTGCCCCGAGGGCATTGATGTCTATTGGGAAAATGTCGGCGGTGCGGTGCAGGCGGCGGTCTGGCCGCGGCTGCGCGATTTCGGCCGCATGGTGATGTGCGGCATGGTGGCGCAGTATAATGAGGCGCCGGGTGCCGATGCCAAGGGCGCGCCGCCGGGCCCCAATCTTGGGCCTGTGGTGCGCAAGCGGCTGCGGGTGCAGGGCTTTATTGTGAGCGACACCGGCTGGGGGCGCTATCCGCAATTCCGGGCTGAGATGCTGGGGCATATCGCCTCGGGGCGGATGCGCGCGCGCGAGGATATTGTGCAGGGGCTGGAGAACGCGCCGGCGGCCTTTATGGGCATGCTCAATGGGGCGAATTTCGGCAAGTTGGTGGTCGCCATCGATTAACGACTGGTGCTGAAGGCCAGCCAGGCGGCGGCCCCGGCCAGCAGCAGTGAGAGCCCGCGCCGGACCCAGAGGCTGCGCGGGCCCTCGAGCAGCCAGGGCCGCAATTCGGCGGCCAGCAGCACGATGGCGATATGCACCGCGGTTGCTATGCCGACATAGAGCGCGCCGAGCACGGCCAGCCGCGCCGTGGCGTTGCCCTGGGCGGTGAGAAAGCCCGGTACCACGGCGACGAAGAACAGGATGGATTTGGGATTCAGCACATTGGTGATGAAGCCGCGCAGCAGCAATTGGCCGGGTGAGGCCGTGGCGGTCTCATCCGCCGCGCTGTCCTGGGCGCCCTGCCATCCCTCCCAGGCCAGAAAGAGCATGAAGGCCACCCCGGCCCAGCGCAGCACCTCGTAAACCAGCGGAGAATCAGCGACGAGCGCGCCCATTCCCAGCGCCGAGAGCACCGCATGGGTGACCAGCCCCAGCGCCACACCCACCACCCCGGCCAGCGCGGCGCGTCGGCCCCGGGTGAGCGAGAGGGCGGCGAGATAGGCCATGTTCGGCCCCGGCGTCAGTTCCAGCAGCAGCACGGCCACGACAAATTCCACGGTGCGCATGCGCCATCATGGCCCATGCGAGGGCAATTTGATATGGCGCAAAGCGGCGCTGCCGGGCCGGCCTATGCTGCGGGCAGGAGACATCGCCATGACATCGCCCGATACGCTGCAACACATCACCCTGCACCTCGCCCGCTGCGCGGAATTCCCGGAGGGGAGTGACCGGCACGGTTATTCCTTCCGTGCACCGCTGGATGGCCGTGGGCATATCGACCCGCTGCGCTGGAAGGAGACCCGGCCGCATTGCGTGGTGCGGCGCTTCTGGGCCGGTGAGGCGGACCGGCATGGCCAGCTCATCCATAAGCCCGGCGGCGCGCAGGGGGCGACCTGGGCGTTTGATTATGACGCCAGCACCACGCGCGATGATGAGGCGGGGTATCGCCTGGGCGACCATGCCTTCGTGCCGGGGGAATATGTCTCCATCCGTGATGATGCAGGGGCCATGCACAGCTTTGTGGTGCATCAGGTGGAAGGCTGAGCATGATGCGTTGCGGCGACAACGCTGATCCATGCCCTCAAGGATGGCTGGGCCACGCGGCGTGAAGGCAGCGTGGTCTGGGCAACTGCTGGAGAATGGCCCGGCGCTATGGCGCGATGCCTGGCCGGAGCCGGCGGTGGATGGCCATAAATATTGTCGGGGCGCCTGTCTGGTCTGGAGCGGGCCGGAATTTGCCACTGGCGCGGCGCGGCTGGCGGCGCGGGCAGCGCTGCGGGTGGGGGCGGGAATTGTGACCCTGATGGGCGAGGCGGCGGCGCTGCGCATCCATGCCGCCCATCTCAGCGCCATTATGCTGGCCGAGGCCGGGGGGCTGGCGGCGGCGCTGGCCGAGCCCCGGCTGAGCGCCTGCGTCATTGGCCCCGGGGCGGGGCGGGGTGAGGCCACTAGGGCGGCGGCGCTGGCCATGCTGGGGAGTGGCCGGCCGGTGGTGCTCGATGCTGATGCGCTGACCAGCCTGACCCCTGGCCTGCCCCTGCCCGGAAGCGCGGTGCTGACGCCGCATGTGGGGGAGTTTGAGGCGCTTTTCCCCGATGCGCCCGATGCGCCGGCCGCCGCCCGCGTCGCGGGGCAGGTGGTGGTGCTGAAGGGGCAGCGCACAGTCATTGCCGCGCCCGATGGCCGCGCCGCCATCAATGGCAATGCCCCGCCTTGGCTGGCCACGGCGGGGGCTGGCGATGTGCTGGCGGGGATGATCGGCGGCTTGCTGGCGCAGGGCATGCCGTGTTTTGAGGCGGCCTGCGCCGGGGTGTGGCTGCATGGCGCGGCGGGCGTGGCGGCGGGGCCGCATCTGACTGCTGAGGATCTGGAGCCGGCGCTGCGGCAGGTGCTGGTCAGTCGGGTTGGATTTTGAAGCGGAAGCGCCGCGTCGCGCGGTCGGCCAGGGCGGCTGGCAGGAGGTCCAGCAGGCGGAGGGCTAAGCCCATTCGGCGGGGGAAGATGCAGCGTCCGGCGTCGCGCGCGATGGCCTGGGTGATGCGCCGCGCGGCGGCCTCGGTGCCCAGTTTGAGGGGGTGGTTGCCGGTGAAACGATCGCTCATCGCGCTGGTGAAGAAACCGGGCGCGATGGTGGTGACGCCCACGCCCTGCGGCCCCAGCAAGGCGCGCAGGCTCTCGCCATAGGCCCATAGCCCGGCCTTGGCGGCGCAATAGGCCGGGCTGTCCGGCAGGCCTCGGAAGGCCGCCACCGAGCAGACCAGCGCCACCCGGCCGTGGCGGCGCGCCAGCAGGCGGGGGAGCAGCGGCTCGACCAGATTGAGCGCGCCTTGCAGGTTCACCGCCAGCACGCGGCTGGCGGCGGCATGGCCCTCCAGCCCGCCATCGGGGCGGGTGCCGCTGGTGATGCCGGCATTGGCCACCACGAGGTCAAAGGGCGTTGTGTCATCCCAGGCCAGGATTTGGCGGGCCAGGGCATCGGCGTCTCGCACATCGAGCAGGGCGGAGCGGGTTTGCGCGCCGGCGGCGCGGCAGGCGGCCTCGGTTTGGGCCAGGGCGGCTGGGTCTCGGCCGATCAGCGCCAGGTGCGTGCCCGGGGCGGCCCAGGCGCGGGCCAGCGCCGCCCCCAGGCCGCGTGAGGCGCCGGTGATGATGATGGTTTTGGGGTTCATCGCCGCCACAGCCCTGCGGCGCGGGCCAATTTCAGCCATTGGCCCTGGAGGCGCCACCACGCCAGGTAAGCGCGCCGGCCGGGTGGCAGGCGGGGCCAGAGCGCCGGCTCGGCCAGCCGGTCCAGCAGCAATTCGGGGGTGCAGGGCAACTGGGTTATGGGGTCCTGATAGCGCGGATAGAGGATGAGGCAGGCGGCGACCAGCGCGTCCAGGGTCAGGGGGCGGCTGCGGCGGGGCGGGGGTTCGCGGTCATCGGTCAGGCCCCAACCGGCATAGAAGGGCGCGCCCCAGCTGGTGACGGCCACGCCGCGCAGCAGCGCCTCGAAGCCGGCCAGGCTGGTGATGCTGTGCAGCGCGTCCATCTGCGCCAGCAATGTGCCGATATTGCCGCTGGTGACGACCATATCGGCGTGGCGGCGGGCCTCGCGGGTGGGGAGATAGCCACGGCGATAGCCGGTCTGCACATCGGGATGTGGCTTGTAGATGAGGAAGGCCTGCGGCTCGGCGGCGCGGACGGCGGCGAGGAGATGGGCATTGCTGCGCACCCGGCCGGCGCCGTTGCGGATGGAGGCGTCATCCTCCACCTGCCCCACCACCAGGATGCGGCGGCGGCCGGGGGTGGCGGGGAGCGGCGGGGGGGGTTCGGCGAGGTTGTATTTGGTGATGTTGGCGGCAGTGATTCTGGCCCGTAATGCGGCGGCGCGCGCCAGCAGGGCGGGGGAGAAATCCGTTTCGGTGAGGATTTTTTCCAGTTGCGAGGGGCGGGCCGGGTCGTAATGCATGCCCAGGGGGTCCACCACCAGAGAGGCGGCGGGGGCGAAATTCACCCCCAGCCCGAGGGAGCGGATGAAGCCATCCTCCACCCGCCAGAGGCGTTCGCCGGCCGCCGCCTCGGTGGCTGGGGTGAGGCTGGAGGCCCAGGCCAGCACCTTGCCCGGGCGGGCCAGCGCCGCGGCGGGGTTTTTGGCGAAGTGGGCCGGGCCGAAGGCGGAGGTGATGGCGGCCTGCTTCCAGCCGGCCATGCCGAGGAAGCTGCCGATCTGGCGGTTTTGTGCCGCGGTGCGGCGCCATAGCGCCAGGATGGCCACCGCCGCCCCGGCCGAGATGGGGCGGGGGCTGAAGGGGCAGGCGAAGCGGGTATAGGGGAGGGCGTCGAGCAGGGCTGCGGGCGGGTCCTCGCCGAAGGCCTCGCGCCAGGCCGGCAGCACCTCCTGGGGCAGGGCCGGGCGGGAAGGGGGCGCGAAGGGTGCCAGCACTGCCACGGGCCGGCGAATGGCGTGGAAGGCGGGCGTGGCCCAGGCGCCTTCCTGCAAGGGGGGCAGCGTGAGCGCATCGGCGGGCCTGGAAGCGCCGGCGTCGAGCCGGCAATCGGGGAAAAAGGCCTGCAGATGCGGCCACTCCCGTTGCATTGCAGGCGTAAGCCAAAGTGTTTTTGGCATCATATTTTATATGCTATGATCATTTTATATAAACTGCCAATCGGCTATGTTAGGCCAGGGGGCGAGATGGCCCGCCTTTCGCGGCTGACGAATGGGATGGTGATGCTATGGCGGCATGGAAGATGGCAGCCTTGTGGGTAGCGGCGGCGCGGCCGAGGGTGGCGCTGCTGGCGGTGCTGCCGGCGGTGCTCCTGCTGGGCGGCTGTGCTGACCCGGGGGCTGGCCCGGGGGGGATGGGTGAGTTGTTGAGCGGGCTATCGGCGCCGCAGGTGCCGCCGCCGGCCGGCAGCCAGCCGCCGCGCCTGCCGATGGACCCACTGGCGGCCTTCGCCATGGCCCATCCGCCAGGCCATGAGGGCAGCGTGGAGATCAATGGCGTGGCCGAGCCGGCGCGGGTGCTGCGGGCCTATCACGCCGCCTCGGGGCTGGAATGCCGGGAGGTGATGCTGGGCAGCCTTGGGCAGGAGCGGGCGCAATTGGCCTGTGGCCCGGAATTGGCCCAACCGCTGCTGCGCGGTTCGGGGCGGCGCTGAGCGATGGATGGATATGGGCGAGGCGCCCTGCCCCCCTTGGGCCTGGCTGGCCCGCTCAGCCGCTTCATCGCGGCGCTGCGGCTGCAATCCACGGTGATCGGCGCGATCATGCTGCGTGAACTGCATACCCGCTTTGGCCGGCACAATCTTGGCTATGTCTGGCTGTTCATCGAGCCGATGATTCTGGCGTTTTGCATTGCCGGGCTGCACAAGATCTCCGGCCATGGCATGCCGGGCGGGGTTGATCCGCTGGCGTTTTATATTGTGGGCTATACGCCTTATTACCTGTTTCGCTCAATCCTCAACCGGGCAGCGGGGGCGTTGCAGGCCAATGCACCGCTCTTCTATCACCGGCAGGTGAGTTTTATTGACGTGCTGATGGCCCGCAACCTGCTGGATGCCGGAGCGGTGCTTTTTGCGCTCATCATCATGCTGGCGGGCAATGGGGTGGTGACCGGGGAATGGCCCGATGACCCGGTATGGATGGCCATTGGCGTGATGCTGATCGCGCTCTTCTGCCATGGTGTCTCGCTGCTGATCGCGGCGGCGACGGCCTGGGGGGCGGAGGCGGTGGAGCGGGTGGTCCACCCGCTCACCTATCTGATGATTCCGCTGACCGGGGCCTTCATCGCGGTGTGGTGGTTCCCCCCTGCGGTGCAGGAGCTCGCGCTGCTCAACCCCACCATCCATATGTTCGAGATCATCCGCGAGGGGCAATTCGGCGTCGCGGTGCAGCACCATTATTCGCTGGGCTATGTGCTGGCCAGCGTCGCCATCGCCAATGTCATGGGGTTGATCGCGATGCGCGCCGCGCGGCGGCATATCGCGCTGCAATGACCGCGATGTGGTGAGGGGCACCCATGCTGGAGCTGCGCAATCTTTGGAAATTCTACGAAGCGCATGGCAGCGAGCGCGCGGTGCTGCGCGACGTGAATGCCACCTTCTGGAAGGGTGATGCGGTGGGGATTCTGGGCCGCAATGGCGCGGGGAAATCCACCCTTATCCGCATTCTCGCCGGCATCGAAGCGCCGAGCAGCGGGCAGGTGATTCGCGCCATGAGCGTCTCCTGGCCGCTGGGCTTTGGCGGGGCGGTGCATGGCTCGATCACGGGGGCGGATAATGCGCGCTTCATCGCCCGGATCTATGGCAAGCCCACAGGCTGGGTGGAGAGCTTCGTCGAGGAATTCGCCGAGCTGGGCGAGTATTACCGCATGCCGGTGAAGACCTATTCGGCGGGGATGAGCTCGCGCCTGGCCTTTGGCCTGAGCATGGCGATCGATTTCGACTGTTATCTGGTGGATGAGGTGATCGCGGTGGGCGATGCCCGCTTCACCGAGCGCTGCCGCATCGCACTCGAGGAAAGGCGCCGGCGCAGCACGCTGCTGCTGGTGTCGCATCAGCCGGGCATCCTGCGCAGTTTTTGCACCACCGCCGCCATTCTGAACCAGGGAACACTGACCTTCCATGAAGATATGGACCAGGCTCTCGCCACCTACGAAGCCCTCTGACCGGCAGATACCGGTGCCGCTGGGTGGGGCCCGTCATGGGGCGCTGTCGCCGCCGGGCGGTATGGGGCTACCGCCGAAGGATTTGGGGTTATATGGCTTTAGCACGGGTGAGGCGCCGCCGGGGCTAGGGCTGCGGCTGCGGGGATTTTTTGGCCGCCGGCCCTATCTCTGGTCGGTGCTGGTGCCAACGCTGCTGGCGGCGATTTATTTCTTTGCCGTCGCCGCACCGCAATATGTGTCGGAAAGCCGCTATCTGGTGCGTGGGCGAGCCCAGGCCTCGGCCTCGCTGCTGGGCGAGGCGCTCAATGGTGCGGGGTTTCGCGCCGCTTCCGATGATGCGGTGGCGATGAAGGAATATCTGCTGAGCCATGATGCGGTGGTGGCGCTGCGCCAGGAGATGGATCTGGTGGCGATCTTCCGCCGGCCGGAGGCCGATCTCTGGGCACGGCTATGGTACCCTGAGCCGCAGATCGAGCGGCTGGTGGATTACTATCGCAGCATGGTCAGCGCCTATGTCGATAGCGCGAGCGGCATCACCACCCTGGCGGTGCGCAGCTTCCGCCCGCAGGACAGCCTAGCGATGAACCGCGCGCTGCTGGCCCAGGGCGAGGCGCTGGTGAACCGGCTGAACCAGCGCATCGTGGCCGATACGGTGGAGAATGCCCGGCGCGAATTGGCGCGGGCCGAATTGCGGGTTGCCAGCGCAACCCAGGCAATCTCCGAGTTCCGCGAGCGTGAGCGCCAGTTGGACCCCAGTCGGCTGGCGGGCATTGCGGTGGAGACGATTGGCCGGCTGGAGGGGCAATTGGCCACCGCGCGGGGCGAATTGCAGGCCCTGCAGGGCTTTGCCCGGCCCAATAGCCCGCAGGTGCAAAGCCTGCAGAACCGCATCAACGCCTTGCAGACGCAGGTGGCAGAGGAAAGGCGGCGGACCTCCACCCTGGGTGGTGAGGGTTTTACCGAGCAGGTGGCCGCTTATGAGCGGTTGCGGCTGGAGGCGGAATTCGGCGGCCGGCAATTGACGGCGGCCACCGCCAATCTGGAGCGCGCGATGAGCGACGCGCAGCGCCAGCAGCTTTTTCTGCAACGCGTGGTCGAGCCGAATTTGGCGGAGCGTTATCGCTATCCAAAACGCTTCACATCGGCATTATATGTTTTTATTGGTCTTTCTGTGGTATATGGGCTGGTGTGGCTGATCGTGGCGGGGGTGAAAGAGCATGCGGCTTAAGGCGATGGTGGTGTTGGCGCTGGGCGGTTTCCTGGCGGTGGCACCCACCGGATTGGCGCAAAATGCGCCCTCGCAGAATCTTCTGCTCAACCAGTTGAACCAGCCGGGTGGCATGGCCGGGGGCGCTGGGGGCAGCAGCGTGAACCGTGCGGCGGGTGGTGCGCGCGCCACCTCACGCATGGGCGATGCGACGGAGGCCGAGGCCGGTGCCATCGCCGTGACCCCGCTGGGGGACGCGAACCGGCCGGCCGGCGTGGCCACTGCGGTGTTTGGCGCCAGTCTTTTTACCCGGGAGGCGGCGGCGGTGTCGGATGCGCCGAACCCGAATTACATTATCAATCCTGGTGATCGGGTCTCGGTGCGGGTCTGGGGCGCGATCGAGGCTGAGGCGTTGGGCCAGGTGGATAGCGCGGGCATGCTCTTCCTGCCGCAAATCGGCCCGGTGCGGGTGGCTGGCACACGGGCGGGGGATTTGCAGCGCGTGGTCGAGGCTGAGGTGCGGCGGATTTATACCCAGCAGGTGCAGGTCTATGCCGTGCTGCTTTCCACCCAGCGCATCGGGGTTTTTGTCACGGGGTTTGTGCGCATGCCGGGGCGCTTTGGCGGCAGCGCGGCCGATAGCGTGATCGATTTCCTGGTTCGCGCCGGCGGGGTGGATACGGCGCGCGGCTCGTATCGCGACATTCAGCTGCGGCGCGGCGGCGGGGTTGTGGCCAACCTCGATCTTTACCGCTTCCTCCTCCATGGCCAATTGCCGGCGCTGCGCCTGCAGGAGGGCGATACGCTGGTGGTGGGCCGCCAGCATGCCGTGGTCGGTGCCGATGGCGCGGTGCGGAATAATTATCTGTTCGAGGTGCCGGGCCGGGCGATGAGTGGGCGGGAGTTGATCGAACTCGCCCGGCCGCTGCCCTCGGCCACCAATGCCATCATCCAGGGCAGCCGCGATGGCCGGCCCTTCAGCCGCTATGTCACGCTCAGCGAATTGCAAAGCGCCTGGATGACCGATCAGGATACGGTCAGCTTCATCACCGATAGCCCATCGCGCACCATTCGCGTCAATGTTGAAGGCAGCCGGATCGGGCCCTCGGTGCTGGTGGCGGATAGGGACACCCAGCTTTGCAACCTATTGAATTACATCGCGGTTGATCCGCTGCTGGCCAATACCCAAGGGGTGTTTTTGCTGCGGCCAAGGGTGGCGGCGCAGCAGGGCCGCACCATGGAAGAGGCGCTGGACAGGCTGGAGCGGCAGCTTTTTCTTGCCACCAGCCAGACCACGGGTGTGTCGCTCATCCGCACCAATGAGGCGCAGTTGGTGAGCCAATTCATCGCCCGCGGGCGGCGCACCCGGCCCGATGGCCTGGTGGTGGTGATGGACCAGAATGGCCAATGCGCGCCGGTGCGGCTGGAGGATGGCGATGTGATCGTCATTCCCGAACGCAGCCAGACCGTGCTGGTGAGCGGTGAGGTGAATGCGCCCCGGGCCATTCTCTGGCAGGCCAATCTGACGGTGGCGGATTATGTGCGCCAGGCCGGCGGCTATGGCCCGCGCGGCTCGTCGAGCACCATGATGATCCGCCGCGCCTCGGGCGAGTTGGTGCTGGACCTGAGCCAGACGCCCCGGCCCGGCGATGAGCTGATCGCCCTGCCCCGGCTGGACCCACGCTACCTTCAGATGCTGACCGATTTCACCCAGGTGGCGTTTCAGATTGCCTTTGCGGCGCGGGCGGTGCGTTAGCCACAAGGGGGGCAGCAAGGGGGGGGCAGCAAGGGGGGGGGCGGTGCGCCGTTTTCTGGGGCATACTTCGTGGCATGTCCCCTCGCCTCCTCGGCATGGCCATGATGGTCGGTGCCTCGCTCTGTTTTTCCGGCATGGGGGTCTGCTTCCGTCTGGCGATGGAGGAGGGGCTGCCGATTGCCTTCGTGCCCTTCGCGCGCAGTGTTTTCACCCTGGCGCTGATGGCGCCGTGGCTGCTGCGCCAGGGCGTGGCGGGCATGGTGACGCGGCGGCCATGGGTGATGGTGGCGCGCTGCGCCGCGGGGTTGGTGACATTTCAGAGCTGGATGTATGCGCTGCTGCTGCTGCCGCTGGCGGATGCCGTTTCCATCGCGCAGTCGCGCCCGCTTTGGGCCATTCCGCTGGCCGCTTTGTTCCTCAGTGAGCGGGTGCAGCGCGATAGGGTGCTGGCAGCGCTGGTGGGGTTTTGCGGCGTGGTGATCATCGCCCAACCCAGCGGTGAATGGAGCTGGGGCATGCCGGCGGCGCTGCTGGCCGGGGTGGGGGGCGCCACTGTCTTCATCACCATCAAGCTGCTCTCCACCACCGAGCCGCCCATGCGGGTCATTGGCTGGTATGCGGTGGCGTCGCTGCTGGTCTGGGGGCCGGTTTGCGCCTTGGTCTGGGTCACGCCCTCCTGGTGGGCGCTGGCGATGCTGCTGCTGGGCAGCGGCCTGGCGCTGATGGGCGATTGGCTGGCCGCCAATGCGGCGCGGCGGGCCGAGGCGGGGCTGCTCTCGCCGATGGAGTATATCCAGATTCCGGCCGGGGCGATGTTGGGCTTCCTGATCTTCGCCGAATGGCCCAATTGGGGGCTGCCGATTGGCGTGGGGTTGATGCTGGCAGCGACGATTTATTTGGCGCGTTCGGCGGGGCGGTCGGCCAGCCGCGCGCGGTCATCGGGCCCGGCATAGCTGGCGATGGCGGCATCGGCCTGGGTGACGTCTTGGATGGTGACGGCCCGGGGCTCGACCAGCCGCGCTCAGCCCAGCTGCAAATCCATCCCCCGGGTCAATTCGGTCCAGAGGTCCCGCACCCGGATGATGGTGGCGGCGAAATCCTCCGGCCCGAGCCAGACCGGCTCGGTGTCCATCGCCACGAGCCGCGCGCGCAGCGCCTCGCGATGCATCGTGTCGCGAAACACCCCGGCGAGGCGGGCATGCACCGCGGGGGGCATGCGCGCCGGCCCCAGCAGGCCGATGAAACCCGACCAGCCGCGCCCCACATCCACGCCCTGTTCATAGAAGGTGGGCACATCCGGCATGCCGCCGGCCCGCGCATCGCCCAGCGCCGCCAGCGGCCGCAGCTTGCCGCTCACCACATGTTCGCGGGTGCTGGTCAGGCTGTTGATGCCGCAATCCACCTCATTGGAGAGATAGGCGGTGACCATCGGCGCCTCACCGCGATAGGCCACATGGGTCATGCCCATATTCAGCCGGTTGTTCATGGCGAGTGCGAAGACATGCGCCGATGACCCCGCCGCCCAGGAGCCCAGATTGAGGCTCCGCCGCGCCGCCGCCTGCGCGCGGGCATAGGTGATGAACTCGGCAAGGTTGCGCGGCGGGAGTGCGGCGCGGCACATGAAGACCAAGGTGGTGGTGCCCATCTGGCCGATGGGGGAGAAATCCCTCACCGCATCATAAGGCGCCTGGCCCAGCACGATGGGCGATTGCACCAAGGGCGTGATGGTGAAGAGCAGCGTATGGCCATCGGGCGCGCTCTTCGCCACCGCATCGGCGCCGATCATGCCCGCCGCACCCGAGCGGTTTTCGACGAGCACAGGCACCCGCAGCATCTCGCTCATGCTCTCGGCACAGAGCCGGGCCCAGACATCGGTGGCACCGCCCGCCGGGAAGGGGACGATGATGCGGATCGGCCGGTCGGGCTGCCATCCCCCTTGGGCCAAAGCAGGCGAAGCCAAAAGACCAGCCATCAGCGCACGACGTTGCATGCCCCATCCTCCCAATTTTGTAGAATAGGATAGCCGGTCAATCCCGGCCGCGATAGGCCGGAAGTGACCAGCCGCGCTGAATCGCCAGGGCGCGGATGGCGAAGGCCAGCGCCATGCCGGAGAGAAAGGCCGGCTCGCGCCACACCCCATGCAGCCGCAGCAGGATGAACAGCCCCGCCCCGGCCAGCGCAGCCAGGGCATAGATCTCGCGATGCAGGATCAGCGGCACTTCATTGCAGATCACATCGCGGGCGATGCCGCCGAAAGTGGCGGTGACCACGCCCATCAGGCACGCCGCCCAGGCATCGGCGCCGGCCAGCAGGGCGATCTCGGCCCCCAGCACGGCGTAGAGCGCCATGCCCAGCGCATCGGCCCAGAGCAGCAGGCGGGTCTTCATCGCAAAGCGCGGGGCACCGAAAAAGACAAGGACGGCGACGATGCTGGTGATGGCCAAAAGCTCCGGCGCACGCAGCCAGAACAGCGGCAGCCTGCCCAGCAGCACATCGCGCAGCGTGCCGCCGCCCAGGCCGGTGACGGCGGCGAGCATGATCATCCCCACAATATCCATCCGCTTGCGCGCTGCCGCCAAAGCGCCCGAGACGGCAAAGGCCACCATCCCCACCACATCAATGACCGGCAGGATGGGCTCAAGCGGGATCATGCCGGCGCCGCCGGCCGCCGCCACAGCCCCAGCGCCACAAACCAAGCACCCAGCACCAGGCCAAGCCAGCGGCGCAGACGTCTTGCGGTCATCCGCGCTATTCGGCGGCGACGGGGCGGGAGCGCGCCTGAGCCGCACTCTCCCTCGCGCCACCGGCGCAAAGCAGGGAGAGGCCGAGCAGCCCGGCCACCACCGGCAGCACCAGCCAGGGCAGGCCGAAATCGATCAGCAGCCCCATCGGCACCGGCGTGATCGCAGAACCCAAAGGCAGGGAGGCGCTGACAAAGCCAAACACCTTGCCGATTTCACCCGGCGGGCAGGCATCCTTGAGCATCACGTCGCGCGGGGTGCGGCTGGTGCCCATGGTCAGCCCCGCCAGCAACCCCACCACCGGCAGCAGCAAGGGCGGCAGGGGCAGTAGCCCCAGCACCAGGATGGAGGTCATCGAACACAGCGTCAGCACAGCGACCATTTTGAACAGGTTGCGCTTGGATTTATCGGCAATCCAGCCGCCCACCAGAATGCCCGAGGTGGCCCCCACCATATAGCCGGTGAGCACGGTGGAGGCGAGCGCCACCGGCGTGCCCCAAAGCTGGCCCAGCACGGTGATGACAAAGGACTGGATGCCCGAACCCGCCATGGCGCTGAGCATGAAGAAGCCAAAGAACAGCAGGATGGGCTTGTTCAGCAGCAATTCACGCCCGCCCATGCGCTTGGTGTCCTTGGGTGGCTTGGCCTGGTCGCGCAGCACGCTGCTCTGCCACAAAATACCCAGAACCACGGGAATGCCCAAAAGCCCCACCAGCAGCAGCACGCCCCGCCAGCCCATGATCGGCATCAGCAAGGCGATGATCGGCGGCGCAGCAGCAAAACCCAGATTGCCGGTGAAGCTGTGCAGCGCGAAAGCGCGGCCCAGAAACTCCTTGCGGATGGAGCCGGCCAGGATGGCGTAATCGGCAGGGTGGATGACGCTATTGCCAATGCCCGAGCAAACCGCCAGCGCCAGGATCATCCAGTATTCCGTGGCAAAGCTCATCGCCGAGACCGAAAGCGCCATCAGCAGCGTGCCGCCGACCAGAAAACCGCGCGCGCCATATTTATCGACCCAGAAGCCCACCGGCGTCTGCAACGCTGCCGTGGTGCCCGACATCAGCGCCAGCGACAGGCCGAGCATGGCGTAGGAGACATCAAATTCCGCCCGCCAGGTGATGAACAGCGGCGCCAGGCACAGCATGTAGAAATGGCTGAGGAAGTGACCGGTGCCGATCAGCCCGATAATCCGTCCGTCCTGACCCTGCATGTGCGAAACCCCTGTCAATGCGTCGGAAACTGGCCTTAGCCCTCGGGGCCGTCAACGCGGCATTTTCTTACGGTGCGTTCATGCTGTCGAGCAGCCCTGCGGTGCCAGGCCGGGGATGTGCAGCGCGCTGATCTTGGGCAGACTATGCCCAGGAGACACGCCATGAATGAACGCGCCCCCCCGGCCCGGCGGGATGAATTCCCCCATCACAGCCCGATCACCACACGCTGGGCGGATAATGACGCCTTCGGCCATATCAACAACGTGCAGTATTACGCGTTTTTTGACACGGCGGTGACGCGCTGGCTGGTGGAGCGGGGTTTCCTGCACATCACCGAGGGCGAGGTGGTGTGCTTTGTGGCAGAGACCGGCTGCCGGTATTTTCGTCCCCTGGCCTTTCCCGAGCCGGTGAGCGTGGGAATGCGGGTGGCGCGGCTGGGCACGAGTTCCATCCGTTATGAGCTTGCGGTGTTCGGCGCGGCGGATGAGGCTGCGGCGCAGGGGCATTTCACCCATGTGACGGTCAACCGCGCGAGCGGGCGGCCGGTGCCAATGCCCGCGGCGTTGCGGGCGGCGGCGGAAGGGCTGATGGCCGCGCGGCCTGAGGCTGTGTAGGGTGCGAAACATGCTGCTGGAAAGCGAGGATAGCCCATGAGCCGCATCGAGCGCGTGACGCTGGAGGATCGCTGGACCTCGACGGGCGAGGAGACCTTGCTCACCGGCACCCAGGCGCTGGTGCGGCTGCCCTTCCTGCGCCGGCAGATGGATGACGCGCTGGGTTGGAACACGGCGGGGTATATCACCGGCTATCGTGGCTCGCCGCTGGGCGGGTATGACCGGGAACTCGGCCATCACCGCAAGCGCCTGGCCGAGGGCGGCATCGTCTTCGAGCCCGGGCTGAATGAGGATCTCGCCGCCACCGCCTGCTGGGGCACGCAGCAATTGGAGCTCTATGACGGCGCGAAGAAGGAGGGCGTCTTTGCCATCTGGTATGGCAAGGGGCCGGGGGTGGATCGCTCGGGCGATGTGCTGCGCCACGCCAATGGCGCCGGCACCGCGCCGCGCGGCGGTGTGCTGGCGCTGGCGGGCGATGATCCTTCGGCCAAATCCTCCACCGTCACCAACACCACCGAGCATGCGTTTCTCGACCTGGAAATGCCCATGCTCGACCCCGCCGATGTGGCGGAGGTGCTGGAATACGGCCTGAAGGGCATCGCGCTCTCGCGCTATTCCGGCCTTTGGGTGGCGATGAAATGCGTGGCCGAGACGATGGATGCCACCATGTCCCTGGTGGTGGACCCTGCCCGCTATGCCACGGTTGATCCACCCATCATCGCCCCTGATGGGCTGCATATCCGGCTGAAGGATTTTCCCCTGGCCATCGAGGCGCGGCTGCGGGGGAGCAAACTTCCCGCCGCCCTGGCCTTTGCCCGGGCCAATGGCATCAACCGGATTGTGGCCGATGCGCCGCGCGCGCGCTTTGGCATCGCCGTGCGCGGCAAGGCCTATAACACCATGCGGCAGGCTTTGGCCGATGCCGGCATTTCCGATGACATGCTGCGCGAGCAGGGGGTGCGAATCTGGAAGCTAGGCATGCCCTGGCCTTTCGATATCGCCGCCGCCCGCGATTTTGCCCAGGGGCTGGCCGAGGTGCTGGTCATTGAGGATCGCCGCGCCCATGTCGAGCCGCTGCTGCGCGACGCACTGTATGAACTGCCCGACCGGCCGCATGTCTCCGGCAAGCGCGACCCGGATGGCGCCGCCCTGCTCAGCGAATTGACCGAGCTGGATGCCGGGCAAATCCTGCGCGCCCTGCATGCCCGCCTGCCCGAAGCGCTGCGCACCGCGCGCATGTTGGCGCGCATCGCCGAGCTGGACGCGCTGGCGCAATCCGCCCAGCCGCCGGTGCATTTGCGCCCGCCGCATTTCTGCCCGGGCTGCCCGCACAATACCTCGACCCGCGTGCCCGAGGGCAGCCATGGCCTGGCCGGCATTGGCTGCCATTACCTGGCCAAGGACATGAACCGCGAGAGCGACCTCTTCACCCATATGGGTGGCGAGGGCGCGCCCTGGATCGGCCAGAAGCATTTTTCCGAAACCCAGCACGTCTTCACCAATATGGGGGATGGCACCTACGCCCATTCGGGCGTGCTGGCGATCCGTGCCGCGATCGCGACCAAGACGCGCATCACCTACAAAATACTGGTCAATTCCGCCGTGGCCATGACCGGCGGCCAGCACCCCGAGGGCGAGGTGACGGTGCCGCGCATCGCCGCCCAAATGGTGGCCGAGGGCGCGACCGAGGTGGTGGTGGTGGGCGATGACCCGGAGCGGCATCGCGGCAACCCGCTGATCCCCGCCACAGTGCGCTTCTACCCGCGCGCCGAGCTGGATGCGGTGCAGCGCCGCCTGCGCGAGGTGGATGGCACCACGGTGCTGATCTACGACCAGGAATGCGCCACCGAGCGCCGCCGCAAGCGCAAGCGCGGGCTGGCGGAAAAAGCCACCCAGCGCGTCATGATCAACCCGCGCGTCTGCGAGGATTGCGGCGATTGCTCGGTGAAATCCAACTGCATCGCGGTGGAACCCATCGAGACGCCCTTCGGCCGCAAGCGGCGGATTGACCAGTCCAATTGCAACCAGGATTTTTCCTGCCTGGAGGGGTTTTGCCCCAGCTTCGTGACCCTGGTGGGTGCCGAGCCGTTGCGCCCCCCCGCGCCAAAAACCATCACGCCGCCGGCGGAACCCGCGCGGCTGGCGCAGACCGAGGCCTGGAACCTCGTCATCGCCGGCGTGGGCGGCCAGGGGGTGACGGCGCTCTCCGCCATCCTCGCCATGGCGGCGCATCTGGAAGAGCGGCCGGTGCGCGGCGTGGATGCGCTGGGCCTGGCGCAAAAGGGCGGCGGGGTGTTTGCCCAGCTGCGCGTGGGGTTGCCCAAGGGTGAGGCGCTGCTCAGCCCGCGCATTGGCCAGGGCCAGGTGGATGTGATGATCGCCGCCGATATGGTGGTGGCGCATGGCCGCTTCGCCCGGCCGCTGCTCTCGCCCCATCGCAGCGTGGCGGTGCTGAGCGATGGCGTGGCGCCGACCGCGGAATTCGTGCTCAACCCGGAAACCCAGATGGATGCCGGGGCGATGCGCGCCAGCCTGGACGCCGCCTGCCAGGCGGTGGTGGCGCTGCCCGCCGCCCGCGCGGTGGAGAATGCGTTTGGCGATCTGATCTATCTGAATGTCTATCTGCTGGGCGTGGCCTATCAGCGCGGGCTGGTGCCGATTGGCAGCGCAGCCATCATGCGCGCGCTGGAGCTGAACGGCGCCGAGGTGGCGCGCAACCAGGCCGCCTTCACCGCCGGCCGGCACGCCGCACTCACCCGCGAAACCCCGCTTGCGCGCGAAACGCTGGAGGCGATGATCGCCCGCCGGGTGGCGGACCTCACGGCCTATCAAAGCCGGCGCTATGCCGCGCGTTACCAGGACTTCGTGGCGCGGGTGGCGGCGGCGGAAAAAGCCGCGCATCCGGGCGAAAACCGCCTGACCCGGGCGGTGGCGACGCAGCTTTACCGCCTGATGGCCTATAAGGATGAGTATGAGGTGGCGCGGCTGCATAGCCTGCCGGAATGGCAGGCCCAGCTGCGGGAGCGCTTCACCGGCACCACGCGCATCGAGATGCATCTGGCGCCGCCCTTCATGGGCGACAAGAAGCGCGCCTTTGGCCCCTGGATGCTCAAGGCCATGGGCTTGCTCCGGCATGGCCGGTTCTTGCGCGCGAGCGTGCTCGACCCGTTTGGATACACCGCCGAACGCCGCGAGGAAGCGGCGCTGCCCGGCGAATACATCGCCGGGCTGGAAGCGATGCTGCCCCATCTCGCCAGCCATGCGGAGATGATCTGCCAATGGGCGGAGGCGGCTGCCGGTATCAAGGGCTATGGCCCGATCAAGGCGCGCAACCTGGCGGCAGCCCGCGCCGCGATGGCGGCGCTGCGCAATGCGGTGATGAAGCCGCCCGAGGAGCCCCATGTTCGAGCTGCCTGAAGAGACCATCGCGCTCCGCGACATGGCGCGCGATTTCGCCGCCGACAAGATCGCGCCCCACGCCCAGCGCTGGGATGAGGAGCGGCATTTGCCGGTGGATGTGCTGCGTGAGGCTGCGGCCCTCGGCATGGCGGGGCTTTATGTCCGCGAGGAATCCGGTGGTACCGGCCTTACCCGGCTGGATGCCGCCACGGTGTTCGAGGCGCTGGCCTATGGCTGCCCGACCATCAGCGCCTTCCTCTCCATCCATAATATGGTGGCCTGGATGATCGACCGCTTCGGCAATGATGCCCAGCGCGCGGAACATCTGCCCTCACTGCTCACCATGCAGCGCATTGCCAGCTATTGCCTGACCGAGCCTGGCAGCGGTTCCGACGCCGCCGCCCTGGCCACCCGCGCCGCGCGCGACAATGCCGGCTATGTGCTCAATGGCAGCAAGCAATTCATTTCCGGCGCCGGCGTGTCGGACCTCTATCTGACCATGGTGCGCAGCGGCGGCGATGGGCCGGGTGGTGTCTCCGCCCTGCTGATTCCCAAGGAGACGCCGGGGCTCAGCTTTGGCGTCAATGAGAAGAAAATGGGCTGGAACGCCCAGCCCACCAGGCAGGTGATATTTGCCGATGCGCGGGTGCCGGCCGAGGCCTTGCTGGGCGAGGAGGGGCAGGGGTTCAAATTCGCCATGGCCGGGCTTGATGGCGGGCGGCTGAATATCGCCGCCTGTTCGCTCGGCGGCGCGCAGCGGGCGCTGGATATAGCGTTGGATTACGTGAAGCAGCGCCGCGCCTTTGGCCGTGCGGTGGCGGATTTCCAGGCCACCCAATTCCGCCTGGCCGATATGGCGACGGAGCTGGAAGTGGCGCGCAGCTTCCTCTGGCGCGCCTGCGCCAAGCTCGATGCCCGCGCCCCCGATGCCACGCAATATTGCGCCATGGCCAAGCGCTTCGTCACCGATACCGGCAGCCGGGTGGCCGATGAGGCGCTGCAATTGCTGGGCGGCTATGGCTATCTGGCGGATTACGGCGTGGAGAAAATTGTCCGTGACCTGCGGGTGCATCGCATTCTGGAGGGCACCAATGAGATCATGCGGGTGATCATCGCACGGGGATTATTAAAGGCCTGAGCAAGTTTTTGCTTGCATGCATGCGGTGATTTGCGTTTCAAATCGCCCATGCGCTGTATTTTATCCACTTTGATCGCGCTTGGGTTGTGCTTGAGCCCGGCTCAGGCGCAAATGCGCGTGGTGGTGGTGCCGGCTGGCCAGGATGTGGTTGTGCCGGCCCGGGGTGCTGGGGTGACGCGCCGTATGCCGGCGGTGCCGCGCCCCACTGGCCGTCCTGATGCGGGGCGACCTGATGCGGGGCGACCTGATGGGGGGCGGTTGGGCGGTGGCACCCGCCTGCGTGGGGGCAGCGGGCTGGCGGTGCCCATGCTGGCCATTTTGCCGCTGGCCGCCGCCGCCGCCCTGGCCGCCACGCTGCCGGGCAGTGGCAGTGGAACCTCCAGCCCGGCGCGCACGCGCTAGCCTTTAGTCGTAGACCTGGGCCATGGTCTCGGCCACCAGGCAGGGGCGGGTATTGCCCTCAACCTCCATCTCATTCTCCATCGTCACCCGCACGCCGCCGGTGATGGAATCCACAGCCTTGACCGTGAGATGCAAGCGCACCCGGCTACCCGCGGGCACGGGTGCGGTGAAGCGAACCTTGTTGCTGCCATAGTTGATGGAACGGCTGCGTTTGACCACGCGATAAATCATGGGCGAGAGCCTGGGCAGCAGCGACAGGGTGAGAAAGCCATGCGCGATGGTCTTGCCGCCCGGCATTTCCCGCGCCGCGCGCTCGACATCGATATGGATCCATTGATGGTCACCCGTGGCTTCGGCAAAGAGGTCGATGGTTTTCTGGTCGACCGTGATCCATTCGCTGGTGCCAAGCTTGCGGCCCACCCATTCGGCGAGCGCTGCGGGGGTTTCGATGTCGATCATGCTGTCCTCATTGATGGCGTTTCCAACCCAGAGGCTGCCGACTTGCGGCTGATCCGTCCAGCCGGGTGGATTTGGGCGCGGCCGTTAAAGAGAAATTTACCCAAGGCGGTGAAGAGTGCTGCTGTCCGGCAATAGGCCGGGGCGAAAGCCAAGGGAAAAGCTCATGTCGATGAACAGCATTAATACCAATATGAGCGCCATGGTGGCGCTGCAGTCGCTCAATCGCACGAGTGACGAGCTCGCCGCCGTGCAGAAGCGGGTTTCCACGGGCTTGCGCGTTTCGGATGCGAAGGATGATGGCGCGGCCTTCGCGGTGGCGGAGCGTATTCGGGGCGACATGGCGGCTGCCACCTCGGCCAATCAGCAGCTGGGCGGGATGAAGGGCCTATTGGCGGTGACCAGCGCTGCGCTGCAGAACGTCTCGACCTCATTGATCAAGCTCAGGGAACTAACGCTGAAGATGGCCGATGCCGCCATTTCCCCCAACCAGCTGACCCAATATCAGGCTCAGGCAAAAGAAATCACCAACAATATAAAATCTTTTATTAGCGATGCTAGTTATAATGGAAACAATATTCTAAAAGATCCGGCTGCATTAACAATGAATGTTGTTAGTAATGGCTCTGGAGGTCTTTATACTTTTAATACCTATAAAGCGATAACTAATATATATAATAATATATCTCTGGCTGGTGCATATACAAAAGCCGCAGCACAATCGGCAATGACTGCGGGTGGAAAACTCAATTTAGCGGTCAATAACACGCTCATGCAGTTGAATAATTTCGGCAGCTACGCAAATTATATTGATGGTCAGATCACCTATAACAAGGCCATCATCGACGCGCAGGAGAGCGGTATGGGCGCGCTGGTCGATGCTGATCTGGCCAAGGAATCCGCACGGCTCCAGGCGCTGCAAATCCGCCAGCAACTGGGCACGCAGGCGCTGGGCATCGCCAACCAATCGCCGCAGATATTGCTTGGCCTGTTCAAGGGGTAAGGGAGGCGCAGGCTGAGCATCTGGCCAAGCGCTATTCGGTTAACTTGGCGCGGTGCTGCACAGCCGGGCTTGGCGCGCAGGGCAAAATGCGGGAATGGGCGCTCGGTTTACAAGGAATGCCCAAATGCTCACACGTCGCGCCATTCTTGCCGCTGCCAGCCTGGCGGCGCCGGCAGCCCTTGCGCAGGAGGCCTGGCCCCAGCGGGCGGTGACCATGATCGTGCCCTGGGCGCCCGGTGGGTCGAATGATGTGGTGGCGCGCCTGCTGGCGCCCGCGCTAGAGGCGCGGCTGCGGCAGCCCTTCGTGGTCGAGAACCGTCCCGGTGGCGGGGGCAGCGTGGGCATGGCGCTGGCCATGCGCGCCCGTCCGGATGGGCTGACGGTGTTCATCTCCTCCGCCTCCAACCATGTCTTCCACCCGCTCATCGCCAATGAAACCAGCTACGACGTGCGCGAGGCGTTTCAGGGCGTGGCCATGCTGGCCGATGTGCCCAATGTGCTGGCGGTGCACCCCGCCGTGCCCGCCCGCAACGTGCAGGAATTGGTCGCCTGGATCCGCACCCAGCGCGGCGGCGTCGCCTATGGCTCCTCCGGCGTGGGCTCCTCCAACCATTTGGCGGGTGAGTTGTTTCGTATGCGCACCGGGCTGGACATCACCCATGTGCCCTATCGAGGCGGCGGGCCGGCCATGGCCGATCTGATCGGCGGCACCATCCCCATGGCGGTCATGAACCTGCCCACCCTCATTCCGCCGGCGGAGGCCGGGCGGGTGCGGCTGCTCGGCGTGGGCACCGCCACCCGCGTCTCACTGAAGCCGGATTTGCCGACCATTCAGGAACAGGGCGTGGCCGATTACGCCGTGCGCAGTTGGACCGGCGCCTTCCTGCCGCGCGGCACCCCGCGCGCCATCGTCGAAACCCTCTCCGCCGCCTTCAAGGAGGCCTTGGAGGCCCCGCTCGCCCGCACCCGCCTGCGCGATATCGGCAGCGAGCCGCTGTTCATGGACCCCGCCGCCACCGATGCCTTCGTGCGCGAGGAATATACCCGCTGGGGCCCGGTGGTGCGGGCCGCGAATATCCGCATCGAATAGGGTTTTGGCATCGCCCTGGGCATGCCAGCATCGCAGCCATGAAGCTCACGCCGCACAATCGCTACGACCATTCCGCCATCATCAACCGCCCGACCTATACTTGGCCGGGCGGCAAGAAACTGGCCCTTATGCTCGTCAATAATATCGAGCATTTCCATTACCGTGAGGGGCTGGGCAGCGACAGCACAGGCCCCGCCGGGGTGCAGAACCAGCGCCCCTATGCATGGCGCGATTATGGCAACCGCGTGGGGCTGTGGAACATGCTCGGCCTGCTCGATGAGCTGAAACTGCCCGCGGGCCATAATTGCAACTCCACCGTGCTCGACCATTGCCCGGAAATCGCCCCCGCCTTGCTCGCGCGCGGCGATGAGCTGATCGGCCATGGCCGCACCAATTCCGAACGCCAGGACGTGCTGAGCGAGGCCGAGGAGCGCGCGCTCATCATTGAAAGCCGTGATGTTCTCGCCCGCCACAATGGCGGCGTGGCGCCGCGCGGCTGGCTCGGCCCCTATATCGCCCAGAGTGCTGTGACGCTCGACCTGCTGGCCGAGGCCGGCTTCACCTATTGTCTGGATTGGCCGGCCGATGACCAGCCCTTCTGGATGCGCAGCCGCGCCGGCCGCATGCTCAGCGTGCCCTATAGCGTGGAGCTGAATGACAGCCCCGCCATGGTGATGCGCCACCACACCGGCCGCGAATTCGCCGATATGATCACCGACCAATTCGACGAAATGCTCGAGCAATCCGCCGAACGGCCGATGGTGATGACCATCATCCTGCATCCTTTCATCCTGGGCCAGCCGCACCGGCTGCGGCCGCTGCGCGGCGCGCTGCGCCATATTCTGGGCCAGCGCGACAATCTCTGGATCACCCGGCCGGGTGAGATGTTCGACTATGTCGCCTCCCTGCCCGAAGGTCTTATTCCATGATCCGCGATTTCGAAGGCTATGGCCGCAATCCCCCCGATGCGCGCTGGCCGGGCGGTGCGCGCCTCGCGCTCAATTTCGTCATCAATCACGAGGAGGGCGGCGAGCGCTCCGTGCCCGATGGCGACCCGCAGAGCGAGAACGCCCTGACCGAGGGCTCCACCGGCCTGCCGAAAGGCCGCGACCTGGCGGCCGAGAGCATGTTCCAATACGGCAGCCGCGTCGGCTTCTGGCGGCTGCATGGGCTTTTCGCCCGCGCGGGTCTGCCCTGCACCATCTATGCCGTGGCGCAATGCCTGCAGCGCACCCCCCAGGCGGCAGCGGCCATCCGCGAGGCCGGCTGGGACGTGGTGGGCCATGGCCTGCGTTGGGAGAGCCACGCCGATATGGATGAGGCCACCGAGCGCCACGCTTTGACCGAGGCCACCCGCATCATCGAGGAGACCACCGGCCACCGCCCCCAGGGCTGGTATTGCCGCTACGCCCCCAGCCTCAACACCCGGCGCATCCTGATGGAGCTGGGCTACAGCTATGACAGCGACGCCTATGATGACGAATTGCCCTATTGGAATCACGAGCATGGCCGCCCGCATCTCGTCATCCCCTATACGCTGGTGAATAATGATGTGCGGTTTCAGCGCGCCGCCATCACCACCGGCGATGATTTTCACACCTACATCATGGGCGCGATTGAGATGGCGCTGAGCGAGCCCGGCAGCCGCATGCTGACCGTGGGCCTGCACAACCGCATCATCGGCCACCCCGCCCGCGCCATTGGTCTCAAGCGCATCCTTGATGCGGTGAAGGCCATGCCCGAGATTTGGGTCTGCCGAAGGCTCGATATCGCCCGCCACTGGATGGAACACCACGCCCCATGAAACAGACCCTGCCCAATTGGCGCTCCCTGATGTTCGTGCCTGCGGCACGGGAAAAATTCATCGCCAAAGCGCATGAGCGCGGCGCCGATGCGATTATTCTCGACCTTGAGGACAGCATCTCACCGCCGGAAAAACCCGCCGCCCGCGCCGCCCTCGAAGGCGCCATCCCCCGCGTGTCGCAAAACGGCGCCGATGTGGTGGTGCGCACCAATCGCGAGCTGGAATGGACGGTGCTGGACATCGCGGCTGCCGTCCGCCCCGGCGTGCGGGCGCTGATCTGCACCAAGATCATGGGCCCCGAACATGTCCGCCTGCTGGCCGAATTGATCGATGCCGCCGAGGCGCGGCAGGGCATGCAGCCTGGCTCCACCGGCATGATCCTGCTGGTCGAGGATGCCGCCGCCGTGCTGCGGGCGAAGGACATCGCCTCCGCCCATCCGCGCGTCATCGGCATGGGCGTCGGGGCTGAGGATCTGGCCACCGATATGGGCATCGAGCCCTCGCCCGATGCGCTGGAATTCCCCAAGCGGCTCGGCCTGCTCTCGGCCAAGGCCGCCGGCATTCTGGCCATGGGCTTTATCGGCACCGTGGCAGGGCTGACGGATCTGGAGGGCTATCGCGCCAATCTGCGCCGCTCCCGCCGCCTGGGTTTTGACTGCACCACCTGCATCCACCCCATGCATGTGCCGATCATCAACGAGGAATATGGCGTCTCGCCCGAGGCGGTGGCGCGGGCGCAGCGCATGGTCGCGGCCTTTGATGAGGCGCTGGCCCAGGGCCTGGGGGCGGTGACCTTCGAGGGGCAGATGATCGATATCCCGGTGGTGCAGCGCGCCCGGCAGTTGATCGCGCGGGCCCGGGCATGAGCACGCGCATTGGCATGCTGGTGCCTTCCAGCAACACCGCGGCCGAGCCGCTGACCATGGAAATGCTGCGCGATGTGCCGCGCGTCTCGCTGCATGTCGCGCGCTTTCGGGTGACGCGGCTCGACACCTCCGATGAGGCGCTGGCGCAGTTCCAGGCCGCACCGCTGCTGGAAGCAGCCTCGATGCTGGCGGATGCGCATATGCATGCCATTTGCCTCAACGCCACCGCCTCCTGCTACACCGGCATGGCGGGTGACCGGGAATTGCTGCACTTGCTGCCGCAACCGGCGGAGACGGCCATGCTGGCGCTGCTGGAGGCCCTGCGCCTCAAGGGGGCGCGCCGCATCGGCCTGGTCTCCCCCTTCCTGCATGATGTGCAGGCGGCCACCATCCGCGTGCTGGCGGAGGAGGGGCTGGAGGTCGTGGCCGAGCATCATTTCAACGACCCCGGCAATTACACCTTCGCCCGCTTCACCGAGGCCGAGATCGAGGCCGCCATCCTCGATGTTGGCCGCACCCCGGGCCTGGACGCCATTGCGGTGATCTCCACCAATCTGCGCGGCCCCCGCCCGGCGGCGCGGGCCGAGGCACGGCTCGGCATCCCGGTCTTTGACACCATCGCGACCGCGCTATGGGGTGCCATGCGCAAAGCCGGGGCCGACCCCGCGCAGGTGCGCGGCTGGGGCAGCCTGTTCAGCATGGCATGACAATCGCCCGGCCGTTCCCCGAATAGAGGTTGGGGAAACCGCCTCTGATGGTCACAAGCCCCGGGCCATGTTGCATCGCGGCGGGAGAAGCGACACCATTGGGGGCATGATCCCCACCATCCTTGGCCTCGACCATGTTGTCATCGCCGTGCGCGACCTGGATGCCGCAGCGGCACAATGGGCCGCGCTTGGCTTCCACCTCTCGCCGCGCGGCACCCATAGCGAGCATATGGGCAGCGGCAATTACACCATGATGTTCGGGGAGGATTACCTCGAACTCCTGGGCGTTCTGGCCGAAAAGCCGCATAATGCGCCGCTGCGTGGCTTCCTCGCCAAGCGCGAGGGGCTGGAGCGCACCGCCTTCACCACCACCGATGCCGGTGCGGGCGTCGCCGCCCTGCAGGCGCGTGGCATCCCTGCCACCGGCCCAGTGCATTTCGGCCGCCCCGTGCCCATGCCCGATGGCAGCATGGCCGAGGCCCGCTTCTCGGTCATGCATTGGCCGGTGACCGAAGCGCCGGCCGGCTTGCGCATCTTCGCCTGCCAGCACCACACCAGGCACACCGTCTGGGTGCCGGAATTGCAGGCCCAGCCCAATGGCGTCACGCGCATCATCCGTGTGCTGGTCGCCAGCAATTTCCCCAATAAGGCGGCGGAACATCTGGCCCGGCTGACCGAGAGCGTGGTGCGGCTGGAGGATGGCATTCGCCTCGTCCCCACCGGCCCCGGCCGGGCCGATATCGGCTTCGCCCCGCGCGAAACCATCGCAGCGCTGGGCGGTTTTGACCCCGAAGCCCTGCCCGAGGAGGGCGGCGCCGCCCTCATCCTCGGCACCACCATCCCCCGCCCGCCCGCCATGGCCAATGGTTGCGGCCTCATCTTCCAGGAGATCACCCCATGAACCGTCGCGAGACCTTTTTATTGGTTGGCAGCAGCCTGGTGAGCGTGCCTGCCATCGCGCAGGAAACGCCGCGCCGCGGCGGCGTGATGACGGTGCATTTCTCCACCGAGCAGCGCATCCTCAACCCCTCGCTCCAGGCCTCGACCGGCGTCTATATCGTCGGCGGCAAGATCCAGGAGGCGCTGGTCGATCTCGATGCGGCCGGCAACCCAACCCCCGTGCTAGCCGAATCCTGGGAAAGCAGCGCGGATGGCAAATCCATCACCTTCAAGCTGCGCGCGGGCGTGACTTGGCATGATGGCAAGCCCTTCACCTCCGCCGATGTCGCTTTCACCGCGATGGAAATGTGGAAGAAGATTCTCAACTACGGCACGGCCTTGCAGCTGTTCCTCACCGCGGTGGATACGCCCGACCCGCTGACCGCTATCTTCCGCTATGAGCGGCCGATGCCACTGGGCCTGCTGCTGCGCGCGCTGCCCGATCTGGGCTATATCTCGCCCAAGCACATCTATGAGACCGGCGATATTCGGCAGAACCCGGCCAATACCGCGCCCATCGGCACCGGCCCGTTCAAATTCGTCCAATATGAGCGCGGCCAATTCATCATCGCCGACCGCAACACCAATTACTGGCGCCCGAACTTGCCCTATCTCGACCGTGTGGTCTGGCGGGTGGTCGGCGACCGTGCGGCGGCGGCGGCGCAGATGGAGGCCGGGCAGATTCTATTCAGCCCCTATTCTGCCCTGGCGATTTCCGATTTCCAGCGCCTGGCCCGCGACCCGCGCTTTGAGGTCACCACCCGCGGCAATGAGGGCAATGCCCGCACCAACACGCTGGAATTCAACTTCCGCAACCCGATCCTGGCCGATATCCGGGTGCGCAAGGCGCTCGCCCATGCGCTGAATATCCCCTTCTTCATCGAGAATTTTCTGGGCAGTTTCGCCAAGCCTGGGACGGGGCCGATCCCCTCGGTCTCCACCGATTATTACCCGGCCGGAATGCCGCAATATCCCTTCGATGTGGCGGCGGCCAACCGCCTGCTCGACGAGGCCGGCCATCGCCGTGGCGCTGGCGGCGTGCGCTTTTCGCTCCGCCTTCACCCCGCCCCCTGGGGCGAGGATATCTCGCTCTTCGCCACCTTCATGCAGCAGAGCTTTGCCCAGATCGGTGTGCGGATCGAAATCGTCCGGCTCGATGCCGCAGGCTGGCTGCGCACCATCTACAATGACCATAATTTCGACCTCGCCTCCGGCTGGCACCAATACCGCTCGGACCCCGCGGTCAGCACCACGGTGTGGTACCGCTCGGGCAGCCCGGTGGGTGCGCCCTGGACCAATCAATGGGGCTGGAACGACCCCACCATCGACCAGATCATCGACAATGCGGCCACCGAGCTGGATGTGCCGCGCCGCCGCGCGCTCTACGCCGATTTCGTCCGCCGGGCGCAAACCGAATTGCCGCTCTGGATGCCCATCGAGCAGATTTTTGTCAGCGTCTTCAATAAGCGGCTGCGCAATGTGGCCAATAACCCGCGCTGGGCATCCTCCTCCTGGCACGACACCTGGCTGGCCAATTGAGCCAGGTTGACGGGCGGCTGCGCCGGGCATGAGGATTGTCTCCCTGGCGGCGAAGCGGCTTGCCGCCTCGCTGCCCACGCTGTTGCTGATCCTGGTTGGCATTTTTTGCCTGTTGCAATTCGCCCCGGGCGATACCGTGGATGCCATGCTGGCGCAGATGGGCGGTGGCGACGCTGCCATCGCCGCTGATCTGCGCCGCTTCTATGGCCTTGACCTTTCGGTGGCCGAGCAGCTCACCCGCTATCTCTGGCGGCTGGTGCGGCTCGATCTCGGCTTCTCCGCCATTTACGGCAAGCCGGTGGCCACGGTCATTCTCGAACGCCTGCCGGCCACGCTCTCGCTGATGGGCGCCTCGCTCTCCTTTGCCTTCGCCGCCGGCATGGCGCTGGGGGTGATTGCGGCCAGGCGGGTCAATCGCTGGCCGGATACGCTGATCTCCACCCTCGGGCTGATCTTCTATGCCACGCCCTCCTTCTGGTTCGGGCTGATGGCCATCGTGCTCTTCTCGGTGCATTTGCAATGGCTGCCGGCTGGCGGCTTTGGCGATGTGGCGATGGGCTATACTGGGGCGCGGCGGGTGCTGGACATCGCCTGGCACCTCGTGCTGCCGACGCTGACCCTGGGGTTGATTTTCCTCGCCATTTATCTGCGCATCATGCGTGCCTCGATGCTGGAGGTGCTCAGCCTCGATTTCGTCCGCACCGCCCGCGCCAAGGGCCTGCGCGAGACCCGCCTCATCACCCGCCATGTGCTGCGCAATGCGCTGCTGCCCATGGTCACCCTCATCGGGTTGCAGGCGGGCACCATGCTGGGTGGGGCGGTGGTGGTGGAGAGCGTGTTTTCCCTCCCTGGCCTCGGCCGCCTCGCCTATGAAAGCGTGGTGCAGCGGGACCTCAACACGCTGCTGGGCATTGTCTTCGTCTCCGCCCTGCTGGTCATCGCGGTGAATTTTCTGGTGGATATGCTCTATGCCCGGCTCGACCCGAGGATTGGCGCATGAGGCGGGCGCTGCTGGCCTATATCCGCAACCCCGCCGCCGTGCTGGGGGCCGCGCTGGTGCTGGCCGTGCTGGCCATGGGGCTCGCCGCGCCGCTGCTTTTCCCCAATGACCCGCTGGGCCTGGCCGGGCGGCCGCTGCAATGGCCCGGCGCCAATCCGCGTTTCCCCCTCGGCACCGACCCTTCGGGACGGGACATCATGGCGCAGCTTTTTCATGGCGCGCGGGTCTCGCTGCTGATCGGCTTTGTCGCAACCCTGGTGGCCACCGCCATCGGCATCTCCATCGGCGCCCTGGCCGGGTTTTATTCCGGCTTCGTGGATACGGTGCTGATGCGCCTCACCGAGGCCTTTCAGACCCTGCCGAATTTCCTGCTCCTGCTGGTGCTGGTGGCCGTTTTCGGCTCGCAGATCGAGACGGTGACCATCGCCATCGGCCTTGTCTCCTGGCCGCCGGTGGCCCGCCTCACCCGGGCCGAATTCCTCACGCTGCGCACCCGCGAATTCGTCCAGGCGGCGCGGGTACAGGGGCTGTCCGACCTTCACCTCATGCTGCGCGAGGTGCTGCCCAATGCCCTGCCGCCGGTCATCGTCTATGCCTCGGTGGTGATGGCGGTGGCGATTTTGCTGGAGAGCGCGCTGGCCTTCCTGCAACTCTCCGACCCCAATGTGCCCTCCTGGGGCAACCTCATTGGCCTCGGCCGCAATGTGCTGCGGGTGGAATGGTATGTCTCGGCCATTCCGGGGGT
>CAMDJV010000036.1 GCA_945901085.1 Rhodovarius crocodyli | reverse complement strand
TTGAGATCGTCGGCCTGAAGGACACCGTGAAGACGACGGTGACCGGCGTTGAGATGTTCCGCAAGCTGCTCGACTCCGGGCAGGCTGGCGACAATATCGGCGCGCTGCTGCGTGGCACGAAGCGTGAAGATGTGGAGCGTGGCCAGGTTTTGGCGGCGCCGAACAGCATCAAGCCGCACAGCAAGTTCAAGGCCGAGGCCTATGTGCTGACGAAGGAAGAGGGTGGCCGTCATACGCCGTTCTTCACCAATTATCGTCCGCAATTCTACTTCCGCACAACGGATGTGACCGGCGTGGTCACGCTGCCCGAGGGCGTGGAGATGGTGATGCCCGGTGACAACGTCTCGATGGACGTGACGCTGATCGCGCCGATCGCGATGGATGAGGGCCTGCGTTTCGCCATCCGTGAGGGTGGCCGGACTGTGGGCGCTGGCGTCGTCGCTTCGATCTCGAACTGAGCGCACGCACCATGGACAGCCAAAATATCCGCATCCGCCTCAAGGCGTTCGATCACCGCGTGCTGGATGGCAGCACGAAGGAAATCGTGCAGACCGCGAAGCGGACCGGTGCGCAGGTGCGCGGGCCCATCCCGCTGCCGACGCAGATCGAACGCTTCACCGTCAACCGCTCGCCGCATGTCGATAAGAAAAGCCGCGAGCAGTTCGAAATCCGCACCCATCGCCGGTTGCTCGATATCGTCGACCCCACCCCGCAGACCGTGGACGCGCTGATGAAGCTCGACCTGGCCAGCGGCGTGGACGTCGAGATCAAGATCTAAGGACGCCCGACTATGGCTTCGACCAATATGGCCAAGACCGGCCGCACGGGGCTTATCGCCCGCAAGCTGGGGATGACCCGGCTGTTCCATGATGACGGCACCACCGTGCCTGTCACCGTGCTCCACCTCGACGATGTGCGCGTGATCGCCAAGCGGACCACCGATACGGATGGTTACGAGGCGGTGCAGCTCGGCATTGGCAGGGCGAAGCCGAAGAATGTCACCAAGGCCAATAAGGGCCATTTCGCCAAGGCTGGCAGCGAGGCGCCGCGGAAGGTTGTCGAGTTCCGGGTGGGCGCTGATGCCTCGCTCGAACTGGGCACCAAGCTCTCTGTCGCGCATTTCGTGCCTGGCCAGAAGGTCGATGTCACCGGCATGAGCCGCGGCAAGGGCTTTGCTGGCGTCATGAAGCGTTGGAACTTCGCCGGCCTCGAGGCATCGCATGGTGTGTCGATCTCGCACCGCTCGCATGGTTCGACTGGTAACCGCCAGGACCCCGGCAAGACCTTCAAGAACAAGAAGATGGCCGGCAATCTGGGCTATGAGCGGATCACCACGCAGAACCTCACGGTTGCTGGCGTTGATCTCGAGCGTGGCCTGCTGCTGATCAAGGGCGCCATTCCCGGCGGCAAGAACGGCTATGTGCTGGTGAAGGATGCTGTAAAGCTGACCCGCCATGCGGATGCTCCGTTCCCGGCCGGCGTGGCCTGAGGAATAGTTCGATGCAAGTCAAAGTCATTTCGCTGGACAATGCCGAGGTCGGCGAGCTCGACCTGCCGGATGATCTGTTCGCGCAAGCCCCGCGTCCGGATATCATGGCGCGCGTGGTGCATTGGCAGCTCGCCAAGCGTCGCGCTGGCACCCACAAGGCCAAGGGCATGGGTGAGGTCTCCGGCACCACCAAGAAGCCTTACCGCCAGAAGGGCACGGGTAACGCCCGCCAGGGCTCGCTGCGCGCGCCGCAATACCGCAAGGGTGGCGTGGTGCATGGCCCGGTCGTGCGCGACCATGGCTACTCGCTGAACAAGAAGGTGCGTCGCCTGGGCCTGATCTCGGCGTTGAGCCAGAAGGCGGCCGAGGGCAAGCTGGTGATCCTGGATGCGGCGCCCGCCGAAGCCAAGACCGCCGCCATGGCCAAGAAGGTGAAGGCCTTGGGCTGGAAGTCGGCCCTGGTTGTGGATGTGACGGTGGATGCGGGCTTTGACCGCAGCTTCCGCAACATCCCTTACATGCAGGCAATCCCGACCATGGGCGCCAATGTGTATGACATCCTCAAGCACGACGTGCTCGCGGTCACCCGCGCCGGCGTCGAAGCCCTGAAGGAGCGCCTGGCATGAGCGCGACATTTTCGAAGCCGAAGGCCGCGCCGCGCATCAGCAAGGAGAAGATGTATCAAACCATCCTCTCGCCGCTGGTGACAGAAAAGGCGACCGCGCTCTCCGAGAGCGGCCAGGTTGTCTTCAAGGTGCCGCTCACGGCGACCAAGCCGGACATCAAGCAGGCGGTTGAAGGCCTGTTCGGTGTGACCGTGCTGGCGGTCAACACCATCGTGGTGAAGGGCAAGACCAAGCGGTTCAAGGGCCGCCCTGGTATTCGCTCGGACTGGAAGAAGGCAATGGTCAAGCTGGCCGAAGGCCAGAGCATCGACCTGACGACGGGGCTTTCGTAATTCCATGGCATTGAAGAATTTCAACCCGGTTACGCCAAGCCTTCGCGGCACGGTGCTGATCGACCGCTCGGAGCTCTGGAAGGGCAAGCCCGTCAAGGGTTTGACCGAGGGCCAGCACAGCCATGGCGGCCGTAACAATCACGGCCGTATCGTGGTGCGGTTCCGTGGGGGTGGGCACAAGCAATCCTACCGGATCATCGACTTCAAGCGCCGCAAGTTTGACGTGCCCGGCACGGTCGAACGGCTTGAGTATGACCCGAACCGCACGGCCTTCATCGCGCTGCTGAAATATGCTGATGGCGAGCTGTCCTATATCATTGCGCCGCAGCGCCTGAAGGTGGGTGACACCGTCATCGCCGCCGAGCGCGCCGACATCAAGCCGGGCAATGCCATGCCGCTGGGCAATATCCCGGTTGGCACCATCGTGCACAATATTGAGTTGAAGCCCGGCGCCGGTGCGAAGATTGCCCGCTCGGCCGGCACCTTCTGCCAACTGGTCGGCAAGGATACGGGCTATGCCCAGCTGAAGCTGCAATCGGGTGAGGTGCGCACCGTGCGCGCCGAGTGCATGGCCACCATTGGTGCCGTGTCCAACCCCGACAACAGCAACCAGGAATTCGGCAAGGCCGGCCGCATGCGGTGGATGGGCTTCAAGCCCCATAACCGCGGTGTGGTGATGAACCCGGTTGACCACCCCCATGGTGGCGGTGAAGGCCGCACCTCGGGTGGCCGCCACCCAGTGACCCCGTGGGGCAAGCCCACCAAGGGCGCCAAGACCCGTAACAACAAGCGGACCGATCGACTGATCGTGCGCCGCCGCAACGCGACGAAGGGCTGATCAATGCCGCGCAGCGTATGGAAAGGTCCGTTCGTGGACGGATACCTCCTCGCCAAGGCGGATGCCGCTCGTGCATCCACCCGCAACGAGATCATCAAAATCTGGTCGCGCCGCAGCACGATCCTGCCGCAATTTGTGGGCCTCACTTTTGGCGTCTACAACGGCAAGAAGCATCTGCCCGTTCAGGTGACCGAGAATATGGTGGGGCATAAGTTCGGCGAATTCTCGCCGACCCGCACCTTCACCGGCCACTCGTCGGATAAGAAAGCGAAGCGGGGCTAGTATGAGCAAGCCGAAACATCCCCGCTCGGTCGCCGAGACCGAGGCGCTGGCCATCACCTACAATATCCGCGTCTCGCCGCGGAAGTTGAACCTGGTGGCGCAGACCATTCGTGGCGCAAAGGCGCAGGATGCGATCGCGCAGCTGACCTTCAGCAAGCGCCGCATCGCTGTCACCGTGCGCAAGACGCTGGAAAGCGCCATCGCCAATGCCGAGAACAACCATCAGCTCGATGTGGATCGCCTTGTGGTGAGCCGCGCCGAGGTTGGCCGCGCCATGGTGATGAAGCGCTTCATGGCCCGTGGCCGCGGTAAGGCCGCCCAGGTCGAGAAGTGGTTCAGCCATCTGAAGATTGTGGTCGCCGAGCAGGCCGTTTCGCAGGAAGCCGCGTAATATGGGTCACAAAGTCAATCCGATCGGGCTTCGGCTCGGCATCAACCGCACCTGGGATAGCCGCTGGTTCGCCGGGCGGGATTACGCCAAGCTGCTGCATGCCGATGTGAAGCTGCGCGAAGCCCTGAAGGAGCGCCTGAAGGGCGCAGGCGTCGCCAAGGTGGTGATCGAGCGTCCGGCCAAGAAGCCGCGCGTGACCATCCACGCCGCCCGCCCTGGTGTCGTTATCGGCAAGAAGGGCGCGGATATCGAAGTTCTGCGCAAGGACATGGCGAAGCTCGCCGGTGCCGAGGTTGCGCTCAACATCCTTGAAATCCGCAAGCCTGAACTTGACGCCACCTTGGTGGCGGACAGCATTGCCCAGCAGTTGGAGCGCCGGGTGGCCTTCCGGCGGGCGATGAAGCGCGCGGTGCAATCCGCCATGCGCCTGGGCGCTGGCGGCATTCGTATCAACTGCTCCGGCCGTTTGGGCGGGGCTGAGATCGCCCGCATGGAGTGGTACCGCGAGGGCCGTGTGCCCCTGCATACCCTCCGTGCCGATATCGATTATGGCGTCGCCACGGCGAAGACCACCTATGGCACCTGCGGTGTGAAGGTTTGGATCTTCAAGGGCGAAATCATGGCGCATGACCCGTCGGCGCAAGACAAGCGCGCCGCCGAGCAAGCGCCGCAACGCTGAGGAATGTAGGTCATGCTTCAGCCGAAGCGCACAACTTTTCGTAAGGCCCATAAGGGCCGCATCAAGGGCATCGCCCGGACCGGCTTTAGCCTGTCCTTCGGTGGTTTTGGTCTCAAGGCCCTGGAGCCTGAGCGTGTCACTGCGCGGCAGATTGAGGCGGCTCGCCGCGCGATCACCCGTGCGATGAAGCGCCAGGGTCGGGTGTGGATCCGCATCTTCCCCGATGTGCCCGTCTCGTCCAAGCCTGCCGAAGTCCGCATGGGCTCCGGCAAGGGCGCCCCGGAATTCTGGGTGGCACGGGTCAAGCCTGGTCGCATCATGTTCGAGATCGATGGCGTGTCGTTGGACACGGCGAAGGAGGCCCTTACCCTGGGTGCCGCCAAGCTGCCGATCCGCACCAAGATCGTTGCTCGCCTGGGTGGGGACGCCTGATATGACCAAGGTTGCCGATGTCCGCGCCAAGAGCGCCGATGAGCTGCAGGCCATGTTGCTGGACCTGCGCAAAGAACAGTTCAACCTGCGTTTCCAGCGGGCCACTGGCCAGTTGGAGAGCACGAACCGCATCAAGGCGGTGCGTCGCGATATCGCGCGGGTGAAGACGATCCAGACCGAGCGCGCCCGCTCGGCCCAACCCCAGACCTGAAGAGGAGACCCCGGTTATGCCGAAGCGCGTCCTCACCGGGCGGGTCACCAGCGACAAGCAGGACAAGACGGTCACCGTCTTGGTCGAGCGTCGCGTGATGCATCCGCTCTACAAGAAGTTCATCCGGCGTTCGAAGAAATACGCCGCGCATGACGAAGAGAATATGGCTAAGGAGGGCGACCTCGTGAGCATCGAGGAGTGCCGTCCGATCAGCAAGCGGAAGACCTGGGTGCTGATCGCCCGCAATGGCGAGCCGGTTGCCAAGCCCGAAGGGCTTGTCGCCGCGGCTGAAGGAGTTCCGGCATGATCGGCGTTGAGGCCAATCTCGAGGTCGCTGACAACAGCGGCGCGCGTCGGGTGCAGTGCATCAAGGTGTTGGGCGGCTCCAAGCGTCGCTTCGCCTCGGTGGGCGACATCATTGTGGTGGCCGTTCAGGAAGCCATTCCCCGCGGTAAGGTGAAAAAGGGCTCGGTTGAGCGCGCGGTGATCGTGCGCACCTCCTACCCGGTGCGCCGCGCCGACGGCACGGCCATCCGGTTCGACAAGAACGCCGCTGTGCTGATCAACAAGTCCAATGAGCCGATCGGCACGCGTATTTTTGGACCCGTGGTTCGTGAATTGCGGGCGAAGAAATTCATGAAGATCATCTCCCTGGCGCCGGAGGTCCTGTAAACATGGCCGCCAAGATCAAGAAGGGCGACCGCGTTGTCGTTCTGACCGGTCGTGACAAGGGCAAGCGCGGCGAAGTGCTGCGCGTGTTCCCGACCGAGACGCGTGCGCTGGTCCAAGGCGTTCACCTGGTCAAGAAGCATGAGAAGCCTCAGGGCATGGGCAAGCCGGGTGGCATCACCACCAAGGAAGCGCCGATCCATCTGAGCAATATCGCGTTGATTGACCCGAAGAGCGACAAGCCGGCACGGGTTGGTTTCAAGACTCTGGAAGACGGCCGCAAGGTTCGTGTGTCCAAGGCATCTGGTGAGGTTCTCGACGCATGAGCGGGACAAAGAAGGGCGCCGCCAAGGGCAAGGCGCCAGCAAAGAATGCCAAGAGCGGCGGCGCTGGCGCCCCGGTCAAGGGCGAGGGCACGGGCCGCGGCCAGAGCACGGTTCCGGCCGCTGCCGGTGCTGCGGTGGCCTCCGCTGGCGTGCCGCGTCTGGCCACGTTCTATAAGGACGCGGTGCGGAAGAAACTCATCGAGGAGTTCGGTTACACGAACCCGATGGAAGTGCCGAAGCTGACGAAGATCGTCATCAATATGGGCGTCGGCGAAGCTGCTGGCGATCAGAAGAAACTCGACAGCGCTGTTGGCGAGATGATGCTGATCTCCGGTCAAAAGCCGGTGCGGACCAAGGCGAAGAAGGCGATCGCGGGCTTCAAGATCCGCGAGGGCCAGGCGATCGGCTGCAAGGTGACGCTGCGCAGTGTCCGGATGTTCGAGTTTCTCGACCGTCTGGTGACCATCGCGCTGCCGCGCGTGCGTGATTTCCGTGGTCTGGCGGGGAATAAGGGCTTCGACGGCCGCGGCAATTATGCCATGGGCCTGAAGGAGCAGATTGTGTTCCCCGAGATCGTGTACGACAAGGTCGAGGCCGTTCGCGGCATGGACATCGTGTTCGTCACGACCGCGAAGACCGATAAGGAAGCCAAGGCGCTGCTCAAGGCGTTTGAACTTCCCTTCACGAACTGAGGCAATTGGAAAACCGCGGGCCCTTGCCCGCAGGTTCCGGAGGATAGACACGATATGGCGAAGACTTCGTCCGTCGAGAAGAACAACCGCCGCGAGAAGCTCTCTGAGGCGCATGCCAAGAAGCGTGCGGCATTGAAGAGCGTGGTGATGGACCGCGAGGCGCCCATTGAGGAGCGCTTTGAGGCGACCATCAAGCTCGCGCAATTGCCGCGCAACGGCGCCAAGGTTCGTGTGCGTCTGCGCTGCGAATTGACCGGCCGCCCGCGTGGCAATTACCGCAAGTTCAAGCTCAGCCGAAATATGCTTCGGTCCATGGCCAACAGCGGGCAGCTGCCCGGTGTGGTCAAGGCCAGCTGGTAAGGAGGAGAGCACCACATGTCGCTTTCCGATCCCGTGGGTGACCTGCTCACCCGCATCCGCAATGCCCAGCATGCTCGCAAGTCGCGCTGCGTGGCCCCGGCCAGCCGCCTTAAGGCGGATGTGCTCGAGGTTCTCAAGCGCGAGGGTTATATCCGTGCGTGGAAGGTGTCCGAGCTTCGTGCCGGCGTCTCCCAGCTGGAGATCGAGTTGAAATATTCTGAGGGCGAGCCCGCCATCAAGGAAGTGAGCCGCGTGTCCAAGCCTGGGCGCCGGGTTTATTCCAAGATCAAGGAGCTGCCGAAATTCTACTCGGGCCTTGGTATTTCCATCCTGTCCACGCCGAAGGGCGTGATGAGCGACGCTGAAGCACGGGCTGCCAATGTTGGCGGCGAAGTGCTGGCGCGCGTGTTCTAAGGGGGCCAGCAGAATGTCACGCGTTGGCAAATATCCCGTGCCTGTTCCTGCCGGCGTCACCTTGGCGCTTCAGGGCAGCACGCTGGTGGCGAAGGGCAAGCTGGGCGAACTCAGCATGCCGGTCTCCGAGTCGGTGGAACTTGAAATCGCGCCGGGCACGGTTGCGGTGAAGCCCCGCGGCAAGGACCGGCAGAGCCGGACCATGTGGGGCACCACCCGCAGCCTTATCAATGGCATGGTGAAGGGTGTGTCCGTGGGCTTCACCAAGTCCATGGAAATCACCGGCACCGGTTATCGCGCTGCCGTGCAGGGCCCCGAATTGGTTCTGAACCTCGGCTATAGCCATGAGATCCGTTACACGGTTCCTCAGGGCATCAAGATCACCTGCGAGAAGCCCACGGCCATCAAGGTGGAAGGCATGGACAAGCGCCAGGTCGGCCAGGTTGCCGCGGAAATCCGTGGTTATCGCGGTCCCGAGCCCTATAAGGGCAAGGGCGTGAAGTACGAGAACGAGCAGATCCTCCGCAAGGAGGGTAAGAAGAAGTAATGGCCCTGAAGAAACTCGACCTCGAAGCCCGGCGTCGCGCCCGTCTTCGCTATCAGATCCGCCAGAAATCCGGTGGGCGCGCGCGCCTGTCGGTATTTCGTTCGGGCAAGCACATCTACGCTCAGGTTATCGACGATGTGGCGGGGCGCACGCTTGCGGCCGCCTCCTCGCTCGAGAAGCCGATGCGCGAGGCGCTGAAGACCGGCGCGGACAAGGATGCGGCGGTGGCCGTTGGCAAGCTGGTGGCCGAGCGCGCCCTGGCGGCTGGCATTTCGGCCGTGGTCTTCGACCGCGGTCCCTATCTCTACCATGGCCGCGTGAAAGCGCTGGCCGATGCCGCCCGCGAAGGCGGGTTGGCATTCTAAGGGGCATTCGATATGGCACGTGAACCGCGCAGCGGTGGCGAAGGTGGTGGTGAGCGCGAGGGTCGTGGCCGTGGCCGCGGCCGCCGCGACGATAACCGCCAACAGCAGACCGAGCAGGGCGATGACCTGAAGGACAAGCTGGTCACGATCAACCGTGTGGCCAAGGTGGTGAAGGGTGGCCGTCGCTTCTCCTTCGCTGCGCTGGTCGTGGTGGGTGATCAGAAGGGCCGTGTGGGCTGGGGCGCTGGCAAGGCGCGCGAGGTGCCGGAGGCAATCCGCAAGGCCACTGAGCGGGCCAAGCGTACCATGATCCGCGTGGCGATGCGCGAGGGCCGTACCCTGCACCATGATGTGGTGGGTGAATTCGGCGCCGGGCGCGTCTATCTGCGGGCAGCGCCTGCCGGTACCGGCATCATTGCCGGTGGCCCGATGCGCGCCGTGTTCGAGACGCTGGGGATGGGCGATGTCGTGGCCAAGTGCACCGGCACCACCAACCCCCATAACATGGTGAAGGCGACATTCGCCGGCTTGGCGCGTGCCGCCAGCCCGCGCAGCGTGGCCAGCCGCCGTGGCAAGAAGGTGGGCGATCTGCTCGGCACGAAGAAGGGCGATGAGCCTGCGGCGGAGGGTGCCAATGTCTGATGAAGCAAAGGCCACCGTCACGGTGCGCCAGACTGGTTCGCCCATTGGCCGCAAGCCTGGCCAGCGCGAGACGCTGATCGGCCTCGGCCTCAACAAGATGAATCGGGTGCGCACGCTCGAGGACACCCCCAGTGTCCGCGGCATGATCAAGAAGGTCGCGCACCTCATCAAGGTAGAGTCGTAAGATGAAACTGAACGAACTCAAGGATAACGAGGGTGCGCGCCCCAAGTTCAAGCGCATCGGTCGTGGTATCGGCTCGGGCAAGGGCAAGACCTCTGGCCGCGGCGTGAAGGGCCAGAAGGCCCGTACCGGCGTCTCGCTGAACGGGTTTGAAGGTGGCCAGTTGCCGATTTATCGGCGTCTGCCCAAGCGCGGTTTTGTTAACATTTTCCGCAAGGAATATGCTCCGCTCAATATTGGCGCGCTGGATAAGGCGATCAGCGAAGGTCGTCTGCCCGGTGACCAGCCTTTGGATGAGACCATGCTGAAGGCTGCGGGCGTTGTGCGCTCGCAGGCTCGGCTGGCCGGCGTTCGGCTGCTCGGCCAGGGCAATATTTCTCGCGCGGTCAACATCACCGTCTCCGGTGCTTCGGCAACGGCGATCGCGGCCATCCAGGCCGCGGGTGGCACGATCACCTTGCTGAACGCGCCTGCGGAAGCAGCGCCGGAGGCGTGAGGTTTTCACCTCGCGCATTCGCGCGAGGTATGCGGTAATATGGGGCGGCGCCCGGCTTGATGTCTGGGCGCCGTTTTCATGGGGATTAGGCGATGGCCTCGGCGGCTGAGCAACTCGCGTCCAGTCTGAATTTCGGTGTGCTGGCCAAGGCAACCGAACTCAAGAACCGCCTTTGGTTTACCCTCGGCGCGCTCATTGTCTATCGCATTGGCAGCTATGTGCCGGTGCCGGGTGTCGATGCGGCGGTGATGGGTGAGATGCTGCGCCAGCATGGCGGCGGCATTTTGGGCATGTTCGACATGTTCACCGGCGGCGCGCTTGGGCGGATGACCGTCTTTGCGCTCAATATCATGCCCTATATCTCTGCTTCGATTATCGTGCAGCTGATGTCGGCAGCGATTCCCTCCTGGGAGGCGCTGAAGAAAGAGGGCGAGAGCGGCCGTAAGAAGCTCAATCAATATACCCGCTACCTGACTTTGGCGATTGCGATCGTGCAGGCCTATGGCATTGCCGTGGGCCTCGAGAGTGTTCGTGGCGCTGCCGGGGCAGCGGTGATGGACCCTGGAATGATGTTCCGGCTCTCCTGCGTGATCACCCTGGTGGGTGGCACCATGTTCCTGATGTGGTTGGGTGAGCAGGTGACAGCCCGCGGCGTTGGTAACGGGATTTCGCTGATCATCTTTGCCGGCATTGTGGCGAACTTGCCCTCTGCGCTGATTTCATTGCTCGAACTCGGCCGGACTGGCGCGCTCTCCACCTTCTTCATCCTGTTCTTTGTCGCTGCCGCTTTGGCGGTCATCGCGCTGGTGGTATTCGTGGAGCGGGCGCAGCGGCGCATCCCGGTGCAATACCCTAAGCGCCAGGTCGGCAACCGGATGACGGGTGGTGAAAGCACGCATCTGCCGCTTAAGTTGAACACGGCGGGCGTTATCCCGCCCATTTTTGCCTCGTCTCTTCTGCTGCTGCCAGCGACTGTGGCGGGCTTTAGTACGGATGCTACGGCGGATACCTGGCTGCAATGGGTCGCCAATCAGCTTGCCCATGGCATGCCGGCCTATATGTCCCTGTATCTGGCTATGATTATTTTCTTCTCGTTTTTCTACACTGCTGTGGTTTTCAACCCGGTGGAGACCGCTGATAACCTGAAGAAGTATGGCGGTTTTGTCGCCGGTATTCGCCCTGGGGCCAACACCGCTGAGTATTTTGATCGCGTGTTAACCAGGCTTACTGCGGTTGGTGCGATTTATCTCTCGGTTGTTTGCCTTATTCCTGAGTTGCTAATCTCGAATTACGGCGTGCCGTTCTATTTTGGCGGTACATCGTTGCTTATCATTGTGACCGTCACGATGGATACGGTGGCACAGGTGCAATCGCACTTGTTCCAGCACCAATATGAAGGTCTGATCAAAAAGGCTCGCCTCGGCGGCCGAGGCCAAAGGGGTGGTGCGCGGTGATGAACTTGATCCTGTTGGGCCCGCCGGGCGCGGGCAAGGGCACCCAGGCCAAGCGCCTGGAGGAGTCCTTCGGCCTAGTGCAGATCTCGACCGGCGATATGCTGCGCGCCGAGGTCAAGGCCGGTTCGCCGATTGGGCTTGAGGCTCGTGCGATTATGGAGCGCGGCGATCTCGTCCCCGATGCCATCATCACCGCCATGCTAGCCAACCGCGTTGGCCAGGCGGATGCGGCCAATGGCTTCATCCTTGATGGCTTCCCGCGCACCGTGCCGCAGGCCGAGGCGCTGGACCGCATGCTGGCGGAGAAGGGCATCAGGCTCGACCATGTGATCGAGTTGAAGGTGGATGACGCCGCATTGGTGGGCCGGATTTCCGGCCGCTACACCTGCGTGCAATGCGGCGCTGGCTATCATGATACGTTCAAAACGCCCAAAACCATCGGCGTCTGCGACAATTGTGGTGGCGCCGAATTCAGCCGCAGGGCTGATGACAAGGCCGAGACGGTTGCTGCGCGGCTGGCTGCCTACCACCGGCAGACGTCGCCCCTGCTGCCCTTCTACGGGGCACAGGGCAAGCTTTCTGCCGTGGATGGCATGGCGGCGATGGATATCGTCTTCGCCGCGCTGTCTTCTATCGTGAAACCGTGAAGGTGGCGTTGACTCTTCTTCCATCGGGGTGTAGTGCCCCGCTTCTTTAGGCAACGGCGCTTGCGCGCCGCATTGTTGTTTTAACCCATTCCAAAACGGTGGCGGGCCATTGGGCCCCCACCGCAAGACTTTGAGACAGGAGCAGCCCAGTGGCGCGTATCGCCGGCGTGAATATCCCCACGAACAAGCGCGTGCTGATCTCGCTGCGCTATATCTTTGGCATTGGCCCTCAAAACGCCAAGGACATCTGCGAGAAGCTGGGCATCCCGGCTGAGCGCCGTGTCAACCAGCTCACCGATGAGGAAATCGGCAAGCTGCGTGAAACGATCGACCGTGACTACCGCGTGGAGGGTGACCTTCGCCGTGAAGTGGCGATGAATATTAAGCGGTTGATGGATATGGCGGCCTATCGCGGCCTGCGCCATCGCCGTGGCCTGCCGGTTCGCGGTCAGCGCACGCATACCAATGCGCGCACTCGCAAGGGCAAGGCTGTGGCCATCGCCGGCAAGAAGAAGGTGACGAAGTAATATGGCACGTGCAGCAACCGCCGGTGGCTCTCGCCCGCGCAAGAAGGAACGGAAGAATATTTCTTCCGGCGTGGCCCATGTGCTCGCCACCTTCAACAACACCATCGTGACCATCACCGACGCTCAGGGCAACGCGATCTCCTGGTCCTCCTCGGGCACGCAGGGCTTCAAGGGCAGCCGCAAGAGCACGCCCTATGCAGCCCAGATGGCCGCCGAGGATGCCGGCAAGAAGGCCCGCGAACACGGGATGGAAACGCTGGAGATCATGGTGAGCGGCCCTGGTTCGGGCCGCGAGAGCGCGCTGCGTGCCCTGCAATCCGTGGGCTTCTACGTCACTTCCATCAAGGACGTGACGCCCATCCCGCACAATGGTTGCCGCCCGCGTAAGCGCCGGCGGGTCTGATCGCTGCGCGGCCCTTGTGGCCGCGCCGTTCAGCCTTTCGCCCGCCCACCGCGCAACACTTGGAGACTGAAACCATGCTCGAACGCAATTGGCGTTCCCTTATCCGGCCCGAGCGGCTGGATGTGGAGCCTGGGGCTGACCCCAACCGCACCGCCACCGTCGTGGCCGAGCCGCTCGAGCGCGGCTTTGGCATGACGTTGGGGAATGCGATTCGTCGCGTCCTGCTCTCCTCCCTGCAAGGCGCTGCCGTCACCGGCATCCGCATCGACGGGGTGTTGCATGAGTTCAGCAGCATCAACGGTGTGCGTGAAGACGTGACCGATATCGTCTTGAACGTGAAGCAGTTGGCCATCCGTATGCCTGGTGAAGGCACCAAGCGGCTGAACCTCACCGCCAAGGGCCCGGGCGAGGTGACTGCCGGCCAGATTCAGACCACGGGCGATATCGAGGTTGCAAACCCCGATCTGGTTCTGTGCACGCTTGATGACGGCGCCACGCTGAACATGGAATTCACCGTGCAGGTTGGCCGCGGCTATGTGCCCGCGGCGATGAACCGGCCGGAAGATGCGCCCATCGGCTTCATCCCCATCGACGCCATCTATTCCCCCGTGCGCCGCGTCGCTTATCGCGTGGAGCCCACCCGCGTGGGCCAGGTCACCGATTATGACCGCCTGGTGCTCGATGTGGAGACGGACGGTACAGTGGCGCCTGATGATGCCGTGGCCGTTGCCGCGCGCATTTTGCAGGACCAGCTGCAGCTCTTCATCAATTTCGACGAGCCTCGGCAGCGCGTGGTGGAAGATGTGCAGGATGACCTGCCCTTCAACCGCAACCTGCTGCGCAAGGTGGATGAGCTGGAGCTGAGCGTGCGCTCCGCCAATTGCCTGAAGAATGACAACATCGTCTATATCGGTGATCTCGTTCAGAAATCCGAGCAGGAAATGCTGCGGACGCCGAATTTCGGCCGCAAGTCGTTGAACGAAATCAAGGAAGTGCTGGCCTCGATGGGCCTGGGCCTTGGTATGTCGGTTACCGGCTGGCCGCCTGAGAATGTTGAAGACCTCGCCAAGAAGATTGAAGAGCCGTTCTGATCCGAGCGGACTAAGGAGCTTTCACTATGCGTCACGGTATGGCCAATCGTAAGCTTGGCGTCACCTCCACTCACCGGGCTGCCATGTTCCGCAACATGGCGACCTCGCTGCTCAAGCATGAGCAAATCACCACCACGCTGCCCAAGGCCAAGGAGCTGCGCCCCTATGTCGAGCGGATCATTTCGCTCGGCAAGCGCGGCGGCCTGCATGCGCGCCGCCAGGCCTATGCGCAGATCATGGACGAAAAAGTGGTGGACAAGCTCTTCACCACCATCGCCGAGCGCTACAAGGCGCGCAATGGCGGCTATACCCGCGTGCTGAAGGCCGGCATCCGCTATGGCGATGCGGCGACCATGGCGGTGATCGAGCTCGTCGAGCGCGATGTGGCAGCCAAGGGCCTCGATAGCGGGCCGAAGCCGGAAGTTGCGGCTGACGACGAGGCCTGAGCCGAACCATCCCTGATAATGGGCGGTTTTGCCGTCCATTATCGCCCCAGCGGCCTTTGTACTGAGCGCCAAACACCGGCGGTTATGTGGCCCGGTCCTCGCGCTCGTTGTTGAGCGCCCGCCACACACGCTCTGGCGTAGCCGGCATATCCAGCCAAGTCACGCCATGAGGGCGCAGCGCGTCCATCACAGCGCTCATCAGCACCGGCAGCGCGCCCACCGTGCCGGCCTCGCCCGCACCCTTCACGCCCAGCACATTGCTCGCCGTTGGCTGCGGGTTGGACAGCACGCTCAGCGGCGGAAAATCGCTGGCCCGCGGCATCGGGTAGTCGGCAAAGCTGCCGGTGAGCAATTGGCCATTCTGGTAGATGATGTTTTCGCCAAAGACCTGGCCAAAGCCCTGCGCCACGCCGCCATGGATCTGGCCCTTCAGCAGCAGCGGGTTGATCACCGTGCCGACATCATCCACCACCAGATAGCGCAGCAGCGTGCATTCACCCGTCTCGGGGTCGATCTCCACCTCAGCGATATGGCAGCCATTGGGGAAGGTGGCGTCGCCTGGGCGGTTGATGAGCAGGGCTGAAAGCCCCAACTCCTCGCCCTTCGGCAGCGCGCCGGGCACATAGCTGCGCTTGGCCAGCGCCTCAATGCCAATGCCCTTATCAGTGCCGGCGACGCGAAATTCGCCGGCCGCGAATTCGATATCCGCTTCGCTGGCCTCCAGAAAATGCGCCGCCAGCCGCTTGCCGCGCTCCACAATGCGCGCCGCCGCCGCCACCAGCGCGCCACCGCCGGCCATCATGCTGCGCGAGCCTATCGTGCCGCGGCCATGCGTCACCGTCTCGGTATCACCGCAGATGAAGCGGATGCGCTCGGGCGGAATGCCCAATCGTTCACTGGCAATCTGCCGGAACACCGTCTCATGCCCCTGGCCGTGATTATGGCTGCCCATCAGCAGCGTCACGCTGCCGCCGCTGTCAAAGCGGATTTCGGCGGCCTCCTCCATCGGGCTGCGATGCGGCCCGCCAGCGCTCTCAATGGCATTGGCGATGCCGATGCCGAGCAGTCGGCCTCGCGCCTCGCTCTCGGCGCGCCGCGCGGCAAACCCCGCCCAATCAGCCGCCGCCAGCGCCATGGCCATGTTTTTGGGGAAGTCCCCGCTGTCATAGCGATAATCGAGCCCGGTCTGAAACGGCATTTGCCCCGGTTGGATCAGGTTGCGCTGGCGCAGCGCCACCCGGTCCAGCCCCATCTCCTGCGCGGCAAGATCGATGCATTGCTCGATGGCGTAAATCGCCTCCGGCCGTCCAGCGCCGCGATAGGGCGCGGTGGGTTGGGTATTAGTGAAAATACCGCGCACCTCGGTGCAAATAGCCGGGGTGCGGTAAACCCCCGCCAGCCCGCCGACATTATTGGTGCTGCTCACCGCCCCCTGCCAGGCGAGATAAGCGCCCAGATTGCACAGCGTGGTCACCCGCAGGCCGAGAAAATCCCCCTCGGCACTCAGCGCCAGCTCGGCCAGGCTGTCATTGTCCCGCGCATGGGTATCGGACAGAAAACTCTCGCTGCGTGTGGCGGTCCAGCGCACCGGCCGGTGCAATAGCCGGGCGGCATGCAGCGCCAGCACATGCTCGGGGAAGGGGCTCTCCTTCATGCCAAAGCCGGCGCCGACATCTGGCGAGATGATCCGCAGCCGGTTGGTGGGAATACCCAGCGCGAATTCCGCAATCTCATTGCGCATCACATGCGGCAATTGCGTGCCGGTCACCAGCGTATAGCGCTCCTCGGCGGCATCATAGCTGGCCAGAAGGTTGCGCGGCTCCAGCGGATTGGCGGAAACCCGGGTGACGCGAAAGGGCAGCCGCACAACATGCGCCGCCTGCGCGATGGCGCGCTCCACCGCCGCGGCATCGCCCAGCCGGAAGAGAAAACTCTCATTGCCCGGGATCAGCCCCGGCCATAGCTCCGGCGCATCCGGGGCGGCCGCCTCGATGGAAGCGGTCACCGCCGGCAGAGGCGCATAATCCACCGCAATCGCCTCGGCCGCGTCCTGCGCCTGTGCCAGGGTTTCCGCCACCACGCAGGCCACCGGGTCGCCGACATATCGCACCGTGTCGCCGGCCAGCATGCGCCAGGGGGTCTGGGTCAGCGGTTGGCCATCCCGCCTATGGCGCGGCGTCACGCAGCGCAGCACGCCCAATTCGGTGATATCGGCTGCGGTGAGCACCAGCAGCACGCCGGGCATGTCGCGCGCCGCCATGGCATCCACCCGCAGCAGCCGGGCATGCGGGTGAGGTGAGCGCAGCAGCACCATGCGGGCGGCATCGGCGGCGGGCAGGTCATCCACATAGCGGCCTCGGCCGCGCAGGAAGCGCCCATCCTCCACGCGCCGCATGGGCGCCCCCACCCCGGTGCCGAGTTTCGATGGCTGCATGGTTGTTCCTCCGAATTGGCGCCCAAGGCCAGCCTGCCCCAGCCGGCGGCGGCGTCAAGCATCACCCCCGCCTTTGCGCGCCACGCCAAAAAATAGGCCCGAGGCGGCATCGCCCCGGGCCCATTCCACTCTTCACCCGCCCTGGCGCGCAGCCAGAGCCTACCGCATCACTGCACGTCCAAAGTCACCAGATCGATGAACCAGGATTGCGCGCTGACAAAGCCACGCACCCGGCGGCTCATCGCCCGCGGGTTCAGGTCATGCACGATGTAGAGCCAGGGGGGATTATCCACCAGGCGCTCATGCGCTGCGGCATAAGCGGCGTTGAATTCCGCCGGCGTGGTGGCCCTTTCCAGCCGCGAGAAGGCAGCCTCGAACTGGTCATCGCGGAATTGCGGCCAATTGAAGCCATTGGGCGGCACGAAGGCCTGCAGGAAGTAACGCGCCGCGACCGAGGGGTCCGACGAGGGCGAGGAGGGGTTCAGCGCCACCGAGCCCGCCAGGATGGGCGCGCCGGGTGCGGCGCGGGTGGCGCCGAGCAGCGTGTTCCACTCCGTCACCTCGAAGGTCACATTCACGCCGCAGGCCTCGCGCAGGTTCTGCTGCATGTATTCGTTCATCGGCAGCGGCAGCATCTGGCCCGAACCCGAGGTGGAGATCATCACCTTGAAGCTCAGCGGCCGCTGGGCATTGTAACCCGCCTCGGCCAGCAGGCGCCGGCCGCGCGCGGCATCAAACGTATAGCGGTTCTGCGGGCTGCCGAAATTCGGATCCGAAGGCTTCAGCCAGCCCACCGAAGGTTCGGCCGTGCCATTGAGGAAGGCCACCAGCCCCGAGCGGTCCACGCAATAATTCAGCGCTTGGCGCACCCGCACATCGGCCAGCGGGCTATCGCCGCCGGTCTGCAGCATCCAGGGCCAGACATGCGGATAGCTGCCGGTGGTGATGGTGAAGCCTGCGGCGCGCAGGCTCGGAATGCCGTCGGGCGGCGGCACCTCAATCCAGTCCACCTGGCCCGAGCGCAGGGCGGCGAGGCGCGTCGTCGCCTCAGGCATGGGCAGCAGCACCACGCGGTCCAGGCGCGGCACCCGCGCGCGGTCCCAATAGCCATCATTGCGGGTCAACTCGGCCGAGGTGCGCGGCACGAAGCGGCTGAGGCGGAAGGGCCCGGTGCCAGCCGGCGGCAGGGCCGCCACGCGCGCCCAATCCCGCCCGGCCTGCTCGAAGCTCTGCGGCGAGGTCATCAGCAGATAGACGACCATATAAGGGAAATACGACGCCACGCGGTTGGTCCGCATGCCGATCGTGCGGTCATCGATCTTACGGTAGCTCTCCAGAATCGGCACGCGGGCGCGCGAAATCGCGCTGCCCGCCGCCTCGAATTGCGGGCTGTCATTGCGGAAGAAGCGATCCATGTTCCAGATCACGGCATCCGCATTGAAGGGCGTGCCGTCATGGAAGGTCACGCCCTGACGCAGGCGGAAGATCCAGTTTTGCGGGTCTGCCGGGTCCTGCTCCCAGCTTTCGGCCAGGCCGGGGCGCAGCGTGGCCGGGCGCTCAGCGCTGGAGAGGTCCCACAGGGTCAGCGCCTCAAACACCGGGTAGCCGAGGAAGCGCATACCCTCGAAGCCGTTATTGGGCATGCCCGTGGTGGTCGGTACATCGGCCGCCGTCATGGCGATGCGCAGCACGCGGGGCTGTTGGGCCTCTGCCTGGCTGGCCAACATGGCAGCCAGGCCGGCGGCCAGAAATTTCAGACGCATGGAGATCTCCCTCTCGGACGGTACAAGCAAAGAACGCCCAGGCGCTGCCGGCAAGCGGGCAAAGGCGGAGGAATCGTCATGCGGTACCGGATTTGCACAAATCCGCGTCAGCTACCGAAAGAAAAGTCTTTCCACTGCTTCTTCATCTCTGCCTTCCAGAGTTTTCCGGTGGCGGTGAGCGGCAGCGAGTCGACGAATTCCACCCCATCGGGCACCCACCACTTCGCCACCTTGCCCTCATAGATGGACAGGATGGAGGCGGCATCGGGGGTCGTGCCCGGCTTGCGCACCACCAGCAGCAGCGGGCGTTCATCCCATTTGGGGTGATGCGCCGGAATGACGGCGGCGAGTTGCACATCCGGATGCGCCAGCGCCAGATTTTCCAGCGTGATCGAGCTGATCCATTCGCCGCCCGATTTGATGACATCCTTCGCCCGGTCAACGATCTCGATGGAGCCGAGCGCGTCCACCGTCACCACATCGCCGGTCTTCATCCAACCATCCTCGGTAAAGGCCTCATCGCCGGGGCGATTGAAATAGCCGCTGGCCACCCAATGCCCCTGCACCTGCAATTCGCCAAAGGCCAAATCATCCTCGGCAATGGGCGCAGCCGCGGCATCGAGCACCCGCAAATCCACGCCGAATTGCGGCCTTCCCTGCTTGCGCGAATAGGCCAGGAATTCTTCATCCGACCAATGGGCATTCTCCGCCTTGCGGGTGTTCACGCTGCCCAGCGGGCTGATCTCGGTCATGCCCCAGGCATGCAGGATGGGCACGCCGTATTCCTTCTGGAACCCGGCGGTGATCGCCACCGGCAGTGCCGTGCCGCCCACCACCAGGCGCGGCGGCGCTGTGAAACGTCGGGCTGGGTCGGCCCGCAGCCAACCCAGCAGCCCGGTCCAGATCGTCGGCACCCCGGCCGAGAAGGTCACGCCCTCGGCCTCCACCAGGCCATGCAGGCTGGCGGGGTCCAGCTTCGGCCCCGGCAGCACCAGCGAGGCGCCGGTCATCGGCGCGGCATAGGGCAGGCCCCAGGCATTGACGTGGAACATCGGCACCACTGGCATCACCACATCCAGCGCGCGGAGCGCAAACACATCGGGCTGCACCGCCGCCATGGCATGCAGCACGGTGGAGCGATGGGAATAGAGCACGCCCTTCGGCTCGCCCGTGGTGCCGGAGGTATAGCACAGCGCGCTCGCCGCCCGTTCATCCAGCAGCGGCCAGGGGTATTCGGTGTCCTCGCCGGCGATGAGCGTCTCATAACCCACGACGGGCACGCGCAGCGCGGGCAGGGGGGCCTGGCCCATCACCACCACCACGCGCAGCGTTTCCGGCAGGCGCTCGGCCAGCGCCATCAGCCCCGGCAGCAGCGAGGCATCGACAAACAGCGCCACATCGGCGGCATCATTCAGAATATAGGCGATCTGGTCGGGAAACAGCCGCGGATTGACCGTGTGCAGCACCGCCCCCATGCCGGAGGCAGCGTAATACACCTCCATATGCGCTGCCGTGTTCCAGCCCAGCGTCGCCACCCGCTCGCCCCGCCGCACCCCCAGCCGGGCCAGGGCATGCGCCAATTGTGCCGCGCGCACGGCCATGGCGGGGTAGGTGGAGCGTGTCACCGCCCCGGCTGCATCCACGCTGACCAGCTTCGATCCGCGATGATGCTTCGCCGCATGGGTCAGGATGGAGGATACGAGCAGCGGGTGCTCTTGCATCAGGCCAAGCATCAACGTCTCCCTGTGGTTTTTCTTGGCCAACACAGTATCGGCCAAGATGTGTCCTGACTACTCCGCGCGAATGTTCTGGCCGCGGATCACCTCGGCCCAGCTCACCAGCTCCCGCGCCAGTAGCGCGCGCAGGTCATTCGCGCCGCCCGAGACCATCTCCACCCCCTGCTCGGCCATGCGGCTGACCAAGGCAGGGTCGGTGGTGGCAACGCGCAAGGCCGCTTCCAGCCGGGTCATGATGGGTGCGGGCGTGCCGGCGGGGGCGAAGAGCCCCTGCCAGAACAGCGCCTCATAGCCCGGCACGGTATCGGCGATGGGCGGCACATCGGGCAGGGTGGGAATGCGAGTCCGGCTGGTCACGCCAAGCGCGCGGGTCGCCCCCTCGCGCACCACCGGCTGGGCCTCCTGCGTCGCGTTGAACATGCCCTGAATGCGCCCGGCGCGCAGTTCCAACAGCCCCGGCGCGCCGCCGCGGAAGGGCACATGCACCAACTCCACCCCGGTGCGCGCCACCAGCAGCGCCTGGCTCAAATGGTTCACCGCCCCAGTGCCCGAGCTGCCAATATTCAGCCGCCCCGGATTGGCCCGGGCATAGGCCAGAAACTCCGCCATATTATGGATGGGCAGCGAGGGATGGACATGCAGCACGAAGGGGCTGCGGAACACCATGCCCACCGGCGCCAACTCCCGCGCCGGGTCGCGCGGCGTGAGGTTGGGCTGCAAGGCCGGGTTGATGGCCAGCGTGGAAGTGCCCATGAGCAGCGTGTAGCCATCCGGCCTCGCCTGGGCGACATGGGTATTGGCCACGGCGGTGGCGGCACCCACGCGGTTTTCCACCACAATTGTAGTGCCAAGTTCCTGCGACATCCGCGCGGCCACGGCACGGCTGACCACATCGGTCACCCCCCCGGGCGCATAACCGGTGACGGCACTGATGGTGCGGCTGGGATAGGCATCCTGTGCGAAGGCTGGCATGGCCAAGGCAAGCAGGGGCAGGGTGCGGCGTTGCATCATATCAGGTCACCTCCATTGCGGTCTCGGCCACCAGGCCGCGCCATTTTTCTATTTCACTGCGGTTGAATTCGCCCAATTCTGCGGGCGTGCTGGACCGCGCCTCAAACCCCATCGCCAGCAGGCGTTGGATAATCTCCGGCCGCGCCAGCGCGGCGCGGGCCTCGGCATTCAGCCGGTTCACCATCGCCTCGGGCAGGCCGGCCGGGCCATAAAGACCCATCCAGGTGAGCAATTCAAAGCCCGGCAGGACCGTGGCGGCCAGGGGCGGCACCTCGGGCAGCAGCGCCGATGGCGTGGCCGACGTCACCGCCAGCGCCCGCACCGCGCCAGCCCGCACATGGCCCAGCACCGCCGACATATCGATAAACATGAAGGGCACCACGCCCGCCATCACATCGGTCAGCGCCTGCGGTGGCGAACGATAGGTGACGCCTTGGGCCTCCAGCCCCAGCCGCTTCACCAGAAAGGCAGCCGGGGCGAGATTGCCCGAGGAGGCAGAGGCAAAATTCTTCCCCGGATTGGCCCGCAGCCAGGCGACGAATTCCTGCACCGTCTGCGCCGGCACCGAAGGATGCACCACCAGCACCTGGGCAATATGGGCCAGGCGCGAAATGGGCGAAAAATCCCGCGCCGGATCATAAGGCAGGTTGCGGATCAGCGAGACATTGGCCGCCTGCGTCGTGGCCGAGCCGAAAAGCAGCGCATAGCCATCCGGCGCTGACCTGGCCGCCGCCTGCGCGCCGATCGCGCCCCCGGCGCCGGCCCGGTTCTCAATCACAATCGGCTGGCCAAGTGCTACCCCCATCGGCTCGATCACCACGCGGGCCAGATTATCCGTCGCGGTGCCGGGGGCGAAGGGCACGAAGGCGCGGATGGGCCGCTCCGGCCAGGTGCCCTGGGCCCGCGCAACCAGCGGAATCATCGATGTGGCTGCCACAAATTTGCGGCGGTTCATGGCGGCGCGGCGCGCGAGACGCATGGCTATTCCTGGTTGTTTCCTTTCCAAAGCCTAGCAGGCTATCGAAAAACGAATAGGGAGCGACAGCAAGATCGAGGGGCTTTGCCCCTCGAGCACCCCAGCAGGGTCGACATATATGTCGACGAGTTTCCTGCACCTTCGATGAATTGTTGGCTCTAATATTATCCAAAGGTCCAGGAAAATCATTTTCCTGGTGTGAGAGCGCGAAAGGGCAAAGCCCTTTCGCTCTTTTCCTCTGCCATCAGCGCTTTTCAGCAGCCTGCTAACACACCATCGGCCCCTTGCAGCCCAGCCCCAGCGGCCGCAGATCAGCGCCATGCCAGACAGCATCGCCAAAGCCATCGCCAAAAATCTCGATACCGCCACCTATGAGGGCTACCGCCTGGGCTTCGAAGCCGCGCGGGAGGAAGCCGCCCTGCTGGCCGAACACGCCGCCCAGCCGCTCCTGGCCCAACGCCTGCGCGCCATGCGCCCGCTGCCCAAACAGGGAGAACGGCAATGACCCCCATCCTCTGCCCGCATTGCGATGAACCCACCGTGGCCAACCGCCTCGCCGATGGCAGCGTTGTCTGCTCCTGCCCCGCAGCGCGGCCAGTGCCCTTGCCGCCGCCTCAGCCCCGTCCCCGATAACCGGGCACGCCCTGGTCGGGAATCCACACCCCCTTGGGCGGCACCCCGGTCTGCCAGAACACATCGATGGGAATTCCACCGCGCGGATACCAATAGCCACCAATCCGCAGCCAGGCCGGCGCCAGCAAGGCATTGATCCGCCGGGCGATATCAATGGTGCAAGCCTCATGAAAGGCCCCGTGATTGCGAAAACTGGCCAGATAGAGCTTGAGCGACTTGCTCTCCACAATCCATTTATTGGGCACGTAATCCAGCACCAGATGGGCAAAATCCGGCTGCGCGGTGAGCGGGCAGAGCGAGGTGAATTCCGGCGCCACAAACCGAATGCAAAAGGCAATATCGGCATGCGGATTGGGCACCCGCTCCAGCACCGCCTCATCGGGGTTGGTCGGCATGGGCGTGGGCGCGCCCAGCATGGTCAGTCCCTTGGTCTGGGTCTTGGTCGCGCGCTTCATGCCGCGGCCCATCCGGCGCGGATGGCGGCCGATTCCTCGGCCAGGCGGCCGGCCAGAATCGCATCGCGCATGCGTTGCATCAGCCGCTGATAATAGCGGATATTGTGCCAGGTCAGCAGCATGGGGCCCAACATCTCCTCGGCCTTGATCAGGTGGTGAATATAGGCGCGGCTATGCTTTGTGCAGGCCGGGCAATCGCATTCGGGGTCCAGCGGCCCCGCATCATCGGCATGGCGGGCATTGCGCATATTCAGCACGCCCCCCGAGGTATAGGCCCGGCCCATCCGGCCCGAACGGGTGGGGATGACGCAATCGAACATGTCGATCCCCCGCGCCACCGCGCCCAGCAGGTCATCGGGCGTGCCCACGCCCATCAAATAGCGCGGCTTGTCATGCAGCATCAGCGGCACGGTGACATCGAGCGTGTCGAACATCATCTGCTGCCCCTCACCCACCGCGAGCCCCCCCACCGCATAGCCCTCAAAGCCAATATCGGTCAGCGCCTTCACGCTCTCGGCGCGCAAATCGGCATAGGTGGAGCCCTGCACGATGCCAAACAGCCCATAGCCTTCGCGCGGCACAAAAGCCTCCCGCCCGCGCGCCGCCCAATCCATCGAGATGCGCATGGATTTAGCCGCCTCCTCATGGGTGGCGGGGAAGGGGGTGCATTCATCAAAACTCATGGTGATGGTGGCATCAAGCAAATGCTGGATCTCGATGCTGCGTGCGGGGGTGAGGCGGTGCTTCGCGCCATCAATATGCGATTGGAAGGTCACCCCATCCGCATCCATTTTCCGCAGGCCCGACAGGCTCATCACCTGAAAGCCGCCGCTATCGGTCAGGATGGGCCCGGGCCAATCCATCATCTTGTGCAGCCCGCCCAGCCGCGCCACCCGCTCGGCCCCAGGGCGCAGCATCAGGTGATAGGTATTGCCCAGCACGATGTGCGCGCCGGTGGAGCGCACGGCATCCGCCGTCATTCCCTTCACCGTGCCGGCCGTGCCCACGGGCATGAAGACCGGGGTGGGCACATCGCCATGCGCGGTGTGCAGCATGCCCGCCCGCGCGGCGCCATCACATCCGGCGCAAGCCCAACCTAAACTCAAACTCCCAACCCCTTATCTGGCCGCACCCGTCAGGGTCAGCAACGAGGAATCACCATAGCTGAAAAACCGATACCCCGCCGCCACCGCATGCGCATAGGCCGCGCGCATCCGCGCCGTGCCGGCAAAGGCGCTGACCAGCATCAGCAGGGTGGATTTCGGCAAATGGAAATTGGTCATCAGCAGATCAGCCGTGGTGAAGCGATGCCCCGGCAGCAGAAAAATCTCTGTCAAACCGCGAAATGGCCGGACCGGCACGGCATGCTCGCCCGTCGCCGCCGCCTCCAGCAACCGCAGCGCCGTGGTGCCCACGGCGATGATGCGCCGCCCCTCGGCCCGCGCCAAATTGATGGCCGCCGCCGCTTCGGGCGTAACCTCCCCCCATTCCGCATGCAAACGATGTTCGCGCGGGTTCTCCGCCCGCAGCGGCAGAAAGGTGCCCGCGCCGACATGCAGCGTCAGCTCGGCCCGCTGCACCCCCCGCGCCGCCAAAGCCGCCAGCAATTCCGGGGTGAAATGCAGGCTGGCGGTGGGGGCGGCCACTGCGCCGGGCTTGCTGGCGAATGCCGTCTGATAATCGGCGCTGTCAGTGGCGCGCGGCCCATCGGGCCGGGCGATATAGGGCGGCAGCGGAATTTCCCCCACCGCCGCCAGCGCCTCGGCCAGGGCGGCGTCATCCCCCCCGAAATCCAGCCGCGCCGCGCCACCCTCCGGCGCCTCCAGCACCCGCGCGGTCACTGCGCTGCCTGGAATACGCAAAACATCCCCCGCCCGCAGCCGGCGGGAATTGCGCAGCAGCGCATGCCACACGCCCCCCCCCTCGGCGCGGTTGAGCATCACCTCAATCCTGGCCTCGCCACGAAACGCCACCAGCCGTGCCGGGATCACCTGGGTGTCATTCACCACCATCAGATCGCCTGGCTGGAGCAGGGCTGGCAGGTCGCGCACAGCCATATCGCGCAGCGCATCATCCACCACCAGCAGCCGCGCCGCATCGCGCGGCCGCGCCGGTTCCTGGGCGATCAGCGCCTCAGGCAGAGCAAAATCAAAATCGGCGGTGCGCAGTTCCATTCGCCCGCCATGTGCTCCATGCCGCCCCGGGGGGCAAGCTACCGGCTGGCGCCGGGCAGCCACTTCACATCGCCCAGCCCATTATCATTCAGCCGCCGGCTCAGCACGAAGAGGAAATCGCTCAGCCGGTTGAGGTAGCGCACGGCCTGCGGGTTCACGCTCTCCGCCGCCGCCAGCGAGACCACCAGCCGCTCCGCCCGCCGGGCAATGGTGCGGGCGAGATGGGCATGCGCCGCGCCGGGGCTGCCGCCGGGCAGCACGAAGGAATTCAGCGGCGCGATCACCGCATTCATCGCGCCGATCTCCTCCTCCAGCCGCAGGCATTGGCCATCGGTGATGCGCAGCCTATCCGCGCCCTCCCCGGGCACGCACAGATCAGCGCCGAGGTCGAAGAGATCATTCTGAATGCGCGCCAGCATGGCATCGGCCGCACGGTCCCCCCCGATATGCAGGCGCACCAGCCCAATGGCGCAATTCGCCTCATCAACGGTGCCATAGGCCTCCACCCGCAGCGCGTCCTTGCGCACGCGTGAACCATCGCCCAGCGAGGTTTCCCCCCCATCGCCACCCCTGGTGGTGATGACATCCAGCTTGACCATGGCAGATTTCCCTATTGCAGCGTGAAGCGGATATTGGTCGCGACCTGGCCCTGAACAGGTTCACCATTGCGCAAGGCCGGCCGATAGCACCAGCCGAGCACTGCCCGCCGCGCTGCCTCATCCAACGCGGCGGAGCGGCTTGAGGCTACAATCTGCGCGGCGATGGCGCGGCCATTCGCGCCAATCGTCACCACGATCTGCACCACACCCTCCTCACCGGCCCGGCGGGAATTGGCGGGATAGACCGGCGGTGGATTGGTGCAGCCGGGGTCGAGGCTGGGCGCGGATGTGGCGCCGAGTGCCAGGGCCGCGCCGCCGGGTTGCGCCGGCGGCGCCTGGGCTGGCTGCGCTGGGCCGGCTTGCTGGCTGGGCCGTGGCGGTGGGGGCTGCGCGGGCCGCGGGGTCGCCGGGCGGGGCGGGCGGGCGGCAGGCTCGGGGCGAGGCGGTGGCGGGGCAGGGGCGGCGCGCGGCGCTTCCGGGCTGGGCTGCGATGGCGGCGTTTCGCTCGGCTGCGGTTCGGGCGGCGGCGGCTCGGGCGGCGTGGCTTCCGGCCTTGGCGGCTCAGGCAGCGGCGGTGGCGGGGGCGGCAGCACGCCATCGGGCAGCGGCGGTGGCGGAGGCGGCAGCACGCCATCGGGCAGTGGCGGTGGCGGCGGTGGCATGGGCGCGGGCTGTGGCGGCGGCGCGGCGGCGATAGCGGGTGCCGGTGGTGGCGGCGGCGGTTCGGCCATGCTGGGGGCGGGTGGCGGAGGCGGAGCCTCTTCGGGTGGTTGTGGTGCAGCCTCGGCCTCGGGGGCGGGCGGCGGCGCCACGCTGGGCGGCGCCTCGGGGCTGGCGGTATCGCCCTCTGGCCCGGCAGCCAGGGCGGCCTGATTGGGCTGGTCCCACATGAGTTCCACCCCCTGCTCGGGAATCTCGGCCGGGGTGTCACGCGCCACCCACCACAATAGGCCACCCACCACCGCCGCATGCAAAAGCACCGAGAGCGCCAACCCCAACCCCGCCCAGCCCCTCGCACCACCGCCAGAGGCGGGTGCCAGGCGCGCCCGCGCCGCCGTCACAGCACCAGCACCCCGCTATGCTTCGCCTTGCCTTCTGGCTCCACATGGATGGTGATCACCGCCTCGCCCAGATCGGCGCGCAAGGCGGCCTCCAGACGGTCACAGATCACATGCGCATCCGCCACCGTCATGGCGGCGGGCACGACGAGGTGGAATTCGATAAAACTGTTTCGGCCGGCCTGGCGCATCCGCAGGTCATGCGCCTCGATCGCGCCCTCGGCATTGGCCGCCACCACGCCACGAATGCGCGCCAGGGTTTGCGGCGGCGGCGCCTCATCCATCAGCCCGGCAAAGCTCTCACGCATCAGCCCCACGCCGCTGAACAGAATATTGCCCGCCGTGAGCGCCGCCATCAGCGGGTCGAGCCAGCCCAGCCCGGTCATCGCCGCCAGGGTTATGCCCAGCAGCACCCCGCCGCTGGTCACCACATCGGAGAGCAAATGCTTCCCATCCGCCAGCAGCGCGGGCGAGCGCAGCGCCCGGCCGCGGCGAAACAGCACCCAGCACCATGCCGCGTTGCAGGCCGTGGCAAGGCCGGCCACCAACAGGGCGGTCGCGGTCAATTCTATGCTGCGCGGGTTGTTTAGTGCCGCCCAGCACTCGTGCAAAATGATGAAGGCGGCGACCAAAATCAGCGCCCCCTCCAGCACGGCGGAAAAATACTCGGCCTTGTGGTGGCCATAGGGGTGATTGGCATCCGCCGGCCGGGCCGAGAAGCGCACCGCCGCCAGCGCCGCCAGCGCCGCTGCCACATTCACCACCGATTCCAGCGCATCGGCGAAGAGCGCCACGCTGCCGGTCATCCACCACGCCCCCAGCTTGAGCGCGAGCACCAGCACAGCCACGAGCACGCTGCCCGCGGCGATATGGACAGCGTTGCTCATAACGGCTTTTCGCATGCGGGTCGTAACCTAACCGAAATGGCGGAGGATGCGAACCGCGCGGCTGTCACCTTGTCGCAGGCATTGCGGGGCCTAATGCGCGGCAGTTGCGCCATCAGCGGGTGGTGCAGCCCGCGCTCGCCACCCGCGCAGCCATCCTGCGCCAGGCCAAAGGGCCGGCGCAGGATGATGTCCGCTTTATGCCGCGGGTCTGCGGCGGGCGGGGGGGGCCTGGCGGCTGGCCGCGGCCGCTTCCGTGCGCTCCAGCAGCTCCTCGATCAACTGGCCCAGGTCGCGTGACATCAGCCCGATCCGGGCCTCAAGCGGCTCAAGCAGCAGCTTAAGTCTCTCCAGGTCGTCGCTGTCCACCGCGTTCTGGTTCAGAATGATCGCCGGCGGTTCCGCTGTGGGGGCCTGATCGGGGATAAGGCCATCGCGGCGCCAGGACGCCATGATCACCTCACGTGGCGTCGCCTCGCTGGGCGCGGTGCGGCTATTGAGGTAGCGCCAGACGCGCATGGGGAAGAGCGTCGCATTCTCCGGCGCGCGCCAGAATTCCTCCAGCATATTCTGCTGCAGCCGCAGGCGGCCGGTGGCGTCCACGCCCAACTGCCACACGCTGAGCGCTCCACCGACCCCACCGGCCACCATGCCGGTGACGGTTGGAATGGTGGCATTGGTGAAGAAGCTCATGCCCCCGGTCACCACCGCGGCGCCGGCACCAATGGCGATACCGGCCATGGCGAACTGATTATTGATATCGGCATTGCGCTGGTTGAGGTCATCCTGCAATTCGCCGATCCGCCCGCTCTGGCAGATGAGCGAAGACACCGTGCCCTGCACCTCCAAAATGGCGCGGTCAACGCTGAGCGCCACATGGTTGCTGGCAAAAGAATTGAACCCGGCGGCGCCATTGCGGCCCGCGCTGCCCTCCACCGAGGCCAGCAGCGGGCCCGCAGCGCCGATCACATCGGCGATATGCACCGCCTCAGCGGAAAAGCCAGCCGCCAGGAGGCCGGCGCGCTGCGCGGGCGTTGCCACCGGCAGAGGCGTCCGGCGGGGCGGCACCGGGCTCGTGCAAACGGCATCGCCAACAGTAATGTTATTGGAATTATTGGCGCAGGCACTCAAGCCTATCGCAGCAATTGAAGCCATCAAGATGCTTGCAAAGGTGCTGCTGCATCGCGCGCGGAAATGTTGAATATTCATGCAATCCTCTATGTCTCCTGCATTGCAGATAGGCATGAGGCGTTACACTCGGCAATCGCTTAATTGTTATTTTACATGCATTATTGCGGTGGATTTAACAAAAATGCAACGAGGCGCTGCCAAGCCTTGCCCTCCTACAACAGCACCAGATCGTCGCGATGGATCAACTCATCCCGCCCGCGCCAGCCCAGCAGCGCCTCGATCTCCGCGCTGCGATGCCCAGCGATGCGCTGCGCATCGGCCGCATCATAGGCCGAAAGCCCGCGCGCCAACTCCTCGCCCGTGGTGGCGCGCACACTCAGCGCATCGCCACGCTGGAACTGACCCTCCACCGCCCGCACGCCGGCCGGCAATAGCGAGCGGCCCTGGCGCAGCGCCCGCGCCGCACCCTCATCCACCACCAGCACACCCTGCGGTGCGAGGCTGCCGGCAATCCAGCTTTTCCAGGCATTGCGGCCATCGGGGGCGGGCTGGAACCAGGTGCAGCGCCCCCCCGCCGCCAGGGCTGCGATGGGGTTGGCAATATCGCCGCGCGCAATCGCCATGGCGCAACCCGCCCCGGTGGCAATCCGCGCCGCAATCAGCTTGGTGCGCATGCCGCCCGAGGAATAGCCCGGCGGCGGCTCCCCCCCCATGGCCATGATCTCATCGGTGATGCGCTCCACCACCGGCAGATGCGCGGCCTGCGGATTGTTCCGCGGGTCGGCGGTGTAAAGCCCATCAATATCGGAGAGCAGCACCAGCGCATCGGCGCTGATCATCTCCGCCACCCGGGCGGCCAGGCGGTCATTATCGCCAAAGCGGATTTCGGTGGTGGCCACCGTGTCATTCTCATTGATCACCGGCACGCAGCCCAATTCGAGCAGCGTGCCCAGCGTGGCGCGGGCATTGAGGTAGCGGCGCCGATCCTCGGATTCGGCCAGGGTGAGCAGCACCTGTGCGGCGTTCATGCCATGCCCTGCCAGCGCCGCCTGCCAGGCACCGGCGAGGCGAATTTGGCCCACAGCGGCCGCGGCCTGCTTCTCCTCCAGCTTCAGCACCCGCTTGGTGAGGCCCAAGGCGCGCCGGGCCAGCGCCACGGCGCCGGAACTCACCAGCACCACCTCTGCACCATTGGCCCGCAGCGCCGCCACATCAGCGGCCACGCCCGCCATCCATTCGGTGCGCGGCGTGGCAGTCTTGGGTTCAACGACTAGGGCGGAGCCGATCTTGATGACGATGCGGCGTGCCTCGCCCAGCCTCATCGCCGCCGCTCCGCGGCAATCACATCAGCCAGCTTGCGCAGCAATGGGGGCACATTCTCACCCGTCACGCCCGAGGTCAGCATCACCGGCTTGCCGGCCGCGCGCTCCAGCGCCTTCACTCGGCTGGCGCGGGCCTGCGGCGTCATCGCATCCACCTTGTTCAGCACCAGGATCTCCGGCCGATCAGCCAGCCCGCCGCCATATTCCTCCAACTCGTTGCGAATGGTGCGCCAGGCGCTCACCGGGTCAGCCTGGCTGCCATCAATGAGGTGCAGCAGCACCGCGCAGCGCTCAACATGGCCGAGGAAGCGCGTGCCCAGCCCCGCCCCCTCGCTCGCACCCTCAATCAGGCCGGGAATATCGGCGATGATAAACTCTTCCGAATGCGACAGCCGCACCACGCCCAATTGTGGGTGCAGCGTGGTGAAGGGATAATCGGCAATCTTCGGCCGTGCCGCGCTCACCGCGGCCAGCATGGTGGATTTGCCGGCATTGGGCAGCCCCACCAGGCCCACATCGGCAATCAGCTTCAGCCGCAGCCACAGCCAGCGCTCCTCACCCGGATAGCCCTTATCGGCCCGGCGGGGCGCGCGGTTGGTGCTCGTCTTGAAATTGGCATTGCCAAAGCCGCCATCGCCGCCGCGTGCCAGCAGCGCTTCCTTGCCCGGTTCATCGAGGTCCGCCACCAGCGTCTCGCGATCCTCGGCCAGAATCTGGGTGCCGACGGGCACTTTGAGGATGACATCATCCGAGGCCGCCCCGGTGCGGTCCGCCCCCGCACCATTGCCGCCCTTGCGGGCCTTGAAATGCTGCGCGTAGCGGTAATCGATCAGGGTGTTCAGCCCATCCACCGCCCGGGCATAGACATGCCCGCCTCGGCCGCCATTGCCGCCATCAGGGCCGCCATATTCGATGAAACGCTCGCGCCGGAAGGCCACGACGCCATCACCGCCATCGCCGCCCTTCACATAAACCTTGGCTTCATCGAGAAATTTCATGTTCGTGCCCCCAGCAGCCAGTCGCCACACCAACCTCACCTGCTGGGCGCAAGGGGCGGCTGGCCCTCCCTAGACCCCCCCGCGATGGGAAGGGCTCGCTGGAAGAGCCGAAAACGAAAACGGGGGCCGCAAGGCCCCCGCTCAAAACACGCAAACGCGCGGGGGCTTATTCGGCCGCGAGTGCCATTGGCACAACCGACACATGCACCCGGCCTTCGGCCTTGCGCTCGAACTTCACATGGCCTTCGACCAGGGAGAAGATCGTGTGGTCACGGCCGAGGCCAACATTGGTACCCGGCTTCATCTTGGTGCCGCGCTGCTTGACGAGGATATTGCCGGCCAGAACCTTCTCGCCGCCAAACTTCTTAACGCCAAGCCGCTGACCGGGAGAGTCGCGGCCGTTGCGCGAGGAACCGCCTGCCTTTTTATGTGCCATGGGAAACGCTCCTTAAGCGGCAATGGCGCTGATACGCAGCACCGTCTCATGTTGGCGATGGCCGCGTTTGCGGCGGCTGTTCTTCCGGCGACGCTTCTTCAGCATCAGGATCTTCTCGCCACGCGCCTGTTCCAGCACGGTGGCGGTGACAGTGGCGCCTGGCACGACAGGTGCGCCCAGAACCAGACCTGCCTCGGTGGAAACCGCGAGCACATCGTGGAAGGTGATGGTGGCGCCGGCTTCGGCCTCCAGCTTCTCAACCCGCACAACGCCGTTCGGCACCACCCGGTATTGCTTCCCGCCGGTGCGGATCACTGCGAAACTCATGGAAAACCCCAAGCAATGGTCAAACAGACATTGTCAAACACATATCAGGCCGGAACCGCGAGCGGCACCAGCCGGAGGCGGGCTTGTAGCGCCGGCGCTGGGTATAAGTCAATCTCGTTTCCGCCCCTCGGCCCTGGCTTCAGCGCGGCGGCGGCGGCAGCGGCGAAGAGGTGACCGCACGCCGGCTCGATGGGCTGGCGCGGCGGCTGGTGGCGACCGGCAGCGGGGTAGGGCTCTCCGCCGCAAGCATGCCGGCCGATGCGGCGCTGCCATAGCGGGCGAGCACGGCGCGCAGCGGGTCAGCACCCGGGTTATGCGCTGCCACCTGCACCACGATCTGCCGGGCGGAGAGCTCCTGCCCGTAATAGGCCGTGTTCCATTCCGAGCGGGAGGACAGCACCGTCCCATCCAAGGCCACGCCGGCGAAGAGCCCGCGTGAGCGCGACACCGCCACGATATCGGCGCCCAGATTGGTGGTGGTGGCGCCCTGCACCGTGCCGCCATAGGCGGCCACTGCCACCGAGGCATCGGCGCCGAATTTGAATTGGCTGTCCAGCACCGCATTCAGCCCGCGATCACCGCGGATGACCAGCAGGGTCTGGCTGTCCTGGATACCGAATTGGAAGCCGATATTGGCCGTGCCCACGCTGTAGAAGGCGGGCGATGACCAGCCGCCATTGCCATCACGGCCCAGCAGCACGCAATCACCGCCCTCGCCACCGCCAAAGAAGGCAGCGCGGAAGACCCGCGGGCAGACCATCACCGCGCGGGCATTGCGCAGCAGGTTGCTCACACCCAGCAGATCACGATCATTGCCCAGCAATTCCTGCACGGCCAAGGTCGAACGGTCGACCAAGACCTGTGGCTCGCCGGTGCCCGGCGCGCCGGCGCAACCGGTGAGGCCCAGGGCAACCAGGCCCAATGCGATAAGACGACGCATGAAATCCCCCTGCCAAACTGTTCTGGCAGTATGATTCTATCCTGCGCAACCGCGTCGCGACAAGCGATTTGGCGAAGCCGCCCTCAGCCTTGCCGGGCGACGAAGCGTTCCAGCCAATGAATGGTGTAATCGCCGGCCTGAAATTCCGGGTCATTCATGATGCGGATGTGCAGCGGGATGGTGGTCTTAATGCCATCTACCACCATTTCCGCCAGGCAGCGGCGCATGCGGGCGATAGCCTGGGCGCGGGTCGCGCCATGCACCACCAGCTTGGCCACCAGGCTGTCATAATGCGGCGGCACCGCGTAGCCGGAGTATAGCGCGCTATCCACCCGCACCCCCAGGCCACCAGGCGCGTGATAGGTGCTCACCCGCCCGGGCGAGGGTGCGAAGGTTTCGGGATCCTCGGCGGTGATGCGGCATTCAATGGCGTGGCCGTTGAAGGTGATATCCTCCTGGCCATAGCCCAGCGCCTCACCGGCAGCGACGCGCAATTGCTCGCGCACCAAATCAATCCCGCAGACCATTTCCGTCACCGGGTGTTCCACCTGCAGGCGGGTGTTCATCTCGATGAAGGCGAATTGCCCATCCTGCCAAAGGAATTCCAGCGTGCCGGCATTGCGATAGCCCAGTTCGCGCAGGCCGCGGGTGACATTGGCGCCGAGCGCGTCACGCTCCGCCCCGCTGAGTGCTGGGCTGCCCGCCTCCTCCACCAGCTTCTGGTGGCGGCGTTGCAGTGAGCAGTCACGCTCGCCGAAATGCACGACATTGCCGTGGGTATCGGCCAGAACCTGCAATTCGATATGGCGCGGCCGGTCGAGGTATTTTTCCAGATAGACCTCGTCATTGCCGAAAGCTGCCTTGGCCTCGGTGCGGGCGACGCGCCAGGCTTCTTCAAGCTCATCCTCGGAATGCGCCACCTTCATGCCGCGCCCGCCACCGCCGGCGGCGGCCTTGATGATGACCGGATATTTGATCTCGGCGGCGACGGATTTCGCCTCCTCCAGCGTCTCCAGCGCGCCAAGGCTGCCCGGCACCAGCGGCACGCCCAGCCGGCGCATGGCGTCCTTGGCCGAAATCTTGTCGCCCATCATGCGGATATGCTCGGGCTTGGGGCCGATGAAGGCCAGGCCATGCGCTTCCACCATCTCGGCGAAATTCGCGTTCTCGGAGAGAAAACCATAGCCCGGATGGATCGCCTCCGCCCCGGTGATGGCGGCGGCGGAGAGCAGCGCGGCCATGTTGAGGTAGGAGTCGCGCGCGGCCGGCGGGCCGATGCACACGCTTTCATCGGCCAGGCGCACATGCATGGCGGAGGCATCGGCGGTGGAGTGCACCGCCACCGTCCTGATGCCCATCTCCTGGCAGGCGCGGTGGATGCGCAGCGCAATCTCACCGCGATTGGCGATGAGAACCTTCTTGAAAGGGCGGGTGGGCATTCCGCCTACTCCACCAACATCAGGGGTTCGCCATACTCAACCGGCGTGCCGGGCTCGATCAAAATCCGGGCCACGGTGCCCGATTTTGGTGCCTTGATCTGGTTGAAGGTCTTCATCGCCTCGATCAGCAGCAGCGTCTGCCCGGCCGAGACCTGGCTGCCGACCTGCACGAAGGCGGCCGCCCCGGGTTCGGGCGAGAGATAGGCCACGCCCACCATCGGGCTGGTGACAGCCCCGGGATGCTTGGGGTCGAACTCGGCCGAGAGGGTGGGGGCGGCGGCGGCGGCCGGTGGCGGCGCCATGGCGGCAGGCGGCGGCGCCATGGGGGCCGCGGCATAGGTGGTGAGGGCCTGGGCCGGTATCACCCGCGCCACGCGGATGCGGCTGTCATTCTCGACCAGCTCGATCTCGGTGAGGTCGGTCTCGCGCAGGATCTTGGCCAATTCGCGGATCGCGGCCGGGTCGAAGGTGATGCTGGAGCTCATTGATCGTCTTCCTGTTGATCCGCCAGGATCCCCGCCATCGCGCGCATCGCGAGGGCGTAGCCTGCCACACCCAGCCCGCAGATCACCCCGGTGGCGACCTTTGAGATGTAGCTGTGGTGGCGGAATTCCTCGCGTTTGTGGATGTTGGTGATATGGACCTCGATCACCGGCTGATCGGCTATCAGCAGCGCATCGAGCATGGCGATGGAGGTGGTGGTGTAGCCGGCCGGATTGATGATGATGCCGGCGCTGCGGCCGCGGCATTCCTGAATCCAGGACACCAATTCACCTTCTATATTGGATTGGCGGAAATCAATGCCCAGGCCCAGTTCAAAGGCCGTCTCGGCGCAGAGGTTCTCCACATCATCCAGCGTTGAGGCGCCGTAAATATGGGGTTGCCGCAGGCCCAGCATATTCAGGTTGGGGCCGTTCAGAACCGTGATGGTTTTCATGGATTTGCTTGCATCTCACATCGAGAGGCTGCGGTTAACACGCGCGGCGAAGCTGGGGCAAGTTTATGTGGGTGCAGGGCTCACTCATCATCGCGCATCATTCGGCTATTGACGACGGGGCGGGCCATGGCGGTGCCGCGGGCGGTGATGGGGATGGATTTCACCCTCACCTCGGGCATGGGGCGCTTGAGGTCCAGGTGGAGCAGGCCGTTATCGAGCCAGGCACCTTCAACATCGATGCCTTCGGCCAGGACGAAGGCGCGTTGGAATTGGCGGGAGGCGATGCCGCGATGGATGAAAACTCTTCCATCACCATCATCGCGCTGGCGGCCGCGGATGACCAACTGGTTGTCTTCTTGGGTGATATGCAGGTCATCCATCGAGAAACCGGCGACGGCGAGGGTGATGCGCAGCCGGCCATCGCCCGTCTGTTCGATGTTGTAGGGGGGATACCCTTCGGAATTCTTTTGGACCCTGTCGAGCATTTGCTCGAGATGGTCGAAGCCTAGGAAGAGCGGCGAACCGAAGACCGGCGAACGTGACAAGGCATTCCCCCACAAGGAGCGGATTGATGGGCGGCCCCGCAGGCGCCGGCGGGATACACATGGCAAGGCCGGGGGCGCGTTGCAAGCCGGGCGGGGCGGCGGTAAGCCTGGGGCATGAGCGAGACCCTGCCTATTCTGTATGTGCCAAGCCCCATCTTGCGGGCCAAGGCCAAGCCTGTGGGCCCTGGCGATGAGGACCGGGTGCGGGCGCTGAGCGCGAAGATGCTGGCCACCATGTATGCGGCGCCGGGCATTGGCCTGGCCGCGCCGCAGGTGGGGGAATTGCTGCGGCTGGTGGTGATTGACATTGGGCCGAAGGAGGCGCCGGCGCCCATTGTGCTGGTCAACCCTGAATTGGTGGCGCAGAGCCGGGAATTGGCGGTGCGGGAGGAGGGTTGCCTCTCGCTGCCGAATATTTTTGGCGATGTGCAGCGGCCGCATCAGGTGAAGGTGCGCTATCAGGCGCTCGATGGCTCGCGCCGGGAGATGGAGGGCGAGGGGCTGATGTCGGCCTGTTTGCAGCATGAGATTGACCATCTCAATGGCGTTTTGTTTGTGGATTACCTGAGCGCGCTGCGGCGCAATATGCTGCTGCGGCGGCTGGCCAAAGAGTTGAAGATGAAGGCGGAGTGAGGCTGGGCGCGCCAAAGATGTAGTTTACGGACAAATTCGAAAACTGGCGGCGGACGGCCATTTTCCGCAAAATGTCGTATTCGGACAAATTGCCTGGTGGGGGCGGATTTGGTTGTTCAAACAGCGGCCGGTAGGGTAGGCGGCTGGGGGTTGTCTGTCAATTAATTCCTGGGTTGGGCGAGTAGGCCGGCCAAGGCGGGGCTGACGCCGGAGAGGGCGCGGCCGGAGGGGGCGGCGTAGCTGCCGGTGCTGGGGCGGGGCAGGCGCAGCCCGGCCAGGGCTTCGAGCAGGCGCACGCCGCAGGCTATACCATCGAGCAGCGGCACCGGGGCGGTGAGGTGGGCGGCCATGCCGGCCATGGCGGCGCCGCCGAGGACCACGCTATCGGC
>CAMDJV010000035.1 GCA_945901085.1 Rhodovarius crocodyli | reverse complement strand
AATCCCCGCTCGCCCCGCCTTCTCAGTGCCGGTGGCACCAATGGCATCAGGGGCGAGATCTCCGCCTACAGTTGCGGGGGCAGCCGCGGCACTGGGGTTGCCCCCATCCACGCGTTCCCGTTTCAACCCTTTCGGGTCACCGTCGCATGAGCCAACCCTACCACAGGCGCACCGCCTGGCTACAGCACGTAGCCCATCGCCGTGAACGCCACCCAGAGCAGCGCCCCGATCACCACAGTGGCGAAGATGCAGCCCAGCAGCGTGGCCAGCGCCCCAAGCCCGATCACCCGATTATCGTTTTCCACCACGCCCAGCGCCATGATGATATTGCCAAAAGCCGGCGGTCCATTGGTGCCAGGCCCGGGCAGGATCAGCATCAGCGCGGTATAGACCGTCAACCAACCCACCAGCTTGTCGCCAGTGGGGCCGGTGAAAAACCCAGGCCGCGGCTTCACATAGACTTCGATGCGCTTCAGCCACTTCGAATCAGCCCCACCCAGCTTCAGCAGGTCGGACCGCTTGATGGTCTGCCGGGCGATAAAACCGGGCAGCTTGGGCGTGCGCCGCCCCATGCCCATCTGCACCCCCAACACCAGCATGGGCGTGCCAAAAACGCTCGCCATCCCAGGGATCAGCGAGGGCAGGCAAAGCAGCAGAATGAGCAGCCCAAAGGCCCGGTCGCCAAACACCTCAGCCATATCGGCTAGGCTGATGCGCTCCCCGGGGAAGCGGGTGACCACCTCCTGGATAATGCGTGAAATCGGTGCGGCATCCGAGCCATGCGTCGCTGCCTCCTCGGGAGACTTGCTGAGACCGTCCATAATCCGAAATGAAGCCCCTTTGCGCGCAATGTGTCTTTTTACACCCGGCAAATCTAAACTAGCGATAAGAATCCGGTAGTCCAGCGGCAATTTTGTTTCGCCGCCCGGTGGACGCATCGGCGCCTTTCGCGCAGATGTGGCCATAAGCGGAGAAAACCCATGTCCATAGATCTCGACATCGCCCGGCAAGCCAAGCTGGCCCCCATCGCCACGATTGCAACCCGCGCCGGCATCCCCGACGAGGCGCTGGAGCCCTACGGCAAATACAAGGCCAAAATCGCCCTCGATTTCGTCGCCGAAACCCGGGCCACCCGCCCCGCCGGCAAGCTCGTGCTGGTCACCGGCATCAGCCCCACCCCGGCGGGCGAAGGCAAGACCACCACCACCGTCGGCCTAGGCGACGCGCTCAACAGCTTAGGCCACCGCGCCATGATCTGCCTGCGCGAACCATCACTCGGCCCCTGCTTTGGCGTGAAGGGCGGGGCGGCCGGTGGCGGCCATGCCCAGGTGGTGCCCATGGAGGATATCAACCTCCACTTCACCGGCGATTTCCACGCCATCACCTCCGCCCACAACCTGCTGGCGGCCATGCTGGACAACCACATCTACTGGGGCAATGCGCTCGGGCTGGATTCCCGCCGCATCGCCTTCCGCCGCGCACTCGACATGAATGACCGCGCCCTGCGCCAGATCACCCAAAGCCTGGGCGGCGTGCGCAACGGTTTCCCGCGCGAGGATGGCTTCGACATCACCGTCGCCTCCGAAGTCATGGCCATCCTCTGCCTCGCCGATGATTTGGCCGACCTCCAGGCCCGCCTTGGCCGCATCATCGTCGGCTATACCCGCGATGGCGCCCCCGTCACCGCCCGAGACCTCAAAGCCGAAGGCGCCATGGCCGCCCTGCTGCGCGATGCCCTGGCGCCCAACCTGGTGCAAACCCTCGCCGGCTCCCCGGCCCTGGTGCATGGCGGCCCCTTCGCCAATATCGCCCATGGCTGCAACTCCGTCATGGCCACTAAACTCGGCCTGCATCTGAGCGATGTGGTGGTCACCGAGGCCGGCTTCGGCGCCGATCTGGGCGCCGAGAAATTCATCGACATCAAATGCCGCATCGCCGGCCTCGCCCCCGATGCGGTCGTCATCGTCGCCACCGTGCGGGCACTGAAAATGCATGGCGGCGTGGCCAAATCGGCCCTCGGCAAGGAAGATGTGGCGGCGGTGCAGCGCGGCGTGGTCAACCTCGCCCGCCATGTCGAGAATATCCGCAAATTCGGCATCACCCCGGTCGTGGCGCTGAACCACTTCACCGCCGATACCCCCGCCGAACAGCAAGCGGTGATCGACGCCATGGCCGCCATGGGCACCCAAGCCATCCTCTGCCGCCATTGGGCCGATGGCGCCGCCGGCGCACAAGACCTGGCCCGGGCAGTGATGGCGCGCATCGCCAGCGCCGAAGCACGCTGCACCCCCCTCTACCCCGCCGAACAACCCCTGGCCGACAAAATCAACACCATCGCCCGCGAAATCTACCGCGCCTCCGGCATCGACCTGGCACCCACCGCCGCCGAAAAACTCAAGCGCTTCGAGGCGCAAGGCTTCGGCGCCCTGCCAGTTTGCATCGCCAAGACACAATACAGCTTCTCAGCCGACCCCACGGCCCTCGGCGCCCCCAGCGGCCACACCCTGCCGGTGCGCGATGTCCGGCTCTCCGCCGGCGCAGGCTTCGTGGTGGCCATCTGCGGCGAAGTGATGACCATGCCCGGCCTGCCACGGGTCCCCGCGGCCGAGACCATCGGTCTGGACGCTGAGGGGCGGATCGACGGGCTGTTTTAAGGGGCGGCCCTTGGGGAAGGCTCTGCCTTCCCCAAACCCCATCCGCAAAGGGCCGAGAGGCCCTTTGATCCCAATAAATAGTATCGGCCCATTCGTTAAATACTATGGAGACCCATCTCGGTTACGGAAATAATAAGAAGCACAATTGCTAATGGCGAAAAGAGTTCAGTCCATTATGGAAATTGGCAGAATATAAAAATGGACAGAATGATCGTATCTATCGGCTTGGCTGATTCTACAAATATATCTCTATGCATCGATAACGGCCAAATCAATTTCGATAGAAGCGCTGGACTTAAGGTAAATTCGAATTGGGACTTACATATTTCAGTGGAACATTCCCCGCAAAATCTTAGCGAGAGGGATACAGGCCCATGGCCGGAGCAGAGAAAACCTCCCAAGCTGACCGGTTACGAGACACGGCAATCCAGATGGCGCGGACGGGAGTGGGGCAAATTTCGCCCAGAGGCTAAAGTTGATTCTGCGCCAGCCGGTGAAGCGCGAAGCAAACGACGGCCTTTCCAGAACGAAAAGAGACGCCAGTCCTCAAAGAGGACTGGCGCTTTGCCTCAAATCAGACGCCTGCTCTACCGCTGAGCTACCAGCCCCCAAATGGACCGGATGGGGATCGAACCCACGACCAAGCGCTTAGCGTGCGACTTTCATCGCATGAGAAATATATGCCGTAGCACCAACCAAGTGTCAAGATTTTCTGCACATACGATCCTCCAGTTTGCGAAGTGCGTAATCGTCCAAATTGATGGGGCAAGGCTTGGGCAGCCCCCCCTTTGGCGAATGCAAATGCAAGGTCGAGTCGAGCGCTAACGACCCCGTCCGATCACACTAACCAGAGTTCTTGTTCCGGTTTTTGACCATCACGCGGTAACCCTCGCATCACGCAACAAACCGGCGGTCAAGGTGCCCCTGGCACCTTGCGGATGGGTTTGGGAAGGCAGAGCCTTCCCAAGAGCAACCCCTGGGCCTTAGGCAACCGCAGCAGGCAGCCCCGCCCAAATCTCCTCAAAGCTGGGCATCCGCGAAATCAGCCCCTGCTGCACACAAAAATGCGCCGCAAAACACAGGCTCGGCATCAGCGCAGCGCGTCCCCGCGGCAGCCCCGAGGGTGCCTGGGCCTCCGCCGCCGCCATCAAGCCCAGCACATCAGCCGCCGCATCGGCAGCATCCGCCCGCGCCACCAACAAATGGTTCACCGGCATAAAACCATAAACCCGCCGAAAATCCCCCGCCGCGTCATCGGCGAAAACCCGGCGCAGCGCATCACTCTTCGGCGTATCAGCGCCAAAGATGGCAGCATCCAGCGCGCCTGCCTCCAGCATCGCCTGCAGGTCACTGCCCGGTGCCGCCCTCGTGGCCCATGGCGGATCGCGATACTCCGCCACATGCGCATCCTCGAAGGTGGTCCAGGCAATATCGCTCGCCGCCACACCCTGCCCGGCGAGGATGCCGCGCAGCCACATCCCCGTGGTCTGGCTATAGGCCCGCACCCCCACCCGCTTGCCCGCCAAGGCGCCCGGCGTCAGGGGCGTATCCGCCCGGCAGAGCATCGCGCTGTCCTGAAACCGCGCCGCCAGCGCCCAGGGCAGCAGCACCAGCCCCTTATCGTGCTCTCGCGCCTGCAGCCAGGTGGCGATGGCCATCTCGCTGATCGCGTAGCGGCCCTCCCGCACCATGGGCGCAAAGGCGCGGGAGATGACGGGCACCTCCGCGCATTCCAGCCGCAACCCCGGCATGGTCACGGCGCCATCGAGCAGCGCCGCAGTGTGCGGATAGCGGCCGATGGCGGCGCTCAGCACCCTCAAACGAGGCTATCCACCACATGCGGGAAGACCGACTGAAACCCCTCGCCATAGGTCATGGCGCGGTCAGAGTTGCGTGCCCCCTGCGCGCCGCGCTGCAGGGCGACCCGGGTGTAATATTCCCAAAGATGTTCCTGCCCCGCCATGCACTCAATCGCCTGGCGCTTCAGCGGCCAGACGCTATCGATGCCCAGCAGCATATCGGGCTTCCAATTGCATTGCTCGGGTTGATGCGGTTCGAAGAGGAAGACGGGTGGCGCGCCCAGCACTTTTTGCTCCGGCTTATGGCCATGCGCCTGTGCCGTGATGCGGGCATGCTGGGCGAAATCGGTCACCGCCGGGTGGTCGTGATTGTAGATGTCTTCCTTGGAGTGGGTGAGGATGAAGGCCGGCCGCACCGTGCGCATCACATCCACCAGCCGGAACAGCGAGGCCTCGCTGAGCGTGATCGGATAATCGCCGAGGTCCCAGAACTGGATGTCATGCAGATTGAGCACCCGCGCCGCGGCCTCGGCCTCCTTCTGCCGCTCGGCCTTCACCCGCTCCAGCGTCATGCCCGGCTGGCGCCAGAGTTTTGCGGACTCACCCCGCTCGCCATAGCTCAGGCACACCACGGTGACATCGAAGCCCTTCGCGGCGTGCAGCGCGATGGCGCCGCCGGCGCGCCAGACGAAATCGGCCGAGTGGGCGCTGACGACAAGGGCTGTGGGCTTGCTCAAGGGAGGCTCCTATAGGCGGGGGTGGCGGCACCCATCTCAGCCCTCTCCCGCCAGCGGCGGGGTGGCGTGGGTGCGGAAGGAATCGGTGAGTTTCAGGCCCCAGGCCTGGCCGCGATTCCGCTCGGCCTCGGTCCAGGTGATGGTCTTCCAATCCGGTGCGAGCACCAGCCGGGCGCCGGAATGGGCCAGCTCAATTCTGTTGCCGCCTGGTTCATAAACATACAGGAAAAAAGTCTGCTGGATGGCGTGCTTATGCGGGCCATTCTCGATCGGCACGGAGGCTTCCAGGAAGGTATCGGCCGCCTGCAGGATGGCCTCGCGGCTATCGAGGGCGAAGGTGATGTGGTGCAGCCGGCCCGGCACGCCATTGCCCTCGCGGGCGAAGGCGACGTCGTAGGATTTATTGGTGGCGGTCAGCCACATGCCCATCTCGGTGCCGTCATCGAACTCGATCCGCTCGGTACAGCGCAGCCCGAGGTTGCGCTCGTAGAATTCCCGGCAGCCACGCACATCCACCGCGAGGCAATTATAGTGGTCGAGCCTGCGGACATTCACCCCGCGCGCGGGGTAGCGCTGGGCTTGGTTGCGCAGCGCCGGGCGCAGCGCCTCGGGCGGCTGATACCATTGCGTGTCGTAATACAGCTCCACCAGATGGCCATCGGGGTCACGGAAGCGGAAGGCTTTGCCATGGCCGAAGCTGCCCGCATGCTCGGTGGCGGTGACGCCATCAGCCCGCAGCGCGGCCACCCGGCGGGCCAGCGCGGCTGGGCTGCGGGTGCGCCAGCCGGCATGGCCAAGGCCGGAGGTGGCGGCGGCCGTCAGTTGCAGTGAATAGGTCTCGTAATCATCCCAGCCGCGCAGGAAGACGCTGTCACCCTGCTGGCCGCTTTCCACCATGCCCATCACCTCGGTGAAGAAGCGACGGGATGCCTCGAAGCGCGGGGTCAGTAATTCCACATGGCCCAGATGGGCCACGTCCATCACTGGCTCTTCCATCGAGACCTCCCTTGCTGCGCGGTGGGGGCTAGCGGGCCCCGCGCGCCGCAGCCTCGGCCTCGGCCTCGGCGGCAAGCTCGGCCTCGATCGCCTGGGCCAGTCGCTCGCCATGCTCGATCGAGCCCTCGCCACGCACCGGCGGCACGGTTTGTGCCTCGCCATGCGCCTCGCCCTGGTTCTCCCCCTGGTTCTCCCCTTGGGCCTCGTCCCCTGGCTCCTCGCCGCCCTGCTGGTCGTCTTGATGGTAGCGGCGATGCTGCTGGTTCTGGCCTTGCTGCGGCTGGTGCTGGCCGCCCTGGGCGAGCTGCGCCTGGTTCATCGCGCCGAGGATGCGGAAATAATGCTCGGCATGCTGGAAATAGGCCTCGGCCATCACCCTGTCGCCGCCGCCGGTCGCGTCGCGGCCGAGCTGGAGATATTTCTCGAAGAGCTGCTGGGCCGTGCCCCGCAGGCGCAGATCGGGGCCTGAGCTGTCGAAGACGTGGTTGCGGTTCAACGGCTGCTGGTTGGGCGTGGCGGCCGAGCGGTATTGACCGCCGCCACCCCCGCCGCCGCCGCCGCCGCCCCCACCCTGACGGTATCCGCGGCCACGCATGCGTTTCATGTTCATTCGGTTCGCGCTTCTGTGGTTCGAATTGAAGCAATTCGAAGTTGTGCTGCTTTGGGTGCCCGCGTCCCTGCGGGCGATCACGAAAGGCGTGGAGCCAAAACCGGGCCACCATGCCGACCACGCCGGGGCGCGTCTCGTTTCGCAGTTGTGGGCCTCTCCGCGGTGGAAAGCAAGCGGGCATCATCGCCTGATCAGCCCGGCGCGGGGGATGGCGTTCAAATCCGGCCGAGCTTCCAGCCAGGTGAGCCCTCCATTGCGGGCCAATTGGGCCACAGCGGGGGCCTGGCCCTGGCCGAGTTCCAGCACCGCCAGCCCGCCCGGGGCCAGCAGCCGGCGCAGGGCGGCGATGATGCGGCGATAGGCGTCGAGCCCATCGGCGCCGCCATCGAGGGCGGCGGGCGGCTCGTGGCCGGCCACTTCGGGCATGAGGGTGGGGATGGCGGCGGCTTCGATATAGGGCGGGTTGCTGAGCACCAGGTCGAAGCTGGCATCGAGCGCATCCGCCCAGTCACCGGCCAGGAAGAGGGCGGGCAGGCCGAGGGCCTGGGCGTTGCGGCGGGCCAGGGCGGCGGCTTCGGGGTTGAGGTCCACGCCGATGCCACGCGCCGCCGGCAATTCGGACAGCACCGCCAGCAGCAGGCAGCCGGTGCCGGTGCCCAGATCGAGCACGCGCCGGGCCTGCGGGGCCAGTTCCAAAGCGGCTTCCACCAGGGCCTCGGAATCGGCGCGGGGGATGAGGGTGGCGGGGGAGACTTCGAATTCCAGCCCCCAGAAGCCCGCACTGCCGGTGATATAGGCCATGGGTTCGCGCCGGGCGCGGCGGGCCAGCATGGTGGTGAAGGCTTGGGCGGCGGGGGCGGGGACGGCGGCGCGGGGGTCGCGCAGCAGGGTCTCGGCGGTGACGCCCATGGCGTGGCCGAGCAGCCAGCGCGCCTCCATGCGGGGGTTCTCGATCGCCGCCGCCCGCAGCACCTGGCCGGCCTGGCAGAGCCAGGCGCCCACCGTCTCGCCGGGCTGGCAGGCAGGGGGGCTCACCCTTCCGCCGCGGCCAGGCGGGCCGCCTCATCCTCGGCCATCAGGGCCTCGATGATCTCATCCATTTCGCCCAGCATCACCCGCTCGATCTTGTGCAGGGTGAGGCCGATGCGGTGGTCGGTCACCCGGCCTTGGGGGAAGTTGTAGGTGCGGATGCGCTCGCTGCGGTCACCGGTGCCGACCTGGCCCTTACGCTCGGCGCTGCGGGTGGCGTCGAGCCGGGCGCGCTGGGCTTCGTAGATGCGCGCGCGCAGCACTTTCATCGCCTTGGCGCGGTTCTTGTGCTGGCTGCGCTCCTCCTGCATCGCCACCACGGTGCCGGTGGGGATATGGGTGATGCGCACCGCGCTGTCGGTCTTGTTGACGTGCTGGCCGCCGGCGCCCTGGGCGCGGTAGGTGTCGATGCGCAGGTCGCTCTCATTGATCTGGACATCCACCTCCTCGGCCTCGGCCATCACCGCCACGGTGATGGTGGAGGTGTGGATGCGGCCCTGGCTTTCGGTGGCGGGGACGCGCTGGACGCGGTGGACGCCGCTTTCGAATTTGAGGCGGGCGAAGACATTGGTGCCTTCGACCTCGGCAGAGGCGTTTTTCACGCCGCCCAGTTCGTTCTCCTCGTAATCCAGCAGGGTCCAGCGCCAGCGCTGGGTTTCGGCGTATTTCTGGTAGGCGCGGAAGAGTTCTGCGGCGAACAACCCCGCCTCGTCGCCGCCGGCGGCGGGGCGGATTTCGAGGATGGCGCTGCGGGCATCGGCCTCGTCCTTGGGGAGAAGGGCGAGGCGGATTTCGCGCTCCAGCACCGGCAGGCGGGCGGCGGTTTCGGCCAGCTCGGCCTCGGCCAATTCGCGCATCTCAGGGTCGGTCAGCATGGCCTGGGCCTCGGCCTGGGCGGTTTCGGCGGCGCGCCAGGCGGCGATCTTCTCGACGATGGGGTCGAGATTGGACAGCTCCCGCGAGAGGGCGGCGACCTGGGAGCCCTGGGCGGTTTCCAGCAGGGCGCGCAGCTCCTGCGCCCGGCGGGTGATCTGGTCGAGGCGGAGGGAGAGGCCGGAATGGCTCATGACGGGAAAGCTACCATGGCGGGTGCATGCCAGGGCGGCGAGGGCGGGGCAAGGACGGGGCCGAAGCGCTCGGGCCAGAGGGTTTCCTGATGGGTGAGAAGAAGGTGGCGGGGTAGGGTGCGGCGGCCGATGCATTGGCTGTGCAGGCGCAGCAGCAGATCAACCCATTGGCGCTGGATGCGGGGGTTGGGGTTGAGCAGGCCGGCCTCAGCGCGGGGCAAAATCCTGGAATGCAGGAAAGCGGACAAATCCGCATCGGGCAGCAACCAACTGGGGGCGCGGAGTGCGCTATCCAGCCCCAGGCGGCGGGCAAGGCTGAGGCCGGCCAGGCCCTGGATGCGCCAGGCGCGGCGGAAGGCACGGCAGACCCAGTATTGGATGGCCTGCAGGCCCGGGCGCTCCTTGGCGACGAATTTCAGCATCATTTTCCACAGGCCGGCATGGGTCCAGCGGCGGAAGAGGCGGTGGATGGAATCGGGTTTGCCGAAGGCGGCGGGGAGTTTTTTCCACGGGCCGGGGAAACAGGCGGCGTGGAAACAGGCATCGAGCGCGCGGCGGGCGCCGTGGATGGTGGGGCGGCCCGGGCCGGGATGGACGAAGACCATGAAATGCATCACCGCCTCCCACTCCTCATCATCCATGGGCCGCCAGGGGACGGGGCGGGTGAGGCGGGCCTGGATGCCGGGTGGGGTCTGGCGGAAGTTTTTGAAGAAGCGGGACATCGGGGGGCTCCTGGGCGGGGGTTGCGCGCAGGTTACGATAAAAAGCCGGAAATAGCAATAAAATCCTTAGTGTTGTCGGTGGGTGGTGCTGTGGGGAGAATGGGGGGTGTGAACCACACCACCCGCTTCGCCCCGAGCCCGACCGGCTATCTGCATCTCGGCCACGCCTTCTCGGCGCTGTTTTCGCGCGCGCGGGGGGAGAGGTTTCTATTGCGGCTGGAGGATATCGATCAGGGGCGGTGCCGGGCGGAATATGCGGCGGCGATTGCCGAAGATTTGGCTTGGCTGGGGGTGAGTTGGGATGGGCCGGTGCGGGTGCAAAGCGCGCATGCGGCGGAACATCGGGCGGCTTTGGTGCGGCTGCGGCCATGGCTCTACCCGTGCTTTTGCACCCGGGCGGATATTGCGGCGGCGGGTGGGGCACCCCAAGGGGCTGATGGGCCGGTTTATCCTGGCACTTGCCGTGGGTTGGCTGCGGCCGAGGCTGGGCGGCGGATTGCCGCGGGGCAGGCGCATGCCTGGCGGCTGGATGTGGCCCGGGCCAATCCGGGGGCGCTATTCTTCACCGACCTCGCCCGCGGGCGGCTGCGCTGCACGCCCGAGCAGCATGGCGATGTGGTGCTGGCGCGGAAGGATGCCGGGCTGAGTTATCATCTCTGCGTGGTCTGCGATGATGCGGCCCAAGGGGTTACCCTGGTCACGCGCGGCGAGGATTTGCTGGGTGCCACCTCAGTCCACCGCCTGCTGCAACACCTGCTGGGCCTGCCCGAACCAACCTACGAACACCACAGGCTGCTGCTGGACGCCAACGGCAAACGCCTGGCCAAACGGGACGGAGCACCGACACTGCGCAGCCTGCGCGCGGCTGGGGTGACAGCGGCGGCGGTGGTGGAACGGGTGGGGGGTGGTGCTGGTGGCCCCTGGGGAAGGCTCTGCCTTCCCCAGCCCCCATCCGCAAAGGGCCGAAAGGCCCTTTGATCCCAATATGATGGAGTGGTGAAGGGAGGGGGCTCACTGGTGCGGCCTTGATGAAAAGCCCCCCTGCCCCCTCCCTTCACCACTCCATAAACTCAACGGCGGTCAAGGGGCGGCTCGCCCCTTGCGGGAGGGGTTTGGGGAGGGCAGAGCCCTACCCAAGGGCCACCAGCGCTACCTCCAACCCGGATTCACCAGCGGCGAGTGCGTGCCCAGTCGTGTTCGGGCAGCCGCGTATTCCTGTGCCAGGCGGTCGACCAGTTGTGCGGTGGGCAGCACGTCTTTGACGGCGCCGATGCCTTGGCCGGAGCCCCAGACGTCTTTCCATTTTTTGACGCGGCCGGAGCCGAAGTTCATGGCGTTTTTGTCGGATTGGTCGAGGTTATCGGGGTCGAGGCCGGCGGCTTGGAGGCTGGGGCGGAGGTAGTTGCCGTGCACGCCGGTGATGAGGTTGGTGTAGACGATGTCTTCGGCGCCGTGGCCGGCGATCATGGCTTTGTATTCGTCGACGGCGCGGGCTTCGTGGGTGGCGATGAAGGCGCTGCCCATATAGGCGAAGTCGGCGCCCATGGCTTCGGCGGCGAGGATGGAGCGGCCATGGGCGATGGCGCCGGAGAGGGCGATGGGGCCGTCGAACCACTCGCGGGTTTCCTGCACCAGGCCGAAGGGTGAGAGGTTGCCGGCGTGGCCGCCGGCGCCGGAGGCCACCAGGACGAGGCCATCGGCGCCTTTCTCGATGGCTTTATGGGCGAAGAATTGGTTGATGACGTCGTGGATGCCGTAGCCGCCATAGGAGTGGATGGCGTCATAGACTTCGTTGCGGGCGCCGAGGCTGCAGATGATGAGTGGTACTTTGTGTTTGACGACCAGTTTGAGGTCTTCTTCGAGGCGGTCGTTGGATTTGTGGACGATGAGGTTGATGGCGAAGGGTGCGGAGGGGCGTTCGGGGTGGGCGGCGTCGTGTGCGGCGAGGCGTTCCTTGATTTCGGAGAGCCATTCGTCGAGTTGTTCGAGTGGGCGGGCATTGAGGGATGGCATGGAGCCGATGATGCCCGAGGTGCATTGCGCCACCACCAGATCGGGCACGGAGATGATGAAGAGCGGCGAGGCGATGACGGGCAGCCGGAGGCGGCCTTGCAGCATGTTGAGCAGGCTCATGGGGCATAACCTTCGGCGAGGGTGACGTGGGAGGTGGTGGCGGCTTCGCGCATGGCCAGCAGCGGCTTGTATTCTTCGCTGAAGTAGAAGCCGCGCAGGGTTGCCATGTCGGGGTATTCGAGGATGACGAGGCGGTTGAGGCCGGGTTGGCCTTCGAGTGTTTGCAATGGGCCGCCGCGCACGAGGTAGCGGCCGCCGAAGCGTGCCACCATGGGTGCGACCAGGGCGCCGTAGCGGGCGAAGCCTTCGGGGTCATGCACCTCGATATTGGCGATGAGATAGGCGGCCATGGGTTTCCTCGTTTATCGTTGCGGTGAGGCTAGCCTATGGATTTCAGCCGGGGAAGGCGCTTTGCCCTGGCATGGCGCCGCCGCGCAGTGCGCCTGGTGCCACGCTCCCCCATTGCACGCGGTGGCCTTCGGGCAGGGCGCGGGAGAAGGGGGGTGCTATCCAGATGCGCATCAGCACCCGGCGGCCGGCCTCGCCATCGGCATAGGCGGTGCGGCCATGATAGGTGGTGTGCTGGTTGAGGATTTGGATATCGCCCGGTGTGAAGGGGGCTTCGGTGCAGAGTTCCTCGGCCAATTGGGCGAGGAGGTCCATGGCTTCGATCTGTGCGGGGGGGAGGGGCGGCACGCCGGGGATGGCGGCGGCCATTTCCACATAGGTGCGGGAATATTGGCTGGTGAAGGCGCCGGTGGGGCCGCGGGAGAAGACTGGCATGGGGAAGACGGCGTCTTCGGGGCGGGATTGTGGGCCTTCCTCATCGGTGGGGCGTTTGCGCCAGAAGTCGCAATAGAGGATTTCGAGTAGGTCGGGACGGCGGCGGGCGAATTCGTCGTGGATTGCGATGGTGGACACCACGCGAGAAACGCCGCCGGAGATGCCGTTGGAGGCGCAGAGCAGGGCCAGCAGGTCGCATTTGTCGGTGTGGAAGCGCAGCGGGCCGGTGGAGCGGCTGCGGGCGCGGGCGGAGGGGATGCCGTTTTCGATGCTGAGCGCTGCGGCGCCTTCATCCTTGACCTCGCCGATGAATTCGCCGGTGGTGTTTTGCGGCAGCGGCGTGCCCAGATTGGCGCAGAAGCCCCAGAACAGGGTGCGGAGTTGGGCGTGGGTGTAGCGCTCCACCGGCAGGCCGGAGAGGCGGATGACGCCTGCGCCGGTTTCCAGCTCGCGCGCCAGGGTTTCGAGCAGCGGGCGGAGTGCGGGGATGGCAAAGCCCTTGGCGCGCAGGGCGGGGGGGGCGGCGGTGGCGCGGGCCAGGGCTTCGTCGAGTGCTGCGATTTCGAGGCCGAGGAATTTGCGGGGCCAGAAGCCGCGATATTCGAGTTCGCGGCCGCGCCAGGCGGGGGGGCCACCGATGGGGGAGAGCGTGTGGTCCATGGGTGGGATGCTCTGCCCGGGCCGGGCGGGGGTCAAGCCCGCAGCGGCGGCGGCGCTTGGCCTACATGCCCAGGGCGCGTTTGTAGAGGTCTAGCAGGGTTTCCTGCTCCTCTACCTCGGCTGGTTCCTTTTTGCGCAGGGAGAGGATTTGGCGGAGCACTTTGACGTCGAAGCCGGCGGATTTCGCCTCGGCGAAAATATCCTTGATGTCGGAGGCCAGCGCCTTGCGCTCTTCCTCGAGACGCTCGACGCGCTCGACGATGCTGCGCAGCCGCTCGGCCGCGATGCCGCCGACATCGGGGCCGGCAAGCGTTTCGCCTGGTTTGATGGCCATGAAGAAATCCCCTGAAAACGAGCGAGGTGTTTAGCCGAAGCCGGGGCGGCCGCCCAGGGTGGGGCTTTAGTGGCCCGGGTTTTTGGCGGCGAAGGCGGCTTGCTGCTCGGGCGAGGCCTCTTTTTGGAAGGCGGCCTGCCAGGCCTTGTAGGGCATGCCGTAAATCACTTCGCGCGCGGCGGGGGTTTCCAGCGCCACGCCGGCATCGGCGGCGGCCTCCTGATACCAGCGGCTGGTGCAGTTTCGGCAGAAGCCGGTGAGGTTCATCATGTCGATATTCTGCACATCCGAGCGCTCGCGCAGGTGCTGGACGAGTTTGCGGAAGGCGGCGGCCTCGATGCGGTCGCGCTGCTCGGGGGTGAGTTGGGCGGCGGCGCCGAGGGCGAGATCGGCTTCGGGTTGGACGGGCGGCATGATGGGGCTCCTTTGCCTGCTATGTGCGGGGGAAGGGGGCGCGCATCAAGCGGGCGGGGCTAGGCCAGCGCGGCCAGGGCCCGTGCCGCCACCGTTACCGCGGCCAGATCGGGCACGCTGGCGGCCTCCTCCACCAGCCTTGCCGCCATTTCGGTGCTGGGGGCTTCCGGCTGGCCGGCCAGGTTTGCCGCGGCGAGCCTAGCCTGCGCGGCGGTGATATCGGCCAGCAGCGCCGCCCGCGCCCGATTGCCGAAACTGCCGGAGACGCGGGCCATATTCGCCGCCGCCCGCAGCGCGGGGAGGTGAAAGCGTCTTGCCACCGCCTCCCAGGCTTCGGCGGCGGCCAGGGCGCTGGCGCCGGAGGTGAGGGCCAGGCGCAGAATGGCCGGGGCGGCGGCGAGTTTGGGGGCGGCCGCCAGCGCATCGGCGCCCACGCGGCCATCGAGCAGGGCGGGCAGGCCGGGGGAGAGCGCGGCCAGTGTCTCGCCCAAGGGGGCGGTTTCGGCGAGGAGGGATTGCGCGGCGTTTTCCAGCAGGGCGCGCAGCGCGGCTTGGGTGCAAAGGCGCTCGCTGGCGGGGCGGGGGGCGGCATCGGCCTCGATGGCGGCGTCCTCCAGCCCCAGCAGCGCGCCGGCCAGCCAGATGGCGCGGGCGGCGGCGGCGGGTGTGGCCTCGGCGGTCAGCCGGCCCAGCCCGGCGCAGCCCAGGCGATTGGCCACCTGATTGGCCAGGGCCATGGAAACCAATTCGCGCCGCAGCCGGTGGGTCTCGATATGGGCGGCGAAATTTTCGCGCAGCGCGGGCGGGAAATAGGCGCGCAGCAGCGGCAGGAAGGCTGGGTCATCGGGCAGGTCGCTTTGGCCGATGGCCTCGTTGAGCCAGAGCTTGGCGAAGGGCAGCAGCGACGCGGCCTCGGGCCGGGTGAGGCCTGTGTTTTCGGCGGCGCGGAGGGTGATGGTCGCGTCATCCGGCAGGCCGGCCTGGGCGCGGTCGAGCAGTTTTGCCTGTTCCAGCCTTGCCATCAGCGCGGCCTGGGCGGGCAGGGCGGCGGCCCCGGCCGCCACTTCGAGCGAAATGGCCAGGGATTGCAGCGCGTTATCCACCAGCACCAGCGCCGCCACGTCATCGGTCATGGTCTTGAGCAGGGCGTCGCGCTGGGTGCGGGTCATGCCGCCCTTTGCTTCCACATCGGCCAGCAGAATTTTGATGTTCACCTCGTGATCCGAGGTGGAGACGCCGGCGGCATTATCCAGCGCATCGGTGTTGATCCGCACGCCCTGGCCATTGGCGCCGATTTGCGCGGCCTCGATCCGCCCGGCCTGGGTGACGCCGAGATTGGCGCCCTCTCCCACCACCCGGGCGCGGATATCGGCGCCATTGACGCGGATGGTGTCATTGGTGCGGTCGCCCGCATCGGCCTGGGTTTCGGCACTGGCTTTGATGTAGGTGCCGATGCCGCCGAAATACAGCAGATCCGCCTGCATCCTGAGGATGGCCTGCATGATGGCGGTGGGTTCGTGCCGCGCGCCGGCCAGGCCCAGCATGGCCTGGGCCTCAGGGCTGAGGGTGATGGCTTTGGCTGAGCGGGGGAAGACGCCGCCGCCGGCTGAGATCAGGCCCGAATCATAATCCGCCCAGGAGGAGCGGGGCAGGGCGAAGAGCCTCGCGCGCTCCTCGTAGGCCGCTTCGGGGGGGGTGGGGTCGAGAAAGATGTGGCGGTGGTCGAAGGCGGCGAGCAGGCGGGTTTGCCGTGTGATCAGCAGGCCATTGCCGAAGACATCGCCCGACATGTCGCCCACGCCGACGCAGGTGAAGGGTTGCGCGAAGATGTCGTGGCCCATTTCGGCGAAGTGGCGGGCGATCATCACCCAGGCGCCGCGGGCGGTGATACCCATATGCTTGTGATCGTAGCCGGCACTGCCGCCACTGGCGAAGGCATCGCCCAGCCAGAAATTGTAATCGGCCGAGATGCCATTGGCGATGTCGGAGAAGGTGGCGGTGCCTTTGTCGGCGGCGACGACGATATAGGGGTCATCGCCATCGCGCCTGACCACGGCGGGGGGCGGCAGGATGGTGGTGCCGTCGAGATTATCGGTGATGTCGAGCATGCCCTGCACGAGCAGGCGGTAGCAGGCGATGCCTTCGGCGAGGAAGGCCTCGCGATTGGCGGCGGGGGGCGGGTTTTTGAGGATGAAGCCGCCCTTGGCGCCGGTGGGCACGATGACGACGTTTTTCAGGCGCTGTGCCTTCATCAGGCTGAGGATTTCGGTGCGGAAATCCTCGCGCCGGTCGGACCAGCGTATGCCGCCGCGTGCCACCGGCCCGGCGCGGAGGTGGCAGCCCTCCATCCGGGCGGAATGGACGAAGATTTCCCGCCAGGGCCGGGGTTCGGGCATATCGCCGGCCTGCAGGCTTTCCAGTTTGAAGGAGAGATAGGCTTTGCGCTGGTGGAAATTGGTCCTCAGCATGGCGTCGAGCACATTGCGCAGCCGGGCCAGGATGCGGTCCTCATCGGGGTTTTCGACGCCATCGAGCAGGGTTTTCCAGGCGGTATCGATGCGCTCTTCGCGGGCAGGGTCGCGCGGCAAGGCAGGGTCGAAGCGGGCGTGAAAAAGGTCCACGAGCAGGCGCGCGGCCTGGGGGTGGGCGCAGAGTGCGGCCTCGACGCTGCCTTGGGAGAAGGCAAAACCCACCTGCTTGGTCCAGCGATACATCGCCCGCAGCAGCCAGCATTCGCGCCAATCGAGTTCGGCGCGGGGGATGAGGCGGTTGAAGCCATCGGCATCGGCCTCGCCGGCCAGCAGGGCGGCGAGGCCGCCGAGCAATTCGTCGAAGCTGGTCTCGGCCGCGCCGGCACCCGCTTCCAGGGTGAAGATATGCAGCACCACCCGGCGGCCATTGGCGAGGGTGAAGTGGTGCGGGGTTTCCTCGATGGCGCGCAGGTCCAGGCTTTCGAAGAGCGGCATTGTATCAGCGAGCGGCAGGGGGCCGCCGATATTGACCAGGCGCAACTGGACCATGCGCGCATCGCTGCCCGGTGGGCGGAGGAAGGCCATGGCGGGGCGGTTTTGCGCCAGCGCCTCTTCGGCCAGGGCGATATCGGCGAGCGCCTGGCTGGCGGTGATGCGCTCGCGATAGCCGGGCGGGAAGGCCTGGGCCCAGAGCGCCATGGTGGCGGCGGCCTGCGCCTCGCCACGCGCCTGCAGCAGGGCATCGGCCACGCGGTCGGCGAAGCTGCGGGCCATTTCGCAGACCAGCGCTTCCAGCGCGCCGGCATCGACCTGGGCGGGGTGCATCGGGTCGGTGCCGATGATGTAGTGGATTCGGGCGAGGGGGGTGTCGCCGAGGGCGATGTAAAAGGCGGAGAGGCGGCCGCCATGGGCGCGGGCGAGAAGCTCGGCCACCTGGCTGCGCAGGCGGGTGTCGAAATTCTCCCGCGGCAGCCAGACAATGGCGGAGACGAAGCGGCCGAAGGGGTCTGGCCGCAGCACCATGGCGGTGCGGGGCATCAAAGCGAGGTCAAGGGCGCGGCGGGCGCCATGCAGGATTTCCGCCTCGCTGGCCTGGAAGAGTTCATCGCGCGGCCAGGTGTCGAGGATATTGCGCAGGGCTCGGCCATCATGGCTGCCGGGGGCGACGCCCGAGGCGGCCAGCACCCGCTCCACCTTGGCGGCCAGCATGGGGATGGAGCGCGGGTTGCGATTATAGGCGCCGGCGGCGAAGAGGCCGAGGAAGAGGCGGATGCCGAGCACCGCGCCATCCTCGGCGAAGATCCGCACCGCGATCACATCGGCATGCTGGGTGCGGTGGACGGTGCTGCGCATATTCGCCTTGGCGACGGAGATGGGCAGGCGTTCCAGCAGCCCGCCGCGCGCGGCCTCGGGCAGGGCTGCGAGGTCACGCAGCGCGTCGAAGACCGGCAGGGTGGGGTTGCGCAGCAGGCCCAGCCCGGCCTCGGCGCGGAAGCCCGTGCCATCGACCATCAGGCGGCGATGGCCGAGCAGGACGAAATTATCCTCGGCCAACCAGGCGAGGAAGGCGCGCGGGTCGCCTTCGAGCCCGGCCTCGGCGCCGCGCAGCTCCGCCAGCATGGGGGCGAAATCCGCCACCGCAGCGCGCACATCGGCGAGGGTGGCGGCGATGAGGGCCTCGGTCTGGCCGGTGGCGGCATCGGTATTGGCGAAGCTGATGCGCATCATGCTCTCGCGCAATGGCCCCTCGCCCATGGCTTGGAGGGTGCCATCTTCGGCGCGGGTGACGGGCAGCACCGGGTGCAGCACCTGGCGCAGCTTGCGGCCATGATGGGCGAGGGCGGCGAGCACGCTATCGACCAGGAAGGGCATGTCATCGGTGATGATCTCGACCACCGGATGGGGGAAGCGGCCGGCGGGGAGGACGCGGATGCGGGCCTCGCCGGGCAGGCGGTGCTGGGCGAGGCCGGCGAGGGAGACGACCATGGCGGCGAGTTCATCGGGCGCAATGGCGGCCATTTCGGCCAGCGGAATACCGGCGAGGAGGGGACGGAGCAGGGCCAGGGGGGCATCCATGCCCGAAGGCAGGGCGGCGGCGGCAAGGCGCAGGGCCTCCTCGCGCACCGGGTCAGGCAGGGTGGTGTGATTGTGGTCTGGCATGGACGGCCCTCCAGAGGCGGTGCTTGGCGGCATCATTGGCCAAGTCGTGGACGGACAACAAGAAATTTCCGTGAAGCCGTTCATGCTTTGGTCATGATCATCCGCTAAAACGGCCAATGGGGCGCAGGATGTGGCCCCTGGATTGCTGCGCGGGAGGGCAATACGCCGTGGCCCGCGTGACGCTGCCTGGCAGGGGAGCGAGATTTTATCCTCCGGCCCCTGACGCGGGAGTGATGGCGGGCGCGGCTTGGTGCTAATACTATGGCTATGAACCTCGCAGAGCTTCTCGCCCCGGTCTCGCCCGAGACATTCTTCGCCGAGTATCACGACAAGCAGCCTTTGCATGTCAAAGGTGGTGCGGCGAAATTCGCCGCCGTGCTGGGTTGGCGCGGCATCAACCGGCTGCTGGATATGACCCATGCCTGGTCCAGCCAGTCGCTGAAGCTGTATCTGGACGGCACGCCCATCCCGGCCGAGCAATATTGCGTCTCCGCCCTCTCGCGCGATTCGCAGACGCTGATGCAGCCCGATGCGGCCAAGTTGGCGCAGCATATCGCCCGGGGCTGCTCGGTGGTGATGAATGATGTGGATAGCCTCACGCCTGGCCTTGCTGGGGTTTCGGCGGCGCTGGAGGGGGCGGGGCTGGGGAAGGCCCAGGCCAATGTCTATATCTCCTGGCAGAGCCATAAGGCGTTTCCTGCGCATTACGACACGCATGATGTCTGGGCCGTGCAGGTGGAGGGCGAGAAGACCTGGAATATCTGGGAGGGCCGGGCGGAATGGCCGATCTCCCACCCTGTCTTCCGCAGCCAGGACCAGGCGCATCACGAACAGGCCAAGGGGCGGCTGCGGGAGAAGGTGCTGCTGAAGACGGGCGACCTGCTCTATCTGCCGCGCGGCTGGTATCATGATGCCCTGGCGGAGGCGCCGGCCTCGGTTCATGTCGCCTATGGCGCGCATGCGGTGCTGGGGATGGATGTGATGAACATCCTGATGGAGCGGGTGCTGTATGAGACCAGCTTCCGCCAGCCTTTGCCGCGGCAGGATGGCTCGGCGGCGGCCAAATTCGCCCTGACCCAGCGTGTGGGGCAGATGGGTGCCAAGCTGGCCGAATTGGCGCGTGACCCCAAGGTGCTCTCGGTGATTGAGGGCTTTATCGCCGGGCATCGCTTTCATCGCGGCGGCAATGATCTTTTGGCGGCGCGGGGGCTGATGGCGCCGGCTGCACCGGCGGGGGATGCCGAGGCGCTGGGCTTTCGGGTGATCGCCGCGGGGGCGCGGCCGGTGCGGCGCGGCGCTGAATGGGTGCTCAAGACCGAGGGCGGTGCGCTGGCTCTGGCGCCGGCCGAGGCCGAGGCGGCGGGCTGGCTGCTGGCGCGGCCGGATGTGACCGAGGCGGAGTTGCAGGTGGCCTATCCGGCGGTGGATGCCAAGGCGCTGCTGGCCCGTCTGGCCGGTGCTGGCCTGGTATTGGCCGGCTGATGCGCCTCATCCTGCCGCTGCTGCTGGCGATGGCACTGCCGGCTGCGGGGCAGATTCGCCCCTTCAATTGCGTGGGCGCGGCCGAGTTGGAGGATGATCATTTCGCGATTGGCTTTGCCCCCCGCTCGGCCAGGCTGGGCGAAGAGGCGCGCAGCCCGCTTGCGGCGGCGGCGGAACTGGCCCGGCAGGCGCCGGAGCGCAATATCTGCGTGCTCGGCCATGCGCTTTCCTCCGAGGGGGGCGCGACCACCGGCCAGCGCCTGGCCGCCGCCCGGGCGCGCGCGGTGGCGCTGGAACTGGCGCAGCTTGGCATTGAACGCGACCGGGTGCGGGCGGAGGCCCGGGTGGCCGGCTTTACCCGCAGCACCGCCGCCCGGCCGGGGCGTGGCGCCACCATCATCATTCTGCCGTGACGGCAGGCTGGTTTGCGAGAATGCTGGACGGCAGCGCTGTTGCCACGGCATGTTAGAGGCGTTTCGGCGACAGCGAAGACGGTGAAACGGTTCTGGTTTTTGTTTTTACGCATTTTCCGAGTCGCCTTGCGAAGCCGCAAGGCTTGAAAATGCTCTCAGCGCCACGATCAATGAGGATAAGCATGCGCCGCCATCTGGGTTCCATCCTCGCCGTCACGCTGCTGGTGCTGCCCATGGCGGCGGCTCTGGCGCAGAAGCCCTCTGGCAGCCCCTCTGGCAGCCCGCCGCCAGCCCCGCCCAATCGCACGGCGCCGCCGGCGGATCGTCAACTGAACCTGATCAACCGCACCGATACGGCGATTCGCCAGGTTTTTGTTTTTGCCCAGGGCCAGGCCGGGCGAGGTGAGGGGCCGGACCGGCTGGGCACCGATATGCTGCCCGCCGGCCAGCGCTATACCCTTCGCCTGGGCCGCGTGACGCCCTGCCAGCAGCAACTGCGCGCGGTGTGGGAGGATGCGACGGAGGAGATTGTGGCCTTCGATGTTTGCCGGCAGCAGGAACTCACCCTGACCGATGAGCGCCGGCGCGACATTCAGGTGGTGAATGACACCGACAACCAGCTGATGCAGATCTTCATTTTCGAGCGTGGCAGCCAGGAGCCGGGGCCGGATAGGCTGGGCGCGGCGACGGTGGCGCCGAGTGACAGTTTTCGCCTGCGCCTGCGCGGTTTCGCGGCTTGTCAGGTGACGGTGCGTGCCGCCTTCCAGGGGGCCGAGGCTGAGACGAGGCAGGCCGATATCTGCGCCGAGCCGCGGCTCTCTTTTGGTGATTCCACCATTCCGCTGCGCGAGGTGACGGTGACCAACCGCAGTGCGGTGACGCTGCAAAGCCTCTATGCCAGCCGCACGCCGAATTGGGGCGCGGATCGGCTGGGGGCGGCGGTGCTGCAGCCGGGGCAGAGTTTCCCGCTGCGGGTGCGCTCGGGCGAGTGCCAGTTTCGGCTGCGCGCGGTGTTCCAGGACCGCCGCGAGGAGCTGCGCGAGGCGGTGGATATCTGTGGCGGCCAGCCGATTATTTTTCAGGGCGCGCGGCGCATGGCGCTGGGATCGGTCTATGAGCGGGCGATCACCGGGATTTATCTCTCGCCGGTGGAGAGCGGCGATTGGGGCGGGAACCAGATTTCCGCCCCCCTGGGCAATGGCGGCACGGCCGAGATCAGCATGGATGGCGATTGCCAGGCCGATTTGCGCATCGTCTTCGACAATAATGCCGCCGAGGAGCTGCGGGGCTTTGACATGTGCCGCAATGCGGCCATCACCCTGCGGCCGGGCTGGGTGACGGAGGCCAGGCCGTGAAACCTCGCCGGGGGGGCTTTCCAAGTGGCGGCTGCGGACCAAACTGAGGTGGCATGAGCGATATATCCCAAGATTCTGCAGGCGCGCTGAAGGCACGCATTTTTGATGGCCTGTTTGCGGTGGTGGCCGAGCAGGGCTGGCGCGGCACCACGCTGTCGCGCATTGCCGCGGCCTCTGGCGTCTCGCTGGGGGAGATGCGCGGCTTTGCCTCCTGCCCGGAGGGGATCATGCTGCGCTACACCGCCATGGTGGACAGGTTGGTGCTGGATGGCACCATCCCCACTGAAGGTGAGACGGCGCGCGACAGGCTGTTTGACGTGCTGATGCGCCGGCTGGATGCGATGCAGCCGCACCGCGAGGGCATTCTGCGCTTCATGAAGGACTTGCCCTTCCATCCTTTCCTGGTGCTGAGCCTGGGGGCGGCGATGGAGCGCAGCATGGGTTGGATGCTGGAGGCGGCGGGGCTGGATTCGCATGGGCCCGCCGGCTTGGCGCGGATCAAGGGGCTGACGGCGGTGTGGGTCTATACGCTGCGGGCCTGGCTGAAGGATGACAGCGCGGATCTCGCCGCCACCATGGCGGCGCTGGACCGGGCGCTGGACCGTGCCGACCAGGTGGCGCGCAGCCTGGACCCTGCCGCCCGGCGCAAGCCGGCCGAGGCTGCTGAACCAGATGTGATGACGGATTGATTTCGCTGTTATGTTGCGGTGCAGCAAAATCTTTTGACGTGGGCCGCCGGGGGGGCTAAGGGTTTGTCACTCTTAACCCTGCAAGGATTTTTTCCATGGCCAGCCCGCAAGACGAATTCATGAAGCTGTTCTCCGAGTTCAAGATGCCCGCGATGCCCGATATGTCGGCCTTCGCTGAGGCGCAGAAGCGCAATATCGAGGCGCTGACCGCCGCCAATAAGCTGGCCATGGAAGGCGCGCAGGCCGTTGCCCGCCGCAACATGGAAATCATGCAGCAGTCGATGGCTGAGATGAGCGAAGCTGTGCAGAGCATGGCGAGCCAGGAAGCCCCGGCCGCCAAGGCCGCCCGCCAGGCCGAGATGATGAAGGCTGCCTATGAGAAGGCGGTGGCCAATATGCAGGAGATCAGCGAGCTGATTCAGAAGTCCAATGGCGAAGCGCTGGGCGTGCTGAATGCCCGCTTCACCGCAGCGATGGAAGAAGTGAAGGGCCTGGTCGTCAAGGCCTGACCGGAAACGATCCGGAAGGCCCCCCGGGCCTTCCGGCATTCCCCCCCGCTATCCTGGGGGTGTGACAGGGGGCTTTCCTGTTACCCCCCGGGGGGGACGCGTAAAAAATACGGTTGAGGGCAAAATTCCTCTTGCAGCCCCAGCCCCCTGCGCGTAATAAGCGCGCAGACGCAGTACGCACGTGCCCCTGGCCCCAGGCCCACGGGTTGGCTCTTTAGCCCAACACCGCGGCGCAAGGTTTACGCAACGACGTCAAGTGTTCTGGCAACCCCGGTCCGCGCAAGTGGGTCGGTTTCTACTTGGTCGCTGGTTCGTTCGACCGTTCGTCAACTTGGGGGCCACCCGGCTGAAACCGGGCCTGGTTCCTTTTGAATTGGAAGGGGTATTGCGATGACCGATAAGGTTGCTCGCTTTCTCGCTGAAACTGTTCCCGCCACGCCCTGCCTCGTGCTGGATGTGGACCGGGTCGCTGAGAATTATCGGCGGCTGCAGACGGCCTTGCCCCTGGCGCGGATCTATTACGCTGTGAAGGCCAATCCGGGCGCGCCGATTCTGGAGCGGCTGACCGGGCTGGGCTCCTTCTTTGACGCCGCCTCCTGGCAGGAGGTGCAGATGTGCCTCGAGGCCGGTGCCGATCCGTCGCGCGTCAGCTATGGCAATACCATCAAGAAAGAGCGCGATATTGCCGCGGCCTATGCCGCTGGCGTGCGGATGTTCGCCTTTGATAGCGAGGCGGAGCTGCGCAAGCTGGCGCGCTCGGCCCCTGGTGCGCGCGTCTATTGCCGCGTCTTCGTGGAAAACGAGGGTGCGGAATGGCCGCTGAGCAAGAAATTCGGCTGTGAGGCCGAGATGGCGAAGACGCTGATGGTGCTGGCCGGTGAACTCGGGCTCGACGCTTTCGGCATCTCCTTCCATGTCGGCAGCCAGCAGACCGGCACGGCGCCTTACAAGGCCGCCATCGCCAAGGTGGGCATGCTGTTCTCTGACCTGGAGGCGGCTGGCGTGAAGCTGCGCATGGTCAATCTCGGCGGTGGCTATCCGGTGCGCTACAAGTCGGAAGTGCCGGAGATCGAGGAGATCGGCGCTGCCATCATGGGTGCGATGGCCGAGCATTTCGGCAATGCGCTGCCGGAGATCGTGATCGAGCCTGGCCGCTTCCTGGTGGCCGATGCCGGCACGGTGGTGGCTGAGGTCGTGCTGGTCTCCCGCAAGGGTGAGGCTGACCCGGTGCGTTGGGTGTATCTCGATATTGGCCGCTTTGGTGGCTTGGCCGAGACTGAGGGCGAGGCGATCCGCTATGCCTTCCGCACGCCGCATGATGGCACGCCCGAAGGCCCGGTGACGATTGCGGGGCCGACCTGCGACAGCGTGGATACGCTGTATGAGAAGTCCAACTACCGGCTGCCCGAGGCGCTGGCGGATGGGGACCGGGTGGAGATTCTCTCCACCGGTGCTTACGTCACCACCTATGCCAGCCAGAAGTTCAATGGCTTCGCGCCGCTGGCTGAGCACTACATCTGATTGATCCGCGCGGGGTTTGCTGCCCCGCGCGCCAGATTCCCATCCGGGCCTTCGGTGCTGCCTCTGCGTGGCGCTGGTGGCTGCTGCCATGTCGTGTTTCCGCCCCGGATACTCCGTCACTGCGGTGACGGGCCTTCCGTGGCCGTGCTCGCACGCGCCCTTTGGGCGAGAGAAACCTTCGGCGTGGTGGTGATTGGCCCGCCCGGATGGGCTGTCCTGGCCGGTGAGCATGGCATTCTGCCCTGTCTCGCCGGCCAGCCCAGGAGCATGTTTCCCTAAACCAGAAAAAACCGGATAGAATACGGCCATGGACGAGATCGACCGAAAAATTGCCATTGCCGTGCAGCAGGATGGTGCGGCGGGGCTGGCGGAACTGGCGAAGATTGCGGGGCTTTCCGTCTCCGCCACCGCTGAGCGGCAGAAGCGGCTGGAGGAGCGGGGCGTCATCATCGGCTGGCATGCCCGGCTGGACCCGACCGAGGCGGGCTGCCCGTTGCTGGCTTTTGTGCGCCTGGCGCTGAAGCCTGGGGCGGCTGATATCGCGTTTCGTGCGGCCATGGCGGCGCATGAGGCGGTGCTGGAATGCCACCATGTGACCGGCAATTGGAGCTATTTGGTGAAACTGCGGCTGGCCAATATGCCGGCGCTGGAGGAGTTTGTTTCGGCTGAATTGCGCACCTTGCCGGGGCTGGAGCGGCTGGCGGTGGATGTGGCGTTGTCTTCGATCAAGGAGACAAGCCTGCTGCCGGTGGCGCCGGAGGATGAGGAGGGGGACGAGTAGCGCGCCATGGAAGCTGAACGCCTCGAGATTCTCGTCATTGTCGATAATGTGCTGGATATGCTCTCCAGCACGCCGCGCTTTGTGCAGCGGGAGACCCAGGTGCTGCGCCGCTTTGGCATGACGCGCACGGCGGGTGAGTGCCTGTGCTGTGCCAGCCATGGCCTCTCGCTGCTCATCACCGCGCATGGGCCGGGCGGGCCGCGCAGCATGCTGTTCGATGGTGGGCCGGTGGATATGTCCATGGCGCGCAACGCGCCGCGGCTGGGGGTGAATTTTGCCGGCATCGACGCGATGATGCTCAGCCATGGCCATTGGGACCATGCGGGCGGGCTGCCGCAGGCGCTGTCGATGCTGCCCGAGGGCAAACGGGTGCCGCTGTATTTGCATCCGGGCATGTTCGCCGAGCGGGGGATGCGCCAATCCGATGGTGGCGTGCTGCCGATGGACCCGGTGCCTACCCCGGCGGGTTGGGCGGCGATGGGGGCTGATCCGGTGGTGAGCGCTGAGCCGTTGAGCGTGCTGGATGGGTTGTTCCAGATCAGCGGCGAAATTCCCCGGGTGACGGGCTATGAGCGCGGCCTGCCCGGCCAGGTGGCGCGCGCCGATGACACCGCCCCCTGGGTGGCGGATGAATTGCTGATGGATGAGCGGTTTCTGGCGGTGCGGCTGAAGGGCAAGGGGTTGGTCATCTTCTCCGCCTGCTCGCATGCCGGGGTGGTGAATGTGCTGCATGAGGCCCGCCGGCTGTTTCCGGGTGAGAGGCTGCATGCGGTGATGGGCGGGTTTCACCTCTCGGGCGAGAATGAGGCGATCATCCCGCAGACGGTGCGCGACCTGGGTGGCTTTGGGCTGGAGCTGATCATCCCGGCGCATTGCACCGGCTGGCGGGCGGTCAATGCGCTGGAGCGTGCCTATGGCGAGCCCGTGGTGGTGCCCGCCGCCGTGGGCAAGCTGTTCACCCTGTAATCCTACCCCCCCCCTGTGGCGCGGCCTGTGCAAGTCTGATACCCGAGGCGTGATGAGCCATTTTCTGGAATTCGAAAAGCCGATCGCCGAGCTGGAAGGCAAGGTCGAGGAACTCCGCCGGGCGACCTATGCCGGCAGCATCGACCTCGCCGAGGAGGTGGGCAAGCTGCAGGACAAGGCGCAGAAGTTGCTCGCCGCCACCTATGCCAAGCTGACCCCCTGGCAGAAGGCCCAGGTGGCGCGCCACCCGGAACGGCCCAAGGCGCTGGATTACATTGCCAGCCTGATCGATGGTTTTGTGCCGCTCGCCGGTGACCGGGCCTTTGGTGATGATGCGGCGGTGATTGGCGGGCTGGGGCGGTTTCGTGGCCGCGCGGTGGCGGTGCTGGGCACCGAGAAAGGGCGCGACACCGAAACCCGGGTGAAGCATAATTTTGGCATGGCGAAGCCCGAGGGTTATCGCAAGGCGCGGCGTATTATTGAATTGGCCGGGCGGTTTGGCCTGCCGGTTCTCAGCTTTGTCGATACCTCCGGCGCTTTTCCCGGCATTGAGGCGGAGGCGCGCGGCCAGGCCGAGGCGATTGCGCGTTCCATCGAGGCGGGGCTGGAGGCGCCGGTGCCCTTCATTGCCACCATCATTGGCGAGGGCGGCTCGGGCGGGGCCATTGCGCTGGCGGCGGCGGATCGGGTTTTGATGCTTGAACACGCGATATACAGCGTGATCAGCCCCGAGGGTTGTGCCTCCATTCTCTGGCGTGATGCGGCCATGGCGCCAACGGCGGCCGAGGCGCTGAAACTCACCGCTGAGGATCTGAAGAAACTCGGGCTGATCGATACCGTTGTGGCCGAGCCGCTGGGCGGTGCGCATCGTTCCCCGGCCGAGGCGATGTTGAGCGTGAGCCGGGCGATCTGGGCCGCGCTGGAGCCGCTGCTGGAACAGGATGGCGCGACGCTGCGCATTCGGCGGCGGGAGAAATTCCTGGATATGGGCCGCAGCGGAATCGCCTGATGGATCAGCATAGCCGGGGGCAGACCCTCTCGCCCTATCATGAATTGATGGGCATGCAGGTGGTGCATTGGGAGGATGGGCTGGCCCGGCTGGAATGCCGCCTGGTGCCGGCCCATGCCAATCGCGGTGGCATTGCCCATGGCGGGGTGATGCTGTCGATGCTTGATCAGGCTGGGGCCTTTGCCGGGCTGTGGTGCCCCCATCCGGGGCGCAAGCGCAGCGCGGTGACGCTGGACCTGGATTGCCGCTTCACCGGCCAGGCGAAGATTGGCTCGCTGCTGATTGCCGAGGGGCGGATTGCGACGGCCGGGCGCAATGTGTTTTTTGCCAAATCCGAGGTGCGGGATGAGACGGGCGCGCTGATTGCCTTTGGCGCCAGCACGCATCGCTATCGCAGCGGCTCCGGCGATCCGATGGGCGTGCCGATTCAGGGCTGATATCGCTTCGGCTGCGCGCTGGCGCTATGATGGCGCCATGAACGCGCTGCCCGACCTCGCTGCCGAAGCCCTCAATGCCGCCGCCCAAGCCGCGCGCGCCGCCTGCGTGCCGCTGGCTGCCGCGCCGCGGGCGCAGAAGGATAGGGCGCTGCTGGCCGCCGCCGCCGCCATTCGCGCCGCCGGGCCGAGAATTCTGGCGGCGAATACCGAGGATCTGATGGCGGCGGAGAATCTGTCGCCCGCCTTTCAGGACCGTTTGACCCTCACCCCCGCGCGGATCGAGGCGATGGCCCGGGGGGTGGAGGAGGTGGCCGCGCTGGAGGACCCCGCCGGGCGGGTGCTGGCGGAATGGAGCCGGCCCAATGGGCTGCGCATCCGCCGCGTGGCGCAACCCATTGGCGTGATCGGCATGGTGTTTGAAAGCCGGCCGAATGTGCTGGCCGATGCCGGGGCGCTCTGCCTGAAATCGGGCAATGCGGTGATTTTGCGTGGCGGGCGGGAGAGTGTGCGCTCGGTCAGCGCCATTCATGCCGCAATGCTGGCGGGGTTGCAGGCGGCTGGGCTGCCGGAGGGCTGCATTCAGGTGGCGCCGAATGCCGACCGCGCCTTTGTGGGCGCCATGCTGCAGGCGGCGGGGTTGATCGACCTCATCATTCCGCGCGGCGGCAAGGGGCTGGTGCAGCGGGTGCAGGCGGATAGCCGGGTGCCGGTGCTGGCCCATGCCGAGGGGCTTTGCCACACCTATATCCATGCCGCGGCCGCGCCTGGGATGGCGCGCGCCATCCTGGCCAATGCCAAGATGCGCCGCACCGGGGTATGTGGCTCGACCGAGACGCTGTTGATCGATGCGGCCATTGCGCCGGCGCTGCTGCCGCTGCTGGTGGCTGATCTGGCGGAATTGGGCTGCCGCTTTTTGGGCGATGCGCGCGCCCGGGCGATCTGCCCGGAACTTGGCGCGGCAAGCGAAGAATCCTTCCACACCGAATGGCTGGACAGCGTGCTGAACATTGCCGTGGTGGATGGGGTGGCGGCGGCGCTTGGCCATATCCGCCGCTTTGGCACCGAGCACACCGAGGCGATTGTGACCGAGGATGCGGCGGCGGCGGAGCAATTCCTCAATGGCCTCGCCTCGGCGGTGGGGATGTGGAACGCCTCCACCCAATTCTGCGATGGCGGGGAATTTGGGTTTGGTGCGGAGATCGGCATCGCCACCGGCCGGATGCATGCGCGCGGGCCGGTGGGGTTGGAGCAGCTTTGCACCTATCGCTATCAGGTGATTGGTACGGGGCAGGTGCGGGCTTAGCTGGCGGCTCAGACGATCATGGCCGGGGAACATGATCGAGGGGTTTTGCCCCTCGAGCACCCCAGGCAGCGTCAACATGTATGGCGACGAGTTTCCTGCACCTTCGTTGGATTATTTTCAAATATTCGAAGGTCCGGGAAGATTGTCGATATCTATGTCGATGCTGGTGGGAGAGGGCGATAGGGCGAACGCCATCAGCGGTTTTCGGCCATTTGTCAGGCGGCTTTGCAACTGCTGCGGCGCATGGCTAGCATCGCCCGAATAATGGGAGGTATCACCATGCGCTATGAGAACCTGCTGGCCGAACCCGTCAGCGTGAGCTTGCGCACGCGTTGATCGGCGGCGATAGGCGAAGGGCCCGCATCGGCCTGCTGGGCGGCAGTTTCAACCCGGCGCATGAGGGGCACCGGCATGTGGCGCGCCTGGCGCTGCGGGCGCTGGGGTTGGATGCGGTCTGGCTCATGGTCTCGCCGGGCAATCCGCTGAAGCCGGCGCTGGGCATGATGCCCTTTGCGCAGCGGCTGGCCTCGGCGCGGGCGGTGGCGGCGCCGCCGCGCATTATCGCCAGCGATATTGAGGCGCGGCTTGGCACCCGCATCACTTGGCAGACGCTGGAAGGGCTGCGGCGGCGGTTTCCGCGGGTGGCGTTTGTGCTGATCATCGGCGCCGATAATCTGGTGCAATTGCCGCGTTGGAATCGCTGGCGGCAGCTGGTGGCCGGCACGCGGCTGGCGATTTTGCCGCGCCCGGGCAGCACGCGCCAGGCGCTGGCGGGGCGGGCGGCGGCGGTGCTGCGGCGGCATCGGCGGCGGCCGGCGGCGCTCTTCGCCCCCGCACGGCATGCGCCCTGGTGCTTTGTGGCGGCGCCGCTGCATGGCGCATCGGCCACGGCGATTCGGGAAGAGTGGCGCAAACGGCCGAATTCTGGCAGTGAGCGCTGAGAAAAGGAGCCTGCCATGGCCCGCACGCCGAAAACATCCCCCAGCCCCGAGGCTGAACAACCGCGCCGAGTGCCGAAAGCGAAGGCCGCACCGGCTAAGCCTGCTGCCACGAAGCTGCCGGCGCGCGCCGTTGCGAAGCCTGCGGCCACGAAGCCGATGGCTGAGAAAGCTCCGGCCCGCGCTGCAGCCGCCAAGCCGGTTGCGGCGAAGGCCGTGCCCGCCCGTGCTGCGGCGAAGCCTGCTGCTACGAAGCCGGTGGCCACGAAGCCTGCGACTGAGAAGGCTCCGGCCCGCGCTGCAGCCGCCAAGCCGGCTGCGGCGAAGGCCGCGCCCGCCCGTGCTGCGGCGAAGCCTGCTGCTACGAAGCCTGCGGCCACGAAGCCGGTGGCTGAGAAGGCTCCGGCCCGCGCTGCAGCCGCCAAGCCGGTTGCGGCGAAGGCCCGTGCTGCGGCGAAGCCTGCCGCCACGAAGCCGGTGGCCGCCAAGGCTCCGGCGCGCGCCGCCGCCAAGCCCGCGCCCACCGGCCGCGCCCGCACCAGCCTGGGGGCTGGCAATGCCCAGGTGAAGCCACGCGCCAGCAAGATCAGCCCGGCCGATATCAAGGTGGCCGAGGCCATGGCTGCCGCCGAGCCCAAGCGCGTGCGTGGCCGCAAGCGGCCCGCGCCGCTCTCGCCCGACCGGCTTGAACTGCTCGTCACCGCGGCGAAAAAATCGCTCGAGGATGACAAGGCCGAGGATATCAAGGTGCTCGATGTCACCGGCCGCGCCTCCTATGCGGACCGGATCATCATCGCCACCGGCCTGGCAGATCGGCAGATTCAGGCGATGGCGACGCATCTGCAGGAAACCCTGGCGAAGGAGGGCATGAAGCTCAAGCGCGATGCCATCCAGGCCAGTTCGGAATGGGTGCTGATCGATTGCGGCGACATGGTGATCCATCTTTTTAAGCCTGAAGCGCGCGATACCTTCCGGCTGGAGAAGATGTGGGGCGATGACAGCCCGAATGCGGAGATCGGCTCGGGCTACGAGCCCGCTTGAAGGCGAGGCTGCTGGCGATAGGGCGCATCAAGCCGGGCCCTGAGGCCGCGCTCTTCGCCCAGCATAATGCCCGCCTGCGCCCGCCGCTGGAGGTGAGCGAATTTGCCGAGGCGCGTGGCAGCCCGGCGGAGATTCGCAGGCGTGAGGGTGCGGCCATTCTGGCGGCGCTGCCGGCCGGTGCATTGCTGGTGGCGATGGATCTGGGCGGGGCTGCGCCGACCTCCGAGGCGCTGGCGGCGCTGACCACGCGGTGGATGGAAGCGGCCCGGCCGCTGGCCTTTGCCATTGGTGGTGCCGAGGGGCTGGACCCTGCCGTGCTGGCGCGGGCCGAGGCGCGGCTTTCGCTCGGGCCGCTGACCTGGCCGCATTTTCTGGTGCGCGGCTTGCTGGCTGAGCAATTGTTCCGGGCGCAGTGCATTCGCGAGGGCCACCCTTATCATCGCGCCTGGCGGCCGTGAGCATTGTTGCCATGTCTGAGCAGCCCGAACTCGCGCCCATGGTCACGGCTTGGCTATAGGGGGCTTTTTTCCAGCATCCTGGCGCGATGGATGTGCCGGCGCTCACCGTCAGCCTTGCGGCGCAGGAGCTGGATGCGAGGGAGGATCTGACACCTTGGCTGGCTGGGGTTTTCGCGGGTGAGGAATTTCGCCGCCGGGGCTGTTTGCCCGCCAGGCGGCGGCGCGGGTCAATATTCTTGAATAAGCCGGGCGAATAGCCGGGCGCCGAAGCCGGTTGGCATGCCCTTGGCGGCCAGCGGGTTGTCGGCCTCGGCCAGGTCCATGCCGGCGATGTCCAGATGCGCCCAGGGCGTGGTGCCGACGAATTCGCGCAGGAAGGCGGCGGCGTGGCAGGCATCGGGCTGGCGCCCAAGGCCAGCGGGCATGCATTGCCGGAGATCGGCGATGGCGCTTTTGAGATCCTCGCGGTGCCGCTCGCCGATCGGCATGGGCCAGAGGGGTTCGCCCTCGGCGCGGCCGGCGGCGAGGGTGGCGCTTTGCAGCCTCGCATCATTGCTGAACAGGCCACCATGATGATGGCCGAGCGCGGTGACGATGGAGCCTGTGAGCGTTGCCGCATCCAGCACCGCGCGCGGGCTGTGCCGGGTGATGGCATGGTGCAGGGCATCGGCGAGGGCGAGGCGGCCCTCGGCATCGGTGTCCACCACCTCCACGGTCAGGCCCTTGGCGGTGTGCAGGACGTCGCCGGGGCGGTAGCTATCGGCACTGGTGGTGTTTTCGGCGATCGCGAGCACGGCCACGGCTGCGCGCGGGGTGCGGCCCAGCGCCAGGGCCAGCATGGCGCCGGCGCAGGCGGCGGCCCCGGCCATATCGGCGCGCATCGCTTCCATCCCGCCCGCTGGCTTGATGGAAATGCCGCCCGTGTCGAAGCATAGCCCCTTGCCCACCAGGGCGATGGGCGGGCCCTCACCCGGCCAATGCAGGGTGACGAGGTAGGGGCCGCTCTTCGCCGCCCGGCCGACGGCGCTGAGGGCGCCATAGCCATTATGTTCCAGCCAGGCGCGGTCATGCACCGTCACCTGCAGCCCATGGCGGGAGAGGGTTTGCAGCGCCTGGACGAAGGCGGCGGGTGTGAGGTCATTGGCCGGGCGCACCACGAGGCTGCGGGCGAAGAGATTGCCGGCGATGCAGGGCCAGGTTTTGGCCCAGAGCCGGGCAGCCAGGCGCGGGGCCTCGCATATTATGCTCAGCGTGCCGCGCGGGGCGGGGCGGGGCGACCAGGCGCGCAGGGTCGCCCCGGCGGCCAGCGCCACCGGATCGGCCAAGCCACTTGCGTCGATATCAAGCGCGTGCCGGCCCTCGGCCAGGGCTGCCCAGGCCAGGGCGCCTGCCGCCTGTGGCCCCTGGGTGAGGTCGAGCCTGATGGTCTGACCCTGGGCGTCAAAACCATCCTGCTGTTCTGGGCCGGCGCGGTTTGGCGCATTGCCCGGCGCGGCCTGAAACCGCACCGCGACGGGCAACATGGCCTCAGCCCTCGAAATGATCCGCCACCAGCCGGTCGAGCAGCCGCACGCCGAAGGCGGTGGCGCCCTTGGGCGTGGTGGGCAGGTCCTTTGCCGACCAGGCGGTGCCGGCGATGTCCAGATGCACCCAGGGGCGGCCCTGCACGAAGCGCTGGATGAATTGCGCCGCGGTGATCGACCCACCCGCCCTTGTGCCGACATTCTTCATATCGGCGATGTCGGATTTGATTTGCTTGTCATAGGCATCCGAGAGCGGCAGGCGCCAGCACAATTCGCCGGTGGCGCGGCCGGCGGCTTCCACCTGGGCGGCCAGCGTGTCGTCATTGCTGAACAACCCGGCATGCTCATGGCCGAGGGCGACGATGATCGCGCCGGTCAGGGTGGCGAGGTCGATCATCCATTTCGGATCATGCTTGGTGATGGCGTAGTGGATGACATCGGCGAGCACGAGGCGGCCTTCGGCATCGGTGTTGATCACCTCCACCGTCTGGCCGGAGGCGGTCTTGACCACATCGCCCGGGCGCTGGGCGGTGCCGGAGGGCATATTTTCCACCAAGCCGACAAGGCCCACGACATTCACCCGCGCCTTGCGGCCGGCAAGGGCTGCCATCAGCCCCACCACGGTGCCAGCGCCCGCCATGTCCCACTTCATGTCTTCCATGCCGCCGGCGGGTTTGATGGAGATGCCGCCGGTGTCGAAGGTGACGCCCTTGCCGATGAAGCAGATCGGCTTTTCGGTCTTCTTCTTGCTGCCATTCCACTTCATCACCACCATGCGCGGCTCGATGGCCGAGCCCATGGCGACGCCGAGCAGGGCGCCGAAGCCCAGCTTCTTCATTTCCTTCAGGCCGAGGATTTCAACGGTGACGCCCAGCGCCTCCAGCCCACGGCAGCGCTCGGCCATTTCGACCGGATGCAGCACATTCGGCGGCTCGCTGACTAGATCGCGCGAGAGGAAGACGCCCTCGGCCACCGCGCGGAAGGGGGCATAGGCGGCGCGCGCCGCCGTCGGTTCGGCCAGCGCCACCGCGAGGCGGGCGAGCTTGGGCAGATCATCCGGCTTTTGGGTGGTGCGGTAGAGGTCGAAGCGGTAGCTGCGCAGTTTCACGCCGAGGGCGACGCGCAGCGCCACCGGCATTTCGATGCCATCGGCGGCGAGCAGCACATCCTTTTCGGCCCGGATCAGGGGGTAGGCGGCGCCGCCCACCGCCTCGGCCGAATCGGGCGTGAGTGCGGCGGCCGGGCCCATGCCCAGGGCGACCAGCTTGGTGATGCCCGGGGCCGGCGCCCAGATGGTGGCAGATTGGCCCTTGCTGCCCTTGAAGCCCGCCGCCTCCAGCCCGCGCGCCACGGCGCCGCCGCTGGCCGCATCGAGGGCGAGATGCAGCGCCGAGGGTTCACCCCCCTCAGCCATCAGCACCACCACAGCGCCGGCCTTGGGCAGGGCTGCCTTGACGAAGGAAATCTCGGGCATTGTGTTATCCATCACAAAATTCGCTGGAGGCACATTAAGCCGATGCGTTCCCTTGCGCATCCCCCGCCAGATGGGCATCGAGAGGAGATGCACACGCCGCAGGACCTGATCGACATCGCAGCGCGCCTCGCCGAGGCGGCGGGCCAGGCCATCATGGCCGTGCGCGCCCAAGGTTTCGTGGTCGAGCGCAAATCGGATGCGAGCCCGGTGACCGTGGCCGACACCATCGCCGAGGCGATTATCATCGAGGGTTTGCGCGAGACCGGCATTCCGGTGGTGGCCGAGGAGATGATGGCGGCCGGCGCCGCGATGCAGCCCAGCGCCCGCTATTGGCTGGTTGATCCCTTGGATGGCACCAAGGAATTCGCCAAGGGCATTGATGAATTCGTCGTGTGCATCGGCTTGATCGAGGATGGTTTTCCGCGGCTGGGCGTGATTGCCCTGCCGGTGGAGGGCAGCGTGGTGGGCGGGTTGGTGACCGAAGGGGTGGCTTGGAAACGCCATGATGGCATCCACCGCCCGATCAGCGCCCGGCGGCGGCCGCAGGCTGGGCTGACGGTGCTGGATAGCCGCAGCCATCCCAACCCGGCGCGGGTGGAGCGTATTCTCGCAGGCCATGCCCTGGCCGAGACCCGGCATATGGGCTCGGCGATGAAATTCGCCGTTCTTGCCGAGGGGTTGGCCGATGTGATTCCGCGCCCCGGCACCACGATGGAATGGGACAGTGCGGCGGGCCAGGCGGTGGTGGAGGCGGCTGGCGGGCGGGTGACCGATATGGCCGGCGCGCGCCTAGCCTATGGCAAGCCGGATTTCAAAAATGCCGGCTTTATCGCTTGGGGTGCCGATTGACCCAACTGATGACCGACCCCGAGGCCGCCGCGGCGCTGCTGCGGGCGGGTGGGCTCGTCGCCTTTGCCACTGAGACGGTCTATGGGCTGGGCGGCGATGCGCGCAATGGGGCCGCGGTGGCGGGGATTTTCGCGGCCAAGGGCCGGCCGCATTTCAACCCGCTGATCTGCCATTTCGCCGAGGCTGAGGCGGCTTTCGCCGAGATCATCCCCGATGCGCGGGCGCGCGCCCTGGCCGCCGCCTTCTGGCCTGGGCCGCTGACCATGGTGCTGCCGCGCCACCCGCGCAGCCGGGTGGACCTGCTGGCTGGGGCCGGGTTGGACACTTTGGCGGTGCGGGTGCCGGCGCATCCCGGTGCGGCGGCCCTGCTGCGCGCGGCGGGGCTGCCGGTGGCGGCACCCTCGGCCAATCGCTCGGGCCGGGTCAGCCCGACCACGGCGGCGCATGTGATGGAGGAGCTTTCGGGGCGCATCGCCGCTGTGCTGGATGGCGGCCCCTGTGCGGTGGGGGTGGAGAGCACGGTGCTGGATCTTTCCGGCGCGGGCGCGGTCTTGCTGCGGCCGGGGGGGGTGCCGCGGGCGGCGATTGAGGCGGTGATCGGGCCTGTGGGCGTGGCCTTGCCGATCAATGCCGGACCGGCGCCCACCTTGCGCAGCCCGGGGATGATGCTGTCGCATTACGCGCCCTCCCTGCCGCTGCGGCTGGCGGCGGGCGAAGTGCGCGGCGATGAGGCTTTGTTGGCCTTTGGCCCGGCGCTGCCGGGGGCGGCGATCACCTGGAACCTTTCCCAGGGTGGCGATGCGGTGGAAGCGGCGGCCCGGCTGTTCAGCGGTTTGCGCTGGCTGGATGCCGAGGGGGCGCGGTTGGGGCTGCGCGGCATTGCCGCCCAGAACGTGCCCGATGAGGGGCTGGGCGCTGCGATCAATGACCGGCTGATGCGCGCGGCGGCGCCACGATAGGGGGCTGGACAGCGGGGCGGCGAGCGCCTTGGCTTGGGCCATGAGTGAATCCCGCACCCCCAGCCCTGGCGAACTCTTCATGGGCTTTCTGCAAATCGGCGGCCTTGCCTTTGGCGGGGCAGTGGCCTGGGCGCGTCAGGTGCTGGTGGATAGTCGCGGTTGGATGACGGAGCGCGAATATGCCGAGTTGCTGGGCCTGTCCCAGGTGTTGCCCGGGCCGAATATCGGCAATTTCGCGGTGATGTATGGCCGGCGCTGCCATGGGCTGATGGGCAGCCTGGCGGCGGTGGGCGGGTTCTTTCTGCTGCCGCTTTGCGTCGTGCTGGGGCTGGTGGTGGTCTGGCAGGAATTTGGCCAGAACCCCTGGATCGGCGCCTTCATGAAGGGGGTGGCGGCGGCGGCGGCGGGGATGGCGCTGGGGGCGGCGCTGAAATCGGGGTTTCGGCTGAAGCCGCCGCCTGAGCAGATTCTTGCTATCCTGGTGATCGCGGCGCTGGCGGCTTTCTGGCGGGTGCCATTGCCGTGGATCATTCTGGTTTTCGCGCCGATCTGTGTGGGGATGTCGCTGCGCCGGGCCTTTGCTGCGAGGCCGGGGGCATGAGCCCCTCCCCGCTCGATATCCTGTCCACCTTCGCGATGCTCTCGCTGCTGGCGGTGGGCGGCGCCAATGCGCTTTCGCCGGAGATGCATCGCATTCTGGTCGAGAGCCGTGGCTGGATGGATGACGCCACCTTCTCGCAGCTTTATGCGCTGGCCCAGGCGGCGCCGGGGCCGAATATCCTCTCGGCCAGCGTGATGGGCATGGCGATTGGCGGCTGGGGCGGTATGGCGCTGGCGACCATTGGCATTCTCACCCCTGCGGCCTGCCTGGCCTGGACGGTGGCGGGCTGGCTGGAGGCGCTGAAGGGTGCCTGGTGGATCAAGCCGGCCCAGGCCGGGCTGGTGCCGCTGGCGCTGGGCCTGATGGGCGCCTCGGGCTTTATCCTGGGCGAGGCGGCGGCATTTTTTACGCTCGCACCCTTTATCACGGCGGGCAGCGCGCTGTTCATCTGGCGCAGCGACCGCAGCCCGCTTTTCGTGCTGCTGGCCGGTGGCATCATCGGGCTTGGCGTGTATGCGCTGGGGTGATGATTGGCTTGTGGTTGGGGAGAAATGAAGGGTGAGGGGGGGGGTGGTCGAGGGGCTTTGCCCCTC
>CAMDJV010000034.1 GCA_945901085.1 Rhodovarius crocodyli | reverse complement strand
GATCGCATCACCCATCATTGCGACATCCTCGAAACCGGGAATGACTCCTTCCGGTTCAAGCAAAGGCGAAAACAGCCGAAACCGACCGCATAAACTGGAAAGTTTTGGGCGCTGTTGGGTGGAAAATATTGGGCGCTGTTTGACAGGCTGCTATCGCAGGGCACCAAGATATCCGCGTCACGCAGGCATACATCGACGTCAACGACACCATGATGAGGGCAGCGGTGGAATTGGCTGGATAGATGAGGATGGGTGCGCGCTTGATAGGCGACCGCGCAGTGTGCAGGATCGCGATCGGGCCGCCATAAGAGTAGGTTCGTCGTGAATTATAGCCTTAACAGCCCACTTGCACGAAAGTTACACATGAAAATTTTGAAGGTACAACTCTTTGAAAATGCTTTTGAAATTTCAAAAGTGACTATGGAGTGGGAGTGAGGCAAGCTCCCATCAAGCTTCCCCCGCCCGCCTCAGCGCCGCGCCTCAATCGCATCCCAGATATTGCGCTCAAGGTGGATGCCATCGAAGCGGGCCAATTCCTGCAAGCCGGTGGGTGAGGTGACGTTGATTTCGGTCAGATAGCCGCCGATCACGTCGATGCCGACAAAAATCATCCCGCGCGCCTTCAATTCCGGCCCGATCTTGGCGCAGATTTCCAATTCGCGCTCGGTCAGCACCGTCTTCACCGGCGTGCCGCCCACATGCATATTGCTGCGGGCCTCGCCCTCGGCCGGCACGCGGTTGATGCCGCCCAGCGCCACACCATCGATCAGAATCACCCGCTTATCGCCCTGCCGCACCGCGGGGAGGTATTTTTGCACCATCAGCGGCTCGCGCGAGCGTTCGGTGAACATTTCGATGAGGGAATTGAGGTTGGAATCATTGGGCTTGAGGTGAAACACCCCAGCCCCGCCATTGCCGAAAAGCGGTTTGACGATGATGTCGCCATGCTCCTGCCGGAAGCGGATGATCTCGCGCGTGTCCGATGTCACCAGGGTCTCGGGCATCAATTCGGGGAATTTGAGCACGAAGAGTTTTTCCGGCGCGTTGCGCACGCTGGCCGGGTCATTCACCACCAGGGTTTTCGGGTGGATATGCTCAAGGATATGGGTGGCGGTGATATAGGCCATGTCGAAGGGCGGGTCCTGGCGCATCAGCACCACATCGATATCGCGCGCCAAATCCAGCTGCACCGGCGGGCCGAATTCATAATGCGCGCCACGCTCGCGCTTGACCGTCACCGGATGCGCCCAGGCGGTCACCTCGCCCGCCTTCATCGAGAGATGGCGCACGTGATAATGCCACAGCTTATGGCCCCGGGCCTGGGCCTCCAGCATCAGGGCGAAGCTGCTATCGCCATCGATATTGATGCTTTCCATCGGGTCCATCTGAACCGCCACGCGCAAGGACATGCCGCCACTCCGTCTGTTGCGGCGTGCTTGCCACTCAGGCGCGTTCAGTTCAACCGGTGGCGGAGTTCATCGACCAATTCGCGGATGCGCAGATGCCCTTCGGCCTGTGGTGCCAGCACCAGGGCGTGCTCAAGCTGGGTCAGCGCTGCGCCAATGCGCTCCAGCCGCTGGTTCATCAACCCCGCCTCGCGCCAGAGCAGGGCATTGCCGGGGGCCAGGCGCTTCATGTCCTCCACGCAGGCCAGGGCGCCTTCCACATCATGGCGCTGCAGGCGGCGCAGCTTGATGTTGTTTTGCAGGCGCAGCAGCATGGCGCGCTTGCCCATGGCCACCATCATGCCAGGGCGTAGCTCGGCCTTGGCACCCTCCATCCGTTTGACCAGGGCGCGCAAATCCTGCGCCTCCAGCCGCTTGCCACCATGGAAGACATCCACCACCACGGGGCCGGTTTTATCCTGCAGCGCGAGGATGAAATGGCCTGGGAAATCAACGCCATGCGCCTCCCACCCAGCGGCTTCGGCAGCGTGCAGCCATAACAGGCCGAGTGCTACGGGCAGCCCCTTGCGGCGTGCCAGCACCTCGATGAGATTGGCATTGGCCATGTCATCATAGGATTGCGTATCGCCCTGGAAGCCGAATTGGCCATGGATGAGGGCGGCAAGCACCTGCCGGCGGGCCTCGCCATCCCCGGCATCGGCGGCGGGGTTGGCGGCAGCGCGGGACACCGCCTCACGCGCGATCTCGCTCAGCAGGGCTGCCCCCGCGCGCCAATCCGCCTGGGGGCTATCAATGCGGGCGAGTTGCAGGGCCACGGTGGCGAGGTCGATCTCCGCCTCGGGCAATTGGCCGGCGGCGTCGAGGGCGATTCGGGCTTCGGTAATGGCGGTCACGGGCATGACATCCATGTCGGTGCGCGGGGCGCGCGCCGCAAGGGTGGGGTGAGCGGCTAAGCCAGCCCCCGTCGCAGGGCGGCGCCCGCCATGGCAATCAGATCCATCGCCGGGCGCACCACCGCCGCCATTGTCAGGCAGCCATGCAGCAGATCGGAGGCATGCAGGTGGGCTACCTGCACACCCTCCAGCTCCAGCCTCGCGGCGTAGTCGCGGCCTTCATCGCAAAGCGGATCATGCCCCACGGTCAGCACAAAGGCTGGCGCCACGCCGCGCAGCGAGGCCGCGCGCAGGGGAGAGGCCCGCCAATCCACCCAAGTTTCCGGCTCGGGCGTGTAATGCGCGCGGAACCAGCCCATGGCGGGGCCAGTGAGGGGCAGGCCGGCGGCGAAGCGGGTATAGCTGCCTTGGGCTTGCACCATGTCGGTGACGGGGTAGAGCAGCAATTGGAAGCGCAGCGCTGGCAGGTCACCATCGCGGGCCATCAGGGCGGCCACGGCGGCGAGATTGCCTCCTGCGCTGTCACCGCCCACCGCGAGGCGTGTGGGGTCGATACCCAGCGTTGCTGCCTGCGCCACCGCATAGCAGATGCCCGCCGCCACATCCTCCACCGCGGCGGGGAAGCGGTGCTCGGGTGCCAGGCGGTAATCCACCGCCAGCACGGCGCAGCCCGCCGCATTGGCGAGGCTGCGGGCGAGATGGTCATGCGTATCGAGATCACCAAACACCCAGCCGCCACCATGGGCAAAGACCAGGCAGGGCAGGATATCGGCCGCGTCACTGCCCAGCGGGCGATAGAAGCGCATGCCGGGCAGATGCCGCGCCTCGGCCACATCGGGCGGCGGCGGCTGCACGGCGCCGCGGGCACCGGCATATTGCGCGCGGGCGGCCTGGGCGTCGAGCGTTTCGAAGCGCGGCCGTCCGGCGGCCGCCATCATGGCTAGCAGGGTCTGGCAATCGGGGTGAAGCGGCGCCGTCATTCAGGTCAGCGCCGTCTCGCGCTCCAGCACGAAGCCCTTATAGCCCTCGGCCGCCACCTCCTCGCAAATGCCACGATATTTCGCCATGCCGCCGGCATAGGGCATGAAGACGCGCGGCTTGCCGGGGACATTGGCGCCAAGATACCAACTGCTGGCCGCCTGCGGCAGCAGGGTCTCATGCGAGGCTTCGTTGACCTTCACCAGCCAATCCGCCACCGCCTCGGCCTGGGGCTCAATGCGGGCCACGCCCTCGGCGCGCATATGGGCGATGAGGGTGGTGATGAACTCCACATGCTGCTCGATCGCCACCGGCATATTGGTCAGCACCGAGGGGCTGCCGGGGCCGGTGATGGTGAACATATTGGGGAAGCCCTCAACCTGCAGGCCGAGATAGCTGCGCGGCCCGGCGGCCCAGACATCGCGCAGCGCCACACCGTCACGGCCGGTGATGTTGAGGCGCAGCAGCGGCCCGGTCATCGCATCGAAGCCGGTGGCGAAGACGATCATGTCCAACTCATACTCACCCGCCGTGGTGCGCACGCCCTTGGGCGTGATCTCGACGATGGGGTTGGCCTTCACATCGACGAGGCTGACATGGTCGAGGTTCATCGCCTCGAAATAGCCAGTGTCGATCGGCGGGCGCTTGGCGGCATAGGGGTGGTCGATATCCGACAGCAGGCGGGCCTTTTCCGGGTCCTTCACCGTCTCGCGGATTTTGCGCTTGATGAATTCGGCGGCCTTGGAATTGGCCTCCAGATTGGTGGTGATATCGCCGAATTCGGAGCGGAATTGCAGGCCGCCCTTTTCCCAGGATTCCTCGAAAGCGGCTTCGCGCTCTTCATCGGTCACATCGAAGATCGAGCGGTCCTTGATGCGGAACCAATGGCCATTGCGCGTCTCGCGCATGGTCTGGACGATCTCGCCGTAATTCGCCTTCACCCAGGCCTGGAATTCCGGGCTGAGCGGGTGGTTGCGTGCGGGGGTGGAGTAATTGGCGGTGCGTTGGAAGACGGTCAGGGAAGCGGCCTGGGCGGCGATCACCGGGATGGATTGAATGCCGGTGGAACCGGTGCCGATTTGGCCAACGCGCAGGCCGGTGAAATCCACCCCTTCATGCGGCCATTCGCCGGTATGCACCCAGCGGCCTTCATAGCTCTCAAGCCCGGGGAATTTCGGCACATTGGCGGTGGAGAGGCAGCCCACGGCAGTGATGAGGTAGCGCGCGGCGTAGGATTGACCCGCCTCGGTCTCCACCCGCCACAGATTGGCCGGGGCGTCCCAATGGGCGGCGATGACGCGGGTATTGAAGCGGATATCGCGCTTGAGGTCGAATTTGTCGGCCACATAATTCATGTAGCGCATGATCTCGGGCTGTTCGGGATAGCGCTCGGACCATTCCCACTCCTGCAGCATCTCCTGGGAGAAGCTGTAGCAATAGGAGTGGCTTTCGGAGTCGCAGCGCGCGCCGGGATAGCGGTTCCAGTACCAAGTGCCACCCACGCCGGCACCGGCCTCCAGCACCAGGGCGGAGAGCCCCTGCCGGTCACGCAGGCAGTGCAACTGGTACATCCCAGAGAAGCCAGCGCCGATGATCAGCGCATCCAGCACGGGCGGATTCATGGAGGTATCGGGCATTGCAAAGCGCTTTCTAGGAACAGAGACGCCATTCAGCGGCAGAATCCTCGCCACGTCCAGAGGCCCGGCCGCTGGGGCCGCTCACAAAAAAAATGGTGGGGACCCGAGGGCCCCCACCAAGTTAAGGGAGGAAACGTCCAAGAAAGGCAGACAAGAGAGCGTGCTCCCTCGCTGCTGAATGGATAATTAGGCCATAGATCGTTCGTATGCAAGCGATATTTTGCATTGCAGCATGACATTTTCGCATTGCTACCCGGCTTGAAAGGCTGAGCGGTGGCATAAGGCTTGCCCAGGCCAGGGCATGCGAATTTTCCCTCGGATTGCCCTGCTTGTCTCGCTCACCCTGGCGCCGCTGCTGGCGCGAGCCGAGCCCACCCAGCTCTGCCGCAGCGCCATCGCCGCTGTGGAGCGGGATGCCGCCATTCCTGCCGGGTTGATGCAGGCGATAGGGAGGGTGGAATCCGGGCGGCGCAACCCCGAGACCGGTGCCTTCGGCCCCTGGCCCTGGACGATCAATGCCGAGGGGCAGGGCAGATTTTTCCCCAATGCCCCGGCAGCCATTGCCGCTGTGCGGGAATTGCAGGCCCGCGGCGTCAGGGTGATCGATATTGGCTGCATGCAGATCAATTTGCATCATCACCCGCAGGCCTTTGCCAGCCTGGAGGAGGCCTTCGAGCCGCTGGCCAATGCCCGTTACGCCGCTGCCTTCCTCAACCGTTTGAATGAGACGCGGCGGGATTGGATGCTCTCAGCCAGCCATTACCACAGCCAGACCCCCAATCTGGCGGAGGCTTATCGCGCCCGGGTGGTGGCGGCCTGGCCGGAGGAGGTGGCGAGGCTTGCGAGCAACCCGCCGGGGCCGGTGATGGCCAGGCTTAGCCCGGGCATGGCGCCCAGCCTGTCCAATGGCGGCGAGAATGCGCGGATCATCCCCATGCAGGGGAGCGCTGGGCCGGGCCAGGGCGGCAGGGGGCTTGATGCCTATCGTGCCGCCCCGGTGGCGCTCAATGGCCGGGTGGCGGCATTGCTGCCGCAGCGCCTGGCTACACGGTGAGGAGTTTTTGCACCGCCTCATCATCCAATTCATGCGCGGGGCCTTCCAGCGCCACCTCGCCACGCACCATCACCGCGATGCGGTCGGCCAATGAGCGGGCAAAATCGAAATATTGCTCGACGAGCACCAGCGCCATGCCGCGATCCTTGGCCAGATGGCGGATAACGCGGGCGATATCCTTGATGACATTGGGCTGGATGCCCTCGGTGGGTTCATCAAGGATGAGCAGGCGTGGCCGCGCGGTGAGCGCGCGGGCGATGGCCAATTGCTGCTGTTGCCCGCCCGAAAGATCGCCACCGCGCCGGCGGAGAAAATCCTTCAGGATTGGGAAAAGGTCGAAAATATCATCGGGCACGGAAGCCCCGCGCGGTGCTGCGGCCAGCGCGGTTTCAATATTTTCGCGCACGGTGAGGAAGGGAAAAATCTCCCTCCCCTGGGGCACATAGCCTATGCCGGCGCGGGCGCGCTCGGCCGGGGGCAGGGTGGTGATGTCGCGCCCTTCCCACATGATGCTGCCCGAACGCACCCGCTCGAGCCCCATGATGGAGCGCATCAGCGAGGATTTGCCCACCCCGTTGCGCCCCAGCACGCAGGTGATGCTGCCGGGCACAGCGCCCAGCGTCACGCCGCGCAGGCAGTGGCTGGCGCCATAAAACAGGTTGATATTGTTGACGGAGAGCGTCATCGGCCGAGATACACCTCGATCACGCGGGGGTCGTTCTGCACATGGTCGATCGAACCTTCGGAGAGGGTTGATCCCTCATGCAGCACGGTGACGCGCCGGCCCAGCGCGCGGACGAATTCAAGATCATGCTCCACCACCACCACCGAACGGGTGCCGGCGATGCGCTTGAGCAGGGCTGCGGTGTGTTCGGTTTCCTGGTCGGTCATGCCGGCCACCGGTTCATCCACCAGAAGGAGTTCGGGCTCCTGCATCAGCAGCATGCCAATCTCCAGCCATTGCCGCTGGCCATGGCTCAGCAGCCCGGCCAGGTCCTGGGCGCGGTCGGGCAGGCCGATTTCATCGAGCGTGGCCTGGATTTTCTGCCGGGCGGTGCCGGCCAGGCGCCAGCGCCAGCAGGCGAGAGGCCCGCGCGGGGATTTAAGCGCGAGTTCGAGATTTTCGAAGACCGTGAGTGCGTCGAACACCGTGGGCTTTTGGAATTTGCGGCCGATGCCCAGCATGGCGATGCGCGGCTCATCCATCCGGGTCAGGTCATGATTGCCGAATTTGACCGTGCCGGTGGTGGGTTTGGTCTTGCCGGTGATGACATCCATCATCGTGGTCTTGCCCGCGCCGTTCGGGCCGATAATGGCGCGCAATTCGCCCGGCTCGATGATGAGCGAGAGGTTGTTCAGCGCGCGGAAGCCATCGAACATGACGGTCACGCCATCGAGATAGAGGGAGTTCATTTCCGGCGCCCCTCCAGCAGGCCGATAAGGCCGCGCGGCAGCAGAAGCGTCACCGCCACGAAAATGGCGCCGAGCACGAAGAGCCAGAGGTCGGGCGCCACTGAGGTCAACCATGTTTTCAGCGCATTGACCGAGAAGGCGCCCAGTATGGCACCGACCAGCGTGCCGCGGCCGCCAAAGGCCACCCAGACCACCGCCTCGATCGAATTGCCGGGGCTGAATTCGCCCGGATTGATGATGCCCACCTGCGGCACATAGAGCGCGCCGGCGAGGCCGGCCAGCATGGCCGAAAGCACGAAGATGAAAAGCTTGTGCTGCAATGTGTCATAGCCCAAGAAGCGCGCCCGGCTTTCCCCATCGCGCACCGCGACCAACACCCGGCCGAGCTTGGAGCCAACGATATTGGCGCAAAGCGCCAGGGCCACCACCAGCGCGAGCAGCGAGGCATAGAACAGCCCCATCCGCGCGCTGGACGTATTAAGCGAAAAGCCCAGCAACTCCTTGAAATCGGTAAAGCCGTTATTGCCGCCAAAGCCCATATCATTGCGGAAGAAGGCTAACATCAGCGCATAGGTCAGCGCCTGGGTCAGGATGGAGAGATACACACCGGTGATGCGGCTGCGGAAGGCGAGATAGCCCACCACAAAGGCCAGCAGCCCAGGCACCGCCAGCGCCATGGCCATGGCGAAGGGGAAGGATTGGAAGCCCCACCAGAACCAGGGCAACTCGGTATAGCCAAGAAAGACCATGAAATCCGGCAGGATGGGATGGCCATAAACGCCGCGCGGCCCGATGAGGCGCATCAAATGCATGCCAATAGCGTAGCCGCCAAGGGCAAAAAACGCGCCATGGCCCAGCGAGAGAATGCCGGCATAGCCCCAGGCCAGATCGATGCTGAGCGCCAGTATGGCATAGCACAGCCATTTGCCGACGATGGTGATGATGAAGTCAGAGACATGCAGCGGGTTGTCGGTGGGCAGCATGTTCAGCAATGGCAGGGCGGCCAGGGTGCAGATGCAAGCCAGGAGGATGGCGCGTCTCATGGGTCGACAACCAGGGGAATGAATTCCCCCGGACCCCCTTGTTTTATTTTTGAATTATTGGCGCTGGCTGCGAAGTCGCGCCAATTACATAAAAGAAAAAGAATGGGGGTTCGACATATATGTCGAACGGGGAAATTCATTTCCCCCATGCTTAACGGTTTCATTCCGCCGCCCGCCCCTTCAGCGCAAACAGCCCTTTGGGCCTGCGCTGAATAAAAATCATAATCCCCACCAGCACTGCCACCTTGGCCAGTACCGCCCCGGCATAGGGCTCCAGTAGCTTATTGGTCAGCCCCAGCGTCATGGCCCCCACCAGCGTGCCCAGGAGCGAGCCCACCCCGCCGAAGACCACGACCATGAAACTATCGATGATGTAGCCGGTACCCAGATTGGGCGAGACATTGTCGATCTGGCTGAGCGCCACGCCAGCGATGCCGGCAATGCCCGAGCCGACCGCGAAGGTTGCGGCATCCACCCGCCCGGTGCGGATACCCATGGTGGCGGCGATGCGCCGATTCTGCACCACGGCGCGCATTTGCAGGCCAAAGCGGGTGAAGCGGATGGCCGCCATCACCGCCACCAGCACGGCCAGGGCGAAAAATATGATCCAAAGCCGGTTCTGGGTGACGGCGATGCCACCGGGCAGCAGGAGCGAGCCCTGCATCCAGGCCGGGCTCAACACCTCACGGTTTTGCGCACCAAAGACCAGGCGCACGCTCTGCTGAATCATCATGCCAATGCCAAAAGTGAGCAGCAGCGTTTCCAGCGGCCGGCCATAGAGGTGGCGAATCAGACCCCGTTCCAGCGCCACGCCGATGGCGGCGGTGACGACAAAGGCGGCTGGCACGGAAAGCGGCAGCGACCATGCGGCCATGCCGGTGCTGCGCAGCGCCTCCTGAACCACGAAGGTGGTATAGGCCCCCAGCATCACCATCTCGCCATGCGCCATATTGATCACGCCCATCACGCCGAAGGTGATGGCGAGGCCGAGGGCGGCGAGCAGCAGCACCGAGCCCAGCGAGAGCCCCTGGAACAGGGTTTCGGCGGCGCGGCGGAAGGCCAGCTTGCCGTCAATGGCGGCGATGGCCTGGTCGATCTCGGCTGCGAGTTCGGTGCGGCTGGCGCGCACCTCCAGCAGCAGGTTGCGGGCATCGGCGGTGCCGGCCTGGGCCAGGGCGGCCACGCCGGCCCGCTGGCCCGCAGGATCGTTGGAAATCAGCCGTGATGCACCGAGCGCCAATTCCAGGCGGGCGCGGATATCGGGCAGAGCCTCGCGCGCCAGAGCGGCCTCCAGCAGCGGCACATTCTCAGCCGATCTGGTGCGGAAGACCGCTTCGGCCGCGGCGGCACGCTCGGCCGCATCGGGCGATACGATCGCGAGCCGGCCCATGGCACCGCGCAGTGCCACGCGAACACGGTTGTTGATGCGCAGCAATTCCGCGGGGGAGGGGGCAGCTTCGCCGGTCAGCGCATCGCGGCCATCGATCACCAGGCGGCCATCGGCTGTGCGGCCCAGGCGGTTATCATTGAGGGCGCGCAGCAGCGGCAGGGCGCGGGGGTCACCCATGGCACCCATCGCCTCGGCGGCTTCGGCGGTGGCGCCAAAGCTTTCGCCCAGGCGGGGAAGAAGGGTCTCAAAACTGGGCTGCGCCATGGCGGAAGCCGCCATGGCGCAGAGGAGACACAGGACGCGAAGTGAGTTCAACGGCGGCGGTTCGCATTCTCGGGGATGAAGGGGCTCCAGTTTTCAGCCACGATCGGGCCCTGGGTGCGCCAGACGATGTTGAACTGGCCATCCGCCTGCACTTCACCGATCATGACCGGCTTGGAGAGGTGGTGGTTGCGGTGCATTTCCAGCTCATAGCCGCAGGGGGCGGCGACCTTCTGGCCATACATCGCTTCGCGCACAGGATCGACCGCGGTGGTGCGGGCGGCGGTCACGGCCTGGGCCCACATCTTGAAGCCAACCAGCGTGGCTTCCATCGGGTCATTGGTCACGCGGCGGGTATTGCCGATGAAGCGGTGCCAGCCGCTGACGAACTGGGTGTTCGCCGGCGAACGGACCGACATGAAGTAGTTCCAGGCGGCCAGATGGCCCACCAGCGGGCGGGTATCGATGCCGGCCAGCTCTTCTTCGCCGACCGAGAAGGCGACGGAGGGGATATCCTCGGCCTTGATGCCCTGGTTGCCCAATTCGCGGTAGAACGGAACATTCGCGTCGCCATTGATGGTGGAGACGATGGCCGTCTTCACGCCCTGGGCGGCGAAGGCCTTCACCCGCGCGACAATGCCCTGCCAGTCGCTATGGCCGAAGGGGGTGTATTCTTCCATGATATTGGCATCGTTGATGCCCTTGCTGTTCAGGAAGCCGCGCAGAATGCGGTTGGTGGTGCGGGGATAGACATAATCGGTGCCCAGCAGCGCAATGCGGCGCGCGCCGCCACCATCGGCCGACATCAGGTATTCCACGGCCGGGATGGCCTGCTGGTTGGGCGCGGCGCCGGTGTAGAACACGTTGCGCGACTGTTCCTCACCCTCATACTGCACCGGGTAGAACAGCAAACCGTTCAGTTCTTCAAACACCGGCAGCACCGATTTGCGGCTCACCGAGGTCCAGCAGCCAAAGGTCACGTCCACCTTCGCCACCGCCAGCAATTCGCGCGCCTTTTCGGCGAAGAGCGGCCAGTTGGAGGCGGGGTCAACCACCACGGCCTCGAGGCGACGGCCCAGGATGCCGCCGGCGGCATTTTGCTGCTCGACCATCATCAGCACGGTGTCGCGCAGGGCGGTTTCGGAAATCGCCATGGTGCCGGTCAGGGAGTGCAGCACGCCCACCTTGATCGGCGCCGCCTGGGCGGAGGCGGAGTGGACGGCAGGCAGGGCCAGCGCGGTGCCCGCTGCAAGCGCGCTGCGGCGACCAAAATGGAGAGTCTTCATTCTCAACGGTCCTTCGAGATACCGACGTGCCGTCCGCGGCCCGCCTTCGCAATCGCCATTCTAATTTCAATGGATTTAGAATGCTGGGAGGTCCGAAGAGATTCTTGCCGATTTGAAACGGAAATGACCAAGATTGAGGCAACTGATTGTGGTTGCTGCGCCGGATTTCGCCGTGAACAAGAAAACACTGCGCTTTCAGCGCGGCTGGGAATTCACCAGCAGGATGCCCGCACTCACCAGCCCCAGCGCCACAAGAAAGAGCGGGCCCAATTGATCGCCGAGAAACGCCCAGCCCGCCAGCGCACCAAAGAGCGGCGTGAGGAAGCTGAAGGCGGAAAGCCGCGAGGCGGCATAGCGCTTGACCAGCCAGAACCAGGCGACATAGCTGGCAAAGGCGACCACCACCGTCTGATAGGCCATGCTGGCCCATATCAAAGGTGTCGGGGCAAAAATGCCTGGCTCGGCCAGCAATAGGGAGAGGGCCAGCAGCACCGGCACGCTCACCGCCAGTTGATACAGCATGGCGTATTCCGCCGGCGCATGGCGCAGCCGCGTGGCCTTGATGACCACCGTGGTGCAGGCCCAGCCTATTGCGCCGACCAGGCAAAGCAGGTCCCCCGCCACCGAACCCTCGGCCTGCAGCCCATCCAGCAGCCCCACCGCCAGCCCGGCAAAGGCAACCAGCAGGCCCGACGCGGCCCGCGCCGTCATCCTGTCGCCCGGCACAAAGATATGGGCGCCGAGGGCGACGAAGAACGGCGCTGCATATAAAAACAGCACCGCACGCGATGCCGAGGTCAGGCCCGCGCCGATGAAGATCGCGCCGAATTCCAGCCCGAAGATCACGCCCACCGCGAGGCCCGGCAGCAGCGAGGCGCCCAGCAGCGGCGCCAATGGCACGCCGCGCAGCCGGCACCACAGCCAACATAGCAGGGCTGCACCGGCCGAACGCATGGCACCTTGCAAGGCCGGCGAAATTCCCGCCGTGCCCAGTTTCATCGCCACCATGTTCAGCCCCCAGGCGAGGCAGAGTGCGAGCATAATGGCGGCGGCGGAGGCGGGCAGGGCTTGGGAATGCGTCACCCTCGCACAGTGGCACGCTTGCGCGGGGCCACAAGCCGCCCCTACCGTATGGCTTGTTCGTCTCAAGGAATTGCCCCATGCGCATCGCCCGCCGGACCGCCCTGGTCACCCCCGCCATTCTTGCCGCTGGTAGCGCCTCGGCGCAGCGCGCGCAGGACACGCTGCGCATCGTCTTCCGCGACGGCGTGCCGAATATTGACCCCTATTACAACAGCCTGCGCACCGGCCTAGTGCTCGCCCACCAGGCCTGGGATGGGCTGATCCATCGCGACCCCACCGATTTCACCATGAAGCCGCTGCTGGCCACTGCCTGGAACTGGGTGAACGCCACCACCATTGATTTCACCCTGCGCGCCGGGGTGACCTTCCATAATGGCGATGCCTTCTCGGCCGATGACGTGGTTTATACCCTCAACCTGGTCAGCAGCCCCGAGGCGCGCACCGCCACCCCCTCGAACCATGCCTGGATCGAGCGGGCGGAGAAGACCGGCGACCTCTCGGTGCGAGTGCACCTCAAGCGCCCCACCCCGGCGGCGTTGGAATATTTTGCCTTCGTCACGCCCATCTACCCCAAGGCCTATCGCGAGCGGGTGGGCGCCGATGTCTATGCCCGCCAGCCGGTGGGGGCAGGGCCTTACCGCGTCACCGCGCAGAATCCTGGCGCCATGGTCGAGTTCGAGCGCTTTGAGAATTATTACGCGGGCAGCCCCAAGGGCCGCCCCGCGATCCGCAAGCTCGTCGTGCGTTTCGTGCCCGATGCGGCCACCGAATTGACCGAATTGCTCAGCGGCCGCGCCGACTGGATCTGGGCCATCAACCCCGACCAGATGGCCAACCTCGCCCGCGTGCCCACGCTGGACGTGGCACGGCAGGAGAGCATGCGCATCGGCTACCTCTCCATCGATGCCGCTGGTCGCTCCGGGGCGGGCAACCCGATGACCAATGTGCTGGTGCGCCGCGCCATCTGGCACGCGATCGACCGGCAGACCATCGCCACCTCCCTGGTGCAGGGCGGCAGCCGGGTGCCGACTGCACCCTGCTACCCCAGCCAATTCGGCTGTGATGCCGATGCCGCCGTCACCTATAATTACGACCCCGCCCGGGCCCGCGCGCTGCTGGCCGAGGCTGGCTTCCCCAACGGCTTCGATACTGAGATGGTGAGTTATATTCTGCCGCAATGGGGCGCATCGGTGCAGGCCTATCTGCAGGCGGTGGGGATTCGCGCCCGGCTCAGCCAGATGCAGGTGGCCGCTGCCACGGCGCGCGCCTGGGAGGGGCGCAATCCGCTCGATCTGGGCAGTTGGGGGAGTTATTCGATCAACGACGTCTCGGCCATCTTCCCGGTCATGCTGGGTGGTGGTGGCGGCAATGACTATAGCCGTGACCCGGAGATCGACCGTCTGCTGGTCGAGGGTGGTTCCAGTGTTGATGAGAATGCCCGCCGCGCGGCCTATTCGGCGGCCATCCGCCGCTCCACCGAGCAGGCCTATTGGCTGCCGCTGCACACCTATGTCACCACCTATGGCTATTCGAAACAATTGAACTTCCAGACCTGGCGCGACGAAATGCCGCGCTTCTTCATGGCGTCCTGGAAGTAAGCCCATGGCACTGCGCGCGGCCATCATTCCCGTCACGCCCTTCGAGCAGAATTGTGCGCTGCTATGGGATGACGTGACTATGGAGGGGGTGGTGGTGGATCCGGGCGGCGATGTGCCGCGCATCCTCGATGTGCTGAAGAAACAGGGCATCGCCCTCAAGCGCATCCTCATCACCCATGGTCATATGGACCATGCCGGTGGTGCGGATGAACTGCGCGAGGTGACCGGCGCGCCGGTGGAAGGGCCGCATCTGGCCGATAAGATGCTGCTCGATAATCTCTCCAAGCAGGCCGCCGCCTATGGCCTGCCGCCAGCGCGCGACCTGACGCCCGACCGCTGGCTGGAGGAGGGCGAGGTGGTGCAGATCGGCGCCGAGAGTTTCGCCGTGCTGCATTGCCCCGGGCATGCGCCGGGCCATATCGTGTTCGTCAATGAAGCGCTGCGGCTGGCCATTGTGGGTGATGTGCTCTTCCGCGGCAGCATTGGCCGCACCGATTTCCCCTATGGCGACCACGCAGCACTCATCGCTGCGATCCATGAGAAATTGCTGCCGCTGGGTGACGACATGCAATTCATTTGCGGCCATGGCCCGGGGAGTGACTTTGGCACCGAACGGCGGCAAAACCCCTTCCTGGCCGATGAGGCCTGATCATTGGCGGTGTGACTGGGTGATGGGGTTTTGTGTGCGAAATGATGAATTTCGTCTGCTGGTGATATGCTGCGGATTGGCTTTGACGGGCGCCGCCGCCGCAGAGCCGCCGCCTCAGGACCGTGATGCATTGGCACGCGCCCTGGCCAACCCGCTGGCCAGCGTGAGTTCCCTGAGCACTGAGGTCAGGCTCGCCGCAGGCCAGGGGGTGGGCGGCCATGGCCTCGTCAATCAACTCACCATGACCAAGCCTTTTGAGTTGCCGCAATCGTGGGCAATCGTCACCAACACCGTATTGCCGACGACCATCATGCAGAATTCCCGCGAATATTGGGGCTTGGGTGACGCAAATATCGCTGCTGTTCTGGTGGCTCCGCCGCGCGACAATGTGTTTGTTGGTGCGGGTGTGGTCACCCAGTTTCCCTCGGCCACCCGTGCGGGGCTGGGGGCTCGCAATTGGGCCGCGGGGCCTGTCCTTGCCGTTGGCTATCAGGATGACGTGATCTCGGCCAGTTTGAAACTCACCCAAGGATGGACCCTGGGCGGCCCCACCGGCCAAACCCGCACCACCTTGACGGCATTGCGCAGCCAAATCTCGGTTGGCCTGGGCGATGGCTGGAGCGCTGGCGTGAATGGCGAGGCTGATTACGACTGGGAGGGGACCGGGCGCTCACGCTGGACCGTGCCTGTTTCCCTGACCCTGAGCCGTGTCCTCACCTTCAGCGATGACCGTGCGGTGCAGATTGGTGGCCTCATCACCCATTACGCGCTGCCCGGCGGGCCGCAGCGGGCGGTATGGGAATTTGGCCTCAACCTGACCTTTGTGGTGCCGCGGGGCTATTTTTTCGGAAGGTGATTGGCCGCTTAAGGCCGATGCCATTCCATCCGGATATTGGTGATGGGCGTGTTCCACTGCGCATCGGCCACCCGCGCGGTCTCGCTGAAGCCAAAGGCGCGGTAGAGATGGATCGCAGCATCCAGCCCATCCATCGTGTAGAGATAGGCACCGGGGAAACGCTGGGCATGCGCCATGGCGGCCTCAATCAGCCGCCTTCCCCAGCCCTGGCCGCGCAGGGATGGGGCGAGGATGAACCAGCGAAGCTGGGCGAGCGGCGTCTGGCTGCCATCGATGACGATGCTGCCCAGCACCTGGCCCTCATCATTCACCACGCAGCAGAAGAGGCTGCGCGCGTCCATACTCTCCAGGAAAGCGCCGAGCGCGCCCGCAACCCGGCCCTCAAAGCCCACGCCCATGCCATGGCTCTGGGCATAATGCCGGCCATGCAGGGCGGCGATATCGCCCACCGCGCCGGGCCGCCATTGGTGTTCCATCCGCAAGCCGCTCATGGCTGGCGCCCCCTTTGGCCGTGATGCTTCATGATGCTGTCAGCGCCGTGCATAACTGGTCTTGCCGCCCTCCTCCGGCCCGGCGATCAGCCACAGGCTTGCGCTCATGATGCTGCCAGTGCCTCGGCCCGATACAGGTCGAGCAGCCGCAGTCCGCCATCCTTTTGTTCGACATGCCAGAACACCCAGCCATTGCAGGAGGGCGCCTCCTGCACGGCCGCCCCCACGGCATGGATGCTGCCCTGCACCCGGCCGCAGCTGAGCGAGCCATCGGCGCCAACAATTGCTCGCCACCGGCGCTGCCGGTCGGTCAGGACGCTGCCGGGCGGGATCGTGGCATTGGCGACCAGCGAGCCGAAGGGCAGGCGGGGTTGTTCGCGCTTGGTCGGCGCCACCAGGGCGGCACTTTCGCTCAATGGTTCAATGGTGGCGATGCGCGCCCGCGCCGCCTCGGCATAGCTGGGGTCGCGCTCGATGCCGATGAAATGCCGGCCCAGGCGGCGGGCCACCGCGGCTGTGGTGCCGCTGCCCAGGAAAGGATCCAGGATGACCTCGCCCGGCGCGGTGCAGGCCAAAATCACCCGGTGCAGCAGCGCTTCGGGTTTTTGGGTGGGGTGCAGCTTGCGCCCTTCGGCATCGCGCAGTCGCTCATGGCCGGTGCAGAGCGGGATGAACCAGTCGCTGCGCATTTGCACATCATCGTTCAGCGCCTTCATCTGCTGGTAGTTGAAGCGGTGCTTGCTCTCGGGGCCGCGCGCTGCCCAGATCAGGGTTTCATGCGCATTGGTGAAGCGGCGGCCGCGGAAATTCGGCATCGGGTTGGCCTTGCGCCAGACCACGTCGTTCAGCACCCAAAAGCCCAGATCCTGCAGTGCCACGCCCAGGCGAAAGACATTGTGATAGGCCCCCATCACCCAGATCGTGCCATCGCGCCGCAGCACCCGGCGGCATTCGCTCAGCCATTCCCGGGTGAAGGCGTCATAGGCGGCGAAATCGGCGAATTGGTCCCATGCATCATCCACCGCATCGACCAAAGAATGGTCCGGCCGGTGCAGGTCACCTTTCAATTGCAGATTATAGGGCGGGTCGGCGAAGATGGCATGGACTGAGGCGGGCGGCAGGCGCCGCAGCGCTGCCACGCAATCGCCCTCCAGCACCGCATCCAGCGGCAATTCCAGCTCCACGCCCAAGGCCCATGCTCCGATTCGCCAAGGCACCATGAATCCTTGAGGAGTCCGCCGTCAACCAAGCATGAACCAAAGCGCTCCCACCCCGGCCAGAAGTGAGGCGGTCAGCATCCGGGTGAAGACCATCATCACCACCGCCACGCCGGCAGCCAGCACATGCCATGGGCCGCCAGCCGCCACCGAGGGCAGGATGAAACTGACAAAAATGCAGCCTGGCATATGGGTCAGCATCGCCTCGACAAAGCGCGGCGGCCGCCACAGGCGCAGCACGGCATAGCCGCCAGCGCGGGCGGCATAGGTGGCCAGCGCCATGCAGAAGATGGCGAGCAGGACATCGGGGCGCAGGTTCATGCGCGGGAGCGGTCGCGCCAGGCGCCGGCGGCACTGCCGATCAGCGCGCCCGCCAGCACCGGCCAGGGTTGGCCCAGCCCCATCGCCTGCACCGTCAGCCCCACCGCGCCCGCCACCCCCCAGGGCAGCATATCGCCCCGCCCGCGCCATAACGTGACCAGCAGCGCGCACATCGTCGCGAGGCCGGCAAAGAGCAGCGGATGGCCCGGCCGCAGCGTCACCACCCCCGCCAAAACATGCCCCAGGCAGACCATGGCGACCCAGGACAGCCAACTGGGCACCCCAAGCCCCAGCAGCAGCGCCGCATCGCGCTTGCCGCGGCGCATTTCATTGACCGAGAGGGCGAAGGAATGATCCGTCACGGTGAAGAGGCTGGCCCAGAGCCGCCAGCCCTGCAGCCCGTTGAACCAGGGGGCGAGGGCGGCGGACATCGGTGCCATCCGCATATTGATCACGAAGACCGCCAGCGTCACCGCCAGCACCGGCACGGGCGAGCCCCAGGCGCCCAGCGCCACCAACTGCGAGGTGCCGGCGAAGACCATGGCGCTCATCACCCCCGCCTCCAGCAGCGACAGCCCCTCACCGGCCGAGAGCACCCCCACCACCATGCCAAAGGGCGCGAAGCTGGGCAGCAGGGGCAGCACCAGCCGAAACCCTTCATAGAAGCCGCCCCAGGTGAAGGTGACGGGTGAGGAGGCGCTCATTGCTTGAGCGCGATCAGGCGGGATTCAGCCTCGCCGGGGTCGGCCTGCAGCGCGGCCTCGGCCACCTCGCGGGAAAAACCGGCGCGGGCCAGCACGCCCAGCCATTTCAGCCGCAGCGTGGGGTCTGCCGCCTCGCGGGTGAAGGGGCCGATGCGGCGCTTGCGGCACAGCGCCAGCGCGGCATCTGCCTCGGCGGGCGCTTCGGCGATGGCGGCCTGGGCGTGTTCGGGATCAATCCCTTTGGCGGCGAGATGGGCGGCCATGGCGCGGCGCGAGCGGCCGGAGCGCGCCAGCCGTCGGGCCCTGGCGGCGGCGAAGCCGGCATCATCCACTGCACCGGCGGCGACCATGGCGGCCGCGACGCGGCGGGCGGCGGCCAAGCCCTCGTGCAGTCCGGCCTCGGTGTCCTGGCCCTCCGCCTCGGCCGCGCGGGCCCAGCGGCGGACGCGATTGGCCAGCACGCGCGCAAGCCCCGCCTCTGTCGAGGCGAATTTCGCCAGATGCGCGATCGCAGCCTCGCGCAGCCGGCCCTCGCTGGGCGGCTTGCCGGCCGGGCGCTTTGGTTTGGGGGAAAAGCCCATCACTCCCTCATGCCACAGCCGGCCCGGTGTCGCCCATGATGCCGGCGCATGGCTCACCCGCCCAACCTCAGCAGCTTGCGCATGGCGCTGGGCAGGTCGCGCTCGGCGCTAAGCGGGGCGAGGTGCTCCGGCAGCCCCCGCACCTGTCCGGCATAAAGCTGCAGCACAAGGTCACGATGGGTGAGTTGGTGGCGGGCCTCGCCCTCCACCCTTCGCCAATTCACGCCGGCGAGGGGGGCATGGGCCATGGCCTCGGCCTCGGGCCAGGGGCTGTCGCGCCAGGGCGTGCCGGGCAGTTCCAGCATGCCGCCGAACAATCCGCTGGCTGGGCGGCTGCGCACGCCCACCCGGCCCATGGCGTCGCGCAGCAGGAAATGGGTGCCGTGCAGCAGTCCGCGCGCCCGCTTGGGCGCCTTGCGCGGCAATTCGGCGGCAATGCCCTGCTGGCGCGCGGCGCAGCCTGCCATCCAGGGGCAGAGGGCGCAGGTTGGGTTTTTCGGGGTGCAGATGGTGGCCCCGAGGTCGAATAGTGCCTGGGCGAAATCACCCGGGGCGGCGGCGGCGGCAGGCTGCGCCATGAAACCCTGTGCCAGCCGGGCCAGTTCTGCCTTGGCGCCGGGCAGCGGCTGGGTGAGGGCGAAGAGCCGCGCAGCCACGCGCTCCACATTGCCGTCCGCCGGCACCAGGGGCTCGCCATAGGCAATGGCGGCGATGGCGGCTGCGGTATAGGCGCCAATGCCGGGCAGCGCCCGCAGCCCCTCGGCATGGCGCGGGAAACCGCCCGCGGCGGCCACAGCCCGCGCGGCGGCATGCAGGTTCCGCGCCCGGGCGTAATAGCCGAGGCCTGCCCATTCCGCCGCCACATCCTCCCATTGTGCCGCCGCCAGCGCCGCGACATCGGGGAAGCGCGCCAGGAACCTGGCATAGCGTGGCGCCACCGCCGCCACCGTCGTCTGTTGCAGCATGACCTCGGATAGCCAAATGCGGTATGGATCAGCCTCGCCCCGCCAGGGCAGGGTTCTTTTCTGGCGGGCGTACCAATCGAGCAGCAGGGCTGCGGGGGGATGCGTGGCGGACACCAAGCCTGGATACACGGCAGAGGCCCGAAAGGGCTATGGGGCGCTAAGGCCATTGGGCAGCCTGATGGCGCCGCTCACCCGCCCGGTGCTGCGCCGGCTGCATCCTGGCGGCGCGCAGGTGATGGCGGAATGGGAAAACCTGGTGGGGCCGGGGCTGGCCGCACGCACCACGCCACGGGCGCTGGAGCGCGGCACGCTCACAATTGCCTGTGCCGGGCCTGTCGCCATGGAACTGACCATGCTCGCACCGCAGGTGATGGCGCGCATCAATGCCGGGCTGGGCCGGGTGGCGGTGACGAAATTGCGCTTCGTGCAGGCCAAGACAGCGCCGCCGCCGCCGGTCAAACCACCCATGACCCCGGTGGTGCTGCCCGCGTCCCTGCTGGAAAAACTGGATGGCATGCCCGAGGGCCCATTGCGCGAGGCGCTGGCCAAGCTGGCCCAGGGCGTCTATCGAAAGACACCCTGATGGCCTTGCGAAGGAAGATTTCCATGCCTGTCACCCGCCGCATCCTTGGCCTTTCGCTGCTGGCCAGCCCCGTGGCCCTGGCGCAGACCAGCCCTGACCCGCGCCTTGCCGAGCGTTCTGTCGGCCCGGCCGAAGCCCCGCTGGTGGTGAGCGAATTCTTCTCGCTGACCTGCAGCCATTGCGCCACCTTCCACACCGGCACCTGGCCGCAGGTGAAGCGTGAATTGGTGGAGACCGGGCGAATCCGCATGGTTTTCATTGATTTCCCGCTCGATGATATCGGCCTGCGCGCTGCCATGGTGGCCCGCGCCTTGCCGGCGCTGCGCTATGAGGCCTTCATCTCGACCCTGTTCCAGACGCAGAATCGCTGGGCCTTCGCCCAAGGCCGGCAGATCGAGGAATTGGCCGGGCTGGCCGCGCTGGCGGGCATGAACCGGGCGGAGTTTGACCGCACCATCGCCGATGAGGCGCTGAGCCGTGGCATTCTCGAGGCCCGGGTTGCAGCGCAGAGCCGCTATCAGATCCGCGCAACGCCGAGCTTCGTCTTTGGTGCGCGGCTGGTGACGGGTGGCATGTCGTTCAGCGAGTTCAAGAGCCAGGTGGAGCGCGGCGGCCGGGCTTAATATAAACTCTGGCGAAACAGCCCCCAATTGCGTCCCAACGCATGGGGGTGATGATGCTGCTGCTGCTGCGAACCGCCTTGATTGTCGGATGCCTGGCCGCCCAGGCCCTGGGCGCGGCGGAGCTGCGCGAGCCCAGGCCATTGCAGGCCAGCGCGCAGCCGGCTGTGGGCTGCGGCGCCGGGCGCGTCTATGGGCTGGTGCTGCGGCAAAGCGATCGCCCTGATGTGGGGCCCTATTCGATGCCCTTGGCCGGTTATGGCCAGGGCGGGGAGGGGGAGGATCGCTACGCGCCCTGTCTGCTGCGCATGGACCCCGGTGCCGCCACCGAGATCACGCTGCGCAATGGGCTGATCGATGTCTCGGCTGCGCTGGCACAGAGCGAGGACGAGGCGGCCGCCCACGCCCGCAATGCTGTGAACCTACACACCAATGGCCTCTATACCGCCGAGCGCAATGCCCCGCCCTGTGACCTGGGCGATTTCTCGCTTTTCGCGCTCGGCGGCAGGCTTGAGGGGCAAGCCATGCCGCGCGCCGATTATCGCATAGCGCTGCCCGCCACCCTGCCACATGCGGCGGGCGCGCGGGTGGAGGGCACAACCACCCTCTAAATCCCCTTCTTTGCCGCCGAGCAGGAGGGGCTCTACCCCGTCCACAGCCATATTTTGGAGCATGAGCATAAGGGCATGATGGCGGCCATCATGGTGCTGCCGGGCATGGCGCCGCCAAGTGCAGGGGAGGCATCCCCGCCGAGCCGTGGCGCATCACCGCCTGATGGCGGCGAAGCGCACGGCTTCCTCGGCGGCGCGGAACAGGGCGCGGGCCTTGGCCCGGGTTTCCTCGTATTCCGCCTCGGGGTCGCTATCGGCCACCACGCCGGCGCCGGCCTGGGCATAAAGAACGCCATCCTTCACCAACGCGGTGCGCAGGCCGATGCAGGTATCCATGCCGCCATCACAGCCAAAATAGCCAAAGCCGCCGGAATAGATGCCACGGCGCGAGGGCTCCAGCTCCTCGATGATTTCCATCGCGCGGAGTTTTGGCGCACCGGTGAGCGTGCCGGCAGGGAAGCCGCCGGCCAGCGCATCCAGCGCTGAGAGCCCCTCCCGCAAGGTGCCCTGCACCTCGGAGGCGATGTGCATGACATGCGAATAGCGCTCGACCCGGAAGGAATGGGTGACGCGCACGCTGCGCAGCGCCGCGACACGGCCCACATCATTGCGGCCAAGATCGAGCAGCATGAGGTGCTCGGCGCGCTCTTTCGGGTCGGCCAGGAGTTCGGCCTCCAGCCGCTTATCCTCTTCCGGCGTGGCGCCACGCGGGCGGGTGCCGGCCAGGGGACGGATGGTGACCCGGCCTTCCTTCAATTGCACCAGGATTTCCGGGCTCGCGCCCACCGCGGCAAAGCCACCGAAATCGAAATGGAACAGATAGGGCGCCGGGTTGATCCGCCGCAGCGCGCGATACAGCGCGAAGGATGGCAGGGCGAAGGGCACCGAAAACCGCTGGCTGGGCACCACCTGAAACACGTCGCCCGCGCGGATGTATTCCTTGGCCTTCTCCACGGCGGCGATATAGCCGGCCTTGGTGAAATTGGAGGAGGGCTCGCCCGGCGCGGGCAGGCTGGCGGCGGGGGCGGGGCGGGGCAGCGGGCGGTCCAGCGCCGCTTCTGCCTCATCCAGCCGGGCCTCTCCGGCTGCGTCATCGCCATCCCAGACTGGGGTGGCCAGGATCAGCGCGTCACGCACATGGTCGAACACCGCCATGATGGTGGGGCGCATCATCACCGCATCGGGAATGCCCAGCACATCGGGCTTGGTCTGCGGCAGGCGCTCCATATGCCGCACCATATCGTAGCCGAGATAGCCAAAGAGGCCGGCGGCGATGCTGGGCAGGCCGGGCGGCAGGGCCATGCGCACGGCATCGATATGCGCGGCCAGGCTTTCCATCACCGGGCGGGGATCAGGCTCAAAGGCATGCGGCGCGGCGAGGGCGTGGCGGTTCACCTCGGCCACGCCGCCGCGGGCGCGCCAGATCAGGTCCGGCGCCATGCCGATGGCGGAATAGCGCCCGCGCGCGGCGCCACCTTCCACGCTTTCCAGCAGGAAAGAGTTGGGGCGGCCTTCGGCCAGTTTCAGATAGGCGCCGACCGGGGTTTCCAGGTCGCTCACCCGCTCACGCCAGAGGAGTTTCGGGCTCATTCGGCGGAAAGCGCGTTCATCAGGCGCAGGTTGAAGCGCACATCGGAGCGGGCGCGCAGCGCGGCGCCGAATTGCGCCTCCAGATCGCCGGCCAGGGCGGTGGCGGTTTCGTTGCGCAGCGTGGTCAGCGCCGCCTCCTGACCTTCCAGGCCGGGGCGGCTGATGGCGGTCAATTGCACCACGGCGAAGCTCAGGGGGGCGGGGATCATGGTCACCTCATTCAGCCGCAATTCGAAGATCGGCGGCAGCAATTCGCGCGGGATGGGGTTGCCGCCGCCGGCCTCGCGGCCGAAGGGGCCGAGCTCCTCGATCTGTGCCCCGGCCTCGGCCACCGCTTCGGCGAGCGGCTTGCCGGCGCGGGTGGCGGCGAGGATGGCGGCGGCCCGCTGCTCCTGGAAGCGGCGGCGGGCATCGGCGAGGAAGGCCTCGCTCACCTGGGCGCGGATGCTCTCCAGCGGCCGCAGCGCCGCGGGCGTCACGCCGCGCAATTCTACCGCGGCAAAGCCGAACTCGCCCTCGCTCAGCCGGGGGGCGGCACCCTGGGCGGTTTGGAAAACCTCCCGCAGCAGGGCTGGGCGGGCGGCTGGAGGTATGGGCAGGGCCACCTCGCGGCCATCGCCATCGCGCCCCTGGGCATCGATGCGAATGGCGAGGAAGCGCATGCCCTGGCGCTCGGCAATCTCGGCCAGGGCGGCGCCGCTGGCCAGCGCATCCTGGATAGCGGCGCTGCGCTCGAAGGCGGTATCGGCGGCTTTTTCGGCCGCGATTTCCAGCCGCAATTCTTCACGCACCGCCTCAATGGGCCGCGTTGCCCCGGCTTCGATGCTGGCGGCGCGCAGCACATGCCAGCCAAAGGGCGTCTCCACCGGCGCCGAGACGCCACCCAGGGCAAGGGCGAAGCCGGCCTCGGTCAATGTCGGCAGCGGCAATCCGGCGCGGTCTAGCATGCCAAGATTGCTGAACTGGCCGGAAGCGGCCTCGGCCTGGGTGGTGATGGCGGCGGTATCGGCGCCACCCGCCCAGGCGGCGGCTATGGCGCTGGCCACCTCCTGGCTGGGCACGAGCACCTGTTCCAAGCCCCGCCGCTCGGCGGTTTCATAACGGCTGCGATGGGCGGCGTAGCTATCCTCGATCTCGCTCTCGCTCACCTCCATTTGCGGCACCAGCAGGGCGGCATTCATCAGGGCGAGGTTGACCTCGCGGAATTCAGGGGCCGAGAAGCGGTCGGCATTGTTCTCATGAAAACGTTCGAGTTGGGCGGCGGAGGGCGGTTCTGGCTCGGGTGCATCGGCGATGCGCAATTCCACGAGGTTCACGCTGCGGTTTTCAAGCTGCCAGCCCAGCAGCCTCTCGGCCAGCAGGGCGGGGGTCATAGCGCCGGCGCGCACCGCATTGGTCAATTGCTGCCTTGCGAGATCGGTGCGCAGCAGGCTGAGGAATCGCGGCTCGTTGAGGTCGTTGCTGAGCAGGAAATTGTCGAAGATCAGGCGGGAGAAGCGGCCATCGGCGCCCTGAAAGCCCGGGATGGCGAAAATATAGTCGCGCACCGCGGCATCGGGCACCACCACGCCCATGCGGGTGATTTCGCGCGCCAGAACACGATCCGTCACCAGGGCTTCCACCGCCTGCTGGGCGAGGGCGGCGCGAATCCGGGCATCGGGCTGGAAGCGGCCTTCGGTGGCGCGGTTGATGCGTTGCAATTCGCGCCGCAGCGCCTCTGACGCCTCATCCTGCTCGATGGGTTTGCCATCGACGCGCGCTACCGCAGTGTCGCGGCCGAAGTTGCGAAGCATATCCTCGATCCCCCAGGCGGCGAAGGAGAGGATCAGGAGAAGGAAAAGCACCTTGGCAAACCAGGTGCTCGCCAAAGCGCGGAGGGAGGTCAACATCACAGCGGGATAGCGGAGCGGCGCGCGCTTGCCAAACATCCTCTGCGCATGCGCCTGCATAACTATCGAAACGGTCAGCGGTTCTCTAAGACAGAGCCGACGGGAGATTGCCATGACACCTGGGATAAGGCCGCTCATTGCCGGCAACTGGAAGATGAACGGAACCCTGGCCAGCGCGCTGCGCCTGGCCGAGGCGCTGCGCAGCGCGGCCATGTCGGCCACGCCTGAATTGCTTGTCTGCCCGCCATTTTTGCATTTCCAGCCTGTGGCTGCGGCGCTGCTGGGCAGTACCATCGCGTTGGGTGGGCAAGATTGCCACCATGCGGCCTCCGGCGCCCATACCGGCGATATCGCGGCTGCCATGCTGCGCGATGTGGGAGCCAGCCATGTGATTCTCGGCCATTCCGAGCGGCGCAGCGACCATGGCGAAACCAGCGCCATGGTGCGGCGCAAATGTGAGGCGGCGCTGGCGGCGGGGCTGGTGCCGGTGGTTTGCGTGGGTGAGACCGAGGCGGAGCGCGATGCCGACCAAGCCGAGGCGGTGGTGGCGCGGCAATTGCTGGACAGCCTGCCGCCCGGCTTTGCCACTGCCGGCGGCATTGTGGCCTATGAGCCGGTTTGGGCGATTGGCACCGGCCGCACCCCCAGCGAGGCGGAGGTGGCTGCGATGCATGGGATGATCCGCAACACCGTGGTGCAGGCCCATGGCGATGGCGGGCGCGCCACCAGGTTGCTCTATGGCGGTTCGGTCAAACCGGGCAATGCGGCGGGGCTTCTGGCGCTGCCGGATGTGGATGGCGCGCTGGTGGGCGGTGCCTCGCTGGTGGCCGAGGATTTCCTGGCCATTGCCCGGGCGGTGCCGGCGGGATAAACCGCCTGCATGTCAACCGTTCTGCTCGTCCTTCATATCTTCGTCACGCTGGCCCTGATCGGGTTGGTGCTGGTTCAGCGCAGCGAGGGCGGCGGTCTTGGCATCGGCTCCAGCGGTGGCATGGGCAGTTTCATGGGCGGGCGCGGCACCGCCAATTTGCTCACCCGGGCCACGGCCATCCTGGCCACGGCGTTCTTTGTGCTGTCGCTGCTGATGGCGGTGCTGGATCGCGGCGCGGTTGAGCGGCGCTCGATTCTGGATGTGCCGGCCCCCGCCGCCGCACCCGCCGTACCGTCCATCCCCGCACCGGCAACGAACTGAGCGCGTGGGCCGGCAGGGCTCCATGGGTGTCCTGCGGTTGGAAAAGCTTGCACCTAGCGGCGCCTTGTCTTTTTACAGCCTTGGCATGAATTCGTGGCTTTTCGTTCTGTGGCTGCTGCTCTCTTGCCCGGCTCTGGCTCAGCCGGTGGCGAGCGATGCAGCGCGGCGGCAGATGGTGGTCGCCCCACATCCTTTGGCCAGCGAGGCGGGGATGGCGATGCTGCGCGCCGGCGGCACGGCGGTGGATGCCGCCATTGCCATCCAGGCCGTGCTCACACTGGTGGAGCCGCAATCCTCCGGCATTGGCGGCGGCGCCTTCCTGCTGCATCACGATGGCCAGCGCGGCGTGACCCAGGCCTGGGATGGGCGGGAGACGGCGCCTGCGGCTGCGCGTGGTGACCTCTTCATGCAAAATGGCCAGCCCATGCCCTTTGCCGCGGCGGTGGTGGGCGGCCGCAGCGTGGGGGTGCCTGGGGTGCTGCGCATGCTGGAGGCGGCGCATCGGCAACATGGCACGCTGGCTTGGTCGCAACTCATGCAGCCCGCTATCACCCTGGCCGAACAGGGTTTTGCCGTCTCTGAACGGTTGTCGCGGGCGATCGAGCTCTCCGCTGCCAATTTGCGGCGCGACCCGCGGCTGGCAGCGCTCTATTTTCAGCCCGATGGCGCTGCCCTGCCGCCGGGTAGCATTCTGCGCAACCCGGCCCTGGCCGCCACCTTGCGCGCGGTGGCAGAGCAGGGGGCGGATGCGCTGCATCGCGGCCCCATCGCCGCGGAGATCGCGATGGTGATCCGCAGCCACCCCAATGCCGGGCTGATGACCGCCGATGACCTCGCCGGTTATGAGCCGCTGCGCCGCGAGCCACTCTGCCGGCCCTATCGGCAATGGACGATTTGCGTGCCGCCGCCGCCTTCGGGAGGGCTCGTGGTGCTGCAGATCCTGGGGCTACTGGAGCACACCGCCATTGGCCAATTGCCTTCCGGCAGTGCCGAGGCTGCGATGCTGCTGGGCGATGCCGGAAGGCTGGCCTTCGCCGACCGCAACCGCTTTCTGGCCGACCCGGCTGATTTGCCCGTGCCAGTCGGGGGTCTGCTTGACCCTGCCTATCTGCTGCTGCGCGCCCAGGCTTTGCAGGCCGGGCGTGGCATTGCCGAAATCCGCCATGGCAATCCCCTTATGGCACCGCCCCGCGCCACCCAGCCGCCACAGCCCGAGGCGGGCACCGCGCATCTCTCGGTGCTCGATTCGCGCGGCAATGCTGTAACGATGACCACGACGGTGGAGGGCAATTTCGGCGCCCATATCGGCGTGGGTGGCTTTGTCCTGAATAATCAATTGACCGATTTCTCTTTCCGGCCGGAGATCGATGGCTTTCCCGTGGCCAATCGGGTGGCGGGGGGCAAGCGGCCGCGCTCCAGCATGTCCCCGGCGCTGGTGTTTGATGCGCAGGGCAGGCTGGTGGCCATCACCGGCTCACCCGGCGGGGCGCGGATTATTGGCTATGTCGCGCAGTCGCTGGTGGCGCTGCTGGATTGGGGCATGGAGCCGGCGCTGGCGGCGGGGCTGCCGCATGTGGGCCCGATGAACAATGCGGTGGAGTTGGAGGCGGGCACGGCGGTGGCCAGCCTGGCTGCCCTGCTGCAGGAGCGCGGCCTGCCGGTGGTGACGATGGCAATGCCCTCGGGACTGAACCTGATCCGCATCCAGCCCGGCAACCCGCCCGTGCTTAACGGCGCGGCAGACCCCCGGCGCGAGGGGCTGGTTGTGGCCGAGTAAGCCGCCGCCGCGCGGATGAAATTCACTTGAAATCACGCCAAGGCCCCGATCATCATGACCTAAACGTCACAGATCAGGATTCAGCGACATGGGCGGATTTCTCACCGATGATGACCTGAACGCATTGCGGCCGGCTGATGAGGTGATGTTCCCCTCACCCATCCCGACCCAGGTGATCAGTTCCGACGAATTCTGGCCCAGCCCGCAGACCGAGCGGCAAAAGCAGGTCGAGGCCCGGATCAAGGCGATGGCCGATGATTATGGCGCCAAGCAGGGGCTGGACCGCCGCCGTTTCCTGCAAACCGCCTCGGGCATGGCGGCGGCCTTCCTGGCGATGAACGAGGTCTATGGCCCGCTCTACACCGTCTCGCGGGCTGAGGCGCAGCAGGCAGATACGGCTGCGGCCCGGCAATCCAGCCTGGCTGGCCAGTTCATCATGGATGTCCACACCCATTTCCTGCGTCCCGACACGCGGATCATGACCTTTGTCGAGGCCCGGCGCTCAGTCGGCCGGGCCGGCTGGAACCCGGCTTTGGTGGGGCGGGAGCAGACCATCCAGGACCTGATGGAGGCGAATTGGTTCAAGGAGGTCTTCCTGGATTCCGACACCTCGGTGGCGATGATCTCAGGCGCGCCCTCCGATGATCCGAAGGATTGGTTCCTCACCAATGACATGAAGTTCGATGCCCGCAAGCGTGTGAATGATGCCGCCGGCACCCGAAGGGTGATGAGCCATGCCATTTTCACCCCAGGCCAGCCGGGCTGGATGGATGAGGTGGAGCGCTGCATCGAGCAACTGCGCCCCGATAGCTGGAAGGGCTATACGGTGGGCGACAACACCAACAAGCATCTCGCGCAATATCCCTGGCGAATGGATGATGAGCGGCTGATGTACCCGTTTTATGAGCGTATCCTGCGCGCGGGGAACAATATCGTCTGCGTCCATAAGGGGCTCTACCCGCAGCAGGTGACCAATCGCTTCCCGCATCTGCTGCCCTTTGCTGGGGTCGATGATGTGGGCCGCGCCGCCAAGGACTGGCCGCAGATCAATTTCGTGATCTACCACTCCGCCTATCGCTGGGTGGGTGGTGGCGGGGCCGGGGTGGGGATTGACCAGTTCAACCGCACCGGCCGGGTGGATTGGACCACTGATTTGGCCGAAATTCCGGCGAAATTCGGCGTGAACAATGTCTATGGCGATCTGGGCCAGATCTTCGCCCAGACCACGGTGGTAGAGCCTGGGCTATGCGCCGCGCTGATGGGCACGCTGATCCGTGGCCTGGGGGCGGATCATGTGGTCTGGGGCACCGATGCGATCTGGACCGGCAGCCCGCAATGGCAGATCGAGGCGCTGCGCCGGCTGGAGATTCCCGAAGCGATGCAGCGCGCCCATGGCTTCGCACCGCTGGGGGCGGCGGATGGGCCGATCAAGAGCATGATCTTCGGCGGCAATTCTGCGCGGATGTATAATTACCAGCGCCGCGCTGATTTGCTGGATGACCCGCTGGCGCGGATCAAGCGCGATTATGCCGAGAATGGCCCGGGGCGGAGCAACTTGGCCTATGGCTATGTGGCGCGGGGCTGAACGCCTCAGCCATCCGCGCGGAGTTTGAGGATTTCGCGCAGCAGCCCGGTCGTGCTGCCATCATGCTGGCCGGGCTTGACCACCCGCTCCTCCAATTGGGCCAGCAGCGGATTGGCCAATTGCTTGCCAAGCTCCACGCCCCATTGGTCGAAGGGGTTGATGTCCCATAGCGCGCCGAGCACCGCGACCTTGTGCTCATACAGCGCGATAAGTTGGCCGAAGGTGAAGGATTCCAGCCGGGGCAGCACGATGGTGGTGCTGGGCCTGTCACCGGGGAAGACGCGGTGTTCGACCAGCTTTTCGATCGCCGCCTCATCGCTGCCGGCGGCCCGCATTTCGGCCCGCACGGCATCGGCATTCTTGCCCGCCAGCAGCCCCTCGGCCTGGGCCAGGCCATGGGCGAGCAGGATGCGATGGTTTTGCGTCCAGGGATGGTCGGGCCGGGCGATGAGGATGAAATCCACCGGCACCGGCTGCGGGCTTTGATGCACCATCTGCATGAAGCTGTGCTGGGCTGAGGAGCCGGGCTCGCCAAACACCACCGGGCCTGTGGCCTGTGGCACCGGCTCACCGCGCAGCGTCACGCGCTTGCCCAGGCTTTCCATTTCCAACTGCTGCAAATGCGCCGGCAGCCGGCGCAGGCGCTCATCATAAGGCAGCACGGCGCGATGGCTCAGGCCCAGCGCATTGACATGCCAGATTTCGGTGAGTGCCAGCAGGACCGGCAGGTTCTCGGCCAAGGGCGTGCGCAGGAAATGCAGGTCCATCGCCCTCGCACCTTCGAGCATCCGCTCGAAACTGTCCCAGCCCAGGGCCAGGGCCAGGGAGAGGCCAATGGCCGACCACATGGAGAAGCGCCCGCCCACATAATCGCCAAAGGGAAAGACCCGTTCGGAGGGAATGCCGAAATCGGCGCAGGCCTGAATATTGGTCGATAGCGCGGCCATATGCGAGGCCGCCTTGTCCTCGCCCAGCGTCTGTGCCAGCCAGCCCTTCACCAGAACGGCATTGGCCATGGTCTCCTGGGTGGTGAAGGTCTTGCTGGCCACGAGCACCAGGGTGCGGGTTGGGTCGAGCGTGGCGAGTAGGGCGCGCCAGCCATGGCCATCGACATTGCCCAGATGCAGGGCCTGCATCGGCGAGGCCGGGTTGATCAGCGCGCGCACCGCCATCACCGGGCCCAGATCACTGCCGCCAATGCCGATATTCAGGATATGGGTGAAGCGATTGCCGGTGGCGCCGCGCAGTGCGCCGCCATGCACCGCCTGGGTGAAGGCATGCATGCGCCCCAGGGTGGAATGCACCTCGGCCGCCACCGCGGCCCCGCCCGAGGCGCGGCTGGCCCCCACCGGCGCGCGCAGCGCCATATGCAGGGCGCGGCGGTTCTCGGTCACGTTCACATGCTCGCCATTGGCCATGGCGTCGCGCCGTTCCTCAACGCCGGCCGCGCGCGCCAATTCCAGCAAGGCGGCCATCGCGCGGGCGTCAATTGCGGTCTTGCTGATATCGAGCAGCATATTGTCGGCGCGGAATGACATGCGCTCAAACCGCTGCGGATCGGCGGCGAAGAGGGCTCGGATAGTGTCCGGCGCAGTGCCGTCGGCGCGGGGCATTCGTCCCGCGGCCATCACCGCCGCCCATGCATCGCTCATATTGTCACCCATGGCAGGCTTCTACAGGCCAATCGGCTGGCCGGCTACTATGATCGAGAGCGGTGTTTCGCCAAAGCCCTGCGCGGCGCGGGCCACATCCTCGCGCGTCAGGGCGGAGAGCCGGGCGGGGCGGGCGGCCAGCCAGGCGGGTGTGCGGTTGTTCTGCATGAGGCTCAAAAGCCCGGCGGCGATGCGCCGGCTGTCGCTGAATTGCAGCGGCAGGGAGCCGTTGAGGAAATCCACCGCCTCAGACAGTTCATCCTGTGTTGGCCCATCATTGGCCATGGCCCGCCAGCTTCGCTCCAGCAGGGCCAGCATATCGGCCGCGTTGCGATTATCAGTGCTCGCCTGGCCCACGATCACGCCACGGCCAAAGAGCACATCCATGCCCGCGCCAATGCCATAGGTCAGGCCGCGCTCCTCCCGGATCAGCTTCATCAGCCGCGAGGAGAAGCCGCCGCCGCCCAGGATGCGCAGCGCCACCTGGGTGGGCTCCCAGCGCGGATCATGGGGTAGGGGGGCATTCTGGCCGAATTGCACCGCCGATTGGGGGGCCGGTTTTTCCACCACCTGGCGGCCGAATTGCGCCAGCGCCGGCAATTCGGGCAGGGAAGGCGGGGCACCGCGCGGCAGGCCACCGAAGAGGGCGTTGATCGCCGCCCGCAGTTCTGCCGCGGTGATGGCACCGGCGGCGGCGATCAGCAGGCCCTCGCCGCGGAATTGCCGGGCAATAGCCGCAGTCAGGCCGGCTGCGGGGATGGCGGCGAAGCTTTCGGGGCTGGAACTGCGCCCGGCGGGGTGGCCGGGAAAGCCTGCGGCCCAGAAGGCGCGGCTGGCCATGCCGCGCGGGGTTTCGATGGCCTGCCGGGCGCCGACGATGGCGCGCGCCCGCACCCGGTCGAGATCACGCGCATCAAGCCGCGGCTCGGTCATGGCCAGCCGGGCGAGGCGAATGGCCTCGGGCAGGGCATCGCTCAGCGCGCGCAGGCTGCCCGATGTGCTATCGCGGCCCACGCTGAAATTGATCGAGACCCCGGCATCGCGCGCGGCATCGGCGAAGGCCAGATTGTTGAGGTCACCGGCACCCTCGCTCAGCATGGCGGCGGCCAGCGCCATCATGCCCTCATGGCCGATGGGGTCGAAGGCGGAACCCCCGCGCCAGGACCAGTTCAGCGAGACGACGGGGACGGAATGGTCCTCCACCAGCCAGGCGGTGATGCCCCCCTCCTCGATGATGGTGATGGGCAGGGCGAAGGGGGCGCGCGGCGGCAGATCGGCCAGCGAGGTTGCGTTGGGGATCATGCCGGCAGCAGCCAGCCGGTGGTGGCGAGGGGATTGGCCAGCACCGCGCGTGCCGCCGCATTCACCTGGGCTTGGGTGACCGCCCTGAGCCTCGCCGGCCAATATTCCGCCTCCTCAATCGGCAGGCCGAGGGAGAGGGTGCCGCCGAGCATGCGCGGTGCGGCGCCAATGCCGTCCAGCGCCAGAAGCGCGCCGGCGGTTTGCTGGCGGATGGCTCGGGCGGTTTCGGCCTCGCTCACGCCATCATCGAGGAGTTTTTTGATCTCGGCCATCACCGCGCCCTCCAGCGCCTCCCGCGTCGTGGGCGCGCGCAGGGTGGAATAGATGGTGAAATTCGCCGCCCCCGCCGTCTCGCCATCATAGCCGGCGCTGGCATTGACCGCGAGGCCGCTCTCCACCAGCGCCCGATGCAGCCGCGAGCCGGTGCCACCGCCCAGGATATGGGCCAGAATCTCCAGCGGATGGGCGTGGTGGGTCTCGCCCCAGGTCATCGAGGGGGCGGCGATGGCGCGCACCAGCACGGCCTCACGCGTTGCGGCCTCGCGCCGCTCAAGCCGCTCTTCCACCGCGGTGGCGGGGGTGGCGTTGCGCGCACGGGGGGTGAAGGGGCGGGTGGGCACCAGGCCATAGGTGGCCTCGGCCAATTCGCGCGCGCGAGCCTCGGTCACGTCACCAGCCAGGATCAGCGTGGCATTGCTGGGCGAATAGCGGGCGGCGAAGAAATCCAGCATGTCCTGGCGGGAAATGGCGCGGATTTCCTCCGGCCAGCCAATGATGGGGCGGCCGCGCCAATGCTGGCGGCCCCACATCGCGGCATCGAAACTCTCCTGAAACAGCGAGCGCGGCTGGCTTTCAATCACCTGCCGCCGCTCCTCCAGCACCACATTGCGCTCGGCCTCGAATTCATCGGGATTGAAGGCGGGGCCGGCCATGCGGTCAGCCTCCATGCGCATCATCAGGGCGAGGCGGGAGCTTTCAACATGCTGGAAATAGGCCGTGGCATCGCGTGAGGTGAAGGCATTGTCCTGCCCGCCCTCGCGCGCCACGAGGCGAGAAAAATCGCCCGAGGGCACATTGCCCGAGCCCTTGAACATCATGTGTTCCATGAAATGGGCAATGCCGGAGAGGCCGGCAGGGTCCTCACCCGAGCCCGCGCCATAAAAGACATAATGGGCGACAACTGGCGCGCGGTGGTTTTCCGCCAGCACCACTTTCAGCCCATTGCCCAGAACCCAGCTCTTGGCGCCGAAGAGCGGGCGCTCTGTTACGGCAGGGGGCGTGGCCTGGGCGGCGGCAGGCAGGCTGCCTGCGGCTGGCATGGCAAGGGCGGCGGCGATGGTGGTGCGTCGGGTCAGAATCGGCATTCCTGGCAGATGGGGCTTGGCAGCCCGCTTGGGAATGCCGCCGGCGAGATTTCCTCGGCGCTGAGCAATTCAGCGGGGTTACAGGTTGAAGTCCAGCCCAGCTTTGCAGCGGCAGGGCGTGGGTGCATGTTTGCCGCCCGCCTTCAGCGCCTCAGCCAGGAGAGTTAAGCCCCATGCCACACCGCCCGAACACCGCCCTGCCGGTCACAATGGCATGATGCGCGCCGCCTGGTGGGAGAAGAACGGCCCTGCGGCCGAAGTGCTGGCACTGGGCGAGATGCCCACGCCCAGCCCCGGGCCCGGCGAGGTGCTGGTGCGCGTGATGGCGAGTGGGGTGAACCCTTCGGATGTGAAATCCCGCCTGGGCCGCGCCCCCGCCTTTGCCCGCATTATCCCCCATAGCGATGGTGCTGGGGTGATTGCGGCGGTTGGCGAGGGTGTTCCGGCCGCCCGGGTGGGGCAGCGCGTCTGGCTGTGGAACGGCCAATGGAAACGCGCCTTCGGCACCGCGTCCGAGTATTTTTGCGCCCCCGCCGCGCAGGCGGTGGAATTGCCGGACAATACCGATTTCGCCGCCGGCGCCTGCTTTGGCATACCGGCGTTGACGGCGCTGCATGCGGTGCTGACCGATGGCGGCGTGGCAGGCCAGGCGGTGCTGGTGCAGGGCGGTGCTGGGGCGGTGGGGCATTACGCCATCCAATTCGCCCGGCTGCTGGGGGCGAGGCAGGTGCTGGCCACCGTGAGCGGGCCGGAGAAAGCCGCCCATGCCATGGCCGCGGGGGCGGATGCCACGATCAATTACCGCGCGGAGGATGTGGTGGCCCGGGTGCAGGCGCTGACCGGCGGGCGCGGGGTGGAGCGGGTGATCGAGTTGGATCTTGCTGGCAATGCCGCGACCCTGCCTGGCCTGCTGGCGCCGGGTGGTTTTGTCGCGGTGTATGGCTCGAACCGGCCAGAGGCCTCGCTCTCCTTCTTCCCCAATATCGTCTCGGGCATCGGCTATCGGTTTTTCATTGTCTATGAACTGACCGATTCCGACCGGGCCCGGGCGGTGGGCGCGCTCAATGCCTGGGCGAGGGCGGGGCTTTTGCAGCACGCGGTGGCGGCGCGGATGACACTCGCCGATATCGTCGCCGCGCATCAGGCGGTGGAGCAGGGCAGCGCCATGGGCAATGTGGTGTTGGAAATTTAGAGCCTGTTGCCTTCGCGGCTCCAAGCTTGTGTTTGGTCAACATCTTTATCCGTTCAAACGATGCCGTTTGAACGGATGATGCCCCAGGCCCAGGCCCTCAGCCGTCGATTCGAATACCCAATTCCCGAATCAGCGGCCGCCACACCGCATTCTCGGCGGCCACGAAAGCGTTGAATTCGGCCGGTGACCAGGGCCGGTATTCGATGCCTAGCGTGCTCATCCGGCCTGAAATCTCCGGCGACTGGATGGCGGCGATCATCTCGGCGCTCAGCCGGTTGATGATTGTCGCAGGTGTTGCGGCCGGCACGCTCATGCCCTGCCAGCCATAGGCCACGGCCTCGGCAAAGCCCAATTCGCGCAGCGTGGGCACGGCGGGTGCCTTCTCGGAGCGCGTCTCGCTCAGCACGCAGAGTGCCCGCACCCTTCCATCGGCGATGAAGGGCAGGCCGGTGGCGGTATCGATCACCACGCTCTCGATATTGCCGGCCAGCAATTCCTGCATGGCGGCGGGGCCACCACGGAAGGGCACATGCTGGGCATCAAGGCCGGTGCGGCGCTTGACCATTTCCATCGCCAGATGGTGCGGGCTGGCCACGGCAGGCGTGCCGTAATTGGGCGCGAGGCTACGCGCGGCGGCCCGGTAGGCGGCGAAATCCTGCCAGGGGCTATCGGCGCGCACCACCAGATAGAGCGGGAAGCGACCAATGAAGCCCACGCCGGTGAAATCAGTGTCCGGGTTAATCGGCAGGCGGGCATAGAGGGCGGGATTATAGACCAGAATGCCGTTATCGACATGCAGCCAGGTCAGGCCATCGGCCGGGCTGCGGGCCGCCGTCTCGCTGGCCAGCACGGCGCCGCCGCCGGGGCGGTTCTCCACCACCACATTCTGCCCCAGCCGGGGCGCCATGAGCCCCGCGATCAGCCGTGCAAAGGCATCCGAGGCGCCACCGGGGGGATAGCCCACAATCCAGCGCAGCGGCCTGTCGGGGAAGCCCTGCGCCCCCGCCGCAGTGGCGACGAGACTGGCAGGAAGGGCCAAGGTGGTTCGGCGGGAGAGGCGCATGCGAGGTTCCTGTGACATGCTACGGATTGAAGCGGGGCTGGCTACTGATGGCAAGGCGCAGGCTGCGCCACGCCGGGCTCAAGCCGGTTTGGCCAGCACCCTTTGGTAGCGGCCATGGCGCCATTGCACGAGGCGGAAGGCGGCCCGCCCGGCCCAGGAGGAGAGCATCCCCCGGGGCGGCAGCCCCACCGCCTTGAACATCATGCCCATGGCACGGTCGAGATGAGGCTGGCGATAAAAACCCATGGCCCGGCCCATATAACCGGCGATGCAGCGCTGATGGTCGTAGCTGGCACCCTCAGGCTCATTGGAGACGTGATAGGCAAAGGCGAGTTCGTCATCCTCGCTTTCGGTGGCGCGGCTGAGCGCCACCTGGAAACGCCCCAGCCGCGAGAGGTTCTCGCGCGCCAGATAGCGCCGCAGATGATCATAGAACAGCTTGAAATGCCGATACTCATCGGCTGCGATCAGGCGGCAGACCTGGACCAGCACGGGCTCGGCCGAGGCATCGGCCAGGGCGGTGTAATAGCTGGAAGTGCCGGTCTCTACGATGCAACGCGCCACGAGTTCGCCCGAACGTGAGCCGCGGCGCGAGGCATCGGCCCGAACATCGATCTTGTAGCCGGCGCGATAGCGGAGGAAGCAGCCGGAATAATCAAAGCTAGGATCGGCTAGGCTGGCCCAGCGCCCCAGCGCATCCCCATGCTGGACTTCCTCAACCGCCCAAAGATCCGCCGCAGCGCGGAAATCCGGATCGTCAGCGAAGACGCCTTTGAGGTAGAGCGCGTAATCATCACCATTGCGCTCGACCATGGCCGCTGATTTGACCAGCGCCACGATCTCAGGATCGACCAATGCCGGATCAAACCGGTGCCAATCAATATCGTCCAGGGTCCAATGCTTCATGAACGCGATGTTCGCTCGCCAAGCCCTGGTTTCAAGCCGGACGCCTACGATGCCTGGGCAAGTGTGGCCATGCTGCGCATGGAGAGCAGGCGCGCCATCGCGGCGTCGCGCTTCTCCGGGCTTGCCATGGCGGCGGCGTTGTATTCGGCCTCAGCCTCGGCCACGCGGGCTTCGGCATTGGCGCGGCTGATCTCGGAGAGCGGTGTTGCCTCATCGGCCAGCACCGTCACCCGCTCAGGGGTTACCTCGGCGAAGCCGCCGGCGACGAAAAGGCTCTCGGTCACCTGGCCGTTTTCAGTGACGCGAATAGCGCCACCGCGCAGCGCCACGATCATCGGCGCATGGCCGGGCAGCACGCCCATCTCACCCTCGGCGGCGGGGATGATGACCATATCGACCTGGCGGGAGAGCAGCAGCTTCTCCGGCGAGACGAGTTCGAGTTGGAAAGTGGCCATGTCACGCCCCCAAGTGAGAAATCAGTGGCGGCCGAAGCCGCCCTTTTTGCCCCGGGCGAGGGCCCGGGGCTGCGCAGGCTGCTATCAGGCGGCCTGCTTGAGCGATTCGGCCTTCTTCACCGCATCCTCGATCGGGCCAACCATGTAGAAGGCCGCCTCGGGGAGGTGGTCATATTCGCCCTTGCAGATCGCGGCGAAGCTTCGGACGGTGTCCTCGAGCTTCACGAAGACGCCAGGCGTGCCGGTGAAGACCTCAGCCACATGGAAAGGCTGGCTGAGGAAGCGCTGCAGCTTGCGGGCCCGGGCGACGATCAGCTTATCCTCTTCCGAGAGCTCATCCATGCCCAGGATCGCGATGATGTCTTGCAGCGACTTATAGGTCTGCAGGATGCGCTGGACTTCGCGGGCGGTGTTGTAATGGGCTTCACCGACCACGCGGGGGTCCATGGCGCGGCTGGTGCTGTCCAGCGGGTCCACGGCGGGGAAGATCCCGAGTTCGGCGATCGAGCGGTT
>CAMDJV010000033.1 GCA_945901085.1 Rhodovarius crocodyli | reverse complement strand
CCAGAACCGCCGCCTCTCATCTCGTCCCGCAACCGATGGCCGGCCTGGTGACAACAGCGGCGACCGACCAGATCGATCCGAACTCCGCTTCCTTGTCTTCATCACAGCTCCCTCCCTCAGGGTGTTGCGACGATCAATTGAATCCACCCTCTCTGCCGCCTCGCGCTCCGGTGGCAACCAGTCGGGCGCGGGGAATTTCCCTTCGGCAATCAGCGCGTCGGGCGGGTAGGCCAGGAAGCGCCCTGCCAATTCATAGGCGGTGAAGCCGGCCCGCTCGAGCACCGCCAGCCGCATTTCGAACAACACGCGCAGATAGGCGTCAGGCCGCAGCCAGCCGGCGGAGAGCACGAGGCGCGAGACGGGGCAGAGGCACTCGGTCGCCATGGTCAGAACGATCGCGGCACCTGTCGAATGACCGCAAAGCGCCACGGGCCCACCCAGGGCCAGCGCCACCGCCGCGGCATCCTCGGCAAGGGTGTGGATGGTGATGGGCGCCGTGCCGCGCGTGCTGGCGCCGATGCCGCGTTGGTCCATCACCGCGACCCGGTGGCGCCGGGCGATGTCAGGCGCCACACCCTGCCAAAAGGAAGCCGTGCCGCCCAGGCCGGAGACGAGCAGCAGCGGTGGCCCCTCGCCCGTCACCTTCACGGCAAGGCAGGCGCCGTCCGGCCGTTCGATCAGCAAGGGCGCGCTCCGCGCGTCATCGTCACGCGCGGGCCTTGGCGGCCTCGATCTCCGCCAGCAGGGCGCGGCCATTGGGCGCATTGGCCAGGATGGTGTCATAGGCCGGGCGCGCCGCCGCCTTGAAGGGGGCGAGGTCGGGCTCGACGATATTGATGCCGCGGCGGCGCACCTCCACGAAGCTCTCCTCGCGGAAGCGGTTGTAATAGGCTAGGCCCTCGGTGATGGCGGTCGGCACGCTCTCGCGGATCGCCGTTTGCACATCGGCTGGTAGGGCGGTGAAGCGCGAGCGCGAGGCGATGAGCACGGAGGGCAGCTGGTGCGTCTTGGTGAGGATGTAATGCCGGATCACCTCGACGAAGCGGTCGGCGATCATCTGGTCAGGCGCCAGTTCTGCCGCATCCACCACGCCATTTTGCAAGGCCAGGAAGAGCTCGGCATAGGCCGTCGGCGTGGGCTGCATGCCAAGGCTGCGATAGGCCTCGACATAGCCGGGCGACTGGATGACGCGGATCTTCAACCCGCGCGCTTCCGCCAGGTTGGTGAAGGGCCGGTTGGTGAGCACGCTGCGCTCGAACAGGTTGAACCAGGAGAGGCCCACCATGCCGATCGGGTCAAGCAGCGTCAGCAGGCGCCGGCCCATCGGGCCCTGCATCAGGATATTGGCCTGCTCATAGCTGTCGAACAGCCAGGGGAGCGAGAGTACACCGAGATCGCGGATGGTGTTTTCCAGCGAGGGCTGGCTGTTGAACATCAGGTCAATCGCGCCGGTGCGAGCGGATTGGATCAGCCGCAACTCGCCACCCAAAGCTGAGTTGGCGAAGACCACGATCTTCACGCGGCCATTGGTGCGCTGCTCTACCAGCTCAGAGAGCTTGGTGCCGGCGACGTGATAGGAGGATTGCTCGGAGAGCACATGGCCGAGGCGAAGCTCGGTCACAGCCTGCGCGCGTGCGACGAAGGGGGTAGCCAAGGGGGCCGCCAGCGCGCCAAGGGCGAGGGTCCGGCGAGGAATTGCGATCATGTCGGGGGTGTCTCCTGATGGTTATCGCACCAGCGCCAAGGATAGCGCGGGCACATAGGTGATGATGAGCAGGCAAAGAATGAGCGTGGCGAGGAATGGCAGCAGCGGCGGCATCAATTGCTCCATCCGCAGCTTGCTGATGCTGCAGGCGACAAACAGGTTCACACCCACCGGCGGCGTCACCATGCCGACCGCGAGGTTCACCACCACGATCGTGCCGAAATGGATGGGATCAATGCCGAAGGCGATGGCGGCCGGCGCCAGAACCGGTGCCAGGATGATGATGGCCGCCAGCGTCTCCATGAACATGCCAACGATGAAGAGAAAGCCATTCACCAACAGTAGGAAGATCAGCGGGCTGGCGGTGACTGCGGTCAGCCACGCTGCGACGGCCTGCGGCGCCTGGTATGTGGTCAGCACATAGGCGAAGACACTGGCAAAGGCGACGATGATCAGCACGATGGCAGAGGTCTTTGCACTGCCGGCCAGGATATCTGGCAGATCCCGCCAACGCAGTTCCTTATAGACGAAAAGGCCGAGCAGCAGCGCATAGACGGCGGCGACCACAGCTGCCTCTGTCGCGGTGAAGATGCCGCCATAGATGCCGCCCAGCACGATGATGGGCATGAGCAGCGAGAGCGCCGCGCGCTTCGTCGCGGCCCATACATCGCGCGCGATCTCGCGCGGTGCAAAGCGCGTCGGGTCGCCATAGCCGCGCATGGTGGATTGCACGATGATCAACCCCATCAGGCTGAAGCCAATCAAGAGGCCCGGGATGATGCCGGCGAGGAAGAGCGAGCCGATGCTCTCGCTCACCGTCACCGCGTAGATCACCATGGGGATGGAGGGCGGGATGATGACGCCGATCTCGCCCGAAGCCGCGACGATGGCCGCCGCATAGGGCTTGGGATAGTTCCGCTTGGTCATCTCGGGCACGAGGATCGAGCCGATGGCGGCCGCGGTGGCGGAGGATGAGCCGCTGATGGTAGCGAAGAACATCGCCGTCAGCACGCCAGCCGCGCCCAAGCCGCCTCGTACCCAGCCGACGAGTGCGGCAGCAAGGCCCACCAGCCGCGTGGCCATGCCGCCAGCCAGCATGATGCGCCCGGCCATGACGTAGAAGGGAATGGCGAGCAGGGTGAAGCTGTCCAGGCTTTCCAGCGAGGCCTGGGCGATGACGATCAGCGGGATGCGCTGCGCGTCGAGCGCTACGAGCGGCGCCATGCCGAGCGCGAAGCCGATCGGCACCGCGGCGGCAAACATGATCATCAGTGCAATGGCGGTGCCCATCATCGCTCAATCCCCCACGGCATCGAGAGCACCACGCGGGTCACTGCCCTCGATGATGCAGGCGAGCAGGAAGCCCGCGATATTCATCACCATCAGGCCGGCGCCGATGGGCAGCGACATGAAGACATACCATTTGGAGAGGCCCAGCACCGGGCTGGTCTCGATCTCGCCGATCTCCGCGAATTCCAGGCCGAGGATGACCAGGAGGACGCAGAAGGCGGCGCAGGCCAGATAGGCCAACACCTTGATGGCGATGCCGAGAACGCGCGGAACCGCATGGGTCACGAGATCGAGCGCGATGAGTTCGCCATGTCGCAGCGCCCAGGCGGCGCCGAGGAAGACCGTCCAGATCATCGAGAAGCGCGCCACCTCCTCCGTCCAGGCGGCGGAGGCGTTGAAGCCCAGCAATGGCAGCACGAAGCGCACCACCACCTGGCCCAGCCCGCCCACCGTCATCATCACCAGCAAGAGGGCGAGGACGTATTTCAGCAGCAGGTTCACAGCATCAATGCCGGCGAGGATCACTCTCACTGGCGGCCCGCCTTTTCCAGATGGCCGCGCAGGGCCGCGATGGCACGGTCCCGCCGCTTCTGTCGCGCCGGCAATTCGCTCAGCGGCAATTGCGCGCGCAGCCCGGATTCCAGCTTGTCCACCGCGGCGGGCGTCAGCGCCTGGGTCGCACCGCGATCCTTCGCCACGTCATTCAGGATATAACCGAAGAGATCCATGTATTGCCGGATACCGCCCAGCGCGTTCAGGTCCACGCCGGCAAAGGGGCCGATCACGGCCCAGCGCAGGCCGAAGCCATGCGTCAAAGTGGTATCGGCATCCTCGGGGCTGATCACGCCATCGCGCACCAGCGCCACCATCTCGTTCAGCATGGCGGCCTGGATGCGGTTCATGGCGAAGCCGCTGATCTCGCCATGCACGCGGATGGGCTTTTGGCCGACCGCCTCCATCACGCGATAAGCCTCGGCCAGTGTCGCCTCCGAAGTGCCGGGATGCGTAACAATTTCGGTCACCGGCAGCAGGAAGGGGGGCGTCAGCGGATGCACCACGATGAAGCGATCCGGCCGCGCCAGCACGGAGGCGAGAGCGGCCTGCGACAGGCCAGAAGTGGAGGTGGCGAGGATGGCATCCGACCGCATAGCGGCCTCGATGCGGGGCAGCACCTCCTGCTTGATCGCCAGGTCTTCCTTCACCTGTTCCTGCACCCAGTCCACACCGCCCACGGCCTCGGCCAGGTCGGCATGAGTGGTGATGCGCGACATGCCACCCGGCAGGCCGGCGATGGCCGAGCCTTCCAGCGCCTCAAACACGGCGGCAACGCGGGCGGGAAACCGCTCCAGGGCGGCTGCATCACCATCCCAGACGCGGACGGTGCAGCCCGCGCGGGCGAAGACCACGGCCCAGGCGCTGCCGATGGTGCCGGCGCCGATCAGCGCGACTTTTGGAAGCGCGCTCATTGGATCGGCGAGAAGCTGGAGGGCGTCATGATGCGCGTGTTCTGCACATCCAGATAATCCGCGACCATAATGGGATATTCCTGCCATTGCGGATCGGCCAGCATGGCGGAGCGGCGGCGCGCGCGGTCATCCAGCCCCTCATAGCCCCAGAGGGCAACGACATGGTTCAACTCGCCGATCTCCGTCGTGAAATAGCCAAGGAATTTGCCCAGATGCTTCAGCTGCAAGGGCAGCCCGTGCTTCTCATAAGTGGCGACGAACAACCCGAGCTTGCCGGGCTTCAGGCGATAATCCCGCTCCTCGACGATCATGCGCTCAGACCTTGGGAGGAAGCGTGCCGAAGACCGTCTCGGCCTCGATCTGCAGCACATCCACGGGGCGCGGAAAATTGGGTGGCTGCGGGTCGCCCGACTTCCGCTCGCGGCCGATGCGGGCAAAGAAGGTCTCAAGGCCGCCGGGCATCATCAGCCACATGAAAGTCATCGGCCCGTCATCGCTTGCCTGGAAACGGTGCGAGCGGCCCTTGCCCAGAAAAATGCAGGTGCCTTTGGTCATCGGCACCTTGTCCGTGCCGTCCAGCAGCGCCTCACCGCTGCCTTCCAGCACGAAGATCACCTCTTCATTGTCCGGATGCACGTGCTCGCGCACGAAGCAGCCGGGATCCACCAGCTGCGTGCCCATGGAGAAGGGCGTCTCGCTGCCCAGCTCGTTGGAGGCGAGCATGCAGCGCACGAAGCCATTGGCCGGCACGGGCTGCCAGAAGGAGCGTGCGTCATCGGGCTGCACCACGAGAAGCGGGGCGAGGGTCATGGGGGTGTCGGGCATCAGGCCGTCCTCCGGCGAGGGATGGTGAGGAAACTGGGGGCGGGGGCGAGCAGCGTTGTCAGCGCCTCGGCACGGCGCCCGATATGGCGCGTGATGAGGGCCTCGCCCGCTGCGGCATCGCGCGCGACGAGGGCGTCCACCAGGGCGTCATGCTCATCGAAATTGAGCTCGGGGCGCGGGCCGGTGGCATAGGCCCAGCGGATGAAAGTGGTGCGCGCATTTACCTCACTCAGCATGCGCAGCAATTCGATGTTGCCGCCGAGCGCGCAGAGTGTCTCATGGAAGCGCACATCCTCGCCCACCATCGCCGCGCGGTCATTCTTGCGGGCCGACTGGCGCAAGGCAGCCCGCCAGGAGCGCCGCAACGCCGCGATGTCCGAGGCCTTTGCCCTGGCGCAGGCCTGGCGGAACCCCGTGATTTCGAGCGCGGTGCGAAGCTCGTAGAGGTCCATGGCTTCCTTGAGATCAAGGTCGCACACATAGAAGCCGTGCCCGCCCCGCGCGAGGACCAGGCGCTCGGCGGCTAGGCGGTTGAGCGCCTCGCGCACGGGCGTGCGCGAAAGCCCCAGGCGCTCGGCGAGATGGACCTCGTTCAGGCGCTCGCCGGGGCGCAGTTCAAAGATCAGCAGCAAACCACGCAGGGCTTCATACGCCATGTCGCCGGCGCTGCCGCGGGTGGGCTCGGTGTCTGGCAGTAGGTTTTTCGCAGCGCGCATCAGTGAAGTATTATGCAACACTGTATTCAATGCAAGCCGCTTCAGCGCAGGCTCCTTCATAAGGAACCGGCAGGCTTGCGGAGATAGGCGACAACCATCTCGCCCAACACGTCCTCATAGGTCGCGATGCGCTCTGGCCGGAACAAATCGCCGGCGAAGGCCGCCGAGAGCGTCCAGCGATTGGCGCAATAGAAATAGCCCAGGCCCGACATCGCGACGTAGAGCGCGGTCACATCAACATCCTCGCGGAACAAATTCTGCGCCCGCCCGGCGGCCAGCAAGCGTTCAATTGTGGCAAACAGCGGATTGTAGAGCAGCGGAATGGCCTTGGCGGCGCGCAGGTGACGCGCGCGGTGCAGGTTCTCCTCATTCATCAGCGCCACGATTTCCGGATGCGCGCGGAACAGACGGAAGGTGCCATGCGCGAGGCGCCGCATCCCTTCCACCGGGCCCAGCACATCCAGCGCCGTCTCGTCCTGGCCGGCGCGCAGCAGAGCATAGGCATGCTCAAGCGCGGCAATCCAAAGCCCCTCCTTCGAGCCGAAATGATGGAAGACAAGCCCCTTGGCCACACCGGCCCCACGCGCAATCTCATCCATGCGTGCGCCCGCCAGGCCCTTGTCGGTGAATTCCCGCACGGCAGCGGCCAGAATGGCGGCCTTCGCGCCCTCGGCATCGCGTGTGCCGCGTTTTCGTCGTTGACGGATGACCATGACCCGGATCATGATTTCCACTATTGACCATACGGTCAACAAAAATGCAGATCTTCCACACAGGAGTTCGCCCAGTATGCAGGCACGCATCGGCGTGGATGTCGGCGGCACGTTCACGGATGTCGTGCTGGCCCTTCCGGGTGGCCGGATCGTCGTCAACAAGACGACCACCACGCCGCAGGATCCCGGCGAGGGCGTGGCGGCCGGCATTGCCGCGGTGATCGCCGAGGCAGGGCTGGATGCGCGCCAGGTGACGGAAATCGTGCATGGCACCACCGTCGCGTCCAACACCATCCTGCAAAAGACCGGCGCCCGCACGGGATTGCTGACAACGCAGGGCTTTCGCGACGTGCTGGAAATAGGTCGCATCCGTACGCCCGGCATGTTCGATATGGCCTGGCGCAAGCCCGAGCCACTGGTGCCCCGACGCTGGCGGCTGGAGGCGCGTGAGCGCATCGCGGCCGATGGCAGCATCGTGACGCCGCTGGACGGACAGAGCGTGCGGGACGCTGCCGCCTTCTTCGTCGCCGAAGGCGTCGAGGCGGTGGCGATCTGCTTCATCAATTCCTACGCCCATGCCGCGCATGAGCGGCAGGCCGCCACCCTTCTGCGCGCGGCGGCGCCACAACTCCTCGTCACCGCCTCCTACGAGGTCCTGCCCGAAATCAAGGAATATGAGCGCACCAGTACGGCGGTCGTGAACGCCTATCTGCTGCCCGCCATGCGCGGCTATCTCTCGCGATTGCAGGCGCGCCTCGCGGCCATAGGCATCACCGCCCCGGTGCAGGTCATGGCGTCCAACGGCGGAATGATCGGCCTGGATGCGGCGCGCGAGAGGCCGGTCTTCGCCGTTGGATCCGGGCCCGCCGGTGGCGTTGCGGGCGCCGCCCGGCTTGGCGCGGGCATCGGCGCGCCGGACCTCATCGTCTTCGACATGGGCGGCACCACGGCCAAGGCCGCGATCATCGAGGGCGGGCAGCCCTCGCTGGTCACGGAATATGAATTCCGCGACGGCATCAGCACGCCCTCCCGTTTCGTGAAGGGGGCCGGCTACATGTTGAAGGTGCCGGCGATCGACATCGCCGAAGTCGGATCGGGCGGCGGTTCCATCGCGCGCATTGATGCGGGCGGCCTCCTCATTGTCGGCCCGCAGAGCGCGGGCGGCGATCCGGGCCCGGCCTGCTATGGGCGCGGCAATGCCGAGCCCACCGTCACCGATGCCAACATGGTGCTGGGTTATCTCAATCCCGCCGCCCTCGCCGGCGGCTCGCTCCGTGTGGATGCGGCGCTGTCGCGCACCGCCATCGCCACACGCATCGCCGGCCCGCTGAAGCTCACGGTCGAGGAGGCGGCGCATGGCATCCGCCAGATCGCCAACGTCAACATGGCCCGCGCCATCCGCGCCGTGACGGTGGAGCGCGGCAAGGACCCGCGGGACCTGGCCCTCATGGCCTTCGGTGGCGGGGGCCCGCTGCATGCCGTGGATGTGGCGCGCCTGCTGGGCATCCGGCGCGTGCTGATCAGTCCCGTGGCCGGCGTCTTCTCCGCCGCCGGCATGCTGGCGGCGGAGGCCGTGCACGAATTCGTGCATCCGCTGCTCATGCCGCTCGCACAGGTGACGGCCGCACAGCTCGAGGCCGCGCGGCAAGGCCTGGCGCAGGGCGGCCACGCGGCCCTCGCCCATGAGGGCTATGGGGCGGAAACGGTAGAGCTGCGCTTCGCCGCGGATCTCCGCTACGCGGGCCAATCTTCGCAATTGACGGTGCCGCTGACCGACTTCGCGGTGCACGCGCTGCATGCAGGGTTCGAGCGCCTCTATGGCGAGACCTTCGGCTACATCTCGGCGGGCGAAGCGGTCGAGCTCGTGAATCTCCGTCTCTCCGCCATTGGAAGGGCGGATGGCCGCATCGACTTCCCCTCGCTCTCCCTCGATGCGCGGGCCCTGGCCGGCGCCGTGGGCGAGCGTCTGGTCTCCTTCGGGCGCGGGGACGCGCCGGTGCCGACACGCCTCCTGCCCCGCGCCGCCCTCGCCAACGGCCCTGTGCAGGGCCCGGCGATCCTGGAAAGCTACGACACGACGATCATCGTCCCGCCCGGCTGCACGGCACGGGCCGCCGGCTCCGGCACTGCGGTCATCGACATGGAGGCTGCCCATGCCTGAGGATCCGATCACCTTCGCCGTCATCAAGAACGCGATGGACGCGATCGTGGATGAGGTGGCCTACACCGTCATCCGGACCGCGCGTTCCGAGATCGTGAAGGACGTGATGGACTACAGCGCCGCGATCTGCGACGCGAAGGGTGAGATGGTGGCCCAGGCCAAGACCATCGCACAGCACCTGGGCGCCATCCCCGAGGCGATGGCGGCCGTGCAGGCGCGCTGGGGCGGCCAGCTGGCGCCGGGCGACGCGGTGGTGATGAACGACCCCTATTCGGGCGGCATGCACCTGCCCGACATCTTCATGTTCTACCCGGTCTTCGAAGCAGGCGAGTTGCTCGCCTGGACGGTGGTGATCTGCCACCACACAGACATGGGCGGCCGCGTGCCCGGCTCCAACGCCGCCGATAGCACAGAGATCTATCAGGAAGGCCTGCGCATCCCGCCGCTCAAGCTCTACCACGCGGGCCGGATGGACGAGACGCTGTCGGCGATGATCGCGCTCAACGTCCGCGTGCCCGAGATCGTGCTGGGCGATTTGCGCGCGCAATACGCGGCCTGCCAGGTGGGTGCGCGCGAATTGGGCGCGCTGGTGCGCCGTTACGGCGCTGACGGCATGCGAGGGCATCTGGCGGGGCTGCTCGATTATGCCGAGCGCATGGCGCGCGCCGAGATCGCGACCTGGAAGCCGGGCACCTATAGCTTCACCGACCATATCGACAGCGACGGCCTCTCCGACGAGCCCGTACCGCTCAGCGTGGCCATCACGGTGGTGGGCGATGGCACGCTGAAGGTGGATTGGGCCGGCTCCTCGCCGCAGGTGCGCGCTGCCATCAACTCCACCCTCTCCTTCACGAAGTCCAACAGTTTTCTGTCAGTTCGTTGCGCCCTGCGGGGCGACATCCCGAACAATGCGGGCGTGTTCCGCTGTATCGAGGTAATGGCGCCCGAAGGCTGCGTCCTCAATCCCATCTCCCCCGCGCCGGTCGCGGCGCGGGCTCTGACCGGCTATCGCGTGATGGACACGATGTTCGGGGCGCTTGCGCAGATCGTGCCCGACATCATTCCTGCCGCAGGCGAGGGCGGGAACACCGTGGTCTGTCTGGGCGGCCGCCACCCGGATAACCGGCCCTTCATCATCGTGGACATGATCAGCGGCTGCTGGGGCGGCCGCCCCGACCAGGACGGCATCGAGGCCATCACCAACCCCTCACAGAATCTCTCCAACACGCCGGTCGAGGTGCTGGAGCGGCAGCACCCCGTTCGTATCGAGGAATATGCGCTGGTGCCCGACAGCGGCGGGCCCGGGCGCTTCCGCGGCGGCATGGGCCTCTCGCGCAGCTATCGGCTGTTGGCGGAGGATGCGGTGTTGCAGTTGCGGGCCGACCGGCTGCGCTTCTCGCCCTATGGCCTCGAGGGCGGACAGCCCGGCGGGGTCGCGGGCAATTGGCTGGGCGAGGGCAATGCGCGCGAGGCCATTCCCGGCAAGGTGACGATGCGCATGCAGCGCGGCCAACTCCTCACCCATCACCAGGCGGGCGGCGGTGGCCACGGCCCGGCCCAGGCGCGCGACCCCGAGGCGGTGGCGCAGGATGTCTGGAACGGCAAGGTGAGCGTGGAGGCCGCACGGCGCCGCTACGGCGTGGTAATCGAGGGCGGCGCGTTGAACAGTATCGAGACCGCAAGGTTGCGCGGCCAACAGCAGGGAGAACAGGCATGATTAGGGATTTCCAGCTTTCGCGACGCGGTGCGCTGATCGGCGCCGGCGCCGGCGCCCTCGCCATGCCGGGCCTGGCCCGCGCGCAGGGGGAACGCCTCACCGTCAGGCTCGATTTCTCGCCCTGGGGCGTCCAGGCGGCTATGCACCTGGCGGAGACGCGCGGATGGTTCCGCGAGGCTGGCCTGACGGTGGATGTGCAGGATGGGCGCGGCAGCGGCAACACGCTGCAACTGGTCAATGCAGGCCAGGCCGATGTGGGGCAGATACAGGTCGGCCTCATCGCCCAGGCACGCGAGCAGGGTGCCACGGTGCGCGCCTTCGCCGGCTTCGGCCGCCGCACCGATCTCGCGGTGCTGGTGGATCGCGACAGCCTGATCCAGCGCGTGCAGGATTTCCGCGGGCGCAGCCTGGTCGTCTTCGCGGCCAGCCCCTGGGCGCCGTTCATTGACGCGTTCCTGCGCGCCGGCGGCCTGGACCGCAGCAGCGTGAACGTGATGTTCGTGGACCCCTCCGCCCTCTGGGGCACCTACACGGCGAAGCGCGCGGACGGCCTGATGTCCACCACCCCCTCGGCCATTCCCGTCGCCGAGCGCGCGCGCCCGAGCCGCTCCATCCTGGCCGAAAATGCCGGCATCAGTTTCCCGAGCTACGGCCTCATCGCCACCGAGGCGACCATCCGCACGCGCGGGCCCGCGCTGCGCCGGCTGGTCGAGACACAGCAGCGCGCCTGGGCGCATCTTCGCACCAACCCCGATGACGGCGTGGAGGCCATGCTGCGCCAGCGCCCCGATGCCCGCCTCGATCGCACGGTCACCCGCGAGCAGATCCGCCTGACCCTCGAATTCTTCGACACGCCGGCCAGTGCTGGGCAGCCGATCGGCTGGCAAGCCGAGGCCGACTGGATGGCCTCGCTGCACTCACTGGAAGCGGCGGCCGCCATCCGGGCCGGCTGGCAGGCCTCGAACTACTTCACCAATGACCTGATCGGCTGATGGGGCTGTGCATCGAGGTCACGGGCGGGGGCAAGACCTACGCCTCCGCGCGCGGCCCGGTCACGGCCCTCGCCGATGTCGGCCTTGAGGTGCGCGAGGGCGAGTTCCTCTCGCTCCTCGGCCCCTCGGGCTGCGGGAAGAGCACCTTGCTGCGCGCCATCGCAGGGCTGGACCCGTTGACATCCGGCTCCATCACGCTGCGCGGCGCGCCCATCGACCGCCCGCCCGAGCGCATGGGAATGGTGTTCCAGCGCGACGTGCTGCTCGACTGGCGCAGCATCCGGGACAATGTGCTGCTGGCCGCCGAGTTCCAGGGCCTGCCGAAGCGCGCGCATGAGGCGCGCGCCATGGCACTGCTGGATCGCTTCGGCCTGGGCGCCTTCGCCAACCGTCACCCGTGGGAGCTGTCCGGCGGCATGCGCCAGCGCGCCGCCATCTGCCGCGCGCTGCTCTGCGAGCCCGAGATCCTGCTGATGGACGAACCCTTCGGCGCGCTGGACGCGATGACACGCGACGACCTGAACCTGGAGCTCTCGCGCATCCAGCAGGATGGTGCCCGCACCGTGGTCTTCGTCACGCATTCCATCGCGGAGGCGGTGTATCTCTCCGACAGGGTGGCCGTCATGTCCACCGGACCCGGGCGCGTGGTGGAGGTCTTTGAGATCGACCTGCCGCGCCCCCGCCCGCTAGCGATTCGGGAGTCACCGGAATTTGCGCGGCATGTGGCGGCGATCCGCGGGCTCTTCTCGCGCCTCGGCATCGTGAAGGAATAGGCGATGGCGGAGGCCTCCCACGCACAGGGCATCGGCGGCACATTCGCCGTCCTCCTGGCGCTACTCCTCGCCTGGGAGGCGGCGGTGTGGTTCTTCACGCCCGCGCCCATCCTGCTGCCGCCCCCCAGCGCCATCCTGGCCGAGCTGTGGTCCTCGCCGCGTTACTTCCTGCGCCATGCCGGCTTCACGCTCTGGACCACGCTCGCCGGCTTCGGCCTTTCCGTCGTGCTGGGCGTGGCGCTCGCGGTGGCGATCGTCGCCTCGCGCTGGGCGGATCGGGTGATCACCACGATCCTCGTGGTGATGAACTCGTTGCCCAAGGTGGCGCTGGCTCCGCTTTTCGTGATCTGGATGGGTACGGGGGCCGAGCCCAAGATCGCCATCGCGGTGATGCTTGCCATCTTCTCGATCGTGGCGGATGTGGCGCTCGGCCTGCGTTCCGTGGACCCTGATGCGCTGGCGCTGGCGCGCGTGCATCGCGCCACGGGCTGGCGCATCCTCTGGAAGGTGCGCTTCCCCAATGCGCTGCCGGCGCTGTTCGTCGGCATGAAGGTGGCGATCAGCTTCGCTCTGGTGGGCGCCATCGTTGGCGAATTCGTAGGCGGCTCGGCCGGGCTTGGCCATGTCATCCTGATCGCGCAGGGGCAATTCGACACGGTGCGTGTCTTTGCCGCGCTGTTTGTGCTGGGGGTGATCGGCACGCTGCTGTTCTACATGGTGGAGGCGGTGGAACGCCTCGCGCTGCCCTGGCACGTCTCGCAACGCAGCCAGCACGGCTCCTCGCCACGCTGAGGCCAGCGGCGCGGCGCCCTGCGCGGATGGGAACAAATTCGTATAAAAACAGCGGGTTTCACGGCAAGGTCACACACGGGCGGCGCTTTCGCTGGGCATAAGGTGGGGGTGTTCCACCTCTGGTGAGTGCCCGCCATACCGCCAGGCGTCAGGATAAGCTTCCGACCGCCCCGCGGCTTCCTGACCGCCAGCGGCACACGCACGGTCAGCATCTGCGCGGCGGCGGTCACGCAGCCGCCCTTGCCGCTGCGGCCGGCGTGGCCAGGTCCCGCGCCAGACCGCCCAGCCCCTCCAGCTTCAGCCACACGTCTGCGCCGCCCGGCCCAATGTTCACCCGGTCGACCAGAAGGTGAATGATCCGCGCCTGCTCGGCAGGGAATAGCTCCTCCCAAAGCGGATCCAGCCGCTCCAGCGCCAGCCTCGCTTCGTCCTCAGTCATATCCGGCGCCGATGCCCGTGCCGCACGCCAGGCCCCAAGCACAACCTCGGGCTGACGCAGTAGCCCTCGGACTTGGGCGATGACTGCCCCCTCTATCTCCGCGGCGGAAATGCGCGCGATGGGCGGGCCGTCCGCGGCGCTGCCCTTCAAGCACCGACTGGCTGACGTAATAGCGTGACTGCTAGCCACGCCGCCCACGCGCGTGGGTTGGCGACATGGCCCGTCCGTCGCTGCCGAAGATCAGCCGCGCAGCAACGAAGGCGTTTGGCAGCGGGAGTGGTTGGCGCGTGTGCGCGGGCTGATCTTCAGCAGGGCATGCGCCGCCTCCCACATGGCCTGCGGCACAATAGCCGCTTGCTCGCCGGGGTGCGACTTCCCCTTGTGCATGGCCTCGCCAAGATAGGTGCGGTTGCTCAATACCCGATAGATGTCGCTCTTGGTGAAGGGGCGCCCGCGCTTTGATGTGGCCCCTTCGGCGCGCAGTGCCTGGACCCGCTTCGTGCCAGATCCCGTCAGGTCCAGGCCGTCTAGGGTGCGCTGTTTCGTTAGATATAAATATTAAATTCACGTAAATTTTTCAAGGTCCAATGGAGACCCGTGGATTCGGCCACTTTGAACCAGCGTGATGGATCAGTGTCACTCGGCTCAGAAGCGATGGTATTAATATCATTTTCACTTTTTTCCATCGCTCGTGTATTTGGAGCCCCCGCATAAAGACTTGGAGATTGCTGATCGCTGGAATAGCGGAAAGCCCATATCTCAGAACCATTCGTTACAGCTAGGGAAATGCGCAAGGGTTCTTGGGCCTTATGACGTTCCATAATGCGCAGTGCATGACCTATCGTGCCTTGTATGGCCAGTTGCGGATTTTCTGTGAGGCCCAGGCTGAGTGCGACAAGAAACAATGCTTCGCTATCCGTGGTCCCTTGCCGCAAGGCATAAAATTCTGGAATGATCAGCGCCTCCATGTCTTTGCGGCAAAGATGCCAGTCGCCGATCTTGCCATTATGCATGAAGGCCCAGTTTCTCCACGTGAAGGGATGACAATTCGTCCGGGTCACGGCGGTTCCGGTGGAAGCCCGGACATGCGCAAAAAAAAGACGCGTCTGAATTTGCGCCGCGAGCGACCGTAAATTGCTGTCATTCCAAGCCGGCAAGATATCTTTGAACAATCCGGGTGCAGTGCGCTTACTATACCAAGCCACTCCGAATCCATCGGCATTGGTTGGAAAAATAGATTCACGCGCATTTATACTTTGCTCTACAATAGAATATTCCTGATTAAACAATAAATCCTCCAGATAAATCTCTGGCCCTGCATAAGCGATCCAGCGGCACATTTATTGTTCCTCCTATTTTATCGATGTTTGGACCGACCATAGAAACATCACGCGCTGAAATAATATTCCAATCGGGCGTATGCAAAAATCTCAAAGTTTATGCGAACTATCTAACCCGGATTATTTATCAAGATTAGCGGACATAGCGCAACGCCTTGATCGGCAATAAAATTCGGTTGCGAGACCTCAACCCTATCGATTTCGGACGCCATGCCCGCCAAAGTTGTGTCTACCCCCGCACTCCCCGGCCTGTCACCGGTCTGCGGCAAGCCCATCATCTCCCGCTTCGACGGCGGCAAGTTCTCTTCAGACGGTGGCGTGCTGGCGCTGCGCGAGATCGAAACCCGCCTGGGTATCGCCAACCGTCTCGCCGCCTGCGTCGCCGATCCGCGCGGACCCGAGCGTGTCCTCCACAGCATGGCTGACATCCTGCGCTTCCGGATGCTGATGATCGCCGCCGGCTGCGAGGACGCCAACGACGCTGCCAGCCTGCGCCACGACTCGGCCTTCAAACTCGCCCTCGGCCGCCTGCCCGATGCTGCCGCGCTGTGCTCGCAGCCGACCATCTCGCGCCTCAAAAACCTGCCTCGGCCCCGCGAGTTGCTGCGCATGGGCCAAGCCATGGTCGACCCCTACCACCTGCACGCTGCGCCGCCATGTCGAGACCCTTAAGCATAGTACCGCTGCCCGCCAGGCCGAGAACCACATCAAATCCTGGAAGACCCACCTCGCCGCCGATCGTACCTCATGCCACCGTGGGCCAGCCAACCAGATGCGGCTGATGCTGCACACTGGCGACTATTGGCTGATGTGGTCGTTGCGCCGCCTGATGCAGGCGCGATCGTCCTGGCGTGTGGCGCAGTTCGACACGCTGCGATTGCAGCGGCTCAAGATCGCCGCCCGCGTGGTCGAGTGGAAATCCAAGCTGATGGTTCACCTACCCAGCGCCTTCCCTGATCGGCCATCCTGCGCCTCGCGCTGGACCGCCTGCCGCGCCTGATCGTCTGAAACGCGAGGCGGTGCCGCCCCGATCATGCCCTTCGCCGAAATCCCAAACCCCGCCATCCGGACCACCGAACCGACCCATGCGCTGGAACGACGACCCGCGCGACCACAACCATCAAGCGAGTGGCTCACCAGCGAAAGCTAACCGAGATGTGTCTGGTGAATAATCCAGGCTAGCTAAGCGCTCACTGCAACCGAATTCCCCGCGCTCGCACAAGCTCGTCGAGTTTCGCGGTTTCTTGCTGAAGCATCGTGGCAAAATCCGTTGAGCTTAGGACGAAGGGCAGCATGTCTGGTGTCATGCGCGAGCGGAGACCTTCGCTCTGCAGGGCAGCCCCGATGCTGCGGTGGAGACGCTCCATCACCGTCGCCGGGGTACCGGACGGCATCATTAATCCGTGGAAATAACTGTAGTCGATCGCAAAGCCCGACTCCGCGAAGGTGGGCAGATCCGCCAGGGCGGGTGCTCTCTCGGGCGTCGAGATGCCGATGATCTTCGCCGTGCCGGCACGGTGCTGCTCCAGCACGTTCATGCAAGAAATGCACACGGCCGGCAGGTTGCCGGCGACCAGATCCGTGACGGCAAGCGTCTCGCCGCGATAGCCGACATTCTCCAGATCGATGCCAGTGAGGCCGCGCAGCATCTCCATCAGGATCTGCCCGGTGCTGGCATTGCCCAGTGTGCCGTAGCTCAGACTCCCCTGCCGCTTCACGTAGTCGACGAATTCGCGGACGTTGCTGACGGGCACGTTCCGACCGACGGCAAGCACCATCGGCGCCTTGAAGGTGGGCGTGAGCGGCAGGAAGTCGGTCATGCGATAGGAAAGATTGGGGATGAGGAGCGGGTTCAGCGTCATCGCCGCATAGAGCATGTAGCCGACCGTATAGCCGTCCGGTGGCGATCGGGCGATGACCTCGCTGGCCAGGATGCCGTTAGCACCTGGCCGGTTCTCCACCACCACGGGCTGGCCGAGATCGGCCCGCATCGTCTCGGCGAGGTAACGGCTGATCATGTCGGAGATGCCGCCGGCGGCGACTGGAACGATGATCCTGAGAGGGCGGTTCGGGAAGGCCAGCTGGGCGATCGCAGGATGAGCCAGGAGGGGCGGCACGCCCGCGGATAGAACCGCCGCCAGACTCGCGCGCCGTGTTATGCTGCATTGCATGATCATGATTCCTCCAGAAGTATCTTGCCTCGATCGGGCGCGTTGCCGAGATCAGAACGATGCCTTACTTACGCGTCAAGGAATTTTCGAATGAGCGAAGCATCAGACAACCGGGCCGCGGACGAAACCCGTGGGTCGATGCGCGACGAGATCAAGAAGGTGGCTGCCCGGATGTTGACGCTCCGCGGCTATCGCGGCGTAAGCTATGGCGAGATCGCCGGTGAACTCGAGATCACGACGACCAACATCCATTATCACTTCGGTCCCAAGGCCCGGCTCGTGGCTGCGGTCCTAGCCGACTACATCGAGCAGGTCGGTAGCCGCTTCCGGTGGATCTGGACCGCGCCGGGCACTAGCCTGGCGCAGAAGGTCGAGGCTTCCGTGGCCTTCAACCGCGATGCATATACGCTTCTCAACCCTCTGGGAAACGAAGGAAATTCCTGGAGCCTCATCACCCGGCTCTCCGCCGAGGGCGAAGCCCTAGACGATGTGATGCTCGAGCGGATCGTGGCCTTCCGGCGGGACATCCAGGCCAGCGCCACAATCGGCGTCGAGGCGTCGGTCCGCAATGGCGAGTTGCACGCCGAGACACCCTGTAAGGAAGTCGGCCGCCTGCTGGCGAGCTGCTTCCTCTATGCCGTGCACATCTCCCGCGACAGCGGGGGCTTCTACGGCCTCTCGCAGCACTACGCCACGCAGCTCGATCTCATCCAGCGTAGCTGGGGCGTCGCCGGCATGGCGGCGCGCGAAGTTGGCATAAGACTTATTGACAAGTAAGTTTTCGGGAAACTAGGCTTCCCCCAATTGTGCGGATAAATCGCCGCGCATTCCCTGGGAGGAAGTGGGATGGGGCACATTGCCGCCACCGGCCTGATCGACTGCGACATTCACCCCGCCGTGCCAGGCATGAAGGCGCTCCTCCCCTATTTCGACGCGCATTGGCAGGAGGTAATCGACGCTCGCGGCGTGGATGGGCTCGATCTCGCCTACTACCCGCCCAACGCACCGATTAGCGCGCGGCCCGACTGGCGTGTCGCGGGCCGCAAGGCGGGCTCCGCACTGGCCGACCTTCAGTCCCAGGCGCTGGATGCATTCGGCATCAGCCGCGGCATTCTCAACTGCCTTTATGGCGGCCCGGCCATGTACAGCGCCGATCTCAGTGCCGCCATCTGCCGCGCCACCAATGCCTGGGTTGCCGCCGAATGGCTCGACAAGGACGACCGGCTGCGGGCTTCCATCGTCATCCCCGTCCAGAACACCGAGCTCGCGGTGGACGAGATCGAGCGTTGGGCGCCCGACCGTCGTTTCGTGCAGATCCTAGTGCTGGGCGCGCATGAATCGCTGCTCGGCCATCGTGAGCATTGGCCGATTTACAGGGCCGCCGAAAAACACGGTCTGCCCATTGCCATCCATGCGGGCAGCGCCATGCGGCACGCACCGACCGCGAATGGCTGGCCCTCCACACTGTACGAGGAGCATTGCAGCTTCGCCCTGACCTTCCAGAGCCAATTGCTCAGCCTCATCGCCGAGGGCGTCTTCACCAAATTCCCCGCGCTGCGCGTGGTATTGCTGGAATCCGGCATCTCCTGGCTGCCGAGCTTCTTCTGGCGCGGCACCAAGATGTGGCGCGGCATGCGCAAGGAAATCCCCTGGGTTGACGCATCTCCGGCCGCAATCGTCAGGGACCGCGTGCGCTTCTCGCTCCAGACCTGGGATCTGCCGCAGGACCCAACCCAGCTCGACCAACTCATCGAGCAGATCGACGCCGATGATATCTTCCTCTTTTCGACCGACTACCCGCATTGGCGCTTCGATGGTGACGACCCCACCCGGGGCCTGCCGCCGGCGTTATTGAGCAAAGCCCTGCGTGAAACGCCCCTGGCCACCTATCCCCGCCTCAAGGAGACCGTGTGATGAGCAGCTCAACCCTTCATGCTCCCCTTGCGACGCCCACCAAGCCCAAGGGAGCCGCTATCAAGCTGGTGGATTGCGACATTCACCCCACCGTGCGCTCCATGAGGGATCTGCACCCCTATATGTCCACCCGTTGGCGCGAGCATCTGGACACTTACGGCCAGCGCTTCCGCCAGGCCTTCTTCGCTTCCACGGCCTTTCCCAAGGCCACGCCACAGCTTGCCCGCCGCGACGCCTGGCCGGAGGATGGCAGCCCACCGGGTTCCGACCTGAAAATGATGCAGCGCCAGCATCTGGACCCGAACGGCATCGATCGTGGGATGCTCTTTCCGCTCTTCCCGCGCGCGCTGGACGAACGGAACATCGAATGCGCCCACGCCGTCTGCCGGGCGATCAATGACTGGCAGCTGGCCGAGTGGGTCGAGCCCGAGCCCCGCCTCAAGGGCACCATCACCGTCATGGCAGAGGACGCCGAGGGCGCCGTCGCCGAGATTGAGCGTTGCGCCAAGCTCAAGGGTTTCGCGCAGGTGGCGCTGGTGACGCGGCCGATCGAGCCACTTGGCCGCAAGCGCTACTGGCGCATCTACGAGGCGGCGGCGTATCATGGTTTCCCTCTCGGCCTGCACAATTCGGGCAATAACGGCCATGCTGTGACGGGCGGGGGCTCGCCCTCCTTCTATTTCGAGGAACATCAGGCCGTCTCCATGAGCCTGCACGCCATGGCGACCAGTTTCATCTTGGAGGGCGTTCCGGAGCATCTACCGGACCTCAAGATCGTTGTCGTCGAGGGCGGGTTTGCCTGGGCCGCGCCACTCGCTTGGCGGATGGATGGGCTCTTTGAGCGCTTCCGCAGCGAGGTGCCGCACCTGAAGATGAAGCCATCCGAATACCTCAGGCGCAATTTTTGGTGGACGACGCAGCCCATGGAGGAGCCGGAGAAGCCTGAGCAACTACGCCAGATGCTCGACTGGATGGGCTGGGACCGGATCGTCTTCGCCTCCGACTATCCGCACTGGGATTCGGACGACCCCCGGCACGCCTTCAAAATCCGCCTGAGCGAGGCAGAGAAGCGCGGCATCTTCGCCGGCAATGCCGAAGCCATTTACGGCGAGCGGCTGACATGAGCGCGACGGCGCCCCTGACGCAGCACGTTGTCGCCAAGGTGGGCGATATCCCAGACAAGGGCAGCAAGCTCGTGAAGGTGAAGGGTCGCCCGATTGCGCTCTTTCATGTTGGCGGCGAGTACTTTGCCATCAGTAATGTCTGCCCTCACGCGGGCGGCGAGCTTTGCCACGGCAAGCTGGTGGGGCTGATCCGCTCCAGTGAGCCCGGTGTTTATGAACGCACGCGTCCCTTCGAGATGCTGCAATGCCCCTGGCACGGCTGGGAGTTCGACGTCCGCACCGGCCAATCCTATTGCGACCCGGACAGTATCAAGGCGCGCTCCTACGCCGTCACGGTGAAGGACGGCGCGGAGCTTGCCGAAGGGCCCTTCGTCGCGGAGACCTTCCCCGTCTCGGTGCAGGACCAGTACGTCCTCATCGAGATGAAGTGATGACTTGGCACGACGTCGCCCGGGAGGACTCCTTCGAGGAGGATGTGCCGAAGGTGGTGCAGGTTGGCGAGGATCGCGTTGCGGTCTTCCGGCTGGAGGACGGCTTCTACGCCATCAGCGACATCTGCACGCATGAATACGCGCTACTCTCCGATGGTTTTTGCGAAGACGGCAAGGTGGAGTGCCCGCTTCACCAGGCCTGCTTCGACATCCGCTCCGGCAAAGCGCTGGATGAGCCAGCGGAGATCGACCTCGCCACTTACCCGACGCGCGTCGAAGGCGGCGTGGTGCAGTTCCGGCTTTGACACGAACCCTGATCGTCGGTGCGGGTCAGGCCGGCCGCCGCACGGCGGAACTGCTGCGCGGGTTAGATGCGGAGCGCGAGATCCTACTGCTCGGCGAGGAGATGGAGCCGCCCTATGACCGGCCGCCGCTGTCCAAGGAGATCCTGCTCGGCGAGGAGCGGCCGCGCGGGCTGATGCAGCGAGACGCCCAAGCCTATGGTGTCCATCGGATCACGCTGCGACTTGGCGAGAGCGTGACGGGGATCGACCTGGGCGCAGCGCGTGTCGAGACGGCCACTGGCGACCGCATCGCTTATGATTCCTTGGTGATCGCGACCGGCGCGCGAGCGCGGACCCTTCAAATCCCCGGCGCCGATGATCCACGGGTGATGACGCTCCGCAGCATGGCCGACGCGCGGATTCTGGGTGCCCGGCTGCGGCCGGGCCTGCGCCTCGCCGTAGCAGGTGCGGGGCTAATCGGCCTAGAGGTGGCGGCGGCCGCGATCCAACGGGGCTGCACGGTGACGGTGCTGGAGATGGGCGTTCGCGCGATGGCGCGCTGTGTGCCCGAAGCCATCGGCACGCGTATCCAAGCCTGGCATCGCGCGGCCGGCGTCGCGCTGGAATTCGGCTGCGCGCTGACCGCGATCCAACCGGCGCCTGATGCGCTCCACCTCTTGACCAGCCGCGGCCCGATCGAGGCCGACCTGCTCCTCGTCGCCATCGGTGCCGTCCCCAATGCGGAGCTGGCGGGCGGGGCCGGGATCGTCGTGGAGGACGGTATCCTCGCCGATGCCACCGGCCGCACCTCGCACCCGCAGGTCTTTGCCGCGGGCGAGGTCGCACGCATCTGGCAGGAGGCGGCGGGGCGGCACATCCGCTTCGAGACCTGGCAGGTCGCGCAGCACCAGCCGGTGGCCGTGGCGCACGCGCTCTGCGGCACAGCAAAGCCCTATGCCGAACTACCGTGGCACTGGACCGATCAGTACGGCCGCAACGTCCAGATCCTTGGCGCGCATGACGCCGCCCTGGAATGGCTGGAACGCGAGGAGGGCGAGCGGCTCGCTTCCCTCGGCATCGATGCCGAGGGAAGCGTGCAGGGCGCCGTGCTGATCGACAGCGGCCGCGAGGTGACACCGCTGCGGCGGATCATCGCGTCTGGAAAGCCGGTGGATCGCGACAGGCTGCTCGATCCGTCGGTGCCACTGCGCAAACTCTGCTGAGCACCAACAAACCCGGGAGGACAACGACAATGACAACAACTCGACGCTTGATGATTGGCGGCGCCCTGGCTGCGCCGATGGTCGCGCGCGGACAATCGCGACCTATCGACAAGCCCATCCGCATCGTCGTCGCCTACACGGCCGGCGGCGCGGCCGATACGTCCGCGCGTACGGTGGCGCAGCGGCTGTCGGAGAAGCTCAGCGTACCCGTCGTGGTGGAAAACCGGCCTGGCGGCAATACGTTGATTGCCACGCAGTCGGTGCAGCGCGCGCCGGCAGATGGCACCAGCTATCTCGTCGTATCGCTCAACTTCGCGCTCAACCCGGTCCTGATCGCGAATCTGCCCTACGATCCCTTCGGCGATTTCTCCGCGGTCGGCCTCATCTCCTCGGCGCCGAATATTCTGGTCGTGCATCCCTCGTTCCCGGCGCGGAACGTGCAGGAATTCGTGGCTGAGCTGCGCCGGCGTCCGGGCGAGGTCGCCGTCGCGCATACGGGCGTCGGCACCATCACGCATCTCGCGGGTGAATTGCTCTACGAGATGACGGGCACGCGCGTGAACCTGATCGCCTACGGCGGCAGCGCGCCGGCGCATAGCGACCTGCTTTCCGGTCGCGTCTCGGCGATGTTCGACAGCAGCAGCATCCAGCACATCGCCGATGGCCGCCTGCGCGGGCTTGGCATCACGGGTGCGCAGCGGCTCAGCGTGCTGCCCGACGTGCCGACCATCGCAGAACAAGGCTTTCCCGGCTACGAGGCCAGCTCCTGGTACGGGCTCGTGGCGCGCCAGGGGACCCCGCCGGACATCGTCCTCCAGGTCTCGGCGGAGGTGCAGGGCATCATGCGCCTGGCGGACGTACGCGCGATCATGGCCCAGCGCGCATATATCCCGGGTGACATGAATCCCGAACAATTTGGTGCCTTCATGCGCAATGAGGCGCAGCGCTGGACTGAACTTGTCCGGAAGCGAAACATTCGCGCCGATGTCTGAGGAGCGAATGCGACGCGTTCCGAATCGTCGCTGTTCGCCTGCCAGCGGTGATCCGGCAGCATCCGGACTTGCGGTTTCAGCACTACGGTACGGCAAGGCCGACCTGGATTGGCGAACGTAAGCCTGGACCGGGCGTTTACGTATAGGCGCTGCTACCACGAAGGGAAGGCCGGCCGGGTCCAGCCGGCGCCCGCCGCGATGCCGCCCGCGACGGCAAAGAGGTCAGCCTCACCACCAAATCGCCCGACCAGTTGCACGCCCAGCGGCCGGCCATCCGCATGCGGGCGGCCGGGGATATTCAGCCCCGGATGGCCGATCGCGTTCACCCAGGTGGCGAAGGTGTTTTGTGCCGCCGCATGGCCGGGCTTGCCGCCAATCTCGGCCGGGAACTCCTCGTCGATCGCCCATGCGGGGGAGGCAGCGCTGGGGCAGAGATAGACATCCACCTCGCCCCAGTTTTCCGAGACCTCGGCGCGCAACCCCGCCAGACCGTCCAGCGCGCGGACGTAATCCACGGCCGTCATGGCCAGGCCGCGGGTGGCGGCGGCGGCGATCGCGGCACTCGCCTCGCCCCGCCACCGCTCCGGATGCATTTCGGCGGCGCGGGCGGCGCCGGCGGAACTCAGCGCCCCCCAGACGCGGCGCACCAGCGCCACATCATAGGGCGCCGGGCGAGGCGCCACCTCGTAGCCGGCCTGTGTCAGCAAGGCGGCGCACTCGATGACCGCCGCATCTACCTCGGGATGCACCAATTCGCCCTCGTAGCGCGCGAACCAACCGATGCGTGGCTTGCCCTCTGCCCGCTGGGGCGGCAGGCGGAGTGAGGCGGGGTCACGCTCATCCGTGCCCGCTAGCAGCCCGTAGGCTATTTCCAGATCCGCCAGATCCCGCGCCACCAGGCCGACAGCCTGGAAATCAATCCCCATGGGCGGGAAACCATGCCGCCGCGCGATGCGTCCATTGGAAGGCCGCAGCCCGTAAAGGCCGGTATAGCTCGCGGGGATCCGGGTTGAGCCTCCGGCATCGGTCGTGAGTGCGACCGGCACCATGCCTGCCGCGACCGCCGCGACAGAGCCGCCGCTGGAGCCGCCAGGTGTCAGGGTCACATCCCAGGGGTTGCGCGCCTTGCCGTGCAGCGGGCTGTCCGTCCGGCCGGAGAGCGCAAATTCCGGCGTGTTGGTCTTGCCGATGATCACGGCCCCCGCCGCGCGCAGGCGCTCCACCACGATATCGTCGCAGGGCGGGGTGAAGTCGAACCACATCCGGCTGCCCCAATGCGCCGGCATCCCCGCCACCCAGATATTGTCCTTCACCGCGACCGGGACGCCATCGAGCGGCCCGAGCCGCCGGCCCGCAGCCTGGCGCGCCCCGGCATTCGCGGCGGCCCGGGTGGCGCCGGCCGCATCGACATGCACAAAGGCCCCCAGCGCCGCATCAGCCCGCGCCACCCGCGCCAGCGCATCGGCGAGCAAGGCGGCCGGCGTCACCGCCCTGCGCTCCAGCGCATCGGCCATGGCGAGGGCGCTCAGTGGGGCCACGTTTTCGGTCGTCATGGGACAGGACTTTCGGTTGGGCCGGCGGGTGCGATGGCCAGCACCTCCCGCAGGGATTTCTCTTCACGGATGAGGATGCGCGCGACCTGTTCGACCCGCCGCGGATCCAGCCGTTCGGCGATCGCGACCACGGCGAGCGAGGCCGGCACCCCGCCAATGCCATTGCCCACCGCAATCGCCACCCCGCGATATTGCGCGACGATGCGGCCCGAGGTGATGGCGAAGCCCCGCGCGCGCGTCGCTTCCACATAGATGCGAATGCGCTCCGCGGTCAGGCCATGGCGGCGGTAGCGCCTGGCATTGGCCTCGATGACGGCATCTGCCTCGGTAGAGGGGAGGCTCGCCAGCACCGCCAGCGCGCCCGCCCCCACGCCGAGCGGCCGGCGGTTGCCGATCTCGATGGGCAGGGCGTGGATTTCGAAACTGCCCTCGCGCCGGTCGAGGCACAGCGCGTCATTGCCGCTGCGGCTGTTCAGGTAGGTGGTGTCGCCGACCGCGCGCGTGATGCGCTCCAGCGTGCCGGCGCAGAGCCGCCGGGCATCAACGCGCGGGACGGCGGCCAGACCGAATTCATACAGCAGCGAGCCCAGGCGATAGGCGCGGCTGGCCGCATCGCGCTCCAGCAGGCCCTCGGCCTGCAGCACCTTGAGCAGGCGATGCGCGGTGGGCTGGGGCAGGCCAGCGCTGTCGGCCAGCATCTTCAGGGTCGCGCCATTGCCGCGCGCGGCCGAGACCTCCCGCAGGAGGGAGATCGCGCGGCGAACCACGCGCGCGCCATCGGCCGAGGAGGCAGGGTGGGTGTCCATCAGACGCAAGCCCCGAAATCCACCCAAGCCTATCCAGCTCCGGCCTCGGCTGAAAGCCGGTGCCGATGTTGAATTTCACATGGTGGAATTCCGGGTTGAATTCCCTTGGCATTCGGCTTGGCCTGCCGAGATGCTCCCGCGTGCTCTTCGGCTCTGCCATTCCTTGCAAAGGGGTTCCCATGACGACATCCAGCCAGGCGGGCCGCCGCAGCCTGATCGCCGCCGGCCTCGCTAGCCTCGGCGCGACCGGCGCCCAGGCCCAGGCCTTTCCGAGCCGATCGGTGCGCATCATCGTTCCCTTCCCGCCGGCGGGCGCCGCCGATGTCATCACGCGCCTGCTCTCGGAAGCGATCTCGCGCGAGTTGGGCCAGTCCCTCGTCATCGAGAACCGCACGGGCAGCGGCGGGCGCATCGGCACTGAGGCCGCCGTGCGCGCCACCCCCGATGGCTACACCATGCTGATGGGCAGCCAGGCGACCAACTCGATCAATCCCGAATTGTATCGCGACAACAGCTTCGATCCGGCGCGGGACCTGACGCCCGTCGCGCTGGTGGGCGGTGTCGGCTCCATCATCTATGTGCGCAACAGCCTCGATGTGCGGACGCTGCAGCAATTCCTGGAGCGCGCACGGCAGAAGCCCGGGGAGCTGACCTATGGCTCGGCCGGCAATGGTGGCGGCTCGCATCTCTCCATGGCGCTGTTGGAAGCGATGGCGCAGATCCGACTAACCCATGTGCCCTATCGCGGCACGGCGCCCGCCACCGCCGATCTGCTGGCCGGGCGCATCGATGCGATGAGTGACCCGATCACCACCGCGCTGCCGCATGTGCAGGCTGGCGCGGTGCGGGCATTGGCCGTGACGACGCCGCAGCGCTTCCCGGCCTTGCGCGATCTGCCCACGGTCGCAGAAGCTGGCGTGCCGGGCTATGAAGCGGTCAGCTATTACGGCTTCTTCGCCCCCGCAGGCGTGCCGGCGGAGCCATTGGCCCGGTTGCGCGCCGCCTGCGCCAAGGTCATCGCCGACCCAGCCATGGGCCGCAGGCTGGAGGAGCAGGGCATTGTCCGCCTCGGGCTCAATCCCGAGGAATTCGCCGCCTATGTCGCCACCGACCGCGCCCACTGGGGCCGCGTCATCCGCGACGCCAACATCACCGTCAATTAGAGAGAGGCAAGCGCCACATGGAAATCGTCGATCTGAGCCGCGAGTTGTTCCACCGCACCCAGACCCATCCCTCGCATCCGCCGGTCATCATGACCGTGTGGAACGACCACTCGGAGAAGAAATACGCGGGCGACACGGTCTTCACCAGCAAGGCCATGTCGATCGCCTTCAGTGACCATGCCGGCACGCATGTGGATGCGCCCGTGCATTTCGACCCGCGCCCCGGCGCGCTCTCCATCGACCAGGTTCCGTTGGAGAATTTCATCACCTCCGCCTTCTGCATCGATCTCTCGCATGTGCCGCTGAAGCACGCGGCGACGGTCGAGGAAGTCGAAGCGGCGGTGAAGGCTTCGGGCCAGGAGATCCGCAAGGGTGACACGGTGCTCATCCTGCTAGGCACCAATGCGCGGCTGCTCGGCAAGCCCGGCTATGGGCATGACTTCGCGGGGCTTTCCATCGAGGCGATCCATTGGCTGGCCGCGCGCGGCATCGGCATGTTCGGCGTGGAGGCGATCAGCCCGGCCCCCGAGGGCGAGCTGAACTTCAAGGCCCACATGGCCTGCGCCGAACTCGGCATCACTCACATGGAATGCCTCGCCAATCTGGAGGCGGTGGTGGGCCGCGGGCGCTTCCGGTTCATCGGCCTGCCGCTGAAGATCCGGGGCGGCACCGCAAGCCCGATCCGCGCGGTGGCACTCTTCGAATAGGGGAGGGCGGATCGCCGCCGAGGCGCAGGCTTCGCGTCACGACCCCTTCGGGGCCTTGCCCAAGCTGGCCCGGGCCGCTCCGTTCAGCAGCGCCGTGATCGCGTTGCTTCCCGGCTTGATCGCCAGCGTGGCTCGTGCGCCGATCACGCTGAGGGCGAAACGCACGGGGCCGGTCCGGAATGGGCGCGGCCGCGGAGGCGTAGCCCGTGCCATGATCACGGCGCATCATCACATATCCGCGTCGGCCAATTCGCGCCGCGCGGCCTCGGCGACGCTCGCCGGGTCGGTCGCAGTGCCCATCCAGGAAGCTTCCCATGGACCTTCGCTGATCGCTTGCGCTCCGCTGTTTGCCAGCTTCGCCCGGCATGGCCCAAACGGTGCCGAAGATGACTTCGACGCGCGATGTGGTTGTGACTTATCGCGTCGCAGGTCGCGCCATGATGGGCGTCGGGGAACAGAGATCCCTGTCCGCGGTCACCGGCAGGAAGCGAGCAGCCCGGAGGGATATCGACTTGCCCCGAAGCGCCACTGCCGCGACACTCCGCGGCAAGAAACCGAGGAGCCACCATGAGGCGCATAGCACGCCGCGCCCTGCTCGCCACGCCGGGGATCACCCTGTTGTCGAGCGATGTACTGGCCCAGTCTTGGCCCAGCCGGACCGTGACCGTCATCGTGCCGAATCCGCCTGGAGGCGGCTCGGGTTTCGCCGCCCGGCTTTTCGTGGACGGCCTTTCGCAGGCGCTGGGCGTTCCCGTCGTCATCGACAACCGGCCAGGGGCCAACGGCAACATCGGAATCCAGGCCGCGGTGCGCGCTGCACCCGATGGCCACACGCTGCTGCTGCAATACTCGGGCTATCATGCGGGGAATTCCGGCCATGATGCGCAGCATCACCTGGGATCCGGTGCGTGACCTGGCGCCGGTCGCAATGGGGACCATGGCGCCGCACGTCATCCTGGGCGCGCCCAATCTCCCGGCCAACTCGCTGTCGGAGTTCATCGCCTATGCGCGCGCCAATCCGGGCCGCGTGAACTTCGCCTCCTCGGGCAATGGCTCGATCCAGCACATCGCGGGCGAGGTGCTCTCGCGCGCGATCGGCGCGCCCATGGTGCATGTGCCCTATCGCGGTGCCGCCCCCGCCCTGCAGGATGTGGCGGGCGGACGGGTGGAGATCTTCATCACCACGCCATCCTCGGCCATTGCCTTGGTGCAGGCGGGGCGCGTGAAGGCGCTGGCCATGGCGAGCGCGACCCGCAGCCCGGGCCTGCCGGAGGTTCCCACCACGGCCGAAGCGGGCCTGCCCGGATTCACCATGGACGCCTGGTTCGCCTTTTTCGCGCCCGCCGGTGTGCCGGCCCCAATCCTGGAGCGGTTGAACACCGAGTTCCGGCGCCTCGCCCTGGATCCGAGCATCCGCCGCCGTGCGGAGGAGGGTGGGGTGACGACGGCGGCCATGACCATTCCCGAACTTGATGCGCGCGCGCGCCGTGAGATCGAGAGCCTCGGCGCCGTGATCCGTGGAGCCAACATCGTGCTCGACTGAGCGCAGGCGCGCGCCAGGAGGCCGGCCAATCAGCGCGCCACGGCGCGGACCATGGCCGGATCATTCCGCTCGTCGGAGCGTGCTTCGAAGGTGAGGCCGGCGCGCATCGCCCAGATCGCGTTCTGCAGGTAGAGCGGCAGGATGGCGCGGTCCTCCAGCACGATCTGGGTGGCGTCACGCAGCAGCGCTTCTCGGCGGGCATCGACCAGCTCAGCCTCGGCAGCGCCCAGAAGGCGGTCCATCTCCGGGTTGGAGTACTGGATGCGGTTGGAGGAGCCATGGCCGCGCGCCCGATCAACCGTGCGCAGGACGGAGTTCAGCAGGACCGAGACCTCACCCGTGGAATTGCCCCAGGTCAGCAGGTTTGCCGGCGCCTCGCGCCGTGACGCGCGGCCGATGAAGACGGCATAGGGCTGCGCCTCCACGGTGGTGCGCACGCCTATGCGGGTCCACATCTGCCCTATCGCCTGCACGATGCGCGAATCATTCATGTAGCGGTCATTCGAGGCGGCCAGGGTGATCTGGAAGCCCTGCGGGTAACCCGCTTCGGCCAATAGGCGGCGCGCCGCGGCTGGGTCTGACGCAGGAACGCCAAGCTCCGGCAGGGCGCTGAAGCTTCCCTGCGGCATGAACTGGCCAGAGGCCAGGGCCGAGCCTTCCATCACGCGATCGACCAGCATCCGCCGGTCAATGGCGAGGGAGAGCGCCTGGCGCACGCGCGGATCTGCCAGCGGATTGCGATCGAGCGGCGCGCCGGTGCTGCTGGCCAGGAGCGGCACCGGAGGCGCGCGCGTGACGTCGAGAGTGAGGTACATGATGCGCAGGCTGGTCGTCTCGGCGATACGAAAGCGTGCGTCCTGGCGTAGCCGCGCCATGTCGCTGGTTGGCACCTGGTCGATGATGTCCACATCGCCAGCGAGCAGGGCGGCCGAGCGCGCCGCATCATTCGTGATAATGCGGTATGTCACCTCGGCCCATGGTGCCTTTTCTCCCCAATAGGCTTCGTTGCGGGCGAAGATGATGCGATCCCCACTGGCGTAGCTGACGAGGCGGAACGGGCCCGTGCCAATGGCCGCGCGGCCATTGTTGAAATCGCCCGTCGAGGCGCCCTGATGCTGGGTGCGGCCGAGCATCGACACCTGGCTCATATAGATCGGCAGCAAGGGCGAGGGGCTGCTGGTGTAGAAGCGGATGATGCGCGGGCTGACAACCTCCACCCGGCTGATCGGACGGATCAGGCCCGTGTAGGAAGCGCCAGGGCCGGTGACGCCGGGGATGCGCTCCAGCGTGAAGGCCACGTCATCGGCGGTAAAGGGGCGGCCATCATGGAAGGTGATGCCCTCGCGCAGCGTGAATTCCCAGCCTTCCACGCCCAGCGCGCGCCAGCTTTCCGCGAGGCCGGGGCGGATGCGCGCCTGCGCATCGGTCTTCACCAGCGTATCGAAGATCGAATGCGAGACGTCACTGTTGGAACGCAGTTGGTGGTAGTGCGGATCGAGCGATGAGACCGGCGAGCCTACCCCCATGGTGAGGCTTTGCGCCATGGCCGCACCACCGCCCAGGGCAGCCAGGGCAAGGGCGAGCGGAAGCAGGCGGGGACGGGCCATGGATGTGTTCCTCCGCGGCGGTGCCTGTGCCGGCCCCGTCCGCTCACTGCGTACACCGACCAACCGATCGGTCGATGAGGGTAGCCTAGGTCTCCGGCAAGGCCGCGGCAAGCGCCCGACCGATCGGTCGGTCTGGACAGCCGGCCGAGGGCGTGACTAGCATCGGTGCGAGGAAACCCAGGGAAGGATAAGGCCATGAAGGCAACCCGTGACCGGCTTGCGCCCACGCGCCGCATGGCATTCCTTGCGGGGCTCGCGGCGCCCGCGCTGCTGGGCGGCCATGCCGCCGCCCAGGCCTTCCCGGCGCGCTCCCTGCGCTTCATTGTCCCGTTCGTGCCGGGTGGTGGCGCCGACACGACGGCACGCTTCGTCGCCGAACCGCTTGGGGTCGAGCTGGGCCAGAGCGTGGTGATCGAGAACCGTGGCGGGGCCGGGGGCACCATCGGCGCAGCAGCCGTCGCGCAGGCACCGGCGGATGGCTACACGCTGCTCTACGGCACGCCTGGGCCGCTGATCACCAACCCCTTCCTCATGGCGAATATGCCATATGACGCGCAGCGCGATTTCGCGCCGGTCAGCCTGCTGACGCGCGGGGCCTATCTGCTGGCGGTGCACAAAGACGTGCCGGTGCGGACCATGTCCGATCTGCTGGCGCTGGCCCGTGCCCGCCCGGGTGAATTGACCTATGCCAGTGCCGGGATCGGCGCGGGCAGCCATCTCTCGGGCGAGTTGCTGTCCATGGAGACCGGCATCCGCATGACGCATGTGCCCTATCGCGGCACGGCGCAGGCGGTGGCGGATGTGGCGGCGGGGCGGGTCAACATCTCCATCGACACCTATGGCGTGATGATCCCGATGATCCAGGCCGGCAATCTGCGTCCCATCGCGGTGACGAGCCTGCAGCGCTTTCCTGAACTTCCGCAGGTGCCGACCATCGCCGAGACCATCCCCGGCTTCGAGGTGGGCGTGGTCAACTATGTCTGCGTGCGTTCCGGCACGCCCGCGCCCATCATCCGCCGGCTGAATGAGGCTTTCGTGAAGGTCCTGGGTTCGCCCGTTCTGGCCGAGCGCATGCGCGAGGCTGGCAGCAGCCCGCCCTTATCCAGCACGCCGGAGGAGCTGGGCGACATCTTGCGCACGGAATCCGCCAAATGGGGTGCGGTGATCCGCCGGGCCAATATCCAGCCGGGCTAGCCGCCGCGACTTGCGATCCTCCGGATGGCATGCGACTGCGCGACATGGATGACATCGCCGACCTGCTGGAACTGGATGCCGCGGGCGAGCCACTGAGCGGGCGCATCGTGCAGATCTTCCAGGTGGCGTGCCGCCTCTTTGCCCAGCGTGGCTTCGACGGCGTCTCGATGCGGGATATCGCGCTGGAATGCGGGGTCTCCAAGGCCACGCTCTACCACTACTTCCCGGACAAGGATTCCATCCTCCGGCCGCTCGCCATAGGAACCACTAAATCCCTCTGCCTGCATGTGCTGCGGCATGACCGGCCGGACGCGCCGCCCCTGGAACGCCTGCGCTGCTTCCTCACCGAGACCGCGAAATTCTTCGAAAAATTCCGCTGGGCCTGGATCGCCGCCTCCACCGTCTTCTGGAGCGACCCCAAGATCCGCACCCGCAAGGAGCGCATTGCGTGGCGGGACCGCTATGAGCAATTGCTGCGCGACATTCTGCAGGCCGGCATGGATGCGGGTGATCTGCGGCCGCTGGATGTGAAGCTGGCGGGGCATTTCGTCCTGGGTTCCATCAACTGGATGCCGCGCTGGTACACGCCGGAGGGCGCGCTCTGCGCAGCCGCCATCGCTGATCGCTTCTGCGACATGATCATCGCCGGTATCCGGGCCGAAACACCCGCAATCCCACCGCACAATCTCCGCCAATGAGACGAAGGCGGGAGAGCCTTGCTGCCCTTCATCCTGCCGCCTAAGCTCCCAACCGATCGGTTGGTCGGGTCTGCTACGAACCGGCTCTGCCTTCAGCAAGCCAGGAAATGGCGAGAGGAAACGAAGCCCATGTCATCCGATGTTGTGACACTCGAAGTGTCGAATTATATCGCCGTTGCCACGCTCAACCGGCCGCCAGTGAATGCCGTCAACGCCGAAATGCGGGACCGGCTGATCGATATTTTCGACGCCGCGACCGATCGTGACGATATCCGCGTGGTGGTGCTGACCGCACAGGGGCGCATCTTCTGCGCCGGCGCCGACCTCAAGCAGCGGCCGGACCCGAAGGTGCCCGGCCAGTACTGGCATCACAACCGCATCACCCGCGAGACGGGCAATGCAATGAAGGAATGCACCAAGCCCATTATCTGCGCGGTGAACGGCGCAGCACTCGGCGCGGGCTTCGGCCTCATGGCCTCCTCCGACATCATGATGGCCTCCGAGAATGCGGTCTTCGGCATGCCCGAGATCGATGTGGGGCTCGCCGGCGGGGCCGCGATGCTGCGCGAGTTGTTCGGCAAGTCCTGGACCCGGCGCCTGATGTTCACGGGGGACCGCATTGCGGCGGCGGAGTTGTATCGGCAGGGTGTCATCGATTCCGTCTGGCCCGAGGCGGAATTGCTGCCGGCCGCGATGAAGATGGCCGAACGCATCGCCTCCAAGAGCCCGCTTGGCATCAAATACGCCAAGAACAGCTGTAACCTCGTTGAACTCATGTCACCGAAGGACGCCTATCGCTTCGAGCAGAACTTCACCTACGAGTTGTCCAAGACCGAGGACGCCAGGGAGGCGCGGGCAGCCCAGCTCGAAAAGCGGACCCCCAACTTCAAGGGCCGCTGAGCGATGGACGCCGCCACGATTAACTACGAGGCCTTTCGCGAGGAGGTGCGCGATTTCGCGCTCACACGCTGCCCACCCGAAATTCGCGCCGTGGTGGCGACCTATCGCAAGCTGTCGCGCAAGGTGTGGTATCCCTGGCAGCGCATCCTCTTTGAGCATGGCTGGGGCGCACCCTCCTGGCCGCGGGAATTCGGCGGCACCGGCTGGGATCAGCGCCAGCGCGTCATCTTCGATGAGGTGATGGCCGAATGCGACTGCCCGCCGCAATACCATCACGGGCTGCGGCATCTGGGCCCCGTCATCATCGAATTCGGCACCCCCGAGCAGCAGGCCCGCTTCCTGCCGGGCATTCTCAATGGTGAGGATTGGTGGTGCCAGGGCTATTCGGAGCCCGGCGCGGGCTCCGACCTCGCCTCATTGCGCACAACCGCGCGGCTGGAGGGCGATGAATATGTGGTCGAGGGCCAGAAGACCTGGACCTCCCACGCCCATGAATCCGACTGGATGTACACGCTGGTGCGCACCTCGAAGGAGGTAAAGAAGCAGCAAGGCATCAGCCTGCTTCTCATCCCGCTCAACTCGCCCGGCATCACCATCCGGCCGATCCGCACCATCGATGGCTGGCACCATGTGAATGAGGTCTTCCTCGACCAGGTGCGCGTGCCGGTCGCAAACCGCATCGGCGCGGAGGGGCAGGGCTGGACCTACGGGAAATTCCTGCTGGAGCGCGAGCGCCTGGGCGGAGCGAACATCGCGCCGCACCACAAGGCGCTGGAGCGCGTGCGTGCCCTGGTGGCGCAGGAACTCAAGGGCGAGGGGCGCCGCGCCGAGCGCGAATTGCTGCAGCATCGCCTGCTGCGGGCCGAGGCGGAATTGCTCGGTGCTTCGGAACTCGGCCGGGAATCGGTGGAGGCGGTGATCGAAGGGCGCGCGCTTGGCATGCTGCCCGCCGTCATTAAGCTCAGCACCAGCGTCACCATGCAGACCATCAGCCAAGTGGCATTGGACGCTGTCGGAGAGCGCCTTGCCCCCCGCTTCCGGCGCATCGAGGGCGAAGGGCCGAATGCCGAGGCGCCGGGCATCGAGTGGGTGCAGAACTACATGTATGCCCGCGTCCGCACGATCTATGGCGGCAGCAGCGAGGTGCAGAAGAACGTCATCGCCAAGCAATTATTCGGGATGTGACGGGCATGAGTTTCCAGACCACGCCGATTGTCTCCGGCGATACCTATGAGATGGCCCATCGCTTTGCGCGCGAGGTGGAGCAGGAATTGGCCGGTATCGCCGATCCTGCGGCGCAGGCGGCGATCCTGGAGAAGCGCTGGGCGCAACTCACAGCGCTGGGCTGGACCGTGACGGCGATCCCTGAGGAGGCTGGCGGCGCGGGTGGTGATCTCGGGGAACTCGCAGCGCTGGCCGGCGGCGCGGGGCGGGCAGGGCTTGCCCTTCCAATCGCCTCGGCCTGCGGCGTCGTGCCCGCGCTGCTGGCGGGGCAGGCCGCCCTGGCCGATGTGGCGCATGGCGCCATGCGGGTGGCCGTCATCCTGCCCGGCGCCGCGCAGGATGACCCGGCCGGTGCGCTGCGCGGCGGCGCCACGCTGGACGGCGCCGTGGTCGGCATCGAAACGCCGCCCACACCCACGCATCTGCTGATCGTGCTGGAAGCACCGGAGCCGCTGATGCTCTTGGTGCCGGTGACCACGCCCGGCATTGAGAGCGCCAGCTATCTGCGCATCGATGGCCGCATGGCCGCCGATTTCCGCTTTGCCGCCATACCGATCAACCCCTCCTGGGTTCTCGCGCGCGGGCCGGCGGTGCTGCAGCGCGCGGCGGCGGCGCGTGACCTTGGTGCGCTGCTCACCTGCATCGAATGCGTGGCGGCCATGGGCGCGCTGCTGGAACAGACCATTCAGTATCTGCTGAACCGCGTGCAGTTCGGCGCGCCGCTCGCCAGCTATCAGGCGCTGCGGCACCGCGTGGCGGACATGTATGTCGAGTATGAGAGCCTGCGCGGCATCACCGCACGGGCCCTGCGCGCCGCTGCCCAGGGCGAGGGCGAGCCCTGGCAGGCCATCGCCTTCGCCAAGCTGCGCCTGGGCGAGGCCGGGCGCGCCGTTGCGGAATCCGCCATCCAGGCCCATGGCGGCATGGGCATGACGGAGGAGCTTCCGGCCATCCGTCTCTGCAAGAGGCTGATGATGGCCGATTTCGAATATGGCAACCGCGTCTTCCAGGCCGCGCGTCTGCTGGCCGATGCGGCCTGAGGAGAGTGTGATGCACCCGCTGGAGAAAATGTTCCGCCCCGCCTCGATCGCGGTGATCGGTGCGTCGGCCGATGCCGAGAAACTGGGCGGACGAACGCTTTGGCATATCAAAGAACTCGGCTTCCAGGGCCGCATCTACCCGATCAACGTGACGGCGCGTGAAGTTCAGGGGCTGCCGGCCTGGCCCAGCGTCCTCGACCTGCCCGAAGTCCCTGACAGCGCGCTGGTCGTGCTGCCGGCGCCGCTGGTGGAGAAGGCGCTGAAGGAGTGCGCCGCCAAGGGCATCCTGCATGTACAGGTGCTGTCCTCCGGCTTCGCGGAGGAAGGCGGTGAGGGCGTCGCCATGCAGGCACGGCTGATGGAGATCGTGCGCGAGAGTGGCATGCGCATCACAGGTCCCAATGCGCTGGGTAGCATCAGCCCGCCGGACGGGTTTTTCGGCACCTTCTCCAGCCTGCTCGCCACAGCGCGGCCGGGGCCGGGCCATGTCGGCGTGGCCACGCAGAGCGGCGCCTATGGTTCGCACATCTACGCAGTCGCGGGGTTCCGCGGCATCGGCATCAGCCGCGCCATCGCGACGGGCAATGAGGCCGATCTCGATGTGGCGGCCTGCATCGACTACCTCGCCGATGATCCAGGCACGCGCGTCATCTGCGCCTCGCTTGAAGGCTGCAAGGATGGTGCGGGGCTGCGGCAAGCTTTGCTGAAGGCGGCGGCCGCGCGCAAGCCGGTGATTATCATGAAGGTCGGCAGCACGGAGGAAGGGGCTGCGGCGGCGACCACCCACACCGGCTCGCTCGCCGGTGAGGATCGCATCATCGATGCCGTGTTCCGCGAATGCGGCGCCTGGCGCGCCTCCTCCATCGAGGAGATGCTGGACATCGCTTATATTTGCTCCATCGCGCCGCTGCCGCCCTCCGATGGTGTAGGCATTCTGAGTGTCTCGGGCGGGCTTGGCGTGCTGATGGCCGATGCGGCGATCCATGCGGGGCTGAAGGTGCCGCCCATGTCGCCCGATGTGATGGCGCGCATCCTGGAGATCCAGCCCGTCGCGGGCGGGCGCAACCCGATCGACACCACGGCTCAGCTCAACGGCCGCATGCATATCTTCGAGAGCATCAGCCAGGCGATGATGCAGGGCGCCGAATTGGGTTCGATGCTGTTCTACCTCGCGCATCTCGGCCGCAACGTGCCGCGCTTCCCGCCGCTGGAGCAGGCACTGACGGCGCTGCGCCAGGGCTTCCCGGATCGCCTCGTCGTCGCGGTGATGACGCATGTGGATGAGATCCGTCTGAAGCTGGAGGCGGTCGGCATTCCAGTCTTCGAGGATCCGACGCGGGCTGTGCGCGCCGTGGCGGGGGCTGCGCATTTGCGGCGCTTGCAGGCCGCGGCCACCGCAGTGCCCGAGGTGCCGCGCGCGGCGACGCGCCTGACCGGGCCGATCCATGAGGCTGCGGCGAAGGCCCTGCTGGCGGAAGCAGGTGTTCCGGTGCTGCCCGAGCGCGTCTGCACCACGGCCGAGGAGGCGGTGCAGGCGGCGGCTATGCTCGGCTATCCGCTCGTCATGAAGATCCTCTCGCAGGATATTCCCCACAAGACGGAGGTGGGTGGGGTGCTGCTCAACCTTGGCACGGCGGAGGCGGTGGCGGAGGGCTTTGCCGAACTCATGCGGCGTGCGCGTTTGCACAAGCCACAAGCCCGGCTGGAGGGTATTCTCCTCACGCCCATGGTCTCCGGCGGTGTGGAGACCATCATCGGCGTGCAACGGGATCCTGTGTTTGGCCCGATGGTGATGTTCGGCCTGGGCGGCACCTCGGTGGAGCTGTTCAACGACGTCGCCTTCGCCTCCGCGCCGCTGACGCTGGAGCGCGCCGAGGCGCTGGTCGCCAGTGTCCGAGGCGCGCGCCTGCTGGAGGGCTGGCGCGGGGCGGCCGCGCTGGACCGCGCCGCGCTGGTGGCGGCGCTCTGCGCCATCAGCCGCTTCGCCGTCGCGCATTGGGAGGAGGTCACCGGGGTCGAGGTGAATCCCTTCCTGGTGCAGGCGAAGGGCGGCCAGGCGCTGGATGCTCTGATCGCCCTGGAGGGCGATCAGACACCGCATTGAGGGCCGCTGCTACTCGGGCTGGCAGTTTACGCTGCGCAGCAATTCCGTCGCGCGGTTGATCTCGGTGGCGATTAAGCGACGCGTCTCGGTGATCCTTTCCGTCACCGTCTCCAACACCTGGCTGGTCAGGCGCTGGAGACGGTGACGGGGTCGCGCATTGTCTCCTGCATCAGGGCGTCGACGCGCTCATTGATCGCAGCAAGCGTGCCCTTGGGGGGCCAGACGCCATACCAGGACTGGAATTCCAAGCCGGGCAACCCGGCCTCGCCTATCCGGCCATTCGACGCCAGTTGTTGAGCAACTTTCCGGGATCGTAGGGACGATCAGTTTCGACACCGTAAGGCGAGATCTGGACCGCGCCCTCGCGAGCATCGAGGCTGATCCCGAGGATGCCATCACGGCTGCCTGTTCGACGATCGAGAGCGTCTGTCGTTCGATCCTGATTGAACTTGGGGAGCCTCTGCCTGCAAAGAAGGATGTGCAGGGCTTATTCAATGCAGTTAAGCGGCCGCTGGGCCTGGCTCCTGAGCGCAATGACCTCCACTCTCAGATAGCCGACGACGTCCGGACGACCCTGGGCGGACTTGCAACCGTGATCCAAGGTGTGGGGGCATTGCGCACCCATGCTGGCGACGCACACGGGCGCGAGCGAGGCTATGCACGTGTTGATGCCCGAATCGGCCGTCTCGCTATCCATGCT
>CAMDJV010000032.1 GCA_945901085.1 Rhodovarius crocodyli | reverse complement strand
GTTGGGCACCTCTATAACCTTGCCTATATGCGCGACCGCGGCGTGGTGGAGGGGCCGCTCTTCATCCAGACCATTTTTGGCATTCTGGGCGGGCTGGCGGCGGAACACCGCAACCTGATGTTCATGCGCGAGACGGCGGACCGGTTGTTTGGCGACCAATATGTCTGGTCCGTGCTGGCGGCGGGGCGGCACCAGATGGGGTTCTGCACCATGGCCGGCATTATGGGCGGCAATGTGCGGGTGGGGCTGGAGGATAGCCTGTGGATTGGGCCAGGGCAGCAGGCCACGTCCAATGCGCAGCAGGTGGCGAAGATCCGGCGCATTTTGGAGGATGTCGGGCACCAGATAGCCACCCCGGCCGAGGCGCGGCAGATGCTGGCGCTTAAGGGCGGGGATCGGGTGGCGTTTTAACAAAGTTCTGAAGAAGGCTGATTGCGGAGTAGAAGAGCGAACGGCCTTTGCCCTCTGGCACAATTTCGCCTCCATAAATTATGGCGGAAAATCAATAATCTAACGAAGGTGCAGGAAACTAAGTTTCCTGCTGGGGTGCTCGAGGGGCAAAGCCCCTCGATCTTCACTTTCCTCGCTGTTCGTCGTCCAGCGTCGTGCGGGTTGGCGCGCTATCTTCGCTGTGAGGTTAATCCGACAGCCATTCATGCAGATGCGCGCGGATAAAAGCGTCATCGGTCCATTCCGGATAGCGCGCTGCCATGGCGGCGATCAATTCGCCCTGGCCGGGGCTGAGGCCCTCGCGTTCATCGAGGCACCAAATGCCTTCCAGCAGGCCCTGGCGGCGCAGCACCTCGTGGCAGCCGGCGATCACGCCGTGGAAATGATGTGCCACGTCAAAGATCGCGGCGTTCATCTCGGTGATGGCGGCGTCCAGCGCCAGGGTCTCGGCTGGTATGGCGGCGCCGGTGGCCTGGCAGCGGGCCAGCAGCCGTGCGGCGCCCTCGGTCCAGACACTCCAATGGCCGAGCAACCCGCCGGTGATGCGCAGCGTCACCCGCTCGCCGCCATGGGCGAGGGTGAAGGGGGTGAGGAGATCGGCCACGATATGGTCGTCATTGCCGGTGTAGAGGGCGATGCGGTCAGCCGCGCCGGCCTCCAGCACGCCGCGCAGCACATCGAGCGTGGCGTAGCGGTTGAAGGGCGCGATCTTGATCGCCACCACATTGTCGATGCTGGCAAAGCGCTTCCAGAACCCAGCGGAAAGCACCACGCCGCCGACCGCGGGCTGCAGGTAGAAGCCAAAAAGCGGCATTTCTGCCGCCACCGCCTGGCAATGGGCGATCATCTCGTCTTCGGAGGCGCCCTTCCAGGCGGCGAGTGAGAGCAGCACGGCGTGGTAGCCGCAGGATCGTGCGAGTCGCGCCTCACGCTGCGCCTGCTCGGTGCGGCCCACGGCGCCTGCCACCAGCAGGGTGTTGGGCGTGGCGGCGGCGGCGGCGATTTCCAGCACGGGGGCGTGCATCCCCACCTCGCGAATGGCGAATTGGGTGGTGTGGACGCCCACCGCCAGGCCGCCGGCGCCGGCGGCGAGGTAGTAGCGTGACAATGCGCGTTGCCGCTTTGCGTCCAGGCTGCGATCCGCCCGCAGCGCCAGCGGATGGGCGGGAATGCAAAGGCCCGTCCGCAGCCGCTCCACCATGCCCGAAGGCCAGTCTTGCCAGGAGAGGCCCATCAGAATCGCCCATCCCGCACTTCGAATTTGGTGGCGCGGCCGAGCGAGCGGCCGCCGCGCGCCACCCAATCGGCCACCCAATCCACCATGGTCAGCAGTGGCACGCGGGGATAGCCGAAGAGCGCGAAGGCCCGCGCGGCATTGGAGAGCAGCGCTTGGGGCGCCTCCTCGCCGGTGAAACTGGCGGGCCGGCCGAGGCGCTCGGCGAATTGCTCGGCCAGCCAACGCAGGGAGATGGTTTCGGGGCCGGTGACGTTGAGGATGGGGCATTCGGGCGTGGCGTGGCGGAGTGCGCGCAGCGTCCAGGCATTGGCATCGCCCTGCCAGATGACATTGGCATGGCCCATGGCGAGCGGCAGCGGCGTGCCGGCAAAGACTTTGCCCGCGATATCGGCCAGCACGCCATAGCGCAGGTCGATGGCGTAGTTCAGGCGGATGCCGAAGCTGGGGGTGCCGCGCGCCCGGCCGGCATGCTGGAACATCCGCTCGCGGCCCAGCACGCTGGCGGCGTATTCGCCGACCGGGGCGGGGGGCGTGGTCTCATCGGCACCGCCTGAGATCACCGGCACCAGGGGCAGCACATTGCCCGAGGAGAGAAACACCGTGCGGGCGGTGGGGAAACGCTCGGCCACCAGGGCGGGGAGGAGGGTGTTCATCGCCCAGGTGGTGTCCTCAGCGCCGGTGCTGCCGAATTTGCGGGCGGCGAGGAAAATGAGGTTGGGCGCATCGGGCAGGGCGGCGAGGGCGGGGCGATCCATCAGATCGGCGCTCAGCGTCTCGATGCCCCAGGATTGCATGCGCTGCCGCAGGCCTGGCTCGCTCCAGCGGGCGACCGCGATCACCCGGCGCGCAGGGTCGGCCCGTTTTGCGGCGCGGCACAGGGTGGGGCCCATCTTGCCGGCCGCACCGAGCACCAGGATGTCGCCCGGGGCGGCGGCGAGGTCCTCGCGCAGCGCGTCATCGGGGCGGGAGAGGAGGTCTTCGAGGGCGGCTTCATCGGCGGTCATCGACCGAGCCTGTCACGCCTCGTGCCACCATGCCAGGGCGGCGCGGGCCAGCGCCGCCACCGTATCCACCACCGGGAAGGGCAGGGCGGGGCCGGCGGCGATGCCGAGCGGGATTTCGGTGCAGCCCAGCACCACGGCCTGGGCACCCTGGGCATGCAGGCGGGTGGCCATTTCGGCGAGGGGCGCATAGGCGCCGATCAGGTCATTGGCCTTCACCTGCTCGATGGCGGGGGTGACCAGGCGGGCCATTTCGGCCGCATCGGGGGTGATGACCTCGTAGTTGGTGAGGCGCTCTTGATAAAGCCGCATGGCCAGCGTGCCCGCGGTGCCCATCAGGCCGATGCACCCGGAGGCGATGCCTTGCGCCCGTAAATCGGCCGCGGCGGCATCGACGATATGCAGGATGGGCAGAGCAGTGGCCGCCTGCATGGCATCGAACCAGCCATGCGCGGTGTTGCAGGGGATGGCGATGGCACCGCAGCCCGCCCCCTCCAGAATGCGGATGCCGCGCAGCAGGGCGGGCAGTGGGTCTGGCCCGGTGCCCAGGCGGGCGGCCGTGCGGTCGGGCACGCGGACATCGCTGACCAGGATGGCGGGCAGATGGTCCTGGTCACGCAGGGCGGGGGTTTGCAGGGTGAGGCTGCGCATGAATTCGGCGCTGGCCAAAGGCCCCATGCCGCCGAGCACGCCCAGCATCTTGTCCGTATTCATGCGAAGAACCCATCCCATGTCAGCTTCACGCCCAGCAGGAAGAGCGCGGCGGTGATGATGCGATAGAACAGCGCCTCTGGCATCCGGCTTTGCAGCCAAATGCCCAGATAAACCCCCAAGGGGCAGAGTGGCAGCAGCACGAGTGCGGTGCCGAGATTGGTCAGGTCCAGCAGGCCCATGGCGCCATAGGGCACCAGCTTGGCGTAGTTGATGAGGCCAAAGAGCACGACATTGGTGGCGGTGAAGACTTCGCGCGGGAGTTTGCGCGGCAGCAGATAGATTTGCATCGGCGGGCCGCCGGCATGGGCGAGGGTGGAGGTGGCGCCGGAGGCGATGGCGCAGATGGCGCCCTTGAGGGCATTGAAGGGGGCGGCGGGTGCTGCCGCCAGCAGCCCCACGAGGAAGCGCCAGGCCAGGAAGGCCAGGGTGATGACGCCGAGCACCCCTTGCACCGTGCGCGGGCCGAGCACGCCAAACAGCGCCGCCCCCAGCGCCACGCCCACCATGCTGGCCGGCAGCAGCAGGCGCATCTCCCGCGCATCCCATTTGCCCCACCAGGCGCGCACGCCCGAGATGTCCATGGCGCAGAGCAGAATAAGGGCAATGCCCGCCGCCTGCGGCACCGGCACCATGAGTGCCATGACCGGCACCATGATGTTGGAGGTGGCGCCGGCAAAGCCGCCCTTGCCGATGGCCGAGACTAGAACGGCAGGAATGGCGATGGCATAGAATATGGGATCATTGATGATATTCAGTGGCCTGGCCTTGTGCAGGTGCGAAGTAAGTGTAAGCGGTTCTGACATAATGGAACACGCTACTTCGCTCCTCTCCCTATTCGCCCTGGCCGCTGGCTTGGCCGCCACGGGGCTATTTTCGGGGGTGCTGGCCGGGCTTTTGGGGGTGGGGGGCGGCATCGTCATTGTGCCGGTGCTGTTCAATATCCTGCCCATTTTTGGCGTGCCGGAAGCGGTCCAGATGAAGATTGCCGTGGCAACTTCTCTGGCGACCATCATCCCCACTTCGATCATCTCGGCGCGCAAGCATTTCGCCAAGGGCACGATGGATATGGCGCTGTTGCGCTCATTGGCGCCGGCGATGTTCGTGGGCGCCTTGGCCGGCACCGTGCTGGCGGTGGTCCTCAAGGGGCCGGTTCTGAGCGGTATTTTTGCCGCGGTCGCCCTGCTGGTGGCGATTAATATGGGTTTTGCCGGGCTGGAATGGCGGCTGCGGCAGAGCATGCCCCCCGGCCTGGCGCGAATTGGTATTGGCGCGGGCATTGGCGGTTTCTCGGCGGTGATGGGCATTGGCGGGGGCACGCTGGGCGTGCCGGTGCTGTCCATGTTCGGGGCGAATATTCGTGGTGCGGTCTCCACCTCCTCGGCCTTTGGGCTGATCATTGCGGTGCCGGCCACCATTGGGCTGGTGCTGGCGGGGCTTGGGGTGGAGGGGCGGCCGCCCTATTCGCTGGGCTGGGTGAGCCTGATCGGCTTTGTACTGATTGCCCCAGCATCGATTATCGCAACGCCCTGGGGGGTGGCGCTGGCGCATAGTATTTCACCGCTGCTGCTCAAGCGGGTTTTTGCCGTGTTTCTGGCGCTGACCAGTGCGCGCATGGCCTATAGCCTTTTGGGCTGATCCGCGCCCGGCCTTATGGTGGCGGTAGCAACTTGGCGATGAAGGCGGCGAGGTCGCCGCCCGCGAAGAGATGCCCGGGCAGGCCTGCGGCCTGGGCAGCGGCGATGTCGCTCGCCTTGTCGCCAACCAGGAAACTGCCCGCGCGGCGCACCGGCCAGGCGGCCAGGAGATCATTGATCATGCCCGGTGCCGGTTTGCGGCGCGGGCAATCCAGCCGGTATTGCGCCAAGGCGGCCTCGGGGTGGTTTGGGCAATATTCCCAGGCGTCGATATGCGCCCCGGCTTGGGCGAAATGCTCCGCCATCGCGCCATGCATCACCGCCACCTGGGATTCGGGGAAGAAGCCCTTGCCCACCCCGGCCTGGTTGGTGACGACGAAGACGAAATAGCCGGCATCGTTCAGCCGCTTGATCGCGGTTGCGGCGCCGGGCATCCAGCGGATTTCCTCAGGCTTATGCGGCCAGCCGGTATCCTCGATCAGCACGCCGTCACGGTCGAAAAACACGGCCGGGCGGTGGGCCATGGCGGGGATGATGCTTTGCGCCGCCGCGAGATCCTCGGGGATGCCGATATCGATGAAGGCGCCATCATAAAGCGCGCCGCGCAATTGGCCGCAGGCGGCGAGGCGGGGGAAGATATCGGCTTCCATCGAGACGGCACCGGGGCCGATATGGGCCACAATATCACGCCGCATCAGGTAGATGCCGCCATTGATCGGCCCTGTCCGGTCAGGCGCGCGGGCGGCAAAACCGCTGATGCGGCCTTGGGGCTCGATTGCCACGGTGCCATAGCGCGCCCCCGGTGCCTCGCGCCGCAGCGCCAGGGTGGCCAGGGCATCGGCGGCGTGCAGGGCGAGATCGAGCAGGTTCACATCAAAGCGGGTATCGCCATTGAGCAGCAGGAAGCGCTCTTCCAGCCGGTCGGCGAAGAGGCGCAAGCCGCCGGCGGTGCCCAGCGGTTCGGGTTCGACCAGCACCTCGATCTGCGCGCCGTGGATGGTTTTGCCGTCATAACGCGCGACAATGCTCTGGCCGAGATAGCCGGCGAGCAGCGTGATGCGGGGTATGCCATGGCGCGCCACCTCCTCGATCAGCCAATCCAGGAAGGGGCGGGAGGCCACTTCCACCATGGGTTTGGGGATGCTGTCGGTGAGCGAGCCGAGCCTGGTGCCGCGGCCGCCGACCAGAATGGCGGCCTGGCGCAGCACCTCAGGCATGGAACATCGCCTCTTCCACCGCAGCACAGTAGCAATGGTAGAAATTGAGGTGGATTTGCTGGATGGCCGGGGTGAAGCGCGAGGGCACGGCCAGCAGATGGTCGCACAGGGTGGCCATCTTGCCGCCGCCCTGGCCGGTCATCCCGATGGTGATCATGCCCATGGCGCGGGCGGCTTGCAGGGCGAGGACCACATTCTCCGAATTGCCGGAGGTGGAGAGGCCGAGCAGCACGCCGCCGGCCTCGCCATAGGCCTCGACCTGGCGGGAGAAGATGGTGGCGTAGCTATAATCATTGGCCCAGGCGGTGAGCACGGCGGGGTTGTCGGAGAGGCAGATGGCCTTGAGTGCCCTGCGTTCCTTGAGGAATCGGCCGACCATCTCGCCCACGATATGCATCGCATCCGCGGCCGAGCCGCCATTGCCGCAAACCAAAAGCGGCCGGCCGGCGGTGAGGGCGGTGACGGTGGCGGCAATGGCTGCGTTCATGCGCGCATCGAGTTGCAGGGCGCGGGTGTCGGCGAGCAGGGTCTGGGCCTCTTCGAGCCAGGTGTCGAGTGTGATCATCAGGCGATTCCTCATCCAAGCCCCTCGCGGCGGCTGCCCGGCTTACTCCTGCAGGCCGCCTGGGTCGAGCCTTGAGCTGGTGTTTTCATATATAATGAAATCATGGGTCTGGCGCTTTTGGCGGCTGCGGCGATGCAGCCAGACGCCGCAGCAGTGAGGCCTGCTCATGCCAATCCGCCATGGCCGCGCCGCGCGCTTTCGCCCCAGCGGCGAGAAGCGCCAGAGCCTGCGGGGCCAGCAGCATGCGCAGCGCCGCCGCCAGCGCCTCGGCCGTGATGGCTTCGGCCAGAAGCCCGTCCTGGCCATGGCTCACCTGCTCGCTGAGGCCACCCGCTGGCATCGCCACCACCGGCACGCCCATGGCATGGGCAATGGGGATGACGCCCGATTGGCTGGCCTCGCGATAGGGCAGCACCAGCGCATCGGCTTGGGCGATCAGGCCGGGGATATCGGCCTCGGCCACCCAGCGGTTTTCGATGCTGACCCCAGGCATGGCGGCGAGGCCGGGGGCCAGTGCCTCGGCCGGGCCATCGCCCACCACGCGCAGGCTGATGGCATCGGGCGGCAGCAGGCGCAGCGCGTCGCGCAGTAGGTCGAGGCCCTTATAGGCGCGCAGGCGGCCGAACATCAGCAGCCGCAGAGGTGCGCCTGCCGGGCGCGGGGGGGCGGGGGTGGCGGGGGGCGGCGGCAGGTCGAGATGCGCGCCCAAGGTCATCCGCGCCGTGGGCAGGCCGGGGCGGGCGGCCTGCACCGCGCCTTCCACCGATTCGGAGAGCACCACGGCCAGTTGGGCTGCGGATAATTCCCGCCGGAAGCGCCAGCCCCACAAGGCCCCGGGGTCGCCCGGATGGGGGTTGGCATCATGGATGATGGGGATAAAGCGGATGCCAGCGGCGGCCAGGGCGGGGGCGAGCAGCGGCGTCCACAGATGGGTCATCACGCTGATCACCGCATCGCAGCCCTGGGCCTGCGCCACCAGGCGCCGGCGCAGTGCTGGTATGCGGGCGAGGCCGGTGACGAAGCCCAGTGCTGAGCCATAGGTGGGCACAGCATCCATGGGCAGGCCCAGCGCCTGGGTTTCGGCCAGCAGGTCGGATTGTGCTGAGATGCTGAGGCGGAGTTCGGCCATCGGCGCCAGGGCGCGGGCGAGCGATATCAGCATTTGCGGCCCAGCGCCGCGCCGCCCCCAATGCCAGAGCAGCAGCTTCAAGGTGCGTCAGGGAAGAAGCGCACCCCGGCCCGGGCCTTGCCGCCGGCGATGCCGATGGGCGTGCCATCCGCCCGCCAGCAGGCGGCGCCCTCCATCATGCCATCCTCGTGGAAGCGGATGGCGCACATGCCGCCCGCCACCGTGGCCACTTTCTGCACCGGGTGGCCCATGGCAGCGAGGGCAGCGCGCGTGGCGTCATCAAAGCCGGCCTCGACCTCCAGATTGCCGCCCTGGGTCCAGATGCGCGGCGCTTCCACCGCCTCGGCGAGGGACATGCCGTGATCGACCAAATTCAGCACCGCCTGGAAGGTGCTGGCGAAGATGCGCAAGCCGCCGGGCAGGCCGAGTGCCGCCCAGGGGCGGCCATCCTTGAGGATCATCATCGGCGACATGGAGGTGGTGACGCGTTTGCCTGGCGCGATGGAATTGGCCAGCCCTGGCCTGGGGTTGAACAGCGCCATGTAGTTGTTCGGGATCAGGCCGGTCTCGGGTAGCAGGAAGCGGGCGCCGAAGAGCGAGTTGATGGTGTGGGTGGCGGCGACGATGCGCCCCTCCGAATCGGCCACGGTGAGGTGGGTGGTATGGGCCTCGCCCGGTGCCACGCCCGGGCCCCAGTGGCGGGCGCGGGCGGGGTCGAGTTCTGCCCGGCGCTGGGCGGCGTAGTCTTTGGAGATCAACCGCTCCACCGGCACGCTGACGAAGGCTGGGTCGGCGGTGGCGGCGGCACGGTCGGCGAAGGCCATTTTCAGTGCCTCGGCCACCAGATGCAGGCGGGCGGGGTTGCCGAAGCCCAGGCCTGCGATGTCGAAGCCTTCCAGCAGGTTGAGCATTTGCGCGACATGCACGCCCGCGGCCGAGGGAGGAGGCGGGGCCAGCACCTCGAAGCCGCGATAGAGGCCGCGAATCGGCGCGCGCTCAACCATGCGCTGTGCGGCGAGGTCGGCCAGGGTGAGGATGCCGCCGCGGGCGGCGATTTCCCGCGCTGCCGAGGCGCCGATGGCACCGCCATGCAGCGCCTCTGGGCCGCCGGCGGCTATCGCCTCCAGGGTTTCGGCCAAGGCGGGGTTGCGCAGCGTACTGCCGGGCGCGATGGGGCTGCCGCCGGGCAGGAAGAGCGCGGAAATGGCGGCATCGCGGGCCATATCCGCGCCGGCCTCAGCGGCGCAATCGGCGAGATAGGGCGAGACGGTGAAGCCACGTCGGGCGAGGCGAATGGCCGGTTGCAGCACATCGGCCAGCGAAAACCGCCCGCCACGTGCCAGGGCCGCGCTCCAGGCCAGCAGATTGCCAGGCACGGCGACGGAGAGGGGGCCTACCATATTCACCCGGTCCACCGCCTCGATCACCAGCGGATCATCCGGTTTGGCCGGGGTGAACATGGTGGCATGGGCGGCGGCTGGGGCGGTGGAGAGGCCATCGAGGATGGTGTGGTGGCCATCGGCCTCGCGCAGATGGAACACGCCCCCGCCGAAGAGGCCGACCATCATCGGTTCACAGACTGCGAGGGCCAGCAGGCCGGCGACGGCGGCATCGATTGCGGTGCCGCCCTCGGCCAGCATGGTGGCGGCGGCGGCCGAGGCGGCGGGGTGGTTGGTCACCACCATGGATTGGCCGAAGGCGGGGCGTTTTTGGGTTGTCATGCCTGGATGCTAAGGCATGACCTGTTGTTGTGGGAACTGGCTGGCGGTGAAAGCCCGCGCGCCGGGGGGGGCGGGGATTTACTCCGCCGCACCCGGGGTGATCAGCCCATCCTCGATGTCGCGCTGCACCAGCGCCGGGTCACGCGCTGCCGCATCACCCATGCCACCGCCACCGGGCAGGTGCAGCACCAGATGCCGGCCCTTGGGGATCACCTGAAATCCCTTGGTGCGCAGCGTGGTGCCATTGGCATCATCCAGCGACACCCGGCCCGAGGCGCCATCGCCGCCGCCGAAACGGCCGCGGGGGGCATTGGCCACCCGGTCGAAGATGGCGTTTACCGCGAATTCGGCGTTGGACTTGGCGCCGATCTCCATGATCTGGCCAAAGCCGCCGCGGGTCTTGCCGGGGCCGGCCGAATCGGGGCGCAGCTCCTTGCGCCAGAAGATGACGGGGGCGACGTTTTCGGTGGCCTCCACGCTCATCGTGCGCACGCCGGAGGGGAAGGCGGTGCCGTCCAGCCCGTCCTTGGTTGGCCGGGCGCCGGTGCCGCCGGAATTGAAGGTGATGATCTCGAAATCATCGACCTCGGCATCCTGGCCGGAGACTTGGCTGCCACCGCGCAGTGGCGGGTTCCACAGGGCGGAGGAGCCTTCGGCGACGACGCGCCCCGGCACGGCCTGGCCCAGGCAGCCCATCATCAGGTCGGGGATCAATTGGCCGACGACATGGCGGACGCTGACGGGGTAGGGGCGGGGGGCGTTGAGGATGCAGCCCTCGGGGATGACCATGCGGAAGGGGGCGAGGCTGGCCCAGTTGTTGGGGATGTCGGGTGCCACCACCACCTTGATGCCAAAGCAGGAATAGGCCCGGCAATAGGCCGGCGGGACGTTGATGCCGCGGTTCGACAGGCCGGAGGTGCCGGCGTAATCGACCACGATCTCGTCCTGCGCCACCGTGAGTGCGGCCCTCAGCGTGACCGGCGCCTCATAGCCATCGGAGTTGATGCTATTGTGGAAGGTGCCGCGCGGCAGGGCGTTGATGGCGGCCTGGGTGGCGGTGAGCGAGGCGTCGAAGATATAGGCGGCGAGGCTGTCGAGCCCTTCTAGGGCGTATTCGTCCAGCATTTCGGCCAGGCGCTTGGCGCCGGCATCGTTGCAGGCACAGAGGGAGTAGATGTCGCCCTCAAGTTCGACCGGGGTGCGGCTGCCCACGCGGATGAAGTCGAAGAAGGTCTCGTTTGGCTTTCCCGCCTCGAAGCATTTCACGATGGGGATATAGAGGCCTTCCTCGAAGACCGAGCGGCCCTCGGGGCCCATGCCCAGGCCGCCGATATCGATGATATGGGCGGTATTGGCGAAGAGGCCGACGATTTTTCCGTGATGGAAGGCGGGGGAGACGACGGTGAGGTCGTGCAAATGGCCGGTGCCGAGCCAGGGGTCGTTGGTGATGTAGTGGTCACCCTCGCGCATGGTTGCGGCGGGGAATTTGGCCAGGAAGTGGCCCACCGATTCCATCATGGAGTTGACGTGGCCGGGGGTGCCGGTGACGGCCTGGGCGAGCATTCGGCCCTGCAGGTCGAAGACGCCGGCGGAGAGATCGCCCGCCTCACGCACCGTGGTGGAGAAGGCGGTGCGGATCATCACCTGCGCCTGTTCCTCGACCACCGCGATGAGGCGGTTCCATTGGATTTGGCGTTGGATTTTTTCCAGGGGGTTCATGGCGTTTCTCCTGCTTGGCGCGCTTGCCAATCTTTGAAGCTTTCCTTGGTATCCACGTGGTACCAGGCAACCGGACCGGCGCATGCCGAGCCGTATATCATTGAGCCGGCGGCAGAGGTGCTGGGTGTTGGGAAGTCGATGGTAAACCTCTCATAGCCATCCTTGTCCGCAATCAGTATGCCGTCCTTTCGAGCATTTGCTCGCATTGTGCGATACCCGTCCTGAAGACCGGCCATGTCAGTTGCCCGACTTAGTGAACCTGCCTTTATGACGAACTGATTGCCGCTCGGAACCATTAAGGCTGCGACGGGAGAGTTAGTATATTTGAATTCGAATGTGGGAATCGCACTCCCCAAAGACTGATTATCATTAATTTTTCATTGGTTACTGCCAAGGGCTGTCTGAACACGCCCAGACCAAGCGTTTGAGCAAGCACTGCAACGTTTCTGGCAAAATCTTCCGCAAACGCCTGATCACTTATATCTAATTTTCCTTGTCCGGTCCCGCCGTTCAGGATTTTTGACTGTTTGGTGATCAACGCCTTCTGCACCAACCAATGCTCAGCATAACGGGCATGAGCCTTGTTGAAAGCACCGTCTGTTGTTGTTGCCAGAAAAATCTCGGTCCATTCGGCCGCGTCTTTTTTGTGATGAGCGGCGAAGCGTTCCACGAGACTGTCGCACTCTCCAACATAAATTACGAGATGGCCGCCTGCCGCGTCATTGGGCTCGACCCCGGCAAGAATGTATACTGCGGTCCGTTTTGCTTCATCTTGTGCCATAAGGGACTGAATTTGTGTCCACGGACAGGCGTAGAGCAGCGTGGTGCGGCCTGCCATGGCTGCGTTGCGCAGCCCGGCCGGATCGCCATCCAAGAGCTGCAGGCGAACAAGTTGGGTCTTCATGCTATTGAATTCGCCTTCTCCAAACGCCATCCCTACCGTCCGTCGGCTGTGAAGACGGCGAGCCCCAGATGCTCCACAAATGGTTCAAAATCACGGTCGCTGTGCAGCAATGGCACTTGGCGCGTGATGCACCAACTGGCGATGAGGCAATCCACCGCTTTGCGCACCGTGATGCCCTGGCGCCGCAACTGGCGGAAATGATCGGAAGCGGCCAGGGCCGCCTCGGTGCCGCCGAGTTGCACCTGGGGGAAAGACAGCAGGATTTCCCGGGTGCGGGTATGCGCCTGCTCATCCGCTATGCCGCGCAGCACTTCCAGCAGCACGAGGTCGCCCATCAGGATGGCGGGCGGATCATCCTCCCCGCTGTCTGGATCAAGCGCTTCCAGCAGCCCCCGCAATTCGAGGGTCTGGGGTGTCGGCACGCCGCGGAGATGGTCGATCCAGACCGAGCTGTCGACGAAGACGCTGTTCAACCTGGCTCCGGCGTGTCGCGGCGTTGTGCATCAAGGTCGCCCTGCCATTCGACCTGGCCGAACAGCGCCAGGGCCGAGGCCTGGCGCTTGCGCCGAGCCAGCAGGCTCAGCGCCGCTTCCACGGTCTCGCGCTTGGTCCGCAGCCCGGTCGCTTCCATGGCCTCGGCCATCAGGCGGTCATTGATGTCGATATTGGTGCGCATGGCCCATTCATGTGTAAAAATACGCTCGTTTCATACACATTTCTGGGCCATGTCGCAACGCTTTCATCCTTCCCGCACCAGTTCCAGATAGCCCAGCCCATCCACCGCGCAGGCCCAGCCCGGGCCGACAAGGGTGCTGGTCTCGTCCTCGGATATGATGCAGGGCCCCATGACCCGGCAGCCCGGTGGCATGGCGCTGCGGTCATAGACCGCCCAGGCAGCCGCGGTGCCGATGGCCGTGTCCAGCACCGATTGGTGGCGGATGGGCGCGGGGGCGGGGGCGGGTTCGGGTTCGGCCACCGGTTCCACCGCATCGATCAGGGTGCTGACGACGACGGCGAAACTCATCACCTCGACATCGCTGCCGGGCACCGGGCGGTCATAGAAGCGGGCATATTCGGCATCGTAATCGGCGCGGATTTTCGCCACATCGCCCGGCGTCAGGTCGCCCTTCGGCATGGCCACTGCAATCTCATGGCCCTGGCCGACATAGCGCATATAGGCCGTGCGGGTTTCTGTGGTCGGTGCGGAAAAGCTGCCGGCGGAAACCACCCGGGCGGCCTCGGCACTCATATCGGCCAGCAGGGCATTCACGCCCGCCACGTCGAAACTGCCGAAACGCTGGTAGAGGCTGCGCACCACTTCGTAGGCCACGGGGGCGCGCAGGAAGCCAATGGCGCTGCCCACGCCGGCGCCGCTCGGCACCAGCATGCGGCTCACGCCGATTTTTTCTGCCACGCGGTAGCCATGCACCGGTCCGCCGCCACCAAAGGCGACCACGGTGCGGCCCTCATAGGTCTTGGCCGATTCAATGGCATGCACACGCGCCGCATTGGCCATGTTTTCATCCACCATCTCGACCACGCCGAGGGCGGCCATTCCGGCTTCCAACCCCAGCGGCTTGCCCACGGCGGAGAGCATCGCAGCCCCGGCCTGGGCCGGGTGGAGGGTGAGCGCGCCACCGGCGAAGGTTGCAGGGTCATAACGCCCGAGCAGGAGATTGGCGTCTGTCACCGCGGGCTTCTCGCCACCGCGGCCATAGCAGGCGGGGCCGGGCACGGCGCCGGCACTTTCCGGCCCGACCTGGATGCGGCCCAACCCATCGACATGGGCGAGCGAGCCGCCACCGGCGCCGATCTCCACCATCTCGATGACGGGGATTCGCAGGGGCAGGCCTGAGCCTTTCTGGAAGCGGCCGATGCGCGCCACCTCGAAGCTGCGGCTGGCCTGGGGGGCGAAATTATCGATCAGGCAAACCTTGGCCGTGGTGCCGCCCATGTCGAAGGAGAGCACCTTCGACAGACCCTTTTGCCGGGCCACGAAGGCGGAGAAAATCGCGCCGCCCGCAGGCCCGCTCTCGACCAGGCGGATGGGGAATTTGGCCGCCGTCTCGATCGAGGTGAGGCCGCCGCCCGAGAGCATCATGAAGACCGGCACCGCCATGCCCATGGCATCCAGCCCGGCGCGCAGGCGGGCGAGGTAGCCGGCCATGAGCGGCTGCACATAGGCATTGGCGACGGTGGTGGAAAACCGCTCCCATTCGCGCATTTCGGGGCTGACTTCGCAGGACAGCGAAATCCGCACCTCGGGCCAGATCGCCCGGGCGATCTCGGCCGCTTTCTGCTCATGCGCGGGGTTCACGAAGCCATGCATGAAGCCGATGGCCAGCGACTGCATGCCCTCATCGCGCAGGAAGCGCACGGCGTTGGCCACCGCCGCCTCATCGAGGGGGCGAAGGATTTTGCCGGTATTGTCCAGCCGCTCGGCCACCGGCACGCGGTGGCGGCGGCGGACAAGCGGCTGCGGCAGGTCGATATTCAGGTCGTATTGGTCGTAACGGCTCTCATTGCCCAAAGCGAGGACGTCGCGAAAACCCTCGGTGGTGATGAAGCCGGTGGGGGCACCCTTGCGCTCGATGATGGCGTTGGTGGCGAGGGTGGTGCCGTGGATCATCAGCGATACATCGGCGGCAGTGAGTCCGGCGCGGGCGAGCACGGCGCGCACCCCCTCCAGCACGCCCTCTTCAGGCGCGGCGGGGGTGGTGAGGACCTTGGCGGTCCAGCGCTGGCCCTCCTGCTCGAGGACCACATCGGTGAAGGTTCCGCCGATATCGGCGGCAATGCGCGCATTCATGGTTCAGAAACCCCGCACCATGCCGCCATCGGCGCGCATGATCTCGCCGGTGATATAGGCGGCGGGTTGGCCGCAGAGGAAGGCAACGAGCGGGCCATATTCATCGGGTTCGCCATAGCGCTGGGCGGGGATGGTCTTGCTGCGTTCGGCGATCACCTCATCGATGCTCTTGCCGGTTTTGGTGGCCATGCCCTGGGCGGTCTCCAGGCTGCGATCGGTGCGGATGGCGCCGGGGGCGACGATGTTCACCGTCACGCCATCGCCGGCCACCTCGGCGCTCAGCGTCTTGAGATAGCCCATCACCGAGGCGCGCAGCGTGTTGCTCAGCACCAGATTGGGGATGGGCTGCTGCATGCCGGTGCTGCCGATATTGATGATCCGACCGAATTTCTGCGTCCGCATCCCCGGCAGGAGTTTTTTGGTGATGTGGATGGGGGCGGCGACGATGCGCTGGAACCAGGGCAGGAGGAGTGCCTCGTCCAGTTCCAGGGCGGTGCCGGGCGGCGGGCCGCCATGGTTGAGGATGAGGATATCCACCCCACCCATCGCCGCCACGGCGCCATCGGCCAGGCTGTCCATATCCGCATTGCTGGCGACATCGGCGGGGATGCCGATGGCCGAGGCGGCGCCCAGGGCGCGAAGTGCGGCCGCCGCCACATCCAGGCTGGCCTGGCTGCGGCCGCTGACCACGAGGTGGCAGCCCTCGCGCGCCAGCGCATCCGCCACGCTGCGGCCCAGGCCCTTGGATGCACCCATCACCAGCGCGCGCTTGCCCTGCAAACCCAAATCCATGCTCAAGCTCCCCGAAATATGTCCTGGGGGCGACAATCCAGCACCCGCACTGGGCTGGCAAGCCGGGGCGCTGCGAAGCCTGGGAAGTTGCCGCTGATGGGGGGAGTGTTTAGCTTGCGCCACGAATCAACCGGAATACCGCCATGACCCTCGCCCTCCGCCGTAACCTGCTTTTGGCCAGCCCCGCGCTTTTGCTGGCGGCCTGCGCCAGTGAAACGCCGCAGCCGGTGACCGCAGCCCCCGCTGAACCTGCGGCGCCCGCCGCCCCTGCCGAGGTTGCGGCCAATGCCCGGCCTGATGCCCGGGTGGAGATGACCAATTGGCAGGTTGGCTATATCGGCCAGGTGGGTTGGGGCAGCGGCGTGCTGATCTATCGCGGCCGGCGGCTGGCCTTCCGGGTGCGCTCCGCAGGCGTGGGCGGGCTTGGCGTGGCGCGGGTCACCGCCGTCGGCGATGTGTTCGATATGCGCGATGTCAGCCTCTTTCCCGGCACCTATGCACAGGCGCGCGGTGGCATGGTGGTGCCGGGTGCGCAGATGACTGGGTTTGTCTGGCTGCAGAACGCCAATGGTGTGCGCATTCGCTTGCGGCCGCGCCGCACTGGCCTTGCCCTGCAATTGGGTGCGGATGGCGTGTTGATTGAAATGCGCTAAACCCCCTGGCTGTCGTTCGCCTGGGGAAATATCCATGTCCAAGCCCATCCTGCTCGTCACCCGCAAACTGCCAGCGGAGATCGAGGCGCGTGCTGCGCGTGATTACGACGCGCGGCTCAACCCGCATGACGAGCCATGGTTCCGCGATGGGATGGAGATTGCCCGCCGCGCCAGCGAGGCGCGCGCCGATGGCGTGCTGATCGCGGCGGGGGACCCGATGAATGCGGCGGTTTTTGCCGCGCTGCCCGATAGTGTGAAAATCGTCACCACCTTCTCGGTGGGCTATGATCATGTGGATGTGGCCGCCGCAAAGGCGAACAACATCATCGTGACCAATACGCCTGAGGTGCTGAGCTTTGCCACCGCCGAATGTGCCTTTACCCTTCTGCTGATGGCCGCGCGCCGCGCTGGCGAGGGTGAGCGCATGGTGCGGGCCAATCAGTGGGAGGGCTGGGCGCCGACCCAATTGATGGGCGTGACGCTGGAGGGCAAAAAGCTCGGCATTCTGGGCTTTGGCCGCATTGGCCAGAAGCTGGCCGCCATGGCGCGCGGCTTTGGCATGCAGATTCATTATCGTGACCTGCGCAAGCTGCCGGCCGAGGTGGAGCAGGGTGCCATCTTCCACGAGACCGATGAAGGTTTCCTGCGCGCCATCGACATGCTCTCCATGCATGTTCCGGGTGGTGATGGCACCCGCAAATGGCTCGATGCGGCGCGGCTGGCGCAGATGAAGCCGGGCAGCATCGTCATCAATACCGGCCGTGGAGGCAGCGTGGATGATGCGGCGCTGGTGGCCGCCCTCACCTCTGGCCATATCCGCGCCGCCGGGCTTGATGTGTATGATGGCGAGCCCAAGGTTTTCGCGGGTTATCTGGGGCTGGAGAATGTGGCGCTGCTGCCGCATCTGGGCAGTGCCACCATCGAAACCCGCGATGCGATGGGCGAGCGGGCCTTGCAGAACCTTGATTGCGTTCTGCGCTTTGATCTGCCGCCGCCGCACCGGGTGGCTTGAGGCTGCAAGGGGCCCTTCTTCCGCCCCAAATTGTGTCTGAACGCGGCCGGGGCTTCAGGCGCGGATGCTGGCCAGGAATTGGTCAGCCTTGCCGCGCAGATTATTCGCCTGCTGGGTCAATTCCACCGAGGTTTGCCGCATGCCCTGCGCCGCCGTGCCGGTGGCGCCCGATGCGCGCTGAACATCGCCTATCCTGCGCACCACGGCCCCTGTGCCCTCCGCCATCTGCGCGGCGCTGCGGGCGATCTCACGCGTGGCCGCCCCTTGTTCTTCCACCGCGCCGGCGATGGCGGTTGTCACCTCATTCATCCGCTCGATCGTGGTGCCAATATTGCGCAGCGCCGTCACCGCATCCTCGGTCGTGCTGCGGATGGCGTTGATTTGGGCGGCGATTTCCTCGGTGGCGCCGGCGGTCTGGCTGGCGAGGTTCTTCACCTCGCTGGCGACGACGGCAAAGCCCTTGCCGGCCTCACCCGCCCGCGCCGCCTCGATGGTCGCATTCAGGGCGAGGAGGTTGGTCTGCCCGGCGATATCGCTGATCAGGCGCACCACATCGCCGATTTTGGCAGCCGCCTGCACCAGGCCCTGCACCGTTGCATCGGTGGCGCGCGCCTCCTGCGCGGCGGCGCGCGCCACCTGGGCGCCATCGCTCACCTGGCGGGTGATCTCGGCCACGCTCATCGCCAACTCCTCGGCGCTGGCGGCGACGTTTTGCACCTCATGGCCGGCGCGGGCTGAGACTTCGGCCACCGCATCCGCCTCACGCCCGCCGGTATCGGCGGCATGGCCCACCATTTCCACCACATGGCGCATATGCTCGGCCGATTGCACGACGGCCTGCACCACGCTGCCAATTTCGGCCTGAAACGCATCGGCCAGCCGGGCCTGATGGGTGATGAGCCGCCAGATCAGCATGGTGGCGACATAGTGGCCGCCGGTGTCGCGAATGGCGCTGAGCTTGAGTTCAAAGCTCTCGGCGCCAATGCGCAGGCGGCTTTCATGGGGCAGGCGGGCAGGGTCGGCCATCATAGGCTTCAGCGCCGCAATGTCGCGGCTGATGGTCTCCACCCCCAGGCCGGGCAGCGCATCGGCGCGCACCGGCAATGCTGCTTCCACCCGGCGCATCAGCGCCTGGCCTTCGGGGTTCATATAGGTGATGGCAAAGCCATTCTGCGGGTCGGCCACCATCACGCCATGGCCCATTTGCTCGAGCATCTGGCCGCGGGCGAAGGCTTTTTCGGCCGCGCCGCGCAGGGCTTCCAGCGCGACGGCGATGCGGCCGATTTCATCGCCGCGGGCCTGATCGGGCACCGGGGCGGAGGTTCGCCCCGCGGCGATCTCGCTCACCTGCGCGGCCATGCGCCGCAATGGCGCGCCCACGAGCTGCGCGGTGAATGCGCCAAAGAGAACCAACATGCCCCCCACCGCGGCGCCGGCGACCAGCACCTGGTTGGAAATGGCGATCATCGCCCAGGCCGTGCGCTGGGCAGCGCCCTGGGCATCGCTGCGCAGGATGGCCACCACCTGCCCGACATTGGCCTGGGCACGATCACTAATCGGAATGATCTGCCCGATCCGCGCGGCCTCTATCGCCATGCCCATGGCGATCACCGCATCCGCCTGATGGGCGATTTCCTCGGCAATCTCGCCGCTGCGCCTGACCACCGCCAATGTTGAGGCCGGTACCGAGGCTTCCAACCGGCGCAGATGCACCCTTTGCTGGCCTGCGGCGCGACGAACGCGGTTGGCTGCGGCGGCATCGGCTGTGGCCAGATAGCGGTTGGCGCCCAGCCGCACCTCATTCAGCGCATTGGCAAAATTGCCCAGGATTTCGCGCGCATTTTCCAACGCCTCCCCCGACAGCGCGAAGCTGATATGCGAGGCGAGGCTCTCCAGCGCCTGGTCGGCATCAAACATGCGCGGCATCAGCTGTTCGTCACGGGCCTGGATCAGCTCGGCCCGGCGGGCGACGGTTTCGCCAAAGCTGGCCCCCAGCGCGTCAATATCCTGCAGCAGGGCCTGCAGGCCCGCGCGCGCCTCGGCGGGCCGGGCGAGGTTGAGCGCCTCACCCGCCGCGCGCCGGGCTTCACGCATGGCGGCCTGCATGGCGGCCTGCTCGGCCTCGATAGTGGCAGAATCCTGCGCCAGCAGCGCCCCGCGCTGGCCGAGATTGGCACGGGCGAGTTGCAGCGATGCCTCGGTGGCGGCGACCTGGGCCTGGGCTGCTGCCTCCTGCAGGGCGAGGGTTTCATGCGCCACCTCTGCCTCCAGGCGCACCATCACCACAAGGGCGAGCAGCATGAGCACCGCGAAAAGCGAACTGACCGCCAGCTTCTTGCCGACCGAGAGGTTCCGGAACACCCGCATCGCCATATCTCCATCCAGGGGCGGGGATTTATAGGCAATCACTGACTAATCGATGATGAACCGCGCTGCCCGGCGCGCGGCCCCTCGACAGGCCGGCCATGGCCGGGCAATTGCCGGCAGAGCAAAGACCAAGGACCCATCCCATGCTGTTCGACTTCGAAGCCCTGCCTGCCCGGGAGCGCTATAAGCTGCTCGTCTCCACCATCGTGCCCCGCCTCATTGCCTGGGTGGTGACGCAGGATGGCGCGGGCGTGGTCAATGCCGCGCCCTATTCCTTCTTCAATGCCTTCTCCGATGACCCGGCAGTGGTGGCCATTGGCTGCGGCCCGCGCCCCGAGGGTGGTGCGAAGGACACGCTGGGCAATATCAAGGCGACCGGCCAATTCGTTGTCTGCCTCGTCCCCGGCTCGGCGCTGGAGCAGATGAATTTGACCGCGATCGATTTCGCGCCGGGCGTGGACGAACTCAACGAAGCAGGGCTGCACAAGCTGGCCAGCACCAGGGTCAAGCCGCCGCGCATCGCCGAAAGCCCGGTGGCGTTTGAATGTGAGACTTTTCAGATGGTCCCCGTCGGCCACCACACCATCGTCATGGGCAAGGTGCTGGCGCTGCATGTGAAGGATGAGGCGGTGCTGGACGCCGAGAAGAATTATATCGACACGCCGGCGCTGGACCTCGTGGGGCGCATGCATGGCCGGGGCTGGTATACCCGCACCAATGACCGCGTGGATGTGCCGCGCTACACGGCGGCGGAATGGGCGGCGCTGAAGGCGGCTAAGGGCTAGGAGCCTCATCCGTTCGGACGGAACGGGCGCTGGCGGGCTGCTGGAAGACGATAATCGAGAGAAAAGAAGATCGAGGGGCTTTGCCCCTCGAGCACCCCAGCAGGAAACTCAGTTTCCTGCACCTTCGTTTGGTTTTTTTATAGAATTGTTATTTTAATGGGGATGTTTTTAAGATAGAATTATTTTGTAAAATAAAAATATATATTATTTTCTGTTGATCATTTATTACTAACGGAGCGAACTAAAAATATATCAAAGGTCCAGGAAAATCGTCGACATATATGTCGACCCTGGTGGGAGAGCGCGAGAGGGCAAAGCCTTTTCGCTCTTTTTCCCTCCGCCATCACGGTTTTACCACAGCCGGTTAAAGCAACGCCGCGGGCCTGTAACGGGCCTGCGGCGTTGCGGGCGTGCTATGCCGCGAGGCGCGGATTGCGCAGGAAGCGGCCGGGGGCGGCGCCGGTCAGCCCCTCGGCATTGAGGGTGGCCTCGCCATTATTCCACACCCGGTGGATGCCCAGCGAGGTGAGGGTGGGGGTCTTGTAGGTGGCGCGATCGGCCACCGTCGCTGGGTCGAACAGCACCAGATCGGCGTAATTGCCGGGGCGGATGGTGCCGCGCTGCTGCAGGCCGAAGACGGCGGCGGTGCGCCCGGTCATTTTGTGGATCGCCGTCTCCAGGCTGAACAGTTTCACCTCACGCACGTAATGGCCGAGCACGCGGGGGAAGGTGCCCCAGAGCCTGGGATGCGGCACCGCGTCATGCGGGATGCCATCGGAGCCGATCATGCTGCGGGGATGGGCCATGATGCGGCGCACATCGGCCTCATCCATCTGGAAATAGATCGCACCGGCCGGCAGCAGCTTTTCGGCGGTGGCCTTGCGGGTCATGCCCCATTCGCGCGCGACGTCATCAAGGTCGCGCCCCGCCACCTCGGGATGGGGGACGGACCAGGTGATTTGCACCGGCACATCCTGGCGCAGCCGCTCGGGCATCATCACCGTGGAGCCGGCGGGGTAGGGGTAGACGTCAAAGGCCACCGGCTGGTCCTGGCCGAGGCTGTCGATCAGCGCCAGCGTCTCGCGCGAGCGGCCGAAATTCTCCGGCATGGAGCATTTATGGTGGCTGATGATGACCTCGACCGGACGCTCGGCGGTACCGGTTTCGCGGCCGATGCGCAGGGTTTCGCGGATGCTGTCGAGCACATTGTCGGCCTCGTCGCGCATATGCGTCATGTAGATGCCGCCATGGGCGCGCAGCGCCTCGCCGACCGCGATCACCTCATCGGTCGTGGCCTGGGCATTGGGGGCGTAGTAGAGGCCGGTGGTGAAGCCGGCCGCACCCTGGGCCAGGGCCTCGCTCAGGCGGGCTTGCATGGCGGCGATCTCACGGTCATTGGCGGCGCGATAGACATCGCCTTCCATGGCTTCGACGCGCAGCGACATATGGCCGCAGAAGGCCAGCGTGTTCACATTGGTGGGGCGCTTTTCCAGCGCCTCGGCATATTCGGCGAAACTGCCCAGGGTGAACCAGCTCTCATCGCCCAGCAGGTCCAGCGGCGGCGGCGGGCGCTTGGTCATCCGCAGCGGCGCGAGCGAGACGCCGCAATTGCCAACCACGACGGTGGTGACACCCTGGCTGACCTTGCAATGCTGGCAGGCGGGGCCGCAGAGCACCGCGCGGTCATCATGGGTATGGGCGTCGATAAAGCCGGGGGCGAGGGCGAGGCCGGTGGCGATGACCTCCTCCTGCCCGGCGGCGCTGCCCAGATCGCCCATGGCGATGATGCGATCGCCATTGACCGCGACATCGCCCTGGAAGCGCGGTGCGCCGGTGCCGTCGATGATCGTCGCATCACGGATGATCAGGTCGCATCGAAAAGCCATTGTGCCATTCCTCAAGACTAGAGCATTTTCAAGCGCTGCGGCTTCGCAAGGGGGCTCGGAAAATGCGTCAAAACAAAAACGAGAGCCGTTTCACCGCGTCGCTTCCGGTGAGATGGGTCCAGCAGGCTACTGAAAAACGAATAGGGCGCGAAAGCAAGATCGAGGGGCAAAGTCCTTTCGCTCTTTGCCCGGCAAACAGGGCGTTTCAGCAGCCCTTCAGGCCGGTGTTGACGTCATGCTGCACCGCGCGGGGGCAGCATACTAACGCCCGGCGCTTAGGCGGCGATCGCGCCCAGCATTCGGGTGATCAGGGGGCTGTCCGGGTCGCTGAAGGGGGCCAGCACGGAGAAGTGGTTCAGGCCGGGCAATTCCTCGGCCGTGCCACCCCAGGCGGCGGCGAAATCGCGGGTCTGGCGGCGGAATTCGGGGCTTTCGGCGCTGCCCACCACGGCATGCAGCCAGCCTCGTGCCGGTGGCGGCAGGAAGCGCGGCGAGAGGGCGCGGGCCGCAGCCTCGCTGAGTTGCAATGCGGTGCCGATGGTGGTGTGGCGCAAGGGGGCGAGTTCGAAGACGCCCGAGATGGGAAGGGCGGCGGGAACATGCCCGCTGGCCAGCAACATCGCTGCCAGATGCCCGCCGGCGGAATGGCCAAAGGCCAGGGCCGGGCGGCGGGGCAGGGCGGTGCAGGCGGCCTGCACCTGGCGCAGAATGTCGCGGATGGAAACGGCAGGGCAGAGATCAAAGCCCAGCACTGCCACCGCCACGCCATGGGCGTTCAGCCCCGCGGCGCAATGGCTGAAGAAGCTCTTGTCGAGTTTCTGCCAATAGCCGCCATGGATGAAGACGGCGATTGGCGCCTCTTGCGGGCCGAAGAGGTCGTAACGCTCGCGCGGCGAGGGGCCATAGGCGATGTCCAACTCCCCGCCCCGGCGGCGATAGGCGGCGGCATCTGCTGCCCAGCCGGCGATGATGGCCGGATGCTCGGGTACCAGGGCGGGATTGTCATATTGCCGTTGCAGGGCAGGGTCGTGCGGAGGCTGCATGGGGACATTGCAGCATGAAAGGGCGCGGGCTTCACGCCCCTGTCGTGTCAGGCTGGGGCTTCGGCCTCGGTGGGGCTGAGGGGGAAGCCTTGGCGCATGGCGGCCTCGAAGCCCGTGGCGATGGCGGCCCAATCGAATCGGGCGCGGGCGATGGCGCGGCCGCGTTCGGCGCGGGCGCGCGCTTGGAGCGGGTGGGCGGCGATATCGGCTAGGGCACGGCGCAGGCCTGCGGCATCCTCGGTGGGCCAGTACCAGTCATCACCCTCGGTGCCGCGCACGCCAAAGCCATTGGCGATGATGGGCACGCCATGGCCCATATATTCGAACAGCTTGAGATTGGTGCCGGCACCATCGAAGATGAAATGCGGCGCGAAATCGGCGCATGCGAGCAGGGTGATCTTCAAAGCGTCGCTGACAAAGCCAAAGACCCGCTCCTCGAAGCCGATATCGGGCCAATCGGGCTGCAGCGCCGTGGCGATGTTGCCGACGAGCAGGATGGTGCCGGTGAAGCCTGCCTCCTGCAGCATCAGCCGGGTGCGGCGATAGGATTCGACATTGGGCGCATGGCTGCTGGCAACGATAATGCCAATAACCGCCCCGCCCAGGCCCATTTCGGCGCGCAATTGCGCTGCCGCGGCGGCGGGCAGGCTGGGCGCCTGAGGCGCGTTCACCCCATTGGGCACCAGGCTGATCTTCCTGGTCGGCAGGCCATACAGTGCGGCCAGCCTTTGGCGGTCGGCTTCGCTCACGGCGGTGACATGGTTGGCCCGCTGCACCGCCAGTCTTTCCACCTGTTCGACCTGGCGGAGATAGCGCCCCATGAGGTTGCGGGAGGCGCTGCCGGTGGAGAGATACTGGGCCTTGATGTCGTATTCCACATTGTAGGATTCATAGACCGTCAAAACCCTCGCCGGTGCCAAGGCAAAGGCCATGGCGGCCAAATAGGGGTGGGCTGCTACCAGCACATCGCAATCGGCCAATTGGCTGTGCAGTGCGCATAGATACTCGGGCGAGAGGGTATAATCGGCGATGCAGAGCACATCGTGCATCCACAGCCCGCTCACCTCCATCATGTGGTGGAAATGCCGCGCATCTCCCGCGGCCGCCTTGGGCAGCCAGACTTCGACATGGGGGGCGAGATGGTAGCGCCGCTCTTGGGCAGTGTTGCGGAACTCATAGGGCAGGATGGTGATGGCATTGCTGTTGGAGAATTTGGTCCAGATCGAGCAATACCGCATTTGGCCACCATCGATGGCGGGCCACACATCGAAGGTGGAAAGGACTGTGATCTTCACGCGGCCACGCCATCATCAAGCTGGGCCAGGGTATCGAGCATCCTCCGCGCGCTCACTGCCCAGCTATAGGCGCGGCGGCGGCGATGGCCGCGTTCCACCAGCATGGCGCGAATGCCGCCATCCTCGGCCATGGTGACAAGGCCGGCGGCGATGGCGGCGTGATCATGCGGGTTGACCAGCATGGCGGCATCGCCGGCGATTTCGGGCATGGAGGATATGTTGGAGGTGAGCACCGGGCAGCCGCAGGCCATCGCCTCCAGCACCGGCAGGCCGAAGCCCTCATAGAGGCTGGGATAGGCCGAGAAGAAGGCGCCGGAATAGAGCGCGGCCAATTCCGCATTCGAAACATGGCTCAGGATGTGGACGATATGGCCCATGCCACGCTCGGCCATGGCGCGGGTGAAGCCATCAAAGCCCCAGCCTGGTTTGCCAACCACGACCAGATCATAGGGAAAGCCGTGGTCGCGGAAGGCGATGTCGAAGGCGACCAGCAGGCCCAGATGGTTCTTGCGCGGCTCCAGCGTGCCGACGCACAGGATATAGGGGCGGGTGGCCAGGCCGAAGCCCTGCTGTACCGTTGCCACCGTCGCCGTGGGTTGGGGCTGATAATCGGGTGCGATATCGATGCCGATATGGCTCACCCTGTTGGGGGCCAGCTTCTCCAGGCGGATCAGATCGGCCCGGCTTGCGGCGGAATTGGCGAAGATATGCGCCGAGCGATGAAATATGGCGATGTTCTGGGCGAAATTCGCCCGCGCATCGGCCATGAAAAACCCCTTGTGCAGCACCGGGATCATATCATGCAGAAAGCTGACGATGCGCAGCCGCTCCATCGGCACCGGCATGAAATGATTGACGAAATAGGTTGTCACGCCCATCGCCAGCAGGCTGTCTTCCAGGGCTGCGATGCGCAGGCGGCGCTCGCTCGCGCGCAGGCTTTCGATGATCTGATTGTAGCGATCATCGAAGCGGCCCTCCATCACCTGATAGGTCATGGTGCCGGCGATCTCGATGCTGATGGTCACCTCTTCCGCTTCGCTGGCGAGCAAATGGATAGGGATGCGGGCGCGGCCATTGGTCCAGCGATAATCGGGCTCGGGCACCTCGAAGCCTTCGCTCAGCGCCGGGTCGCGCACCGAGATCAGCCGGGTTTCGTCCTCGTCGCGCAGGGTGATGGCGCGCAGCGGAATCCCCAGCATGCGGCTGTCCCGGCCGCCCCTGGTGTCACTGGGGCGGGCGGCGCGGCTGCGGATATGAAAGCTCTCGCTTGGGCGCTTGCCGGTATAGGTGAAGCTCAGCCCATTGGCCTGGGGGGTGAAGACCCTGCCATCAATCTCAAAGCGGATGCGCGGATCATCGGTGGTGATGCCACGCAGCGGTGGATCAAAGGCCGCCGTCACCTCGCCATAGATGATCTCAGGGCGGAAACTCAACTGCGCCAGCAAAGCCTCACGCACCGGCCCCAGCCTTGGATCGGCCACCAGCACGCAGCAGAATTGCGGATCCGCCGCCGCCGCCGCGTTGAGCAGGCCAACCGAGACCGTGAAGATGCCGCCCTGGATATCCTGCTGGAAGGCGCCACCATCGAATGCGATTTTCAAGGGCGCGCTCTCCCATCGGGTTTGCGGCGGCCGTCACCGCCATGGAGGGTGTTCAGCCAGAGCCTGGCGGTGTTCTCGGTGCGGAAATGGAAGGCGCGGCGGCGCTGGCCGGCGATAACGCGCGCCCGCAACTCGCTATCGAGGCTGAGCATGCGCACCAGCGCGGCGGCGGTTTGGGTATCGGCATCGGGCAGCAGGAAGCCGCCATCGCCCATGGTGTCACCCACCGCGCCGGCCGCGCGCGCGATCACCGGGCAGCCGGCGGCGAAGGCCTCGATCACCGGCACCATGAAGCCCTCATGCTGCGACATGGAGACAAAGGCATCGGCTGCGGTGAGGATGGTCTTCAGCTTGACCGGCTCGAGCGCAATATGGGTGCGGATGAGGTCCAGCACGCCATGCTGCGCGCCATGGGCCAGCAGGCTGCTGAAATAGGGCTGATCCCAGATCTTGCCGATGAGGTGAAGGTTGATGTCGGCGCCGAACATGCGCTTGTACTGCGCCAGCACGGTGATGACGTCCTCAATCGCCTTATTGGGCACGAAGCGGCCGATAAAGGCGATATTGGTGGCGGCATGGCCACGGATGGCGTTGTAGGTGGCGATGTCCAGCAGGTCGGAACTGAAGAATTGGGTGTTCACAAAGACCGGGATGGTGCTGACGTTGTGAAAGCCGAGCTGGCGCAATTCTGCAGCGTTAAAATCAGAATCGCCGATGGAGATGTCGAACATATGGTGCATGGCGGCGAGTTGGGCGCGGGCACCATTGCAGGCATCGCCCAGCCAGGCCATTTGCTCCATGCTCGGCCGATGAAAGAAATGGCCGGGGGTGATATTGTGATATACCATGATCTTCCGCCCGGGCAGCTGTGCCAGGCGGAGCGCCACATCATCATAGAATGAGTAGTGGATGATGATTGTATCCGGCGGCTGATCCTGGATGGGCTGGTTCAGCAGGGCACTGACCGGTTTGAGGTCGGTGAAGGGGCGGGCATTGTCATCGGCGCAGTAAAGCTCGCTCACAATCCCGGCGGCGCGCAGCACCGCGTGAAGGCTGGTGATGGAATAGCCGATGGCGTCGGCTTCGAGGATCGCTGGGTGGTACTGGATGACCTTAGACACGGCCGCCGCCACCCTGGGCGGTGGTGAGCTGCCGGGCGAGCAGGGTGAGTTCCTGCTGCACCATCGCGGTGTCATTCGCGACTAGGGCGATATTGTCGAGCGGGCCGGAGAGTTCGCTCATCAGGCGCTGCAGCATGGTATCGACCGATGCGATGACATGGTCATGTTCCTGCTCAAGCTGCGTTTCGATCTCGACGAGGGTGACCCGCACGGCCTGAAAATCCCCCGAAAGACCCGCGATCTTGCGCTGCATGATCTCGATGGAATGGGACATTTCTGCCAGCCGGGCATTGACCTCGCGGTTCATGAGTTCCAGCCGGCGGTCGAATTCGGCGAGTTGATCGCGGGCCTGGGTGGCGGGCTGGGCTGTTTGCGCCCCACCCGCGCTCAGCGAGCGGCCGGCCAGTGTGCGGGCCATGGCGAGGATGGTGTCCTTGTCGGTCTGCGTCAGAGGTTGAATTTTCATCGTGATGCCCCGTCATGCAGCCTGTGTTTGGCCAACGCGTGTGTGGCCAGCGCGTGTGTGGCCAATACGCATTTGGCAGCCCAAGTCTGATGAATTTATAATTTATCGCATGGCAATTAATGCGATTTATATTTTTCGTGTCAAGCCGCTATGCGGGTTTTTCCCGCGCGGTTTCCCCCGGCATGGCTATCCAGCGCTCCGCCTGGGACAAAACTTACGGTTCAGCCCGCCGCATCGCCCGCGTCAGCACCCATAAGGGCAGCAGCCCGACAAGCACGATGAGCAGCGCGCCGGTGGAGGCCTCGGCCAGGCGCTCATCGGAGGCAAGGGTGTAAACCCGCACCGCCAGCGTATCAAAATTGAACGGGCGGATGATCAGCGTGGCCGGCAATTCCTTCATCGTATCGACAAAGACGAGGATGGCGGCCGAGAGCATGGCGCCGCGGGCCAGCGGCACCTCCACCCGCCAGATCGCCCGGCCACCGCTCGCACCCAGTGAGCGCGCGGCGTCGCGCATCGAGGGCTTGAGCCGCGCCAGCCCGCTCTCCAGCGAGCCCAGCGCCACGGCCATGAAGCGCACCAAATAGGCAAAGACCAGCGCCGCCACGCTGCCAGACAGCAAAAGCCCCACCGATAGGCCCAGCTGCGCGCGCATCCACCCATCCAGCGCATTGTCAAACAGGCCAAAGGGCATGAGCGTTCCCACAGCAATCACGCTGCCGGGCAGGGCATAGCCGAAACCGGCAACCCGCAGCGCCCAGCGTGGCGCGGCACCTCCATGCAGCCTAGCGCCCCAGGCCAGCACGGATGCGAGTGCCACTCCGAGCAGCGCTGTCAGCCCCGAGAGCAGCAGCGAATTGGTGGCAAAGGGAATGAGGCCGCGCAGCGATAGCGGGTCCCCCGCTTCCAACATCAGATGCAACAGCGTGGCGGCGGGCAGGGCGAAACCCAGCAGCACCGGGGCCAGGCAGGCCAGCATGGCGCCCACCCCCGCAAGCCCCTTGAGTTCCACCGGGCGGAAGGGCGCATGGCGGGTGGTGGTGGGGTGAAAGCGCCGCCCGCCGCGGGCGAGGCGCTCCAGCAGCAGCAGCATGGCCACGCAACCCAGCAGCGCTGCGGCCAATTGGCTGGCGGCACCGCGATCCTCCAGGCCGAACCAGGTCTCGTAAATGCCCGTCGTCAGGGTGCGCACGCCAAAATGCTGCACCGTGCCGAAATCGGCCAGCACCTCCATCAAGGCCAGGCCCAGCCCCGCCGCCAGGGCGGGCCGTGCGAGGGGCAGCGCCACCCGCAGAAAGGTCTGGCCCAGGGAATGGCCCAAGGTGCGCGAGACCTCCACGAGGCAGGTGGATTGGCCGAGAAAGGCATTGCGGCAGAGCAGATAGACATAGGGATAAAGCACCATCGCCAGCACCAGCGCCGCGCCGTTCAGGGAGCGGATTTCCGGGAACCAGGCCATCTCCCGCCAGGTGAGGCCGGTGGCGGCGCGGATGGCGCTTTGCACCGGGCCGGCCGCATCGAGCAGCCAAGTATAGGCATAGGCCGAGACATAGGCCGGCATGGCGAGCGGCAGCAGCAGCGCCACCTCCAGCAGGCGGTGGCCGGGGAAGCGGCAGGCGGTGACCAGCCAGGCGGTGAGTGCGCCGGCACTGCCCGCCATGGCAGCCACCAAAGCGGCCAGCATGGCCGAATTGCCCAGCATCTCGGGCAGGGTGGTGGCGGCGATATGGGCCCAGACCGCGCCCGCCGGCACCGCCGCCGCGAGCAGCACCGCCAGCAGCGGCAGGCAGACCATGGCAGCCAGCGCCAGGCCGGCGAGGCTCAGCGCCGGCAGGCGGGGCGGGGAGGGGGCGGGCATATATGGTGAAGCGGTTTTCTGTTGCGAAGCATTCTCAAACTCAACACGGGGTTTACACCCACACGTCACATCCCGCCAGAGCGTGACGCTGAGCCCCCCGGGGGCTTTTCGCATGCGCCGCGCTGGGACAGATTATCGGCCAATGACCCAAACCACCGCCGCCGCCCGCCTTGTACAATTTCTGTCCGAAAGGGGGGTGGATCGGGCCTGGTGCGTGCCCGGGGAGAGCTATATCGCCCTGCTGCACGCGCTGCATCCCGACCAGGGCTCGGGCATTGATCTGGTGGTGGCGCGCCATGAGGGCGGTGCGGGCTTTGCCGCGCTGGCCGATGCCAAGCTGACCGGCCGCCCGGGGGTGGTGCTGGTGTCTCGCGGGCCGGGCGCCTCCAATGCCGCCATAGCGCTGCATGCGGCCGAGCAGGATTGCGTGCCGCTCATTCTGCTGATCGGCCAGGTGGAGGCGCGTGACCTGCGCCGCCGCTCCTTTCAGGAAATCGACTATGCTCGGATGTTTGGCGATGTGGCGAAATGGGTCGGCGAGGCGCGCACCCCCGACCAGGTGCCGGCGCTGATCGCCCGCGCTTGGGCCATGGCGACGCAAGGCGTGCCCGGCCCGGTGGTGTTGAGCCTGCCCGAGGATATTTTGGCGATGCCATGCGATGCTGCGGTGCTGCCCTATACCGTCCCGCCTGCAGTGCCGGCTGACCCAGCGCCGGTGGCGGCCATGCTGGCCCGGGCTGCGCGGCCAATTTTGCTCGTGGGACACGGGCTTGAGGATCACACCGGGGGCCGGCAAGCGGCGCTGCGCCGCTTTGCCGAGGCGTGGGATGTACCGGTCGCCGTCAGTTTCCGCCGGCAATCGCTGTTTCCCAATGATCACCCGCTTTATGTTGGCGATATGGGGCTGCGCAACCCCGATGCGCAGCGCCAGGCCTTTGCCGAGGCTGATCTGGTGCTGGCGCTGGGCACGCGGCTGCATGACATCACAACCCAGGGCTATTCCTGGCCCGCACCCGGCCAGCGTCTGATCCATGTCTGCCGCGATGTCGGCCGGCTGAACTGGGATTTTCCGGCCGATCTGGCGCTGGATGCCGATGCCGATGCGCTGCTGGCCGCCATGCCGGCGCCGCCGGGGCCGCCGCCGGCCGGGCGCGCTGGGTGGAATGCGCGGTTGCGGGCGATCCATGTGGCTGATTGCCGGCTGGAACAGCGGGATTGGCCGGATGGGCTGGCGTTTTCCGAGATTGCGGCGCTGGTGGGGCGGGTGGCGGCGGATGATGCCATTGTCACCCTCGATGCCGGCACCTTTGCCGCACCGTTTTACCGCAAGGTGGCCTGGAAGCCGGGGCAATGGCTGATGCCCAGCCAATCGGGCGCCATGGGCTGTGGCATGCCTGCGGCGGTGGCGGCGGCGCTGCGCTTTCCCGGCCGGCAGGTGATTTGCGCGATGGGCGATGGCGGTGCCTTGATGACGGGGCAGGAATTGGCGGTGGCGCAGGCGCGCGGGGCGGCCATCAAGCTGCTGCTGAGCGATAATGGCAGCTATGGCTCCATCCGCATTCACCAGGAGCGCGCCCATCCCGGCGCGGTCAGCGGCACGGATCTGGTCAATCCGGATATGGCGCTGTGGTGCCAGGCCTTTGGCATGCCGGTGCTGAAGGTGGAGAGCCGGGCTGATTTCCCGGCGCTGGAGGCGGGGCTGGCAGCGCCCGGGCCTTTCGCGGCGGTGGTGCGGACCAGCCTGGAGGCGATTCTACCGCGCTGAAAAGACCGGCCCGCAGGAAGCGGGCATGATGGGCGCGGGCGGCGGCGGGCGGCGCGGCGGGTTGCGCGCCTCCTCGCTCAGCCACCAATCGAGGCTGGCATCGCAGCCATCGCCCGGCGGTGGGGGAGCGATATCCTGGCAATCCGTCTGCCCGGCGGGGCAGCGCAGCCGCACATGCATGTGGCTGTCATGCCCACGCCATGGTCGCACCCGGCGCAGCCAGGGCTCGCCGCGATGCATCCGGCACAGGCTGCGCTTGATGCCGTGATTGACCAAAATGCGATCCACCCCGGGCTGGCTGACGGCGAGGCGGATCAGCCTTGCATGGTTGGGGGTGAAGCGGCTGGGGTCCACCTCGGTTTCATCGGGCAGCACCAGAACCGGCGGGCCCTCGCCCTCGGCCCAGGCGCGGCTGCCGGCGGGCAGGCCGCGCAGATCGAGCCAAATATCGGCATCCAGCCCGTTTTGGTGGCTGGCATGGCCGGAGGACATTGGCCCGCCGCGCGGCTGCGACATATCGCCAATCAGCAGTGGCGGAAAACCGGCGGCGCGGGCCTGGCCTGCCAGGTCGGTGAGAAAGGCAACGAGATGGGGCGAGCCCCAATGGCGGTTGCGATAGCGCCGCACGGCTTCAAAGCCAGCGCCCTCGGCCGGCAATTGCGCGGCCCCGGCGATGCAGCCCAGCCCGGTGCCGCCTATAATGCGCGTCGCACCTGGGGTGGGGGTGGCAAGCCTGCCCCATTCTGCCCCCGAATAGGGCGCCTGGGCGCGGGCGGGCAGCGCCAGCAGCAGCGCCGCGAGGAGCAGGCCGCGCATCAATGGTATTTCCGCAGCAGCCCCACCAGCTTGCCCTGCACCTGCACCCGGTCGGGGCCGAAGATGCGGGTTTCATAGGCCTTATTGGCCGGTTCCAGCGCCACGGTGGCGCCGCGCTTCCACAACCGCTTTAGTGTCACCTCATTCTCATCGACCAAGGCCACGACAATGGCGCCATTTTCCGCCGTTTCGCCGCGGCGGATGACCACTGTGTCACCATCGAGAATGCCGGCATCCTGCATCGAATCGCCGGCCACCTCGAGGGCGTAATGTTCGCCAATGCCGAGCATGGAGGCCGCCACATCGACATTGGTCCCGGCATCGCGCAGCGCCTCGATCGGCACGCCAGCGGCGATCTTACCGAAGAGGGGCAGGGAAATGGTCTCGGGCGGGGCAGGCTCGGCCGGCTTTGCCGCCCGGGTGAAATTGGCGGCGATGACGTTGCTGGGCGGGGCCGGGGCATCGGCGGGTATGCGCGGCTGGCGGCGCGGCGCCATATCTTCCGGCAGGCGCAGCACCTCCAGCGCCCGGGCACGATGGGCGCGGCGGGCAAGGAAATTGCGCTCCTCCAGCGCTGTGATCAGCCGATGGATGCCTGATTTGGACTTCAGCTTCAGCGCATCCTTCATCTCCTCGAAGGACGGCGAAAAGCCGGTCTCGTTGAGATGCTTGTGGATGTACATCAGCAATTCGTGCTGTTTACGCGTGAGCATCAACCTCAGACCTTCTGCGGGCCGACTGCCGAACAAACCGGGAATCTGATGGTTGTTCTAGTAAGGTTCTCATCGGCTGTAAAGCAGTTTGTGCTTGAGATGTTCTTATTTTGCCGATGCGCTGATCAGACCCCCAGGGCCGATAGTCGAATAATGCGCACGGCACTTCCCGCCAGCAGAGCGGCGGCGTGCGGTGCGCGGATCAATAGCGCATCGGCCCGCGCCAGGGTCTTGAGCATGGAACTGTCCTGCCGGGAAAACGGCGTCGCTACCTCGCCATCAAGCCTGCAGCGCAGATAATCCTCGCGCTGGTCATTGGCTGCCAGATCGGCGCCGGTGAGCGCGGCCTCGCTTGGCGTGGCGGCGGCGGGCAGGCCTGCCATCACCGAAACCGAAGGCAGCAGGAACACCACGGCGCAGACGAGTGCCGAGACGGGATTGCCTGGCAGGCCGAGCATGGGGGTCTCGCCCAGCCGGCCCCAGATCAGCGGCTTGCCGGGGCGCATGGCGATTTTCCAGAAATCGAGGGCGAAACCGCCCGGGATGAGCGCTTTTTGTACCAGGTCATGGTCACCCACGCTGGCGCCGCCGGTTGTGACCAGCATGTCGCAGCCCCGCGCGCCCTGGGCCAGGGTGGCGATGGCATCGGCATCATCTGGGGCGATGGGCAGAATCACCGCCTCGGCGCCCGCGGCGCGCAGCATCGCCGCCAGGGCATGGGCATTGGAGCTGACAATGCCGCCCATGGGCAGCGGGTCACCGGGCAGAGCGATTTCGTCGCCGGTGGCAAGGATGCCAATGCGCGGGCGGCGATGCACGGTGAGCCAGGGGTGATTGGCCGCGGCGGCGAGGCCGATATCGCGCGCGGTCAGCTTGCGCCCGGCCTGCAGCAGGCTCTCGCCGGTGGAGAAATCCAAGCCTGCGGGGCGCACCCAGCGGCCCGGGGTGAGGGTCTCGCGCACCAGCACTGTTCCGGCCTCGGCGGTGGCGTCCTCCTGCAGCAGGATACTGTCGGCGCCCTGGGGGATGAAGGCACCGGTGAAGATGCGCACGGCCTCACCCGGGCCCAGATGGCCCGCAAAGGGATGGCCGGCCGGGGCCTCGCCCACGACGCGCAGCCTGGCACCCACCGGCGCATCGGCGGCGCGCAGCGCATAGCCATCCATAGCGGAGACGGCGGAGGGTGGCTGGGTGAGCCTGGCCGCCACCGGGCGGGCCAGCACCCGGCCGGCAGCCTCGGCCAGCGCCACCGTCTCGGGCGGGGTGGCCGAGAGGGCGGCCAGGATGCGCGCGCGTGCCGCCTCGACGCTTTGCATCAGGCGCTCTCGTAGCGGCCGGACTTGCCGCCTTCCTTCAGCACCAGGCGGATATCCTCGATGCGCATGCTCCGATCGGCCGCCTTGCACATGTCATAGACCGTGAGCGCTGCGATGGTGACGGCGGTGAGCGCTTCCATCTCCACCCCGGTGCGGCCCACCAGCTTGACCGTGGCCTCAATCTCCACCGAATCGGGGGCGGCGGGGGTGAGGTCCACCGTCACCTTCGAGAGCGCCAGCGGATGGCAGAGCGGGATCAGATCAGAGGTTCGCTTGGCCGCCATGATGCCGGCGAGCCTTGCCACGCCCAGGACGTCGCCCTTTCCGACCTGGCCGGCCTCGATGAGTGCCAGGGTAGCGGGGGCCATCACGATACGGCCGCGCGCGGTGGCCACCCGGGCGGTCTCTTCCTTGGCCGAGACATCGACCATGGCGGCCCGCCCCTGGGCATCGAAATGGGTGAGGCTCATTGCCCCAGAAATGCCCGCGTCGCGGCCTCAATATCAGGCTCGCGCAGCAGATGTTCACCCACCAGCACGCAGCGCGCGCCGGCCTCGGCCATGCGGCGCAGGTCATCGGCGCTGCGCAGGCCGCTTTCGGCCACTGGCAGCTTTTCAGCCGGCACCAGTGGTGCGAGGCGCTCGGTGGTGGTGATATCGGTTTGGAGCGTGCGCAGGTCGCGGTTGTTGATGCCAACCAAGCGTGCGTCCAGCCCCAAGGCCCGTTCCAGCTCGCGCTCGTCATGCGCTTCGAGCAGAATGGCGAGGTCGAGGCTGCGGGCCAGTTCTTCCAGCTCATTGGCCATGGCGTCGGTCAGGGCGGCCATGATCAGCAGAATGCAATCCGCCCCCATCGCCCGCGCCTCGAAGACCTGCCAGGGATGGATCATGAAATCCTTGCGCAGCACGGGAAGCTGGCAGGCGGCGCGGGCGGCTTTGAGGTCGGCGGGGGTGGTGCCGAACCAGATCTCATCGGTGAGCACCGAGAGGCATTTGGCGCCGGCACGCTCATAGGAGCGGGCGATGGCGGCAGGGTCAAAATCCGGCCGGATGAGCCCGCCTGAGGGCGATTTGCGCTTGATCTCGGCGATCAGCCCGGTGCTGCCTTCGGAGACGGCGGTGCAGAGGGCGCCGACGAAATCGCGCGTGGGGCCGGCATCGCGCGCCGCGCGCTCCATTTCGGCCATGGGGTGCGCGGCCATGCGGGATGTCACCTCGGCGCGCTTATCCTCAAGGATGCGTGCGAGGGTGTCCGGCAAGGCGGTGGGGAGAATGATGGCAGGGGCGTTCATGCGGGGGAGGTGGCCTTCTGGAGGCGCTGCAATACTCCGAGAGCCGCCCCGCTATCAATGCTGTGGGCGGCGCGTTCAGCGCCGGCCTGTAAATCGGTGCAGCGCCCGGCCACCACAAGGGCTGCCGCGGCATTGAGGCGCACGATATCCCGATAGGCGCCGGGCGCGCCCTGCAGCAGGGCCAGCAGGGCGGCGGCGTTTTCGGCCGGCTCGCCGCCGCGAATGGCCTCGGGCGGGGCTTCCGCCAGCCCGGCATCGGCTGGGGATATGGTGAATTCGCGTATCACCCCCTGCCGCAGCTCCACCACATGGGAGGGGCCGCTGAGTGCGAGTTCATCAAGCCCCTGGCCATGCACAACCCAGGCATGCGTGGTGCCCAGGCGGGAAAGCGCCTCGGCCATGGGCCGCAGCCAATCGCGCGAGAAGGCGCCGGTGAGCTGGCGGGTGACGCGGGCTGGGTTGGCCAGGGGGCCCAGCAGGTTGAAAATGGTGCGAGTGCCAAGCTCCACCCGCGCGCCGCCGGCATGGCGCAGTGCGGCGTGGTGGCGCGGGGCGAGCAGGAACACCATGCCCGCCTCGGCCAGCACGGCGGGCAGGCGCTCGATGGGGGTTTCCATGTTGATGCCCAGCGCGCTGAGCGCATCGGCCGCGCCCGATTTGGAGGAGAGGGCCCGGTTGCCATGCTTGGCCACGGGCACGCCGCAGCCGGCCACGACCATGGCGGTGGCGGTGGAAATATTCAGGCTGCCCGAGGCATCGCCGCCGGTGCCGACGATATCCATCGCCTCCGGCGGTGCTTCGATGGCGATCATCCGCGCGCGCATCGCGCGCACCGCGCCGGTCATCTCGGCCACTGTCTCGCCGCGCACCCGCATGGCCATCAGCAGCCCGGCGATTTGCGCCGGCGTCGCCTCACCGGCCATGATCACGCCAAAGGCGGCCTCGGCCTCGCTCTCGGCCAAATGCTCGCCAGCGGCGAGGCGGGCGAGGATGGGCTTGAGGCCGTTCATGCCGGCGCTCGCGCGCCGGCGAGGCGGATGAAGTTCTCCAAAATGGCGTGGCCATGCTCGGAGGCGATGCTCTCGGGGTGGAATTGCACGCCCCAGATCGGCAATTCGCGATGCGCCATGCCCATGATGAGCCCATCGGCGGTGGTGGCGCTCACCCGCAGGCATTCGGGCAGCGTTGCACGCTCGACCACCAGCGAATGGTAGCGGGTGGCGCGGAAGGGGGAGGGCAGGCCGGCGAAAAGATCGCTGCCCTCATGCTCAATATCCCACACCTTGCCATGCACCGGCTCGGGCGCGCGCAGCACGGTGCCGCCAAAGGCCTGGCCGATGGCCTGATGGCCGAGGCAGACGCCCATCAGCGGTAGCTTTGTCTCGGCGGCGGCGGCGACGAGCGGCAGGCAGATGCCAGCCTCATTGGGGGTGCAGGGGCCGGGCGAGAGCAGCACGGCATCGGGGCGCATGGCCATGACATCCTGCACCGAGAGCGCATCATTGCGCCGCACCTCGACTGCCACGCCCAGATCACCCAGGAAGTGGTAGAGGTTGAAGGTGAAGCTGTCGTAATTGTCGATGAGCAGGATCATTGGCTGATCCTTGGCACAGCGGTGGCGGCGGTCAAGTTCTGCCCGGCCTGGGCGGGGGTATTGGGCCAACTGGGGGCGCTGCTGCCCATTGTCGTGGTTGTGCGGGCCAATGGCCTGCGCGCCGATTGACCCTGGCTGTAGGGTGTTGTCGGCTGTGGCCAGCCCAAGGAGAGACGGCATGAGAGAAATTCTCTGGGCGCGGATGACCGCGCCCGAACTGCGTGCGGCAGCAGGCCAGGACACGCTGGTGATATTGCCCGTGGCCTCGCTCGAGCAGCATGGCCCGCATTTGGCCACTGGCACGGATACCTATCTGGGCGAGGCGGTGGCGGCGCGCACCGCCGAGAAGCTGATGGCGGCAGGAAAGCCCGTGGTGGTGCTGCCGGTGGTCTGGCATGGCTTGGCCGAGCATCACATGCAATTCGGCGGCACCATCACGCTGGACCAGCCGGTGTTTCTGGCCGTGCTGCGCTCCATCGCCCGCAGCGTGTTCCGACATGGTTTCACCCGGCTGATGCTGCTCAACGCCCATGGCGGCAATACCGAGGCGATTGGCGTGGCGGTGACCGAGATCGGCAATGAGCACCCCTGTTGCCAGGTGGCCGGCGGCACCTATTGGCTGGTGGCGCCAGAGGTATTTGAGGGCATTTTGGAAGACCAGCCCGGCCTCATGCATGCCTGCGAGGCGGAGACGGCGATGATGATGCATGTGACGCAAGGCTCGGTGCGGATGGAGCGCCTGGCCGAGGCCTTTGGGCCGCATGCCCACCGCCCGGCGGCGCAGCCGCGCGCGCTGTATTTCCGCCGCAGCTTCTTTGACATGACGCCTACCGGCGTGGTGGGCGATGCGCGGCGGGCAAGCCCGGAAAAAGGTGCGGCGGCCTTGGAGGCGCTGGGCGTGCGCCTCGCTGAAATTCTGGGCGAGCCGGCGCTATGGGGCAGCGCTGCGGGAGCCAAGCTCACACCGCCCTGACGCCCGCGACAGCATGGCCGATGCGGTGGTTTTGCTTCGCGTATGCTGAGACCGGCTGATGGCGGAGGAAAGAGGGAAAGCGCGAAAGGGCAAAGCCCTTTCGC
>CAMDJV010000031.1 GCA_945901085.1 Rhodovarius crocodyli | reverse complement strand
GGCAACGCCGCTGGTGGCCTCCCTCCCACCTGGGTGGGGGCATTCTCCTTGAGCCCCACGCTGCCATCATTGGTATTATTGTGGTGGCCAGGGAGCCATGGCGATGCGACGCCTTTGGCCATCTGCTCTAAAGGCGGGGGCGGTGAGCGTAGGTTGCGCCGTCACCAACTTCAGCCAGATGTTTGTTTCCACTGGTGCGTCGGTGTCACAGTGGCTGGGGAGTGAGGAGATCCGGCGCTAACGCTCACAGGGTAAGCGTTGAAGGCCGCTTGCTTACTGGAGACCCAAGTTTCAGCCCTGGGTCTGTGTAAACGATTGAAAACACTGGCGCGCCCGGGAAGACTCGAACTCCCAACCCCCAGATCCGTAGTCTGGTGCTCTATCCATTGAGCTACGGGCGCGTGACCGTTGAACGGTGTGTCGGCGAGATAGCGGAGGGGGGGTGGCCATGCAACCCCCGCCAGCCGGTTATCCCAGGTGTTTTTCCAATTCGCGCAGAACAGCCTCGCCCATCACCGCTGTTCCCACCCGCGCACGGCCAGGTTGCATGATATCGGCGGTGCGCAGGCCAGAGGCCAGCACACGCTCCACCGCGGCTTCAATCGCCGCGGCATCCTCATCCATGCCGAAGGAATAGCGCAGCAACATCGCGAAGCTGAGAATCTGCGCGCAGGGGTTGGCGATGCCACGGCCGGCGATATCGGGCGCCGAGCCATGGATGGGCTCATAGAGCGCGTGGCGCCTTCCATCAGCCCCCAGCGCGCCCAGCGTGGCCGAGGGCAGCATGCCCAATGAGCCGGTCAGCGCCGCCGCCAGGTCGCTCAGCAGGTCACCAAAGAGGTTGCTGCCCAGGATGACGTCGAACTGCTTGGGCCGGCTGGCCAATTGCATGGCGCAATTATCGGCATACATGTTTTCCAGCTCGACATCGGCGTATTCGGCAGCGTGCACCTCGCCCACCACCGCGCGCCAAAGCCGGCCCGATTGCATGACATTGGCCTTCTCCACGCTCGTCACCTTGTTGCGGCGCTTGCGGGCCAGGTCGAAGGCCACGCGGGCCACGCGGGCGATTTCATCCTCGGTATAAACCTCGGTGTCGATGCCAACGCGGCGGCCTTCGGCATTGGTCGAAATGCCGCGCGGCTCACCAAAATAAATGCCGCCCGTGCTCTCGCGCACGATCATGATATCGAGGCCGCGCACCAGATCGGCGCGCAGCGAGGAGGCTTCGGCGAGCGGCTCCATCACCACGGCAGGGCGGAGATTCGCGAAGAGTCCCAACTCCTTGCGCAGCCGCAAAATGCCCAGTTCGGGGCGCTGCTCGAAGGGCAGCTTGTCCCATTTCGGGCCGCCCACGCTGCCGAAGAGCACGGCGTCGGAATGCTTTGCAGCGGCGACCGTGGCATCCGAGCAGGGCGTGCCATTGGCATCGATCGAGGCGCCGCCGACGAGGCCCTCCTGCACATCGAAGGAGACGGCGCGGCGCACCTGCATCCAATCCATCACGCGGCGCACTTCGCCCATGACTTCGGGGCCGATACCATCACCGGGCAGCACCAGCAGTTTTTTATTCGCGGCCATGGGGTGTCGTTCCTTCAGGCGAAGAGCCAGGGCGCTTCGGCGCGCCGCTTCGCTTCATATTCATCAATGGAGGGGGCGTGCTGCAGGGTCTGGCCAATATCGTCCAGGCCATTGAGCAGGCAGTGCTTGCGGAAGGCATCGACCTCGAAGGGGATTTCCTCGCCGGAGGGGCGAACCACCACCTGGCGCTCAAGATCCACCGTCAGCCGGGCATTGCCGCCCATCTTGGCGTCTTCCATCAGCTTTTCGCAGATCTCGCGCGGCAGGCGGATCGGCAGGATGCCGTTCTTCGAGCTGTTATTGTGGAAAATATCAGCGAAATCGGGCGCGATGACGCAGCGAATACCAAAATCCAGCAGCGCCCAGGGCGCATGCTCGCGCGAGGAACCGCAGCCGAAATTCTCGAAGGCGATGAGAATTTCAGCCTTCCGATAGGGCTCCTGGTTCAGCACGAAATCAGGCTTCTCCGAGCCATCCTCATTGAAGCGCATGGCGTGAAACAGGTTTTTGCCGAGCCCCGTGCGCGCGATGGTCTTGAGGAAGCGTGCGGCGATGATCTTGTCGGTATCGACATTGGCCATCGGCAGGGGGGCGGCAACGCCCGTCAGTGTGGTGAAGGCTTTCATGCGGAGAACTCCCGAACATCGGCCAGATGGCCCTTGATGGCGGCGGCGGCGGCCATGGCCGGAGAGCACAGATGGGTGCGCCCACCCGGCCCCTGCCGGCCTTCGAAATTGCGGTTGGAAGTGCTGGCCGAGCGCTGCCCCGGGGTCAGCTTGTCCGGGTTCATGCCCAGGCACATCGAGCAGCCAGCCTCACGCCATTCAAAGCCGGCATCGAGCAGGATGCGGTCCAGCCCCTCGGCCTCGGCCTGCTTCTTCACCAGGCCCGAGCCGGGCACCACCAGCGCGCGCACATGCGCCGCCACCTGGCGGCCGCGGGCGATGGCGGCGGCGGCGCGGATATCCTCGATCCGGCTATTGGTGCAACTGCCGATGAAGACGACATCCACCTTGAGATCGGTCAGCTTCTGGCCCGGGATGAGTCCCATATACTCGACCATACGGGTGAGCTGCGCGCGGCGCGTCTCATCCCTGGCATCGGCGGGGTTGGGCACCACGCCGGTGATGGGCAACACATCCTCAGGGCTCGTGCCCCAGGTGACCTGCGGGGTGATCTCCTCGGCGCGCAGGCTCACTTCCTTGTCGAAATGCGCACCAGCATCGCTGGGCAGGCTGCGCCACCACGCTACCGCGCGCTCCCACGCCTCGCCCTTGGGGGCGTGCGGGCGGCCTTCGACATAGGCGATGGTGGTCTCATCGGGCGCCACCATGCCGGCCCGCGCGCCGGCCTCGATGGACATGTTGCACAGCGTCATCCGCCCGGCCATGTCGAGGGCGCGAATCGCCTCGCCGGCATATTCGATGACATGGCCGGTGCCCCCGGCAGTGCCGATCTTGCCGATGATCGCCAGCGTGATGTCCTTGGCGGTGCAGCCCGGCGGCAGCACGCCATCGACGGTCACGCGCATGTTCTTGGCGGGCTTTTGCAGCACCGTCTGGGTGGCCAGCACATGCTCGACCTCGGAGGTGCCGATGCCAAAGGCCAGCGCGCCCATCGCGCCATGCGTCGAGGTGTGGCTGTCACCGCAGACAATGGTCATCCCGGGCAGGGAGAGGCCGAGTTCGGGCCCGATGACATGGACAATGCCCTGCCGCTCATCGAGCAGCGGGATATAGGGCACGTTGAATTCGGCCACGTTCTTTTCGAGCGTCTCGACCTGCAGCCGGCTTTCCGGGTCTTCAATACCCGTGCGGCGCGAGGCGTCGGTGGCGATATTGTGGTCCACCACCGCGATGGTGCCATGCAGGCTACGCACCTGGCGCCCGGCCACGCGCAGCCCCTCAAAGGCCTGCGGGCTGGTCACCTCATGCACAAGATGGCGGTCGATATACAGAAGTGCCGTGCCGTCCTGCAGGGTTTCCACCACATGGGCGTCCCAGATCTTGTCGAACAGCGTGCGTGGCTGATTGGCCATGTGTTTCCCCGGAGCAGAGCGCGCCCCGGGGCGCGGCGCCGCGGGGCCTGGATATGGAAAGGGGCCGCCGAGGCGACCCCTGTTTTGGGCTTATTCTTCGGCCGGTGCGGCGGGTGCGGCGGCCTTGGCCGGCTTCATGCCCAGCTTCTCGGCGATGCGGGCCGACTTGCCGGTGCGGCCACGCAGGTAATACAGCTTGGCGCGGCGCACCTTGCCGCGGCGCACCACCACCAGCTCGGCAATGGCCGGCGAGTAGAGCGGAAACACCCGCTCCACACCCTCACCATAGGAGAGCTTGCGCACGGTGAAATTGCTGTGCAGGCCGCGATTGGAGCGGGCGATCACCACGCCTTCATAGGCCTGGGTGCGGGTGCGCTCACCTTCGACAACCTTCACCATGACGCGCAGCGTGTCGCCGGGCGAGAAGTCGGGAATGGCGCGGGCGGCGGCCAGCTTTTCCTTCTGCGCCGCGTCGAATTGCTGGAGGAGGTTCATCGTCAGTTCCTTTTCTTCGGCGGGGTATATGCGAGCTGTGAGCCTTGCGCAAGCCCGCTCTCCGCGTTTTGTAGGAATTCAGTCCAGAGTTCCGGACGGCGGGTTTTTGTCGCCTGCTCGGCCTGCGCGCGGCGCCATTTTTCAATCGCCGCATGGTGGCCCGAGAGCAGTTCGGCTGGCACGGCACGGCCATTCCAATCGGCGGGGCGGGTGTATTGCGGGTATTCCAGCAGGCCGGCGGAAAAACTCTCCTCCACCGCGCTGTCAGCGCCACCCATCACGCCGGGCAGCAGCCGCACACAGGCATCAAGCACCGCCAGCGCCGCCAACTCCCCACCCGAGAGCACAGCGTCACAGAGCGAAATCTCGCGCATGCCGCGCGCCTCGATCACCCGCTGGTCCATCCCCTCATAACGGCCGCAGAGCAGCACCAGCCCGGGGCCTGCCGCCCATTCGCGCACCATGGCCTGGCGCAGCGGTTCGCCGCGTGGTGTGAGGCAGAGCAGGGGGCGCCCGGCCGGGCGCGCCGCCTCGATCGCGGCATCGAGCACATCGGGGCGCATCACCATGCCCGCACCGCCACCGAAGGGCGTGTCATCCACCTGGCGATGCCGGCCCAGCCCGTGATCGCGGATATTGACCGCATCGAGCGACCATTTTGCCTCGGCCAGGGCGCGCCCGGCCAGCGAGAGCCCCAAGGGCCCTGGGAACATCTCAGGAAACAGGGTCAGAACGGTGGCGGCAAACATCAGCCCTGCTCTTCGCCCAGCACCTCGGCGGGGGGCTCCACCACCACCCGGCCGCCGGCAATATCGACCACCGGCACGGCGATGCGGGTAAAGGGCACCAGGCGCTCAGGGGGGCCGGAGAGAATCAGAAACGGCCCGCCGCCATGATCCTCCACCGCCAGAACATTGCCATAGGCCGCGCCTTGCACACCCTCGGCGCGAAGGCCCACCAGATCGGCGAGGTAGAACTCATCTTCCGCTGCCGCTGGCAGCCGCTCACGCTCGACATAGAGCTTGGTGCCGGTGAGGCGGGCCGCGGCATCGCGATCAGCCACACCCTCCACCGCCACCACATCCTGGCCGCGTGGGAGCAGCACGAAGGCTCGCCCCTGGGCATCGACCAGCGGATTATACGCCGTCACCGCAGCCTCGGAGAAAGCGCGCACCCGCAGGAGCCCGCGCACGCCGTGTGGCCGGCCCAGTTCGGCTATCAGGACCAATGCCAAAATGCGCTCCTTGGAGGCGGTGGGGTGGGTGGCCTGTCAGGGACCTTGCCCCCGACACCCCCACCAGGGCCGACCCGGCCCCGGACCGTGTTTTAACTGAGGCGGGTGGAGGAGGCCCGCCGAACCCACTCAGCCGCCTGCGGCGGCGGCGCGTTCCTGCGCCTTCTTCTTCGGCGCGGACTGAATGGGCTGCTCGCGGAAGACGGGCATCGGCGCCAGGCCGGCCTTGCCGAGGAACTTGGCCACACGGTCGGTGGCGAGCGCGCCTTCCTTCAGCCAATGGCTGATGCGCTCATCCTTGAGGCGCACGCGGTCCGCATGGTCGGAAGGCAGCATGGGGTTGTAGCTGCCCACGGCTTCAATAAAGCGGCCATCGCGCGGCGAGCGGCTATCGGCCACCACGATGTGGTAATAGGGGCGCTTCTTGGCGCCGGCGCGGGCGAGGCGGATTTTCAGACCCATAATCGTATCTTTCCTTTAGAATGGACGCTTATTGCCAAGGCCGGGCATGAGGGAGGCGAGGCCGCCCCGCATCATGCCTTTCTGGCCCATCTTGCTCATCCGTTTCATCATCACGGACATGTCGTCGAACTGCTTGAGCAGCCGGTTGACGTCTTGCACCTGCACGCCCGACCCGGCCGCGATCCGCTTTTTGCGGCTGGCCTTGATGATGTCGGGCTGGCGGCGTTCCTTCGGCGTCATCGAGGAGATGATCGCCGCCTGGCGGGCCAGAATCTTGGTGTCGAGATTGGCATCGGCGAGTTGGCTTTTGATTTTGCCCACGCCGGGCAGCATGCCCAGAATGCCCTGCAGATTGCCCATCTTGCCGATCTGCTTGAGCTGATTGGCATAGTCTTCCAGCGTGAAGAGGCCCTTCTGCATCCGGGCCGCCATCTTCTCGGCCTCGGCCTGGTCGATGGTCTCGGCCGCGCGCTCGACGAGGGAGACGATGTCGCCCATGCCCAGAATGCGCGAGGCGATGCGGTCAGGGTGGAAATCCTCCAGCGCGTCGAGCTTTTCGCCGGCACCGAGCAATTTGATCGGCGCGCCGGTCACCGCGCGCATCGACAGCGCGGCACCCCCGCGCGCATCGCCATCCACCCGGGTCATGACAATGCCGGTCACGCCCACCTTGGCCTGGAAGGCGGTTGCGGTGTTCACCGCGTCCTGCCCGGTCATGGCATCGACGACGAGCAGGGTTTCGTGCGGGTTGGTGGCGAGCTTGACCGCCGCCACCTCATCCATCAGCGCATCATCGATCGCCAGACGGCCGGCAGTGTCCAGCACCACCACGTCGAACAGCTCGCGCCGGGCCATGTCCATGGCGCGCGCCGCAATCTGCATGGGCGATTGGCCGGCGATGATCGGCAGCGAAGTGACGCCCACCTGGCCCGCGAGAGTGGCCAGCTGCGCCTGGGCGGCGGGGCGGTGCACGTCCAGCGAGGCCAGCAGCACTTTTTTCTTGTCGCGGTTTTTCAGCCGCAGCGCGATCTTGCCCGAGGTCGTGGTCTTGCCCGAGCCCTGCAGGCCCACCATCAAAATGGCCACCGGGGCGGCGGCATTGAGGTCGATGCCAGTGGGCGCACCAGCGCCGCCCAAAGCCTCGACCAGCGCGTCATTGACGATCTTGACGACCTGCTGGCCCGGGGCGACCGAGCGGATCACCTCCGCTCCCACGGCGCGCTCGCGCACTTTCGCCACGAGGTCGCGCACCACGCTCAGGGCGACATCGGCTTCCAGCAGCGCCACGCGCACTTCGCGCAGCGCCTCGGTCACATCGGCTTCAGACAGTGAGCCGCGTCCCCGCAGCCTGTCGAACACCGCACCGAGCTTACCGGATAGCCCCTCGAACAAAGCCCACTCCAAACGCAAACGCGCCGCTGCGCGAAGCCTCGCGGAGCGACGGGGCGACCCCACCAGCGGGGCGACCTTCACCGGGCATCACGGCCCGTGGGGCGGGATTAGGCCCGACCGCCCCGGGCGTCAAGCCAAGCCTTCAGCGCGGTGGCAGCTTCGCGTCCAGCCAGCCTATCACTTGGCGCACCGCGGCCCAGGCCTGGCGCTCCAGCATGATGTCGTGCCCGGCGGTGGGGAACATCACGCAATCCCCGCCTAGCCAAGTAGCGAGATCGGGCTGCGGCGGCACGGTGGAGCCATCCCGCCCGGCGCCGATGACGAGGCTGGGGCAGGTGATCTCACCACGGGCCAGCAGATTGGGCCCGCGCGGCGCATTGCGGGTGGCCGGGCTCTCGCCGGTCATCAAATCCAGCGCCCATTCGAGGATTTCAGGCTCGACATCAGCGAACCACATCCGCGCCGCCTCCTCGCGCGTGGGCAGCATGGCCCTGTTGGGGTCTATCTCGATGCGGGTGCCGCCCACCTCATCGGCACCGGTGCTGGCCACCGGGATGAGGGCCGCCGGGCGCAGCATTTTTGCGGCCAACTGCGCCACAATGCCGCCCAGGGAATGGCCTGCCAGCACCAAGGGCCGGCCGGGCAGGGTGGCCGCCACCACCGCCACCCGGGCGGCGTAATCGCTGGGGGTGAGGGTGAGAAACTCGGCCTCGGGCAAAAAGGTGGCCGCGGTGTGGTTGGGCATGGAGAGCGCATGGGTGGCATAGCCCGCCGCCGCCAGCGCCGGCTGCCAGAAGCGCCAGGCCCAGAAGCCATGGCAGGAGCCAGGTATCAAAATAATATCCGCCGCCGGTTTGGCATGGCGGGAGGAGAGGCTGGCCACGAAGGTGTCGCCAATGATCCGTCGGTCATCAATGAAGTCGCTGAGCATGCCTTAGCTTCGCTTTTCGTGGGGGCTCAGGTCAATGGCCGGGCGGGCACGCCGGCCATGGTGGCGCCCGGGGCGATATCGGCCACCACCGCCGCGCCGGCGCCGATCACCGCCCCCGCGCCCACCACAATCCCGGGCCGCACCGCCGCCCCGGCGCCCAGCAAAGCGCCAGCGCCGAGGCTGGCATGGCCGGCCAGCACCGCGCCGGGGGCGGCATGGCTGGCCTCGCCCAGCACCACATCATGATCGGCGATGGCGCCGGTATTGAGGATGGTGAGCCTCTCCGCCCGGGCCTGGGTGCCCAGCACCGCGCGCGCCATGACCACCGCGCCGGGGCTGACCACAGCGCTGGGCGCCACAAAGGCCGCGGGATGCACCAGGGCGGGCAGCGCGAAACCCAAGGCCTGCAGCCGCGCGCCGATCCGCGCCCGTGCGGCATTATCGCCCACCGCCACGCAGGCGGCTTGTACGCCCTGGCGGCGCAGCGCCTCCAGATGCGATTCATCGCCCAGCAGCGGCAGGCCCATCAGGCGGGGCGGGCCGGATTGCGCCACCACCCCCAGCAATTCAAAGCTGCCCAGCGCCTGGCACAGCTCGATCAGCACCCGGGCATGGCCGCCTGCGCCAATCATGATCAGTGTCGTCAATGCACCACCCGCCCGAACATCGCCTGCAAGGCCAGATAGAGCACGCCGCCGGCGACAAACCCCACCAGCGTGCCATTCACCCGCACGAATTGCAGGTCTCGCCCCACCCGCAATTCGATCTTGTCGGTGATCTCGGCGGTGTTCCAGGAGGAGACAACCTCGCCGATGAAATTCTCGATGCGGGCCTGCGCCGTGGGCAGCAGGGCGATGAGGATGCTTTGCAGGCCCTGGTTGAGGCGGTCGCGCGCGGCAGCATCCTCGGCCAGCAAGGTGCCGGCATTGGCGAAGGCGGCTTCCAGCAGGGCCACGCTGCGGCCATTGGGGTTGGCGGCATCCTGCGCCAGGGCATCGCGCAGCCGTGCCCAGACATCACCCAGCCAATGCGACACGGCGGGGTGCTGCAGCGCGCTGCGAATCGCCCGGCCCAGGGCGGCGGCGCGCGCGGGATCGGTCTCCAGCCGGGTGATCTCGGCTTCGATCCAGGCCTCGAAGCCCTGGCGCAGCGCGCTATCGGCCGGCTCCACCTTGTCCAACTCGGCGTTGATCACGGCGAGGATTTTTCGCGCCGTATAGGCACCCGCCATCCAGCCCACCAGGGCGCCGCCCTCGTCGCGCACCCGGGCCGCGATGGCGGATTTCAGCTGCTCCTCCTTGCCCAGCATGATGGTCTTGAGCTGGGCGATGGCGGCATCGAAGACCGCCTGATGGCGGCCGCTGGCCAGCAATGCGCGCAGCGCGCGGGCCACCACCGCCGCTGCCCCGGGGCCGCCCGCCATGCGCGGCAGCAGCCGGGACATCAAGCGCCGGGCGCGGCCATCCTCCAGCGTGGAGAGCAGCCGGGGCAGCATGCGCGCCAGGGCCTGCGCGGCTGGACGGGTGGCGGCGGGGTCATTGAGGAAGCCGCGCAGAATCTCCGAGAGATCCAGCCCGCCCAGCACCCGGCGCAGCTCGGCCTCGGTAAACACCTGATTGGCGACGAAGCGCCCGAGCCCGCGTCCCAGCCGCTCCTTCTGCGCCGGAATAATGGCGGTGTGCGGGATGGGCAGGCCGAGCGGGTGACGAAACAGCGCCGTGACCGCGAACCAATCCGCCAAGCCGCCCACCAGCCCCGCCTTGGCGGCGGCGGCCAGCAGATCAGCCCCCTGGCTGGGCGGCAACGCGTAGGCCAGCAGGGTGAGCCCGGCCATCACCACCAGGAGAAATCCTGCAAAAGCCCGATGGCGCCGCAGTGTGGCGCGCAAAGCCGCATCATGATCCATGCCGAACATATGGATCGTGATGCCTCCACTAGCCAGGGGGGAAAACAGGGGCTGGTGAAGTGGCGGTGGCGTTGTTATATCATATCAGGATGACAGACCCGCTCTCCCTCTCCGCCGGTATTGGCGCGCGGCTTTTTGCTGCGGCGCTGCTGCTGGTCGGGCTTTGGGCCGCGGTCGCCTGGGCTTTGGCGGCATGAACCCGCATAGCGTTTCACTTAGCAATGTCACCATTGCCCATGCCGGCCGGCCGGCGGTGCATCATGTGACGGGCGAATTCGCACCCGGTTCGCTCACCGCGCTGGTTGGGCCCAATGGCGCGGGCAAATCCACCCTTTTGCGGGCGATTGCCGGGCTGCATGCGCCGGCGGAAGGGCGCATTGCCAGCACCCCTGGGCAGATCGCGCTCCTGCCGCAACAGGCGGGGATGGATCGCAGCTTTCCCATCGCCTGCCTTGATGTCGTGCTGTTCGGGCTGTGGAATTTGGCCGGGGCCTTCGCACCCGTCAGCCACGCCCAGCGCCATCGGGCGGAGGATGCGCTGGCCGCGGTGGGGCTTTCGGGCTTTGCCCGGCGGCCGGTGGGCAGCCTCTCGGCCGGGCAATTCCAGCGGCTGCTCTTTGCCAGGCTGCTGTTGCAGGACGCGCCGGTGCTGCTGCTCGATGAGCCCTTCAATGCGCTTGATGAGCGCACCGCCGCCGATATGCTGGCCCTGTTGCGCCGCTGGCATGGCGAGGGGCGGACGATCATCGCCGTGCTGCACGACATGGAATTGGTGCGGCGGGAATTCCCGCAGACCCTCATGCTGGCGCGCGACTGCCTGGCCTGGGGCCCCACCGCCCAGGTGCTGACGGCGGAAAATCGCCTCCGGGCGCGGCGCATGGCCGAGGCATGGAGCGAGGCGGCCGAGGCTTGCCACCGGGCAGCCTAGCGGGGGGAGCCTGAGAGCGGTCGCTCTCAGCCCTCCGCCAGCACCGGCGCCAAAAACCGGGCAAACAGCGCCGGGTTTTCCGCGAAGGGAAAATGCCCGATGCCATCCATCCGCTCGAACCGCGCGCCCTTGATCTGCGCCGCCGTCGCCGCCGAGGCCTCGGCGGTGCAGGAATAATCATATTCGCCGGTCAGCAGCGTCAGCGGGCAGCGCGTGGTGTCGATCCCGCTGAGCCGCCCGCGCGCATCCCAGCCGCCGGAATAGAACAGGATATCGCCGGGGAAGGTGCCAAAGCCGCCCTGGCTGTAATGCCACCAGACCTCGGCGGCGCATTCGGCGGGCGATTGCGGCGCCATCAGCCCATCCACCCATTCGGGGGTGAACATCATGCCATTCACCTTCGGGTGAAGCGGCCAGGGGGTGCGCCGGCCGGGAATATGCTCGCAGGCCTCGCAGGCGACGATATGGGCGAAGTGCTCCGGGGCGCGCAGGGCGATTTCCAGGCAGATCTCGCCAGACATTGAGGCGCCGAGCAGCACCGGCTTCTCGGCAAAGCCCCAGGCCTGGCGGAAGCCCAGAATCAACTCGCAATACAAATCCGTGTTCAAGGCCCAGCCGCCCGGGGCGGTGATGGCGGGCGAGCGGCCATGCCCCGGCAGATCAAAGGCGGTGATCGCCCAGCCCGCCAAGGCGGGCTCCGCCGCCAGGCGATGGAATTGCCGGCTGTCAGACCCTGCCGTGTGCATGGCCATGATCGGCCGGCCCTCGCCATGCTGCTCGCCATAGAGCACCACATCGCGCCCGCCGGCCCGCACGGTGACGTAGCGGCCGCGCGCCGTGGGGCAGGGGGTGGGGCTGCCCAGCCGCGGGCGCAGCGATTCGGGCGCCGGGCCGGCATGGCCCGCCGCCGCCCAGCGCGCCAGATCCATCACCCGGCGCAGCAGATGGGCATGCTGCGCCCAGGCCAGTTCATCGCCCGTGGCGGCAAAGCCGGGCGCGCGCATGCGCATGGCGAAGAGATTGTGGTGATGCCGCTCTGGCAGCAGGGCGAGCGCCTTGTCCCAGGTCGCGGCCTCGGCTGTGAAGGTGGTGGGCGCATCGGCCCCCGCCTCCAGGCGCAGCGCGCCATCGGTGAATACCAAGGTGAAGGCCTGCGTGCCCTGGACGAAGGCGAAGCGCGCCCCAGCACCCGGCAAATGCCGCGCCAGCACCGCATCGCCTTCGCACAAGGCCTCAAACCGCGCCATCGCACCCTCGGCCTGCAGCCAATTCCATCCGCTCATTTGGGTCTCCTCCGTGGCCGGATGCTCGTCGCGACGCGGCCGGGCCGCAAGCCCCTTGCGGGTGGCGTTGGATGCGGCATCCTGGCCGCTTCAATGGAGGACACCATGTTCATACCCACCCGCCGCGCCCTTCTGGCAGGCGGTGCCGCCCTGCTGGCCGCGCCCCGCCTTGCCCATGCCTTTCCTGACCGCTCGCTGCGCGTCATCGTGCCCTGGAATGCGGGCGGCGTGACTGACATCCTGGCCCGCGCCATGGCGCCGGCCATGCAGGCGACGCTGGGCCAGCCCGTGGTGATCGAGAATCGTGCCGGCGCCAATGGCGGCGTGGGGGCCGAGGCGGGCGCGCGTGCGCCGGCCGATGGCCACACCCTCTTTGTCTCCAATGCCGATACCCATGCGATCAACCCCTTCGCCTATCGCCGGCTGCCCTATGACCCGCAGGCGGATTTCGCCCCGGTCAGCCTCTTTGCCCGCGTGCCCTTTGCGCTGATGGTCGGCCCGTCGCTGCCGGGGGTGACCAATCTGGCGGGGCTGCTGGCCGCCGCCCGCGCCCGGCCTGGTGCGCTCAGCTATGCCTCCTGGGGGGTCGCCTCGGCCTCGCATCTCTCGATGGAGCGGATTTGCCGCGCGGCGGGGGTGGAGATGCTGCATGTCCCCTTCACCGGCCAGGCGCCGGGCATGACGGCGGTGGCCGCCGGCCAGGTGGATGCCATGGTGCTGCCCGCCGGCGGCGCCGAGGCGCTTTCGCGCGACGGCCGGGTGCGGATTCTGGCGGTGACGAGTGCCGAGCGGCTGGCGCTGCTGCCGCAAGTGCCCAGCCTCAAGGAGGCCGGGGTTGATCTGGTGACCGGCAATTGGTTCGCCTATCACGTCCCCGCCCGCACCCCCGCCCAGGTGGTCAGCCAGCTTTCCACCGCCATTGGCGCGGTGCTGCGCCAGCCCGCCGTGGTCGAGGTCTTCCGCCAGCAGGCCACCACGCCTGAGGCGACGACGCCGGAAGGTTTGGCGGAATTCGTCCGTGATGAGCGGCAGCGCTGGGGCGATGTGATCCGCGCCGCGAATATCGTGCTGGAGTAGCCCTGCCGGCGATGGCATGCCAATAGGGGCTGACCGGAGGAAAACCCATGGACCAGCCCCTTCTCGCAGCCGACCCACACGCCGAAATCCGTGAGGAAGTCCGCAAACTCTGCGCCCGCTTTCCGGGCGTCTATTGGCGCGAACTCGATGCCCGCCGCGGCTACCCCACGGAATTCGTTAATGCCCTGACTGAGGCCGGCTATCTCGGCGCGCTCATCCCCGAGGAATTCGGCGGCGCCGGCCTGCCGCTCTCCGCCGCCGCGGCGATTTTGGAGACCATCCACGCCGAGGGCTGCAACGGCGCCGCCTGCCACGCCCAGATGTACATCATGGGCACCATCCTCAAGCATGGCAGCCCCGAGCAGAAGGCCCGCTATTTGCCAGGCATCGCCGAGGGTTCGCTGCGCCTTCAGGCCTTTGGCGTGACGGAGCCGACGAGCGGCACCGACACCACCGCCCTGCGCACCACCGCCCGGCGCGAGGGCGATAAATGGATCGTCAACGGCCAAAAAATCTGGACCTCGCGCGCCGAGCATTCCGACCTGATGCTGCTGCTCGCCCGCACCACGCCGAAGGACCAGGTGACGAAGAAGACCGAGGGCCTTTCCACCTTCATCGTTGATATGCGCACCGTGCTGGGCAAGTCGCTCACCATCCGGCCGATCCGCACGATGATGAACCACAATTCCTGCGAGGTCTTCTTCGACAATATGGAAGTGCCGGCGGAAAACCTGGTTGGCCAGGAGGGCCGCGGCTTCCGCTATATTCTCGATGGGATGAATGCCGAGCGGTTGCTGATCGCCTCCGAATCGGTGGGTGACGCCAAGTGGTTCACCCAGCGCTCGGTGGAATATTCCAAGCAGCGCGTGCTCTTCGGCAAGCCCATCGGCACCAATCAGGGCGTGCAATTCCCCATCGCCCGGGCCTATGCCCAGATGCGCGCCGCCGAGGCCATCGTGAAGGAAGGGCTGGAGCGCTTTGAGGCCGGGCTACCCTGTGGCGAGCAGGCCAATATGGGCAAGATGCTGGCCGCCGATGCCGCCTGGGCCGCTGCCGAGGCCTGCGTGCAAACCCATGGCGGCTTCGGCTTCGCCGAGGAATACGATATTGAGCGGAAATTCCGCGAGGCCCGGCTGTATCAGGTGGCGCCGATCAGCACCAACCTGATCCTGAGCTATATCGGCGAGCATGTGCTGGGGATGCCGCGCAGCTACTGAGTTATGGCGCGGCGGCGGCGCCGTGCCGCCTCCGGCCCCGTGGCTGAGAGCAGGTTGAGGATGAAGCCATGAATAACATCGCCCCTGGCGCCCCCGATGCCGTGATCGCCGCTGCCCAGGCCTTTCTGGGCGAGCGCATCACTCGCAATGACGCGCTGCGCCAGCAGCATAGCCGGGGCGAGGACACCTCGGTGCCCACCCTGCCCGATGCGGTGGCGTTTTGCGAAACCACCGAGGAGGTGAGCCGCCTCGTCGCACTCTGCCATCTCCATGGCGTGCCGGTGGTGGCCTTTGGCGCCGGCACCAGCCTGGAGGGCCATGTGAACCCGGTGCGTGGCGGCATCTCGCTCGACCTCAGCCGGATGAACCGGGTGCTGGAGGTCAGCGCCGCCGATCTCGATTGCCTGATCGAGCCTGGCGTCACCCGCCAGCAACTGAACGAGTTTCTGCGCGACCAGGGGCTGTTCTTCCCGGTTGACCCCGGCAGCCATGCGACCATTGGCGGCATGTGCGCCACCCGCGCTTCGGGCACCAATGCGGTGCGCTATGGCACCATCAAGGAAAACGTCCTGGCGATGGAGGTGGTGCTGGCCGATGGCCGCGTCATCCAGGTGGGCTCGCGCGCGCGAAAAGCCTCCAATGGCTATGATCTGAAGTCGCTGATCATCGGCTCCGAGGGCACTTTGGCGATCATCACCAAGATCCGCCTGCGGCTGCATGGCATCCCCGAGGCCACTTCGGCCGCCGTCTGCCAGTTCGAGAGCCTCAAGGCCGCGGTCGATACCGTCATCACCACCTTGCAAATGGGCGTGCCGGTGGCGCGTATCGAATTGCTCGATGAGGTGCAGATGGCCGCCTGCATCGCCTATTCCAAGCTGGAGGGCATGACCGCCAGCCCCACGCTCTTCCTGGAATTCCACGGCTCCGAGGCGTCGGTGAAGGAACAGGCCGAGACGGTGGAGGCGATTGCAACCGACGCCGGCGGCGCGGGCTTCGCCTGGGCCACCGACCCTGAGGCCCGCAACAAGCTGTGGAAGGCCCGGCACGACGCCTATTGGGCTGCTGTGGCAAGCAAACCCGGCAGCCGTGGCATCGCGACCGATGTCTGCCTGCCGATCTCGCATCTGGCCGAGGCGCTGCTGGGGGCGAAGGAGGATATCGCCGCCAGCGGGTTTTCCGCCCCCATGGTCGGCCATGTCGGCGATGGCAATTTCCACACCGTCATCCTGGTGGAGGATGACCGGCCGGAGACGCTGGAGGCGGCCTGGGCGCTGGACAAGAAAATCGTCCACCGCGCGCTGGCGCTGGGCGGCACCTGCTCGGGCGAGCATGGCGTGGGCCTGGGCAAGCGCGAATTTCTGGAGGTCGAGCATGGCATGGAGGCGCTCTCGGTGATGCTGAGCGTGAAGCATGCCCTCGACCCCAAGGGCATTCTCAACCCCGGAAAGATCTTCCGCAATTGAGCCTGCCCATTGGCGCGCAAATTCTGGCCCTCACCATGGGCCATGTCTTCAGCAATGCGGTGCGCACGCTGCCTGCGGTGTCTGCCGATGTGCTCTCGCGGGATCTGGGCATCGGCACCGAGACGCTCTCGGCCATCACCGGCGCCTTTCCGCTGGCCTTTGCGCTGGCGATGATCCCGGTGGGGGTGGCGCTGGACCGCTGGGGCTCGCGGCTGGTGGCCATGGTGCTGCTCAGCATTGCCGCCACGGGCGCGGTGCTGGCGGGTTTCGCCACCGGGCCGCTCTCGATGGTGGTGGCGCAGAGCATCATCGGCATTGGCTGTTCTGGGATGATGATGGCGCCCATGGCCTTCGCCGCGCGCTCCATGCCGGTGGCGCAATTCGGCATCTGGGCCGGTATCGTACAGGCGACGGGCAATTCGGGGATGCTGCTCACCGCCAGCCCCCTGGCCTGGCTGGTGGATTATTCCGGCTGGCGGGCAGGCTTTTTCGCCTGCGCGGTGCTGGCGGCGCTGGCCTTTTGCGCTGTGGCAATTCTGGTGCGTGAGAGGCCGCCGGGCGGTGGGCGAAAATTGATGGATGACGCCAAGGCGGTGGTGGGTTTCGGCTTCTCGCCCGCGCTGATGCCGGCCATGGCGCTGGCCTTTGTCAGCTTCGGCGCCATGCTGGGCATGCGCGGCCTGTGGGGCGGGCCATGGCTGATGGAGGTCAAGGGTTTTTCCCGCATCGAAACCGGCAATTTGCTGCTGCTGCTGGCCGCTTCCCTGGTGATCGGGCCTTTCCTGGCCGGCTTGGTCGGGCGCGCGGTGGGGCGTCTGGTGCTGCTGCTCGCCACGGGGCATTTGCTGGCGGCGGGCTTTATCGTGCTGCTGGTGCTGGCCGGTGGGGTGGATGCGCCCTGGCTGGATGGGCTGCTTCTCGTCGGCTACGGGCTGAGCATCACCTATCAGGTGTCGCTCTTCGCCCTGGTGCAGGGGCGGGTGACGCCGGATGTGGCGGGGCGCGCCTTGTCGGCGATGAACGTGTTCTTCTTCGGCGGTGCGGCGGTGATGCAGGCGATGATGGGGCTGGCGGCGTTGTGGGGCGGGGTGGCGGCGGCTTTGCTGTTCATCGCCGCGGCGCTGGTGCTGGGCGTTGTGGCGTTTTTGCTGCTGGAGCGGCGGTTTGTGGCGTCAGGGAGAGCACCAGCCCTCCCGGACCCAGTCGCGAAGGGCTGAAAGGCCCTTCATTCTGGCGGTGTGAGAGGGTTGGGCAGGGGGCGTTGACCCTGCCGCCTTCCGCTACCGCCCCACGGCATAGCCCTGCATGCCGCGCGGATTGGCCCCGGCGCGCAATTGCCCATCGGCCTGCATCCGCGCCCCCGTCAGCCGCCCTTCAGACCAATCGCCGCCCATCTCCAGCACATGGCCACGGGCCTTGAGGTCCTCGGCCACCGCCGCCGGGTAGCGGCCCTCCAGCACCAGCTTGCCCGGCTTGGCCGCGCGCGGCCAAAAACTGCTGATCCAATGCTCGGAGTGGAAGGCCGGCATGTCGATCGCCTCCTGAATATTCAGGCCGTGATGCAGCATGCGCAGCAGCATCAGCGGCTGCCATTGGTCCTGCTGCTCGCCGCCGGGCGTGCCAAAGCTCATCCAGGGCTTGCCATCGCGCAGCGCCATGGAGGGGCTGAGCGTGGTGCGCGGCCGTTTGCCCGGTACGAGGGTATTGGACAGCCCCTCCTCCAGCCAGAACATCTGGCAGCGTGACCCCAGGCAGAAGCCCAGCTCCGGGATCGCCGGCGAGGATTGCAGCCATCCCGCCGATGGCGTGGCCGAGACCATATTGCCCCAGCGGTCGATAATATCGATGTGGCAGGTATCGCCGCCCGAGGCGCCGAGGCGCGAGACGGTGGGCTCGCCCGTGCCGGCGGCGGCACGCGCCTCCAGCCCGCGCCGGATCGCGGCGGCATAATCGGTGTCCGGCGCGCGGCCATCGGGTGAGCCGGGGCGGAATTCCATCGAGGCCTGCGCGCCGATCAGCTTGCGTCGTTCGGCATTGTAGGCGTCGCTCAAAAGGGTGCTCATCGGCACGTCAAAGAAATCTGGGTCGCCACACCAGGCCTCGCGGTCGGCGAAGGCCAGTTTCTGTGCCTCGACGAAATGATGCACGAGCTCCGCCCCCATCGGGTCCATCCCCGCCACATCGATGTCGCGCAGCAGGGAGAGCGTCATCAGCATGGCCGGGCCCTGGGACCAGGGGCCGCATTTGAGCACCTCGGTGCCGTGATAATTGTAGCGCAGCGGCGCGTCGTAGCTGGCCTGCCAGTTGGCCATGTCATGGGCGGTGATGACGCCGTGGTTGCGCTCGCCCGTGGTGTCCAGGGCGGCGAAGCGGCGGGCGAAGCTTTCCACCGCCTCGGCCACGAAACCCTTGTAGAAGGCGGCACGGGCGGCCTCAATCTGGGCGATGCGGTCTCCGCCCGCCGCCTCGGCCTCGGCCACGATGCGGCTATAGGTGTCGGCCAGCACCGGGTTGGCATAGAGGCCGCCCGGGGCGGGGCCGCCATCGCGCAGCCAGAGTTCGGCGCTGGTCGGCCAGGCGGTCTCAAAAAGCGGGCGGACGGTGTCGATGGTCTGGCGGATGCGCGGCACCATATGCGCGCCGTGCCGGGCATAGCCGATGGCGAATTCCAGAATCTCCCGCGGCTTCCAGGTGCCATGGTCGCGCAGCATCAGCATCCAGGCGTCAAAGGCGCCGGGGATGGGGGCGCAGAGAAAGCCGGTGCCGGGCATGATGCTCTGCCCCAGCTTGCCCTTCACGTGATCGATGGTCAGGCCGGCAGGTGCCGGGCCCTGGCCGCAGATCACGCTTTGTGCCCCCGTGGCCGCCGAATGCAGGATGATGGGCGCATCGCCGCCCGGGCCATTGAGATGCGGCTCGACGATTTGCAGGGTGAAGCCGGCGGCGGCGGCGGCATCGAAGGCATTGCCGCCGCGCTCCAGCACCGCCATGCCCACCTGGCTCGCAATCCAATGCGTGGTGGCGACGACGCCGAAGGTGCCGGCGATTTCCGGCCTGGTGGTGAACATCATTGTCTTGCGGGCTCCCCTTGCGTGGATGCGATAGGTGCAGGCATCCCATCGCCGGTCAATCTGGGGTGCGACATGCTGGTGGCGGTGGTGGGGCCTTCGGGCGCGGGAAAGGACACGGTGCTGGAGGGCTTGCGCCGGGGAGGGCATGTCATCGCCCGCCGCGCCATCACTCGCCCGGCCGAGGCCGGGGGCGAGGATCATATCGCCATGACCGAGGCTGAATTCGCCGCCCATGATTTCGCCCTGCAATGGCAGGCGCATGGCCTGCATTACGGCATACCCCGCGAGATCGAGGCGGCCTTGGCGGCGGGGCAGGTGGTACTGGCCAATCTCTCCCGCACTGTCTTGGCCGAGGCTGCGGCGCGCTACCCCTTCGCCGTGCTGGAGATCACCGCCCCGCCCGCCATTCTGGCCGCCCGGCTGGCCGCCCGGGGGCGCGAATCGGCCGAGGATATCGCCGCGCGCCTGGCCCGCGCGGCGCCGCTGCCGCCGGGGCTGCTTGTGCTGCGCGTGGTCAATGACACCACCCCCGAGGCGGCGATCGCCGCCGCCGAGGCATGCCTCGCAGCGCTGCCCCGATGATCTCGGCCATAAAGCCCGGTGGTGACGCCAGCCAAAGCCTTGCCTCCGCCTGCCGCCCGGCGCAGTTTCGCCCGACATGAACCCTAAAATCCTCGCCGGCCTGGCATTTGGCATGGCCGCCTCCATCATCTGGGGCGGGCATGCCGTCGTCGCGCGCCTGGCGCTGGCGGGGCAGGGGTTTCACCTGCTTGATCTCGCGGCTTGCCGCTTCATCCCCGGCGCACTGTTGCTGGGCCACCTGGCCTGGGGCGCGCGGGCGCGGCTGCGCGAGGTGGGGCTGGCCAAGCTGCTGGTGCTGACTGCGGTGGGGGGCTTGGGCAATTTCATGGTCTTTGTCGGGGCCATGATTTGGGCGCCGGCGAGCCATGGCGGCACGGTGGCGCCGATGACCGCGCCGGTGGCCGGCGCCCTGGCAGGCTGGCTGCTGCTGGCGGAAAAACCCACCTCCGGCCGGCTCGCGGCGCTGGGCGTGATGTTGGCCGGCGTGCTGTGCATCGGCTGGGATGGCCTGGCCTCCGATAGCCCCGGGGTGTGGAAGGGTGATGTGCTGCTGCTGCTGGCCGGCGGCTCCTGGGGGTTTTTCGGTGCGCTGCTGCGGCGGTGGCAGGTGCCGGCCTTTCCGGCGGCGGGCGCCATCGCGGTGGTCTCCGCCGTGTTGGTGACACCGCTATGGCTGGCGGGGCCGGCGGTGGAATTCGTAGCACTTCCCTGGGCCTCGCAATTGTGGATGATCTTCGCCCAGGGGGTGATGCTGGGGGTGCTGGCCATGCTGCTTTTCACCCGCAGCGTGGAGCTTTTGGGGCCAACCCGCGCCTCCACCCTCTCGGTGGTGGTGCCCATCACCGCGCTGCTACTGGCCGCCATGGTCTTGGGGGAGGCGCTGACGCCGCTGAAACTGCTCGGCGCCGGCCTCGCCTTAGCCGGCATGCTGGGGGCGGTGACGCTGACGGGAAGGCGCTAAGTCGCCGCTTGGTCGCTTGCAGTGCAGGCCCCGCCGCCCCTAGACTTGGGGCATGGACACAGCGCCCCAACCCACCCATCACGACCTCGGCGGCAACCCGAAATACCGCTGCACCGCGGTGGAGCCGGAAAACCCCGCCCTGAATGATTTCGACAAGCGGGTGGACGCGCTGCGCGTCGTGCTGCGCGAAAAAGGCCTCATCACCACCGATGAGCAGCGCCTGAAGATCGAAAGCCTGCCGCCGGAGGAATATTTCGGCCTCAGCTATTATGAGAAATGGCTGAAGGCCATGGCGGCCGTGCTGGTCAGCCGCGGCATTGTCAGTTGGGAGGATGTGTCGTGAACCCACAATTCGCCGCCGGCGCCCGCGTCCAGGTCAAGAACAACCGGCCTGAGACGCTGATGCGCCTGCATTTGCGCACGCCGCATTATGTCCGCGGCCGCCAGGGCACGGTGCTGCGCGCCCTCGGCCGCTTCCCCAACCCCGAGGATCTGGCCTTCAACCGCCCGGCACCGGAGAAAATGCTCTACCATGTGCTGTTCGAACAACAGCCGGTCTGGAATGAGGGCGAGGCGGGCGACACCCTGCTGGTGGAACTTTTCGAACATTGGCTTGAACCGGTGGAGGGCTGAAACATGGCCGCACGTGAACCCTCAGCCGCGCATGTCGTGTTGCTGGAAAAACTGATCGGCGCGCTGACCGCCAAAGGCATCCTCACCGAAGCCGAGATTGCCGCGAAAAAATCCGCGACCGAAAAAGCGAGCCCCGAGACCGGCGCCCGCATGGTGGCCCGCGCCTGGACCAACCCGGAATTCCGCGCCCGGCTGCTGGCTGATGGCACCGCGGCGGCCGAGGAGTTCGGCATCTCCCTGGCCGGCAACCCGCCGCTGGGCGTGCTGGAAGATACCCCCGCGCTGCATCATCTGGTGGTCTGCACCCTGTGCAGCTGCTACCCGCGCGTGGTGCTGGGCTTCCCGCCGCATTGGTACAAATCCACCGCCTACCGTGCCCGCGCCGTGCGCGACCCGCGTGGCGTGCTGGCGGAATGGGGCACCATGATCCCGGCCGGCACCCAGATTCGCGTGGTGGATAGCACCGCCGATTACCGTTGGATGGTGCTGCCGGTGCGCCCCGAAGGCACTGAAGGCTGGAGCGAAGACCAGCTCGCCGCCCTGCTGGGGGCGGAGGAATTGGTCGGCGTGGCGCTGCCGAAGGTTGCCAGGGCCCAGGCGGCCTGAAGGCGGCTGGGGGAGCCCCCCAGCCCCGCTTGCGCCCAAGCCCACCCTCAGCCAGGGTCAGCCCATGACCGATGACCCGCCGCAGGATGGATTGCCCCCGGGCCGGCGGGGTTTGGCGATGGCCTGTATCGCCTTGGGCATTTCCATCACCGTGCTCGATTCCGCCATGGTGAATGTCGCCTTGCCCGGCATTGCGCGGGAATTGGCGGTGAGCCCGGCCACGGTCACCTGGGTGGTCAATGCCTATCAGCTGGCCCTTGTCAGCCTGTTATTGCCCTGCGCCTCGATGGGGGAGGTCTTCGGCTTCAAGCGGGTGTATCGCGTGGGGTTGTGCGTGTTCATTCTGGGCGCCTTTGGCAGTGCCTCGGCCGGCAGCCTGGAGGTTTTGCTGGCCTCGCGGGTGATGCAGGGCCTGGGCTCTGCGGCGGTGATGAGTGTTTCGGCGGCCCTGATCCGCCACACCTATCCCATGTCGATGCTCGGCCGGGCGATAGGGCTCAATGCGCTCACGGTGGCTTTGAGCTCAGCCCTTGCCCCTTCCATTGGCAGTGTGATCATCAGCCTGGCGGGATGGCCCTCCATTTTCTATGCGAGCATGCCGCTGGGGATATTGATCCTGCTGGTGGGCAGCCGCTTGCTGCCCAATGTGGCCCCCCAGCGCCGGCCTTTCGACTGGCCGGGTGCGGCGCTGAACGTGACCAGTTTTTCGCTGCTCTTCCTGGGGCTGGATATGGTGCTGGTGCTGCCCTGGCTGGCGGGTGGCCTGCTGGTGGCGGCGGGGGGGAGTTTTTGGCTGCTGGTGGGGCTGCAGCGCCGCCAGCCCGCGCCGCTTTTGCCGCTGGACTTATTGCGGATCGTGCCGGTCAGGCTGGCCATCATCGCCTCGGCCTGCATGTTTGGCGCCCAGGCCATGGTCTATATCGGGCTGCCCTTTCACCTCACCGCGGCGGGGCGCAGCGTGGCCGAGATCGGGCTGATCGTCTCGCCCTGGCCGGCGGCCATCGCGCTGGCGGCCCCGATATCGGGGCGGCTGAGCGATAGGCTGAATGGCGCCTGGCTCTGCGTCCTGGGCTCGGCCGTGGTGGCGCTGGGGCTGCTGGTGGTGGCGCTGCTGCCGCCCGATGGGCCGATCTGGCCGATCATGGTGGCGCTGGCCTTGTGCGGGCTCGGCTTCGGCTCATTCCAGGCGCCGAACAACCGCACCATGCTGGCCAATGCGCCGCGCCATCGTGCGGGCAGTGCTGGTGGCATGCAGAGTACCGCGCGCGTGCTCGGCCAGGCGGCGGGCACGGTGATTGTTGCAATGGTGTTCCATGTCTCAGCGCATGGGAATGCGGAGAGCATTGCGCTCGGCGCGCTCTACGCCGCCGCGGCGGTGGCAGGCATGGCCTCGTTGGTGAACCTGCTGCGGCAGCGTATGGGCTGATATTCCTTGAAATCCAACCGCTTTTGCTCTAAGCTCCGCGTATCAAGGCCCGGATTGCGCCCGGCGCGGGGAATTTGTCCGAATACGACAGGTTGCGTGTTTGCCCGCCCGGGCGGCGCTCACAGCCCGTAATGCGCCCGGAACCAGGCCACGAATTGCGGCACACCCTGGCTGACCGGGGTGGCGGGGCGATACCCGGTCAGGGCTTCGAGCAGCGCTGCATCCGCCCAGGTGCGCAGCACCTCGCCGGCCTGCAGATCCATATTGTTGCGCGCAATCGGCCGGCCCACCGCGCGCTCGATCTCGGTGATGAAATCGAGCAGGCCAACCGGCGCTCCATTGCCGATATTGACCACCCGGAAGGGCGCCACCGGGCTGAGGCTATCGCCCGCCCCCACCGGCTTGCCACGCTCAGGGGCGAGGGGGATGAGGCGGGTAATCGCCTCGACCAGATCATCGATAAAGGTAAAATCCCGCGCCATATGGCCGTGATTATAGACGTCGATCGTCTCGCCCTTCAGCGCGGCGGCGGTGAATTTGAACAGCGCCATATCGGGCCGGCCCCACGGCCCATAGACGGTGAAGAAGCGAAAGGCGGTGATCGGCTGGTTCCATAAATGGGCATAGCAATGGCCCATCAACTCGGCCGAGCGCTTGGAGGCGGAATAAATATTCAGCGGCGTATCGGTGGCATGCGTCTCGAGAAATGGCACCGCCATATTGGCGCCATAGACCGAACTGGTGGAGGCCATGAGCAGGTGCCGCACCGGCATCTCCCGGCACAATTCCAGCAGGTTGAAACTGCCCACCATATTGGCCGAGACATAGACATCGGGGTGCTCCAGCGCATAACGCACCCCCGCCTGGGCGGCGAGATGCACCACCACCTCCGGCCGGCCCGCCTGCATCACCGCCCGCAGCCCGGCCATATCGGCCACATCCTGCACATGGTTGGTGAAACCCGGCCCGGCCAGTTGCGCCAGCCGGGCATGTTTCAGCGCCACGTCGTAATAGGCCACCAGATTATCCACGCCCACGACCTCATGGCCCTCGGCCAGCAACCGCCGGCAGAGGTGAAAGCCGATGAAGCCAGCGCTGCCGGTGACCAGAACCCTCACGGCTTGTCGCCCAGATCCCACCAGATGCCGGTGAAGGCCAGCAGGCCCTCACGCAGGATGGCGGGGAGCGCATGCTCATCCGGTCCATGCTGCTTGCAGCCATTATAGCTGTGCGGAATCCAGACCAGCGGCACGCCCAGATGGTCAACAAAGACATCGCCCGGCAGGCCGCCCGAACTATTGGGGATGATCTGCACCCGCTTGCCGAGTGAGGCCTGCATGCTCTCCTGGGTCCAGAGCACCCAGGCATCATCCGGCGCGGTGCGGCTGGCGGGCATGCGGCTGCCGGCATTCTCGATGACGACCTCGGGGAAGCCATGCTCATCCAGATGGCGGCGCAGCGCGGGGGCGAAGACCGCGACATCGGTGTCCACCGTGTAGCGGATCTGGCAATGCGCGCGGGCATCGGGCGCCACGGCATTGACCGGGTTTTCCGGCCGGCCCGATGTCATGGCCAGAACGATCAGGCTGTTCCAGCCATAGATTTTCTCGGCCGAAGTCAGGCCAGGCTCGCCCCAATCGGCATCGATGGTGGCCGCACCATCGCCGCCGCCCACCGGGCAGCCATCCAGCACGCCGCGCACCTGCGCCGGCACGCCATTCTGCGGCAGCCAGTCGCGCACCAGGATCTTGCCATGCCGGTCCATCATCGAGGTGAGGGCATGGCTGAGGATGATCGCCGGGTCGCGCGTCAGCCCGCCCCAATGGCCGGAATGCACACCACCGGCGCGCAGCTTCACCACGAGGTCAAAATGGAAAGTGCCGCGGGTGCCGGTGGCGATGGTGGGCAGGCCAGGCTCGACGCGCGGGCCGTCGCTGGCGATCAGCGCATCGGCGGCCAGCATGTCACGATGATTGGCCACGAATTCGCGCAGGCCCCGGCTGCCGCGCTCCTCGGCCATTTCGATCAGCAGTTTTACGTTGAAGCCGAGCTTGCCGCCGCGCGCCGCCAACACCGTCTCGAGGGCGGTGAGGTTCAGCACGTGCTGGCCCTTATTGTCGGCGCTGCCGCGGCCGTACCAGAGGCCGTCCAATTCGGTCAGCGTCCAGGGGTCGATGCCGTCGCTCCATTGGTCCTCCAGGCCGCGCACCGTGTCGCCATGGCCATAGAGGATGATGGTCGGCCGGGCCGGGTCCTCGATGCGGGTGCCGGTCAGGATCGGGCCGAAGCCGGGCTCGGGGTTGTCATGGATGGCGGTGACGAAGCCCATGCTTTCCACCCAGGGCCGCAGCCCCTCTTCCAGATAGCGGCGCAGATCGGCGTCATGCCCCGGGTCCTGGCTGGTGGAGCGATAGGCGATCAATGCCGAGAGGCGATCACGGAAGGCGCCACTATCGAAGAATTCCCCCGCGCGGGTCAGCGCGTCCCTGCGTTCAAGCCTGCCGTCAGCCATGTCTCACTCCCTTGCGTTGCGCCAGCGCCAATAGGCTGACGTCTCGGGCAGGGAGCGCCGCGAATCCGCGCTCCCGCCGAACCATAATCCCACATCGGGCCCCTCCGGCTGCGGCATGGCAAGCCGCATATCCAGCCTTAAGCGGGCCAGGTCATATTGGCCGGAGAGGCGCGCCATGCCGGCCTCGCCTTGCAGTATGGCCTCGCCGAGCCGCAGCAGCCCCGCCTCAGCGGTGAAGGGCAGGGTGAGGCGGGTGAAGGGCGTGCTGCCGCCGGAGAGCGCCGCTGCCATGGCCGGGCGGGCGGCCTCGGCCTCGGGCAGCGCCAGGGCGGCGGCCAGCGCTGCCAGCTCCACGCCTTGCAGTGTGCCATCGCGGATGGTGACGTCGCCCTGCCCAGCCAGCGTGGCGCGCCAGGCATCGGGGCCGTGCCCGGTGGCCGAAAGTGCCAGCATGGCATCGGCCCGGCCGCTCGTCACATCGGGCAGATGGCCGAGCAGGGCTTCGGTCACCACCGCGCCTGCCAGCCGGGCCTCAAGCGCCAGGGCGGGCGGGTTGGCGGTGGTATCGGCCCGCAGCATGGCCTGCAGGGTGCCGCCGGAAAGGCGCGCCTCCTCCAGCGCGATGGCAAGCCGGCCCTCCTCCAGGCGCAGCATGCCACGCAGGCCGCTCAGCGGTGGCAGCAGGCTGGGCGGCGGCAGCAGGTTTTCCGCCCGCAGCGCCAATTCCATGTCAAAGCCGCGCAGGGCGGGGAAGAGGGTGGCGATGGACAATTCTGGCAGGGCCAGGCTGTCGGTGGTCAATTGGGCGCTGAGGCGCGGCCGCGCGCCCTCGCGGTTGAGGCTGAGAGGGCCACGCAGGCGCAACTGCCCCGCCACCACATCCAGGTTCTCGGCGGCCAGAAGCCCCGGACGCAATGCCACCCCCGCGATGATGGCCAACGAGCCCTCACCCAGCCATTGCCGCCCCGCCGGGCCGATCAGCGGGCCGAGCAGCCGCCCCGCGCCCGGGTGGCGCAGCGTGATTGTGCCGCCAGCCCGGCCCTGGCCGAGGTCCAGCGCCATCTGCGCTTCGAGGCGCGCATCATCCACACTCGCCTCCGCCCGCAGCGACAGCGCATCGGCAGGGCCTGCAAGTTGCGCGCGCAGCCGAAGCGGCAGGGCTGCCATGGCGGCGGGCAGGTTGAGCCATGGAGGCGTCGGCATAAGGGCCAGCGCGCCGCCCAGCATGCCGCCTTGGGCTTCCAGCACGGCCTCATTGATCCGAGGCGGTGCCAGCGTGCCATTGCCCGCGGCGGTGATATCCGCCCCGCCATGCCGCGCCAGGGCACGGCGCAACACCAGCCGCCCGGCCTCGGCCGAGGCATCGATGCTGAGCGACTCCAGCGCCAAGCCGTGCAGGCTGGCCCGCTCGGCTGTGATGCGCAGATTGACATCCATGCGCGACAGCCTCTCGCCGGCGGCGAGCCAGGGGTCGAGGTCAAGGCGGGCGACTTCCAGGCCGAGGCCCAGCACCGGGCGCTCCCCCCAGCGCCAGGTCGCGGTGCCTGCCACACGGCTGCCATCGATATTGAGCGCCATATCGCTCAAACCCGCCTGCCGTTCATCCAGCACCAGGCGCATCGAGCCCGAGGCATGGGCGAGGGGCGCCACACCGGCGGGCAGGTTCAAGGCACCGAAGGCGGCCAGGGTATCGGGCGCGCGGCGGGTTTCGAAGCGCAGCGCCCATTCGGAGGTATCGGCCGTGCCGGCGCCCGAGGCGTTGATGCTGGCCTCCCCGGGCAGCTCGGCTGCGGCCTCGGGCACGATGATCCGGCCATTCTCCAGATGCACCGTCAGGCGCAGTTGGCGTAGCGCCACACCGCGGAAACTGGCGGCCTCGGCGGAGAGATCAAGGCCTATGGGCAGCTCGGGGCTGCCGCCACGGCGCAGCGCCTCGGTCCAGGCGTCGAGATCGAGGCGGGAGGCGAGGAGGGCTGCGTCCAGCCGCGCACCCGGCGCGGTGCCGCGTGGCGCATCGGCCCGTGGTTCCGCGGCGAGGCGCAGCGAAACGCCGCCGCGCGCCTGCTGCCCGCCCAGATCGAGGACCAATTGGTCCACCCCCACCACATCAGCGGTGGCGGTGATACGGCCGGTGGCGGTAAAGGCGCCGCGCGGGGTGGGCAGCAAGGCCGAGAGGTCCTGGCCTGCCGCATCCAACCGGCCCTCGAAGCCGCCCTCGCCCAGCAGCACGCCGCGGGCGGCTATCCGGCTGCCGGCGATCTGGCCGGCCATGTCGAGCGGTGCCGCCCCATCATCGCCCGCCCGCCCAAGCGTGGCGTTGAAGGCAAGCGGCTGGCCGCGCCAATTGAAGCGGCCTTCGGCCCGCAGCGCATCGGCCAGGCCACCGGCGATGAAGCGCGCCGACACGCCCTCGATGCTGGCACCGGCCACGCTGATGCGGCTTTCCTCCAGCCGGGCATCGAGCAGGGTCAGTTCATCAAGACCCAATGTGGCGAGGCCCGGCAGGCGGGTGGGTGGCCAGGGCAGGCGGATATCGGCGCCCACCAGCACCACTTCACGCACCACCACGCGACCGAGCAGCAGCCGCCACGGGTCCAGCCGCAGGCGCATGGCCCGCGCGGTGAGGGCCACGCCGTCATTGGAGCTGCCAATGGTCAGGCCATCGGCCTCGATCAAGGTCTGCGGCAGCAGGCGCAGGCGCAGGCCGCCATTGAGGCCGATGGGCCGGCCCAGCCGCTCGGAGGCATGTTGGGCCAGCGCGCCGCGATAGCCATCCCAGTCGATACGCGCGGGCAGGGTGGCGGCGGCGGCCACCAAAAGGGGCAGCAGCAGCAACCAGGCCAGAGCCAGCCTGCGCGTCATTCAGCGCCTATCAGTTCTGGGTTCGAACGCATGATATCCAACAAATTCGGCCTGTTCCGTTTGACGGGACTGCCGCCGCTGCGCAAGGGGTTGGGGAGGGCGTGCGCGGGCGGTTTTCATGCTAAGGTCACAGCAGAGACATGGGATGCGCATGGTTTGAGCTTCTGGGGCAAGATCATAGGTGGAGTGACCGGTTTTATGACCGGCGGGCCGATTGGCGCGGTTCTGGGCGCGGCGATGGGCCATGCCGCCGAGAGCGGCGCTGGCCGGGCTGACCTGGCTGCGCTGCTTGGCAGCAAGGACCAGCTTTTCGCGGTGAGCGTGGTGGTGCTTTCGGCCAAGCTTGCCAAATGCGATGGGCCGGTGAAGCGGGCGGAGATTGACGCCTTCAAGCGTGCCTTTCGTATCCCGCCGCAGAATATGGCCGAGGTTGGCCAATTATTTGACCAAGCGCGAGAGGACGCGCAGGGTTTTGAGCCCTTTGCCGACCGGGTCGGGCAGGCTTTTGCCGATAACAAGGCGATGCTGGAGGATGTGCTGGCGGCGCTTTTTGCCATTGCCCGTGCCGATGCGCCGCTGACCCGCGGTGAGGTGGCTTTCCTGCAACGGGTGCAGCTGGGCTTTGGCCTTGATGCCGCGGCCTGGGTGCGGGCACGCGACGGCCATGCCACCCGCCCGCGCGAGGAGCCGGGCATGGACCCCTATGCCACGCTCGGCCTGCCGGCCAATGCCTCGGATGAGGAGGTGCGGGCGACATGGCGCAGATTGATGCGCGAAAACCATCCCGATGCGCTGCTGAGCCGGGGTGTGACACCCGAATTCGCCAAGCGCGCGGCGGATAAGGTGGCTGAAATCAACAATGCGTGGGACCGCATCAAGCGGGCGCGGAAGCTCTAGCCGATGCGGATGATCGCAGCGCCCAGCCCGAATTGTGACGCGCGGGGGGCGGCGGTGGACATGCTGATCCTGCATTATACGGGCATGGTGAGCGGGCCGGCGGCTTTGGCCCGGCTGCGCGACCCTGCGGCGAAGGTCTCGGCCCATTACCTCGTGGAGGAGGATGGCCGGGTGTTTGCCCTGGTGGATGAGGGCATGCGGGCCTGGCATGCCGGCGTTTCCCATTGGCGGGGCGAGAGCGGGCTGAACGCGCGCAGCATTGGCATTGAGGTGGTGAACCCAGGCCATGAGCATGGCTACCGGCCTTTTCCGCTGCTGCAGATGGTGGCCGTGGTGGAGCTCTGCCTGGAGATTTTGGGCCGCCACGCCATTCCCGCCCGCCATGTGCTGGCGCATAGCGATGTGGCGCCGGACCGCAAGCAGGACCCGGGCGAGTATTTCGACTGGCAGGGCCTGGCCGGGCAGGGGGTTGGGCTTTGGCCGGAGGAGGCTGCGGCGCCGGCTGGTGTGGAGGCGGTGCCCGGCCTGCTGACGGCGATTGGCTACCGTGCTGACCTGCCATTGCCGGTGTTGCTGCGTGCTTTTCAGCGCCATTGGCGGCCGGGCCTGGTGGATGGGCAGGCGGATGAGGAAACCCGGGGGCTGTTGCGGGCGGTGGCGGCGCTGAGCGCCAGCTGAACCGAGGTTGACACTGCCGGGCCAGGCGCGCAGGAGGGCAGGGCCAGGCGGCCGGATGACCGCTGGTTCGCGCCTTGGCGCGGGCTGGAGGAAAGTCCGGGCTCCACGGAAAGACGGTGCCGGCTAACGGCCGGCGGGCGGGTGAGAACCTGTTCAGGGACAGTGCCACAGAAAACAAACCGCCCGGGTTTCGACCCGGGTTAGGGTGAAACGGTGCGGTAAGAGCGCACCGCGCCCCGGGCAACCGGGGCGGCAGGGCAAACCCCACCGGGAGCAAGGCCGAATAGGGGTGCTGGTGCCGGGGTTCGCCCCAGGCACAGGGGTTTTCCGCCCCGCAACCCGGGTTGGCCGCGCGAGGCGGGCTGCGAGGCTCGCCCCAGAGGAATGGTCATCCAGGTGGCGAAAGCCGCTGGACAGAACCCGGCTTACAGGCCGCCTGGCAGATTTGCGGTGCCTGGGTTGCGGAGGTGAGGCGCTGGCCTTATGAGCAACGCTCTCCGGACAGGTGGCCGAGCGGTCGAAGGCGCGCGCCTGGAAAGTGCGTATACGTCAAAAGCGTATCGTGGGTTCGAATCCCACCCTGTCCGCCAGCAAACCTCTTTAAATTTCTGATTTAAAATAGAATTTTGAAGTATTTGGGCGGCTTACCCCCATCTCTACCCCCATATCGACGACAGATTGGCATAGACGCCGATAGCGAAGCTTCAGCGTGACGGGGCATTCCGTCGCTCTGGACACACCCAACGCGGTTCGAAAAAAGGGCGGAGATTGCGTACCCCGCTCCCTCGGCCCTTGCGTCAGCACCATCGGCGCCAAGATGCCCAGCGCCCGCTTGTGGCCTAGTTTCCCTCGATGCTGCCGCGGGCCGCCCGGCGCAGGGCAGCCAACGCCCGCCGCAGAGCGACCATCTCAGCCGTGTGCAGCCCCGTGCTTGTCCGCGCTGCTCGCAGCCTAGCCAGCCCCTCGGGTGTACGCGGGCCAGTACTGGGGCCTCCGTGCATCCGGCAGCGCCCATTGGGCATGGCGGCCCCCCTGCACGGGTGCCCGGCGCGCGTTCTGGCTCCGCAGAGGCGCTGGGGAGGGCGCATGGGGTTTCCATCGCTACTTGGCATCGGACCGTCCCCCCGGGGTGATCGCCCCAACAATTGCCTGGCCACCGTCCTGGACGACAACCCGCTCAACCCGCACCACCTGCGGCCCCTTGCCCCGGCGCCGGTCGATGGCCTCGGCCATGTCGACCATCGCGCGGGATAGGTTTGCTCCCTGCCGGCGAAGTCTATCGGTGACCTCAAAGGGCTGAGCCGGGATCATCGCCCGCCGAAAGCACTCCATCGCGGCGTGGTGCAGCGCCACCGCCTGGGCGGCCATCATCCCCTCAACAGGATCGCGCGGCGCAAAGCCTTGGACGGCGGATAGGGCGGCAGGGGTTGCCGCGAAGATCTGCTCGGGCGGGGTGCCTTCAGGAAACCATAGCGTTGAGCCGACAGTGCTCAGCAGGTGCCGGCTGAAGGCAGAGTTGTCGGACCCAGTGACCGGGTTTTGCGCGCCAGCTTTTGGTCGAAGTAGGTCGGCGGCCTGTGTTAGGACAGCAGCGACGACCTGAGGTGCTGCCTGAAGCGATGTCGCGGCCTTGATTTTCGGAATCGGCTCTTTCTGCATCTCAGGTCTCCATCACCGTGCGCATCAGCCCCTGTGGCGGCAGATAGCAGGCCGAGCAGCGGCCCGGCGGGGCTTCAGACGTTTCACGCCACCAGCGCCGGCCATCAGGCGGCAATCCTGCAGGCTGCGCGTGACCTGAAATTGGCGCAAAGCAAAAGTCTCCCGATAGTCGCGCGGAGCATCCCTCACCCCGCACGATCCTTCCGGCCACCGCCGAAGGACCCCCAAGCCGCTGACCGGCCTCATTGCACTGCCGCCCTTGCCAGACGCAGCCCCGACGCATCGCGGAGTGCGGCAGGTACGCGGTCGCTGGGCCGGTGGCGAGGGCGGGCGATTGTCGCAATTGTCGCTACGCGCGCATGGAGCGTTTGGGAAAAGGACGGGGGATATAGAAAGAGAGAGCGCGAATGGCTTTAATGTCTCACACGCGCGTAGCGACATTTGCGACAAACTCGCGCTCATTTGGGTTTCTCTTGCCTATACCGGCGCTGCGCTCCCGACACGGCCTCCCGAGCTGCGTCTCTGCGTCGCCGTTCGGCTGCCGCCCGGTCAGCCAACCGTTCGTGTAGCTTGGGATTGACCCGCCAGATGGAGACCGGACGGAAAGGGTTATCGGGCGGGACCGCTCGGACCCACCCCATGACCTCCAGCGCCTCCATCACCGCCAACAGTTCGCGCCGCTGCTCTGGTGCGCGGAGCGCGCCATAAGACCGCTGGATATCCCGCGCGGCGATACTGAGACTGCTGCGCGCATCGGCACTGGCGAGGATGTGGCCTGCGACCCAACGGGCGTGGCTCGTCTGGCGGGTTACGAACAGCAGCGCCTCTGCTCGCAGCAAATGCGGCACCAGTACGTCGCGCATGTAGTTGGCTGCCCGGCGGGCGACCGCTTCTGGTAGCACTGTAGGGAATGCCGCTGCCTCCCCGCGCACCATCGCATCGGCGATACCGACGAGGTGGAAGGTCAGTGCAAGCCGGGCAAAGATGCCAGGTACCTTACCGAGCGCGGCCTTGAGACGCGGCGACGTGTCGGGCATCGCTGCGATGGCACGGGCCACCTCCGTGATTTCCTCGCGGTGCCGGTGGGCATCTTGGTGAAGTTCGACCGGCGGCGGGGCCTCCACCGTCGCAGGGAAAAGACGCTGGGGGCGCAGCGTGTTCGCCAAGACGGGGAACAGCGCGCTGTATCGCGCTAGGGCGGCGTGGTCGGGCTCCCGGTCCTCGCCCTCGCCATGCGCGCCAGGCACACAGTACAGGAAGCGTTGAAGAAGCCCGTCATCCGCCGCGTCGTTGGCGATGCGCCTGATCGGCTCGGGCTGGATGCCGCCCAGCACGCACCCAGACCAGCTAGGGCAGGCGAAGGTACCACGCCCAATGCGATCGACGACGTATCGCCCGCCGTTGAACAGTCGAAGGAAGGCTGCGCGGTCTCCGCCGCCTTTGCCTCCGGCCTTGTAGCGGTCCATGTCGGCGAGCCATCCCGAAAGCTCGTCCTGCCGCACCAGGACCCGTCCCAGCGGTGCCCTTTGCTTTGCATCGTCGTCGCCACGCAGAACCTCTGTCAGAGCTTCAACGGTCGTGCCCTCGACCATGTAGCGATCGAGCTTCGGCATCGGCGGCCAGGCCTCGGGCGGTACTTTATCGGCCTTGAGTTTTGCAACCTGCTTCCGGTAATCGCGCATGGCATCGGTGTGCCGGGCCCGTGCCTGCGCGTCTAGAAGATCGACCGGCGATGTAACTACCGCGAGGACGGGCGTCTTGAGGACGGAGGGGTCGCCGACGATTGCGCCCCAGAGCCGGGCGCGTTCCGTCCACGTGCTGTCCTGACGCTTCGGCTGAACGGCCCAATCCTCGTGGATCGCGGCAGCGCAAGTCACAACGGCGCCGAGTGCGACAGATGTAGGATCGACACCCATGCGGCCGGCGGTGTCGAACACGAGACCAGCTAAGGCGTCGGGCAGATGATCTGCTCGCAGCAGGGGCGGACCTGTCATGTCGGTGTCGCCCAGGAAGTCGATCGGCTCGGGCCATGCGCCGCCAGGATCCTTCGGGGTCGCGTTTCCGTGGTCGCCGATCTTGGCGCGGGCGGTGCTGACGGCACGGGGGATGTCATGAAAGCGGGCTTGCCAGCGCCCTGCCTGCATGACGCCGTTGGCCGTGTCACGCTGCTCCACCGGTACTGCCAGCATGATGCCCCGCAGCGTCAACACCGCCTGCCCATCCGGCATACCGGCTTTCAAGTAGCGCATTGCCAGGGCCGCCAGGGGCGCGTGGTAGTCCTCCGCCGTCACCACCGCCCGGGTGAGTTCTGCCGTATCTCTGGCCTCTCCTGTGCCGGTGGTGGGGGCCTCCTTGGCGCCCGAGGCTGCAAGACCCACACCAGCTGCTGCAGCGGCTTCCTGCAGCGCCTCCAAGGCCTCACGCAGGTCGATTTCGCGCGCTTCGTTGAGGGCCAAGATACGGGCTAGGCGAGGGGTGGTCTTCCGGTGCCAGCTTCCAGGCCAGCGGATGGGATGGACCATCGGCGTGTTGCTGGCGTCTGCGCCCACAAGCCGCTGGGCAATCTGGCGTGCCTGCTTCAGCAGGGCGTGGTCGGCATGCTCCCGCGTGGGCTCAGTCAGGCGCCAATGCAGATGCAGCTTCGGCTCAACCTCGCCACTGGCGGGGTCAATCCACTCGCCACCGCTGGCCACCACCACCGTTGCTGGGCCAAGCAAACCTTCCAGCCTCGCACGAGCTGCCCCCGGCGTGGCATCGCACTCCACGGACAATGCAAGCCCATTGGCGAGGCTCGCTTCATCGGCTTTGTCGCGATTGCCGAAGGTCGCAACCGGCGGCGCAAAGACGACTGGGTAGCCAGCGTGGTTTGCCGCCATTGTCGCTTCTATAGCGATCGTGTCCCCGGAAGTGGTGTAGGAGGCCGCCGCCTGGATAATGGCGGCCATCGCGATGAACTTCGTTAGGGTTGGGTTGCTGAGACCGTAACCTGAACCTTGGAACACCACGATGACCGATGAAACAATGGCCCTGCGCGAGCTCATGCAAAAGGGCTCTGACGCCAGCCTGCTGCGCGAGATGATTGGCTTTGCAGCACAGCGCCTCATGGAGCTGGAGACCGAGCCGCTCTGCGGTGCTGCCCATGGCGAGCGCAGCGCCGAGCGCCTGAACCAGCGCAATGGCTACCGGGATCGCGACTGGGAAACCAGGGCAGGTACCGTCGAACTACGGATCCCCAAACTCCGCCGCGGCTCCTATTTCCCGGCCTTCCTGGAACCCCGGCGCACCGCCGAGAAGGCCCTGACGGCCGTCATCCAGGAAGCCTATGTCCAGGGCATCTCCACCCGCTCCGTCGATGCCCTGGTGCGCTCCATGGGCATGGACGGCGTCAGCAAAAGCCAGGTCAGCCGTCTGTGTGGCGAAATCGATGGCCGGGTGCAGGACTTCCTCAACCGCCCCATCGAGGGTGACTGGCCCTATCTTTGGCTCGACGCCACCTATGTGAAGGTGCGCGAGGCCGGGCGCATCGTCTCGGTGGCGGTCACCGTCGCCGTGGGCGTGAACGGTGATGGGCGGCGCGAGGTGCTCGGCATGGCCGTGGGCCCCTCGGAGGCTGAGACCTTCTGGACCGACTTCCTGCGCGGGCTGGCGCGCCGAGGCTTGCGCGGCGTCAAGCTCGTGATCTCCGACGCCCATGAGGGGCTCAAAGCCGCCGTGTCCAAGATCCTGCGCGCCACCTGGCAGCGCTGCCGCGTCCACTTCATGCGAAATGCCACGGCGCATGCCGGAAAAACCCAGCGCCGCATCGTGTCGGCCTGGATTGGCACCGCATTTGCCGAGGCCGATGCACCGGCCGCCCCCGCTCAATGGCGCACCGTGGCCGACCAACTGCGCCCCAGGGTGCCCAGGCTCGCGGCGCTGATGGATGCCGCCGAGCACGACGTCCTCGCCTATATGGACTTCCCGCGGGAGCACCGCGCCAAGCTGCACAGCACGAACCCGATCGAACGCCTCAACGGTGAGATCAAGCGCCGCACCGATGTTGTCGGCATCTTTCCGAACGAAGGCGCCATCACGCGGCTGGTGGGCGCCATACTGCTTGAGCAGTCCGACGAATGGGCCACACAGCGCGCTCGCTATATGACACTGGAAACCATCAGCGCCATCAGCGATACTTCGCCCGTAAGCCTGTCAGCAGTGGCCGACTGACGCGGCGGCTCAACCCGCTGAGGTCATCGCTCGTACACCACGGGATGGGACACGATCCAGTTCCAAGCCCGAGCGGGCGGCGGCTAGGCTCACGGTGGCCCCGCGCGGTTTTACGCAATGCTCGGCCCATGCATCCATCATCGGCATGCGTTGCTCCAGCATGTCCTCACGCGCATACGCCGCACGCACCTTGTCCTTATCTGTGTGAGCAAGCGCCAGTTCGGACAGCGGGTCCGGGTAGCTTGCCGCAAGGGACCAGCCCTTGAAGGACGCGCGGAACCCATGCGGCACCACCGCTCGCCCCTCGATATCGCGCCATCGCGGCAGCTCGTGATCCGCCAGCCCATCGCACGCCATGCCCCGCACCAACATGGATAGCGCCATGTCCGACAGTGGACGCCCTGTCCTCGCGCCGGGAAACACAAGGTCATCGGGCTTCTTCGCCAGGTCCTTCACGCTCAACAACAACACCATGGCTGCCGGTGCCAGCGGCGTGCGGTGCGCCTTCTTCGTTTTCATGTTCGCTGCAGGCGCGGTCCATACGCCGGCCTCGAGGTCTATCTCGCGCCATTGCATGAGCCGCACCGCACCCGTTCGACTGGCCGTCAGGATGGCGAACTGCAGCGCCTTGGCGGCCATCCCCTCCCGCTCAGACAGCGCGCCCACGAAGGCCTCCATCTGTTGCCAAGGTAGAGAAGGCTGGTTCTTCACAGGGCGTACCCGGCGCGGCGGCGGCAGCGTAACCGATAGGTGTCCCTTCCACCGCGCTGGGTTGACGATGTTCTCCGCTCGCCAACCCTTCACGCGCGCATCGTCTAACACCGCTTCGATCCGCTGACGCACGCGGGAAGCCGTCTCGGGGATGGTGCCCCAGATCGGCCGCAGCACGGCCAAAACGTCATCCGTGCCAATGTTCGCGACTGGCCTCTTTCCAATGGTGGGGAACACGTGGTGCTCCAAGGTCGATATCCATTGGGCAGCATGCTTCGGGCTGCGCCACCCGGCCCGCTTGTTCTCCACGAGCGCGCGCGCGGCTGCCTCGAATGTGCAGGCCGTGGTCGCTGCCGTCTCACGCTTGGCGGCCTCGCGCTTCTCCTGCCGTTCGTCGATGGGGTCGCGGTTCTGCGCCAATACCGAGCGGGCCTCGCGGGCGAGGTCGCGGGCACGTGCGAGGGATACGCCGCCGGCTTTCTCGTCTTTGTCGGTGAGGGCAGCCCAGCCCAGCCCCATTTCCCGCGGCCTGCCATGCAGCGTGTAGCGGAACAGCCACGACTTCGTGTCCCCTGTGGCGACCTGCAGATAAAGGCCGTCACCATCGGGAAAGCGCACCGGCCGCTTGCCCTTTGCGGGATCGTGGCGGAACCCCTTAATCGCCACAGCAGAGAGCTTGCCCATCGTAACTACCCCCAACGCCCTACCCCATTTCCTACCCCCAAAATCGACAGGGGTAGCACTGGATTAACGTAGATAAGGGTAGACTAGATTCTTCAAAAAACCAACGGAAACTGCAGGGTAGTGGACGATCGTAGATTGGCATAGATCATACTTTGGCAGACACCCTGTCCGCCAGTTCGCAGAATTTCGCTTTGCTACACGGCTTTTCGCTCCCCCACTCCGAATTGCCCTCACCGCCATAGCGATAACATGGGGTGGTTCGAAAGCGGATAGAAATGTTCCTATTTTGTTCTTGACTTTCGCACCGATCAGCGCTACCCACGCATCCCGAAAGAGGGAGAGATGTCGTGGCCGCGTTGTCCCCGTCCGCCGTTCCAGACCGTGCAGCTCTCAGAGCCTTTGCGATAGCCACCGCGAGGCGCGCTGATGCTATCTCGGACCGTAGCGGCGTGAACGCCCAGCGATTTGGCCGAGAAGGTGGGAATGGCGGTGGCGTGGTGCACGTCAATAGCTACGTCAGGATCGTCGACGGTAAATCTGTGCAAGTATCGGCGCACACACGCGCTGATCCCCCTGGAGGCAATTCAGGAGCGTCTGACGTGACCGCCGTCGTTGGAAGGCCTCAAAACAGCGAGGTACCTCGGCCAGAACTGGTGGCCCGTCGTGAGGCATGCGAGGTTCAGAGACTTCGTGACGACATGATATGTCGGTCACCGCTGGTTGCACCTACGGCCAAACGGTCCTGCTGGGCGAGCGTCTCCGAGCGGTATGCCCAATGCCTTCGCGGTGGGTACATCCCTCCACTTTGGACCGGGAGGTAAGCCAACATGCCGAACCCCGCGAATCAGCTCCCTTTCGAAGTCATTGCTACACGCACGCTCGATGTGAACGGCGAACCTGCATTTCATTTGCGTATCGGCCGGCCAGTACTCGAGGCGGATGGCGTGACATGGCGTTGCGACTACGCCGTGGAAGGCCCAAGCACCAATCACCAAAGCAGCTTTTTTGGCGTCGATGCGGTTCAGGCGCTTCTGAACGTGATTTACATCATGTCGGTCGAGGCAGAAATGTCGGAGGAGAACCTCAGTGGACGCTTAACGTGGGGCGGACAGCGCGAGCACTTTGGCCTGCCGGCGCCTGAAGCCGACCCTGAAAGGAAGAAATTGGCCCACGAATAAATATGACTCTCGGAGCACGTGGCTTTCTGAAGCTATTCGTCCGCTGTCAGTCTGTTCGAAGAATGCGATTTTTGTTTGATCAGAGACCGTTAGTGCCCAGCCTTGTTTGCTCCGCCAGTTCACATGCAAGCCACGCTCTCCGCCCCAACAACCACCGCGCTGAGTGGCAGGTTTCCTGGGGTTTTTGAGGCAGACCTGTTGACTGGGCGGGCGCGGAGAAGCCCGAAAATCGCTCTCCGGAGGCCGTTTCTCTCCGGACCTCCTGACTTGGCGGTTTTAGTACGGAACTCAAAAACCTAGGTAAAAGGCCGGTTTCCGCGCGGTCGGCACTTGGCTTGGTTCGAACCCCACTTGCCCGAAATCCGTACTTCGAGAGCGAACCCTGGAGCGGCCCCCATTTCGACCGGACACATGGCGCAACCATGAGAGCCTAGGTTCAAGCCTAGGTGCACACCTATGTCCAAGCCCATCGATCGCGTTGAAATCATCAGCGGCACCCACCGCCGTCGGCGCTACACTGCCGAGGAGAAGGTCCGGCTGGTTGAGCAAACCCTACAGCCCGGCATGACGGTGTCCG
>CAMDJV010000030.1 GCA_945901085.1 Rhodovarius crocodyli | reverse complement strand
GGCACCCGCCGCCCGGGCACCCACCGCCCGGGCCCCCGCCGCCGAAGGCGCATCCAACAAAGCCGCAGGGCCGGCAGCAAAGCCCGATTTGAAAGACATTGTGACCCAAACCGCCAAGCCAGCCGCGAAAACCCGTTCCAAGCCAGCCGCGGCGCCTGCGGCAGAACCCGCCGCCCCCCCTGCCCCAGCCCCACGCAAGGCCATGAGCAATGCCGCCGCGGCCCAGGCGCTGATGGCCTCGGCCACGGCCAGCAAGGAGGCCGCTGCGCGCAACGCCGCCAAAGCCGCCGCCGATAAGGCCGCCGCCGAAGCCGCCGCCGCCCCCCCCCCCCCACCGGTGCAGACCATCTCGCCACCCATCGCCCAACGCCCGGGAATGTCGCGCCCCGGCATGCCCGGCATGCGCCCCGCTTTCAGCATCACGCCGCGCATGCCCATGGGCGCGCTGCGCAGCGGTGGCATGGCCGAGGCCCAGGCCGGCGCCCCCAAAGCCCCGCCGGTCAAGGTGGATTTCCGCACCGGCGACATGGTGGTCTATCCCACCCATGGCGTCGGCACGGTCCAGGGCATTGAGGATGTGAATGTGGCGGGAATTTCCCTGCAGGTGATCACCGTCACCTTCGAGGAAAACCGCATGACGCTGCGCGTGCCCACCAACAAGGCCGCCAGTGCCGGCCTACGCAAACTGGCCGGCCCCGCCCTGGTGAAACTCGCGCTGGACACGCTGAAGGGCCGCGCGCGCATCAAGCGTACCATGTGGTCCCGCCGCGCCCAGGAATATGAGGCGAAGATCAATTCGGGCGATCCGGTCGCCATCGCCGAAGTCGTGCGCGACCTCTTCCGCAATGCCGGCCAGCCGGACCAATCCTTCTCCGAACGGCAAATCTATGAGCAGGCGCTTGACCGCTTGGCCATGGAATTCGCCGCCATCGAGAAAACCGACAAGCCCACCGCCATCGAGCGGCTGATCGCCCATATGCGCAGCGCCGAAAAACCCGGCGCTAAGCCCATCGAGGAACCAATCGAGGAAGAGTGATCAGGGCCCAGGCCGGGCCATTGCCAATTTATCATTCCAAGGAATATGATATCGCTATCTTGAAGGATCCGCCCCCGCCTTGGCATCTCCCCATCCGGCCATGAAATCCCAGCCCCGGGCGGCACTCCTCGCCCTATCTGCTCTATTGGGGCTGGCGGGATGCGCCGGCGAAAACCCTTTTACGCGCCATGTTAGCCAATGTTCTGATGGCGGCTTCCCCCCGGGAAGCCAGGGCTTCGCGCCTTGCATGTCCGGCAGCACGGCGCGAGCAGCGGAATCAGCCGATGAACGGCGCGAACGGCAGCGCTGGTTGGCTCGGCTTGAGCGCGAGCGCATCGCCGCCGAGCAAAGGGTGCGCGATGAACAGGGCGCGGTGATTGGTATGCGGCGTTAGCGCCGAATCTGTTCATGCGGCGTCAGGGCGGGGCGCTGCCCCTGCACCCCGGCAAGAAACTCAGTTTCTTGCATCTTCGATATGTCCGCTCTTGATTGGGTTTAGGATTTTATTGACTATTGCGAGACATTGAATTAGAATATTTTCCGTTTTGCTGTTTGTATAATTGAATCCGTCTTGCCTCCATGCGCGGTCTTGGCATGCCGGCCTCGCGGCGGCCGTGCCGCCGCCAAACCCGCATCGAACACGGCCGCGGCAATTTGTCCGAATACGACATGTTTTACATTTCAGAGCCTTGGCGTGGCCCCTCGCCTTATCCGGCCAGCGCCCGCTTCGCCGCCTCAGCCAAGAACCCCGAGGCATAGGGCAGCACATCATCGGAGAAATCATAACCGGCATTGTGCAATTCCCGCCCAGCCTCGGCCGGGCCATTGCCAATCCAGACAAAGGCGCCGGGCACCTCCGCCAGGAACCAGGAAAAATCCTCGCCCGTCATGGCCGGGGGCATGTCACGCCGCAGCGGCGCCACCGCCGCCGCCGCCCCTGCGGCAATCTCCCGCTCAGCGGCCGAATTTGCCGTCACCGGCACACCGCGGGAGAAATGCGCAATGGCCGAAAGGCCAAAGCTCGCCGCCACACCCGCCGCCACTTCGCGAATCCGCTGCTCGATATAATCGCCCACCGACTCATCGAGCCAGCGCGCGGTGCCCATCAATTCCGCCCTGCCAGCAATCTGGTTCTGCGCCTCGCCCGCGCGGGCGATGGTCACGCTCACCACACCACTCGCCAGCGGGTCCACGCCCCGCGCCACGATGCTTTGCAACGCCACAATGGCATGGCCCAACCCCAGCATGGGGTCGCGCGTCATATGCGGCAGCGCGGCATGGCCCGAATGGCCCTCAAAGGCGATATCAAACCGCGCACCCGCCGCCATCACCGCCCGCTCATGCACCGCAACCGTGCCCACCGGCAGGCCAGGCCAATTGTGCCAGCCAAAAATGCGATCCATCGGAAAACGCTGGAACAGCCCATCGGCGATCATCGCCCGCGCGCCGCCACCGCCCTCCTCCGCCGGCTGGAACACCAGCTGCACCGTGCCCGACCAGGAGGTGTCATCCAACAACAGCTTGGCCGCGCCCAGCAGCGCCGTGGTATGGCCATCATGGCCGCAGGCATGCATCACGCCCGGGATGGTGCTCGACCAGGGCAGCGCCAGATTGGTTTCCTGGATCGGCAGCGCATCCATATCAGCACGCAGCCCCACCGCCCGATTCGCCCCCTGGCCACTGCCCCGACGCAGGGTTGCCACCACGCCATGGCCGCCCACGCCGGGGGTGATCTCGCTCACCCCCAATTCGCGCAGCTTCTCAACCACGAAGGCCGCAGTGTGCTGCTCATGCAAGGTCAGGCCCGGATGGGCATGGAGGTGGCGTCGCCATTGGGTGAGGCGATGATGCAGGCTTGGGTCCATTGATTGAGGTTACGGGCCCCAGCGCGACTTGCCCAGTGCAGCCGCCGCCGCTTCAGCAAGGGCCCGTTCATATTTTGCCGCCATTCTGGGCACCCCCACCAGGAGGCGGATGATCCATGGCAGTGCCTCTGCCCCAATACCCTTTCCAGCCCATGCCGCTGGTCACGGCAATGGCGCTTGCCCGGGCGGCCTTCGATTCCATCAAATCGCATGGGCTTGCGCCGCTGCCGCCCTATTACGCCGTGTGGTTCGAGCATCACGCCGGCAGCCTGCCCGAATTGAGTGAGGCGCTGGAAGCTGCGATCAGCGGGGGTGTGGTCAATGATTCGCTGATGCGCGAACTCAATGCCCGCCACCTCGAACATCTGCCCGAATTCAGCGTGTTGAGCGATGCGCTGACCCGGCTCAGCGGCACCCTGAAGGAGGCGATGAGCAGCCTCGATACCCATGGGGCCGACACCGCCGCCTTCAGCAATGCCCTCGATGAACTCTCCACCGGCCCGGCACCGGATGCACAGCGCCTGCGTGAAGCGCTCTCCCGGCTGGCCGATGAAGCCCGCGAAATGGCCCGCCGCAGCAAGCAGATGAGCGGCCAACTCGCCGCCTCCACCCAGCAGATCGAGCATTTGCGCTCCGAATTGCAGGATGCGCGGCGCGATGCGATGACCGATGCGCTGACCAGCCTGCCCAATCGCCGCGCCTTTGACGAAACCCTCCAACGCATGGCCACCGCCACCGAGGGCAGTGGCGAGCCTCTCAGCCTTATGCTCGTCGATATCGACCATTTCAAACGGGTGAATGACCGCTTTGGCCATCCCGTGGGCGATGCGCTGTTGCGCCGCACCGCCTCGACCATCCGCAATGGCCTGCCGCTGGGGGGCATGGTGGCACGCTTCGGGGGCGAGGAGTTCGCGGTGCTGCTGCCCGGCCAGAACCTCGCAACCGCAATCGAGGAGGGGGAGCGTCTGCGCCTGGCGGTATCGGGCCAGCGCCTTGCCATGCGCCGCAGCGGTGAGAGGTTGAGCGATGTCACCATCTCACTCGGCCTGGCCGAACTCCTACCCGGCGAGGATGTGGCCGCCACGCTCGAAAGGGCGGATAGCGCGCTCTATCGCGCCAAGCAGGAGGGCCGGAACAGGGTGTGCTGGGAGCCTATGGCAGCGCCAGTCGCCGCATCCCACGCCACAATTTCCGCCACACCACGCTACGCCACGGTGAAAAACTGGACCTGAACGCCCCAAAGCCAGCAGATTTGGGGCTGAGGCTTTTGCCGCCCAGCCGCCCCAGATCAGCCACCCCAGGTCAGGCGCCCCAGGTCAGCCGCCCCAGATCAGCCGCCCCAGGTCAGGCGCCGCAGGTCAGCCGCCGCGGTTCACAACCCGTTCAATTTCGGCGCGCACCGCGCGCTCCACAATGCCCGGCAAGTGCTTGTCCAGCCATTCCTTCAGCATGGGGCGGACCTCCTCGCGCACCACATCCTCAATGGTGGGACCGCCGCGGGAGATGGCGCTGCCGCGCTCCTGCGTCACCGCACGCACCAACTGGCCCACCGAAGCGGCGGCGGCAGCGGCGGCGGCGGGGGCCACCAGTTCAGGGGCGGGCAGCAGCGCTGCGGGCTCCAGCAATGGCGCCGGCACCGGCGCAACAAAGGCAGGCTCCGCCGCAAAGGCGGGAATGGCCGCGAGGGCGGGCACCGCTTCGGGCTGCGCCGCGGGGTGGGGGGGCGCCTGGGGGAGTGGTGCCTGGGGGAGTGGTGCCTGGGGGAGTGACGCCTGGGGTTCGCTCACCAGCATCTCCTCGGTCAGCACCAAAGGTTCAGCGCGGGTTCCGGGCTTTGTGGCGGGCCCGGCCGAGCCCTCATCCTCGTTCAGGATCTTGCGGATCGAGGCGAGGATATCATCCATCGATGGCTCGGCGCCTGGCTTGTTATTCCCCGTTCCACTCATTGGCCTCAGCCCTTCAGCGGGTTGTGGTGGCGGCGGCCGAGCGCGCATAGTCGCCCAGGCCAACCCAGCGGTCACGCACGGCGTTGTAATAGGCACGCATGTCGTAGAACTCGACCGGCAGGCCGAGATCCTGCGCCGTCAGCCGCCCCACGGCGGAGGCGACGGAGTAGGAGGCATTGATATTATCTGCCAGCGCCCGCACCAGGGAGACGCGGGCATTGAGCAATTCCTGCTCGGCGTTGAGCACGTCGAGCGTGGTGCGGCTGCCCACAATGGCCTCGCGCTGCACGCCATCAAGGGCGATTTCCTGCGCGCGGATCTGGGCGCGGACGCTTTCCACCTGGGCGCGGGTGCTGCGCAGGGCCTCCCAGGCGCTGGTGGCCTGCTGCACGGCCACGGCCCGGGCATCGGCCACCAGCGAACGCTGCCGCTGAGCCTCCTGCCGCGCCTGGCGAACCTGGCTGTATTCCGCGCCACCTTGGTAGATCGGCACGGAGAGGTTCGCCGTCACCTGCCCGCCATTGACCCGGCTATGTGGCACGGCGGCATTGTCGTTGCGGAAAGCCTGGCTGGTCACGCTCACCTGCGGCATCAGCGCGGAGAGCTGGATGTCGATGGCATCGCGCGAGGCGGCCTCGTCGAACAAGGTCGCCACCACGGCGGGGTTGTTATTCGCCGCCTGCTCCTGCGCCGCCTGGGCGCTGCGCACCGGGGCCTGCAAGGGCTGCGGCGCGACCAGGCGCTGCGGCGCCTGGCCGACCAGGCGCTGGAAGGTGGCGCGGGCAATCTCGAGTTGGCCCTCGGCCTGGGCGCGGGTGGCCCGCGCGCCGGCGAGGCGCGATTCGGCCTGCGCCACGTCGGTGCGGGTGATTTCACCCACCCGGAAGCGCTCATTGGTCGCCTGCAGCTGGCGGGTGAGCACCTGCTCGTTATTGATGTTCAGCCGCACCTCCTCCTGCGTGCGGATGACCGCGATATAGGAGTTGGAGGTGTCCAGCATCACGCCCTGCTCCACCGCATAGAGGCGGGCGCGCTGGGCGAGCACCCGATTCTCCGAATTGCGGACGGAGGCGATGGTGCGCCCGCCGCGATAGATCGGCTGCGTCATCTGGATGCTGCCGGTGGCGAAGGTGCGCTCCTGCCGCTGGGTGGTGGAGATGAAGTTCGAAGCCCCGGTAAAGCCTGTCTCACGGCTGACGATATTGGCCGAGGGATCACGGAAGTAATTGCTGTTGTCGTTGCGAAACACCTGCGCCTGGCTGCGGGTTCGCTGATCGGCCGCACCGGCGCTGCCGCTCACCACAACGGTCGGCCGCCAGCCTGACAGGGACTGGGGGACGCTCTCATCCACAGTGCGCAATTGCGCGCGCGCCGCCAGCAGGGTGGGGTTATTGGCATAGGCCGTGGCCAGCGCATCCTGGAGCGACTGCGCCGAGGCGGGCATGGCAGCGGCGAGAATACCAGCCGTGACCATGGCAGCAGCGGATTGGCGGTTCGTCGGCTTGCTTGTCATGTCATCCTCATCGGGTCGGCGGCAGTTCGGTTGACCTATTGGAGCAGTGCGAGAAGGGGCTGCTTTTAGTCCGCTGGCAAGCTCTTCTCGCATGAGGCAGGTTAACGCAATGGCGCGCTTGACGCCACAAGCGGCAGCTAGCGCCCTAAAAGACAAAACTGGGGGCAGGCGCGAAGCCGGGCAGCGCTGGCGCGGTAGCATCCATCACCGGGCTCATGAAGATTTTGCCATGCAGCTTGGTGCCCAGCACGGCCTGGGGCACCGCATCGGGGCGGGTTTGCACCATGGCCACGCGGCCACCTTCGGTCAATTGCGCCGCAATTGCCTCTGGCAGGGCGGGCACCGCGCCATCGATCAGAATGATTTGGTATGGCGCAGACGCAGCATAACCCAGGGCCAATGGCCCCTGCACCGCCAGCGGCACCGCACCGGGCAGCACGACCGGCCAGGCCTGGCGGGCGATGGCCAGCAGGGCGCCATCCTCCTCCAGCGCGGTCACCACAGCGCCCAGATCGGCCAGCACGGCGGCGGCGTAACCGCTGCCCGCGCCGACAACCAGGGCGGATTCGCCAAGCCGCGCCGCGGCGGCCTGCAGCAGCCGGGCCAATATCATGGGCGCCATCATCGCCCGGCCCGGGGCCAGCGGCACGGCCTCATCGGCATAGGCGCGCGCCTGGGCAGCGGCCGGCACAAAGGCCTCGCGCTCGAGCCTGGCCATGGCGGCCAGCACCAGGGGATCAGTCACCTTATTGGGGCGAAGCTGCCCATCGACCATGAATTTGCGCGCCGCCGCGTATGCCATGGAAACCCTGCCTCATCTTTGTTGCCGCGTTATACCGGCAGCGCGGCCCGCTTGACCATGGGCGGCAGGCACACGATAGAGAGGGTGTGAGGTCCGATGGCCGAGTGGTCAGGCATGGGACTGCAAATCCCCCTACGGCGGTTCGATTCCGCCTCGGACCTCCAACTCCTTATTTTTTGTGATGTTGGCGGCGATGATGGCCGGCTCGGTGCCGTTTGGGCGGCATTCGGCCTGGGCGCTGCGCCCGCAGAGGGGAAGGCCGCGCCCGATAGGCGGGGTTTTGGCCAAAGGGGGTGAAAAATTGGCGTGCCCAGCTGGATTCGAACCAGCGGCCTGAAGCTTAGAAGGCTCCTGCTCTATCCAACTGAGCTATGGGCACATAGGCAGGGCGGGAATGGCATGGCAGGCAACTGCCCGCTCAATGCGTCCAATTCTCCGCCCGGCCATATTTGAAATTATCGGCATAGACCTTCGGCTTGATGGCCTTCACCCCCGCCGGCAGGGCCTCCACAGCGTAATCAAGGCCTTGCGCCTCGGCATAGGCCCGCGCTGCCTCCAGCGTGTGGAAGCGCAGCTTCACCTGCCGTTCCGTCGAAAGCCCGCCCGACCAGCCGGTCACCGGGTCCAGCCGGGGCCGGGCATCGGGGGCGAATTCAAGCAGCCATTGGCCCAGGCCCGCCTGGCCGGATTGCATGGCCGAGCGCGGGGGGCTGTAAATTCGTGCCTTTGGCATTGTCATGCTCATCGCAAACCTCGTCTCAACCGGTGCTTTATAGCGGCATCTGGTCGCAGCGCCCAGCCGGTGGCAAGCTCGCGGTCAAAGAGGGGGAACGCCCATGCCCGAAGCAAGCCTGATCATCCGCGGCGGCCAAGTGGTCGATGGCAGCGGTACTGCGCCCTATGAAGCCGATATCGCCATCGCCGATGGGCGCATCGCCGCCATCTCCCGCCAGATCACCGCACCGCGCGGCACGCCCGAGATCGATGCGCGCGGCCATGTGGTCACGCCGGGCTTTGTCGATATCCACACCCATTATGATGCGCAGGCGACCTGGACGTCGCAAATCCTCTCCTCCTCGCTGCATGGCGTCACCACCGCCCTGCTCGGCAATTGCGGCGTGGGTTTCGCCCCCTGCCGGCCGGAGAGCCGCGATATGCTGGTCAAGCTGATGGAGGGTGTGGAAGATTTGCCCGAGGTGGTGCTGACCGAGGGCCTGCCCTGGAATTGGGAATCCTTCCCCGAATACCTCAACGCCCTCGAATCCCGCCCCTATGACATGGATATCGCAACCCAGGTGCCGCATGCGGCGCTGCGGGTGCATGTGATGGGCCGCCGCGGTTTTGAGCGTGAGCCGGCAACGGCGGAGGACCGCGCCGCGATGGCCGCCCTGGCGCGCGAGGGCATTGCCGCCGGGGCGCTCGGCTTTTCCACCTCCCGCGCCATCGCCCACCGCACCCTGGCCGGCGAGCCCACCCCCACGCTGGGCGCGGCCGAGATCGAGCTGGCCGAAATCGCCGCCGCACTGGGTGGCGGCTGGATGCAATTGATCTCCGATTTCGATGACCCGGCGGAGGAGGAATGGGAGCGGCTGGTCCGCATCGCCCGGCTCTGCGGCCGGCCGATGACGTTTTCCCTGCTGCAACGCGAATCCAAGCCCGATTTCTGGCGCTGGCTGCTGGAGCGCGTCTCGGCCGCCAATGCCGAGGGTCTTTGCATCACCGGCCAGGTGATGGGCCGCCCGGTGGGGCTGATGTTCGGCTTTGAACTCAGCCAGCACCCCTTCCACACCCGCAGCGCCTTCCGCGAGATCGCCCATTTGCCCATGCCCGAGCGCGCTGCCGCCCTGCGCGACCCGGCACGGCGCGCGCGCGTCCTGGCCGAACCCTGCGACCCCGCCCTCGCCGCGCGGCTGACCAATTACAGCCGCATCTATAAGCTCACCACCGATTACGAGCCGCCGCCCGAAGCCTCCATCGCCGCCCAGGCCGCCGCCCTGGGGCGGGCGCCGGAAGACCTCTGCTATGATTGGATGCTCGAGGATGATGGCCGCGCCATCCTCAACCGGCCGCTGCTGAATTACGCCCATGGCAATCTCGACGCGATCCGCGACATGGTCACCCACCCGCATACCCTGATGGGGCTGGGCGATGGCGGCGCGCATGTCGGCTATATCTGCGATGCCTCGGCGCCCACCCATATGCTTACCCATTGGGTGCGTGACCGGGCACGGGGTGCGCGGCTGCCGCTGGAATTCGCGGTCAAACGCCTCTCGGCCGATAATGCGGCGGCACTGGGCCTGCATGATCGCGGCCAATTGGCCGTCGGCCGCCGGGCCGATATCAATGTGATCGATATGGAGCGGCTGGGGCTGGAGCGGCCGGTGATGCGCTATGACCTGCCCGCCGGCGGCAAGCGCCTGGTGCAGGGCGCCACCGGCTATGCCGCCACCCTCGTTGCCGGCCAAATCGTCCATGCCCATGGCCAGGCCACCGGCGCCCTGCCCGGCCGTCTCATTCGCGGAGCACAATCATGAGCCACGACCTCGTCATTCGCGGCGGCCATGTGCTGGATGGCACCGGCCGCCCCGGCTTTGCCGCCGATATCGCCATCGATGGCGGCATGATCAGCGCCATCGGCACGGTGCCGGCGCGCGGCGCGGAGGAAATCAACGCCCATGGCCTGCTGGTCACCCCGGGCTTTGTCGATATCCACACCCATTATGATGGTCAGGCGGTGTGGGACAGCCACCTCGCCCCCTCGGCCTGGCATGGTGTGACCACGGCGCTGATGGGCAATTGCGGCGTGGGTTTCGCCCCCTGCCGCGCGGCGGATCGCGATACGCTCATCGCGCTGATGGAAGGTGTGGAGGATATCCCCGGCCCCGTGCTGCATGAGGGGCTGAACTGGTCCTGGGAGAGTTTCCCCGAATATCTCGACGCGCTGGAACGCCGCCCGCGCGACATTGATATCGGCGCGCTGCTGCCCCATGGCGCGGTGCGGGTGCATGTGATGGGCGAGCGGGCGCTGCGCCTCGACAATGCCACCACGGCCGAGATCGCCGCCATGCGCGAATTGACCCGTGAGGCAGTCGCCGCCGGTGCCTTCGGTGCATCCACCAGCCGCACCATCAGCCACAAGACCCTGGCCGGTGACCCCACGCCCACGCTGAAAGCGCAGGAAGAAGAACTGGCCGGCCTCGTCGCAGGCATGAAGGATGGCGGCGGCGGCCTGCTCGAATTGGTGAGCGACTGGAACACCCCCGACCCGGCGCATGAATTCGCCATGGTGCGGCGCATCGCCGAGGGGTTCCATCAACCCATCCTGTTCAGCCTGACCGCGCGGCATGACCGGACCGAGGCCTGGCGCGAGCTTCTCGCCCTCTCCAACCAGGCAGCGGCCGATGGGCTGGTGATTCGCCCGGTATTTCCGCCGCGGCCGATTGGGATTTTGCTGGGATTGCTGGGCAGCCAGAACCCGTTTTCCGGCTGCGCATCTTATAAGGAGATCGCCCATCTCGCCGCCGCCGCCCGCGCGGCGGCGATGCGCGAGCCCGCCCGCCGCGCCGCCATTCTCAGCGAAGACCGCATCAGCGGCTCGAATTTCCCGCTCATCACCCGCCTCTCCTGGGCGCGGATGTTCGCCTTTGGCACGCCCCCCGATTACGCGCCGCCACGCGAGAGCAGCATCGAGGCCGAGGCGGCGCGCCGGGGCATGGCCCCCGAGGCGCTGGCCTATGATCTGCTGGTGGAGAATGAGGGCAATGGCTTCATCTTCGCGCCGCTGACCAATTTTGCCGATTACACCCTCGATGCCAGCGCGGAATTGCTGCGCCATCCCAATACCATCATCGGCCTTTCCGATGGCGGGGCGCATGTCGGCTTCATCTCCGATGGCAGCTTCCCCACCTTTGTCCTGGCGCATTGGTCGCGGCACGGCTTCGCCATGGAGGAGCTGGTGCGGCGGCAAACCTCCGACACCGCCCGCGCCATGGGCCTGACCGATCGCGGCGTGCTTCGCCCGGGGTTGCTGGGCGATATCAACCTTATCGCCGAGGCTGAACTCGCGCTGCCCGCGCCGCGCATGGTGCATGACCTGCCCTCCGGCGGGCGGCGGCTGCTGCAACCGGCGCGGGGCTATCGCGCCACCATCAAGCGCGGCGTGGTGACCTATCGTGACGGCGTGGCCACCGGCGCCTTGCCGGGGCGGCTGCTGCGCAGTGACAGGTAAACTTGACAGTTTGCGTCTAATCCGCGTGACAGTTCGTTTCGATTGCGGCTAGACTTCCACCTCCAGACGGAGGTCGGCCCATGAATGCCATTCAGCGCATCGAAAAAACCCTTGCCCATGCGCTGGGGGAGACAGAGGGCAGCCTGACGCCGCCGCTGCTGGCCCGGGCGATGAACCATGCCGTCTTCCCCGGCGGTGCAAGGGTGCGGCCGCGGCTTTGCCTGGCCACCGCGGCGGCCTGTGGCCAAGGTGGCTCGGAGCTGGCCGCCGCTGCCGCTGCTGCCATCGAGCTGCTGCATTGCGCCTCGCTGGTGCATGACGACATGCCCTGCTTCGACAATGCCGCCACAAGGCGCGGCCGCCCCGCCGTGCACAAGGCCTTCGGCGAGCCCGTGGCCTTGCTGGCCGGCGATGCGCTGATCGTGCTGGCCTTTGACCTGATCGGCCGTGCCGCTGCCCGGCCCGGCCAGGGCCAGAAAGCCGGCGCGGTGCTGCGCATCGTGGCGCAGAGCGTGGGCGCGCCCTTTGGCATCGTCGCCGGCCAGGCCTGGGAATGCGAACCACAGGTGGATGTGGCGATGTATCACCGCAGCAAGACCGGCGCGCTCTTTGCCGGCGCCGCTGCCGCCGGCGCCGCCGCCGCGGGGGCGGACCCCGAGCGCTGGCGCCCGCTCGGCGCCAAGCTGGGCGAGGCCTATCAGGTGGCCGATGATATTGGCGATGCCGTGGCCGATGATGAGGCGGAAATGGGCAAGCCCATCCGCCAGGATACCGCCCTGGGCCGGCCCAATGCGGTGCGCGAATTGGGCGTGGAAGGCGCGCTCAAGCGCCTGCGCAGCCTGGCCGAAGAGGCCATTGCGGCCATTCCCGCCTGCCCTGGCGCGGATGCGCTTGAAGCCATTATTCGCGGCGAATCCAAACGCCTCGTTCCCCGCAGCCTGGCCGTTTACGCCGCCTGATGCCGCTGCCCGAGTTTGTTTTGCGGTTCCGTGACCGGATGGTCGCGCGGCCGGAGTTTCGTCGCTGGGCGGGCCGCTTCTGGGCCACGCGCGCCATGTCGCGCAACCGCGCCGCCTCGCTCTTCGATCTGGCGGCGGGGTTCGTCTATTCGCAAATCCTGCTGGCCTGCGTGCAGCTTGACCTCTTCACCATCCTGGCTGAGGGGCCGCAGCCGCTGGCGCGGCTGGCGGGGCGGCTGAACCTCTCCGAGCGCGCGGCCGAGCAATTGCTGGAGGCGGCGGCCGCACTCGGCCTCGCCCAGCATCGCCAGGGCGGCTACGGGCTGGGGCCGCTGGGCGGGCCGATGGTGGGCAATATCGCCATCGCCGAAATGGTGCGCCACCACGCCATGCTCTATGCCGATATGGCCGACCCGCTGGCGATGCTGCGTGGCGAGGGTGGCGGCGGGCGTCTGGGCCGATTCTGGGGCTATGCCGATGGCGGGCGCCGCCCCGGCCTGGGGGCGGAGGATACCGCGCCCTATTCGGCGCTGATGGCGGCGAGCCAGCCTTTGGTTGCCGCTGAAATCCTTGATGCCTATGATTTTTCCACCCATCGATGCCTGATGGATGTGGGCGGGGGGGCTGGCGCCTTCCTGCAATCGGCCGGCGAGCGCCACCCGGGCCTCAACCTCATGCTGTTCGACCTGCCGCCGGTGGCGGAACTCGCCCGGGCCCGACTCGGGGCTGCGGGCATGGCGGCGCGCAGCCAATGCAATAGCGGCGATTTTCATGCCGATTCCCTGCCCCGCGGCGCCGATGTGATCTCCTTCGTGCGTGTCATTCACGACCATGATGACGACAAGGCACAGGCCCTGCTGGCCCGGGCGCGGGCGGCATTGGAGCCCGGTGCGAGTCTGATCCTAGCCGAACCCATGGCTGGCACGGTGGGGGCCGAGGCGATGGGCGCGGCCTATTTCAACTTCTACCTGCACGCGATGGGCAGCGGCCGGGCGCGGCGGCCGGAATTGCTGATGGAGATGCTGGGCCGGGCCGGTTTCGGCCAGGCCCGGATGCTGCCCACCGCCACGCCGCTGCAAACCCAGGTGATTCACGCAATTGCCAAATAGGACAGCAAACACTGTCCATTTCGCTTGACAGTTTTCGAGTTCGTTTTAGATTTACAACGATCAGGGAGTAAGAAGTCCGGGTGGACACGTTGGCAGTGCTGCTGCGAGAGCCGGAAAGGGTGGAGTTGAGCCGCTTGCAGCTCAGCACGCCCACGGATTCTGACGTGGTTGTGGACATCGAATGGTCGGGCATCTCCACCGGGACAGAACGGCTGCTCTGGTCGGGCAAGATGCCGCAATTCCCTGGCATGGGTTATCCGCTGGTCCCTGGTTACGAATCGGTGGGGCTGGTGAGCGCCGCCGGCCCACGATCGGGCCATAAGATTGGCAGCCGGGTTTTCGTTCCCGGTGCAAAATGCTTTGGCGATGTCCGCGGGCTGTTTGGCGGTGCGGCGGCGCGGCTGGTGGTGCCCGGCACGCGGGTCACCAAGCTGGCCGATGGGCTGGAGCGCGATGGCGTGCTCCTCGCCCTGGCTGCCACCGCGCAACATGCCCTTGCCGGCCATGACCTGCCTGAACTGATCGTGGGCCATGGCGTGCTCGGCCGGCTGCTCGCCCGCCTCATTATCGCCCAGGGCGGCACCCCGGTGGTGTGGGAAACCAACCCCGACCGTGCCTTGGGCGCGAGGGGTTATCAGGTGATCCATCCGGGCGAGGATGATAGGCACAATTACGCCGGCATCATCGATGTCAGCGGCGATAGCGCCCTATTGGAAAAACTCATCGCCCGGCTTGCACCGCGCCATGAGGTGATCCTGGCCGGCTTCTATTCCGACCGCCTCTCCTTCCCCTTCCCGCCCGCCTTCATGCGCGAGGCGCGGATTCGCGTCGCCGCCGAATGGCAGGCCGATGATTTGGTGAGCGTCAACGCCATGCTCGCCGATGGCCGCCTCGATATGAGCGGCCTGATCACCCATAGCGGCCGCCCGGCCGATGTGGATGCGCTCTACCGCACCGCCTTCACTGACCCCCTGTGCCTGAAAATGGTGCTCGATTGGAGAATAAACGCATGAATGCCGTCCCCGGGAAGCCGACATCTGCGCAAAGCAACATGACCGACGCGCTGCGCGCCGAAGCCGCACAGGAGCCCGATGGCATCCTGGTGGGTGAGGCCAAGAGCAAGACCCAGGTCATCGCCATCTATGGCAAGGGCGGCATCGGCAAATCCTTCACCCTGGCCAATCTCAGCTGCATGATGGCGGCCCAGGGCAAGCGTGTGCTGCTCATCGGCTGCGACCCGAAAAGCGACACCACCTCCCTGCTCTTCGGTGGCCGCTCCTGCCCCACCATCATCGAGACCTCGTCGCGCAAGAAGGCGGCGGGTGAGCCGGTCTCCATCGGCGATGTCTGCTTCAAGCGCGATGGCGTCTTCGCGATGGAACTCGGTGGGCCGGAGGTGGGTCGCGGCTGCGGCGGGCGTGGCATCATCCATGGCTTCGAGCTGCTGGAAAAGCTCGGCTTCCATGAGTGGGATTTCGACTATGTCCTGCTCGATTTCCTCGGCGACGTGGTCTGCGGCGGTTTCGGCCTGCCGATCGCGCGTGACATGTGCCAGAAGGTGATCGTTGTCGGCAGCAATGATCTGCAGTCGCTCTATGTCGCCAATAATGTCTGCTCGGCGGTGGATTATTTTCGCCGTCTGGGTGGCAATGTCGGCGTGGCGGGCATGGTCATCAACAAGGATGACCACACTGGCGAGGCGCAGGCCTTTGCCGCCAAGGTCGGCATCCCCGTCCTCGCCGCCATCCCCGCCGATGATGATATCCGCAAGAAGAGCGCGAATTACGAAATCATCGGCACGCCCGAAAGCGTCTGGGGCCCGCTCTTCGCGGAGCTTGGCCTGCAGGTGGCCGAAGCGCCGCCGGTGCGCCCAACCCCGCTCACCCAGGATGAGCTGCTCGGCCTGTTCAAGGGCGAGGCGGTGGGCCGTGGCGTCACCTTGGTGCCCGCCACCATGGAAGATATGTGCGCCACCGCCGTGCTGGCCAAACCCTCCCTCGAAGTGGTTTACGAGGGGTCCTGATCGGTATGACGGCCCTCCCCGAAACCGCCTCCTGCTCCAGCGCCGATACCCTGGCCGAGGCCGCCCGCGCGGCCGGCAAATCCGAGGTGCTGGACCAGCTGGCAAAGGACTACCCCAAGGGTCCGCATGACCAGCCGCAGAGCATGTGCCCGGCCTTTGGCTCCCTGCGCGTGGGGCTGCGGATGCGGCGGGTGGCGACCATCCTCTCGGGCAGCGCCTGCTGCGTTTATGGCCTGACTTTCACCAGCCATTTTTATGGGGCGCGCCGTTCGGTCGGCTATGTGCCGTTCAATTCGGAAACGCTCGTCACTGGCAAACTCTACGAGGACATCATCGAGGCGGTGCATATCACCGCCAAACCCGCCGATTACGACGCGGTGGTGGTGATCAATCTCTGCGTGCCCACCGCCTCGGGCGTGCCGCTGGACAAGTTGCCAAAGCAAATTGATGGCGTGCGGGTCATTGGCATCGATGTGCCGGGCTTTGGTGTACCAACCCATGCCGAAGCCAAGGACGTTCTGGCTGGCGCCATGCTGAAGGCCGCGCGGCTGGAGGCCGAGGCCGGCCCCGTCGCCCGACCGCGCAACCTGGTCGAAAATGAGCGCACCGTGGCGCTGATCGGTGAACTCTTCCCGGCCGACCCGCCGGGTGTGGCGGCCATGCTCTCACCGATGGGCCTGGGCCTCGCACCGCAAACCCCGGCGCGCGAATGGCGTGATCTCTATGCGGCGCTGGACGCCGTGGCGGTGGGTGCAGTGCACCCTTTCTACACGGCCGCTATCCGTGAGTTCCGCAACGCCGGCCGCCCCGTGGTGGGCAGCGGCCCGGTGGGGGTGGAGGGCACTGCCGCCTGGCTCGAAGCCATCGGCCGCGCGGCCAATGTCGAGCCGCAAAAAATCGAGGACGCCAAGGCCCGCTTCATCCCCGCCATTCGCGGCGTGCTGGCTGCCAACCCGATCAATGCGCGCCTCACCGTCTCCGGCTATGAGGGTTCGGAGTTGCTGGTGGCCCGGCTATTGATCGAGGCCGGCGCCGAGGTGCCCTATGTCGGCACCGCCTGCCCGCGCACCGAATGGTCGGAGCAGGACCGTGAATGGCTCGCCGCCCGCGGCGTGCATGTGCAGTACCGCGCCAGCCTGGAGCAGGATGTGCAGGCGATGATGGAGGTCCGCCCGGACCTCGCCATCGGCACCACCCCGCTCGTGCAAAAGGCGAAGGAGCTGGGCATCCCAGCGCTTTATTTCACCAATATGATCTCCGCTCGGCCGCTCTTCGGCCCGGCCGGTGCGGGCTCGCTCGCCGCGATCGTCGCCAACCAGACCAAATCGGCCGAGCGCTTTTCGCGCATGGTCAGCTTCTTCGATGGCGTCGGCACGCCCGACCGCGCCGGCTACGGCTTCCGCGGCGTGCCCGAGGAACCCAAGGGTTTCCGCGAGCGCAATAAGAAGCTTCGCCTGGCGAAGGCCAAGGCGGAAGAGGCGGTGGGCACATGAGCCTCGTCATCGACCACGACCGCGCTGGCGGCTATTGGGGCGCGGTTTATGCCTTCTCGGCCATTCGCGGCCTTCGCGTGGTGATCGATGGCCCGGTGGGCTGCGAGAACCTGCCCGTCACCTCGGTGCTGCACTACACCGACGCCCTGCCGCCGCATGAGCTGCCCGTGGTCGTCACCGGCATTGATGAGGATGCGCTGTCGCAGAACGGCACCGAGCAATTGCTCAAGCGCGCCGCGGCTACCCAGGACCCGGACCTGCCCGCCGTGGTGGTCACCGGCTCCATCGCCGAGATGATCGGCGGCGGCGTGACGCCGGAAGGCTCCAACCTGCAGCGCTTCATCCCGCGCACCATCGATGAAGACCAATGGCAATGCGCTGACCGCGCGATCAATTGGCTCTGGAGCGAATTCGGCGCCAAACGCGGCAAGGTGAAGCCGCGTGTCCGCAAGGAAGGCGAGGTACCGCGGGTCAATATCATCGGCCCCATTTATGGCACCTTCAACATGCCATCCGACGTGGCGGAAATCCGCCGCCTAGTGGAAGGCATTGGCTGCGAGGTGAACCTCACCTTCCCGCTCGGCAGCCATGTGGAAGACGTGATCAAGCTGCCCAATGCGGATGTGAATATCTGCATGTACCGCGAATTCGGCCAATTGCTGTGCGAGGCGCTGGATAGGCCCTGGCTGCGCGCGCCCATCGGCATGTTTGCCACCACCAATTTCCTGCGCAAACTCGGTGAACTGACGGGTCTCGACCCCGAGCCCTTCATCGCGGCCGAAAAGCACACCACGCTCAAGCCGATGTGGGATCTGTGGCGCTCGGTCACCCAGGATTTCTACGGCTCGGCCTCGGTGGGCATCGTTGCCACCGGCACCTATGCCCGCGGCATGGCGCGCTTCTTTGGCGAGGAGATGGGCATCCCCGTCAATTTCGCCATCTCGCGCGAGCCTGGCGTGAAGCCGGACAATCAGGCGGTGCGCGAACTCATCAAGACCCGCGCGCCGCTGGTGCTGTACGGCTCCTATAATGAGCGGCTCTACGCGGCCGAAACCGGGGCGCGTTGCGCCTATATCCCGGCCTCCTTCCCCGGCGCCATCATCCGCCGCGCCACCGGCACGCCCTTTATGGGTTATGCGGGGGCGACCTATCTGATCCAGGAATACTGCAACGCGATGTTCGACGCGTTGTTCCACATCCTGCCGCTCTCCACCCAGATGGACAGCATTGCCGCAACGCCCGTGCCCCTGCCCTATCGCTGGGATGAAGAGGCGCTGGCGCTGCTCGACGAACAGGTCTCCGACCAGCCCTTCCTGCTGCGCATCTCGGCCGCCAAGCGGCTGCGCGAGCAGGTGGAGGCCGCCGCCCGCGAAGCGGGTGAGACCCATGTCACCCCTGAGCGTGCTGCGGCCGCTCTCCAACTTGAGGGCGTGCGCTGATGCGCGCCCTCCATCCCTCTTCCATGGCGCGTGTCGTCCTGGTTGTCCCAGCAGCGCGGGGTGAGCGCTGCAATGGCCTAAAGGCCAGCTCGGAGGTTTAATTATGGCTAACGGAATCACCGAGAACGAAGCCCGCGAAATCCATCGCCTGGTCGTCCAGGGTTGGGTCTTCTCGGTCTTCGCCTCGATGGGTGCCCACGTCCTCGTTTGGCTGTGGCGCCCGCTTGTTTACGGCAACTCCGCCCCTGCTGACTGGCGGATGTTCTGACAATCATCGCGGGCCCGCATCCGCAGGCCCGGGAACATCAAGGAGATCGATACATGCATAAAATTTGGATGGTTGTTAACCCTCTGCGGGTCGGCGTTGCCGGGGCGCTGGGCGTGGTGACGATTGCGGCGGTGATTCACTTCGCCGTTCTCAGCTCGCCGCGCTACTGCGATCACCTGGGCTGGTGCGCAGCTTCGACGGCGACGGCCAACACCGCGCTGCCGCGCCGCTGACGCGGCTCGGTCGGTGGCGGGTTCGCGCCGGTTCAACTGACCCGGTACGCCCGCCACCGACTAAGACCGTGACTGCTGACGGAGGCATGCGGCCCCCGTCATGGCTCTTCAACGCATGAAGGGGGTTCCGGCCCATGGCTGTACTCAGTTTCGAGAAAAAGTACCGGGTCCGCGGCGGCACCCTCGTCGGCGGCGACCTGTTTGATTTTTGGGTGGGGCCTTTCTACGTGGGCCTTTTTGGTGTCACGACGATCTTCTTCTCCCTGCTCGGGACGGCGCTGATCCTGGTGGCCGCCGCCGGTGGAGGGACGTTCAATCCGTGGCGGATCAATATTGCACCGCCCGATATCGCCTATGGCCTGCGCCTGGCGCCGATGGCGTTGGGTGGATACTGGCAGGTGATCACCATCTGTGCCCTGGGTGCCTTTGGAAGCTGGGCGCTGCGCCAGGCTGAAATCGCCCGCAAGCTCGGCATGGGAATGCATATTCCGGTGGCCTATTCGGTTGCCGTCTTCGCCTTTTTCACGCTGAACGTGATCCGCCCGGTGCTGATGGGCGCTTGGGGGCATGGCTTCCCCTATGGCATCTTCAGCCACCTCGATTGGGTGTCCAACGTCGGCTACCAGTATCTGCATTTCCACTACAACCCGGCACATATGATCGCGGTGACGCTGTTCTTCACCACGACCTTCGCCCTCTCGCTCCACGCCTCGCTGGTGCTGGCCGCGATCAACCCCGCCAAGGGTGAGGCCGTGAAGGGCGCCGAGCATGAGAACAGCTTCTACCGTGACTTCATCGGCTACTCGATCGGCACTTTGGGCATCCACCGGCTGGGTCTCTTCCTCGCGCTCAGCGCGGGCATCTGGTCGGCGATTTGCATCGTCATCAGCGGTCCCTTCTGGACGCGCGGCTGGCCCGAATGGTGGGGCTGGTGGCTCAAGCTGCCATTCTGGTCGATCTGAGAGAGGGGCAAGGAAACATGGCTGAATACCAATATCTCTTCACCCGGATCCAGGTCCGTGGCCCGCTCTACCCGGGTGTGCCACTGCCGGCCGAGGATGAGCCCCGCTCGAAGCCCTTCGGCTTCAGCCATCTGGCCGGCAAGCTGGGCGATGCCCAGATCGGCCCGATGTATCTGGGCACCTATGGCGTGCTCTCCCTGATGCTGGGCTTCATCGCCTTCGAGATCATCGGGCTGAACATGCTGGCCTCGGTGAACTGGAACCCGGTGCTCTTCGTGCGGGACCTCTTTTGGCTCTCGCTCGATCCGCCGCTGCCCCAGCATGGCCTGCGGCTGATGATGCCCATGCATGAGGGCGGCTGGTGGCTGCTTGCGGGCGCCTGCCTCACCGCCTCGCTGCTGCTGTGGTGCGCACGCACCTATGCCAGGGCGAAGTCGCTGGGCCTGGGCACCCACACCACCTGGGCCTTCATGGGCGCCATCTGGCTCTTCCTGGTGCTCGGCTTCATCCGCCCCATCATGATGGGCAGTTGGAGTGAGGCGGTGCCCTTTGGCATCTTCTCGCACCTGGATTGGACCGCAGCCTTCTCCATCCGCTACGGCAACCTCTTCTACAATCCGTTCCATGCGCTGAGCATCGTCTTCCTCTACGGATCGGTGCTGATCTTCGCCATGCATGGCGCGACCATCCTGGCAGTGGGCCGCTTCGGCGGCGAGCGTGAGGTGGAACACACCATCGACCGCGGCACCGCGGCCGAGCGTGCGGGCCTGTTCTGGCGCTGGACCATGGGCTTCAACGCCACTTACGAGAGCATCCATCGCTGGGCCTGGTGGTTCGCCATCCTCACCCCGGTGACAGGTGGTATCGGCATCCTGCTGACCGGCACGCTGGTCGATAACTGGTACCTCTGGGCGATGGATCGCGGCTTCGTCGCCTCCTATCCGCCCTACGACACCGTGAACCCGTACCTGCAAGGAGCTCCGCGATGAGGTTCAACACGACCAACGTCACGCTGCTCTCGCTGGCCGGTGCGGCTGCGGTGATCGGCTTTGGCCTGCTCTTCACCTTCGAGCGGCTGCCGGTGCAAACCGTGCAGGGCGGCTTCCGCGGCACCTCCATGGGGCGGGTGGACAACCCCCGCACCGCGGTGGTGATGGCGGCCGCCAACCAGGCCCCCGAAGCCCCCGAAGCGGCCGACGCCACTGGCGAACGCGCCCGGGAAGTCTACGAGAATGTCCCCGTGCTGGGCCATCTCAGCGTGGAGCAGTTTGGGCGCATCATGAATGTGATGACCCAGTGGCTCTACCCTGGCGAGGGTGATGCGGTGGGCTGCAATGGCTGCCACGTCGCGGGCAATTTCGCCTCGGATGACAAGTACCAAAAGCATGTCGCGCGCCGCATGATCCAAATGACCATGGCGCTCAACAGCGAATGGACGCCGCATACGGCGCAGACCGGCGTCACCTGCTGGACCTGCCACCGTGGCCAGTCGGTGCCCGCCAATGTCTGGCACGAGGCGCCGCGCAGCACGGGGCCGAACTTCCTGACCGGCCCGGGCGAGCAGAACCGCCCGAGCCTGGCAGCCGGCCTGTCCGACCTGCCACTCGACCCCTTCACGCCCTATCTGATGGGCGCGCAGGAAATCCGGATGCAGGGTGCCAACCAGCACCCCCGCCCGGAAAGCCGCCAGTCCATCCAGCAAACGGAATGGACCTATTCGCTGATGATGCACATGTCGACATCGCTCGGCGTGAACTGCACCTTCTGCCACAACTCCCGCGCCTTCTCGAATTGGGAGGAAAGCCCGCCGCAACGCCTCACCGCGTGGCACGGCATCCGCATGGTGCGCGACATCAACAACACCTATATCGAGAGCCTGCGTGAGCGCTTCCCGGCCAACCGTCTCGGGCCGCTCGGCGATACGCTGAAGGCAAACTGCACGACCTGCCACCAGGGCGTGAACAAGCCGATGTATGGCGCGCCGATGATCCGTGACTACCCCGAACTGCTGCCGGCACCCGCCGCCCAGCGGGCCGAGGTGGCCGGGCCTCGCATTCAGTAACCTCCCCAATTGCGGGGTGAGACAGCGCGGCCGGGCCTTCGGGTCCGGCCGTTTTTTTTCGCCCGCATGGCAGGGTGTTGAATTCTCGGGCCAGGGCGCAGTTTGCGGTTGCAAGCCACGGCCGCACAGGCCCATCTGCGGCCTCATGCCCTTGCCCCGCGCCTTCATACCCCTCCGTCACCCGGCTTTCCGGATGCTCTGGATCGCCAACCTCGCCTCCAATATCGGCCTTTGGGTGCAGAACACCGGCGCGGGCTGGCTGATGACCACGCTCAGCCCCTCACCCATCATGGTCTCGCTGGTGCAGGCGGCCTCGATGCTGCCGGTCTTCATGCTGGCAGTGCCGGCCGGCGCGCTCGCCGATATCATGGACCGGCGCACTTATTTGCTGATGACCCAAGGGTGGCTGGCTGTGGTGGCGCTGCTGCTCTGCGCGCTCGATCTGTCGGGCGTGCTCGGGCCTTGGGGGTTGCTCGGCTTTACCTTCGCGCTCGGCGCGGGCCTTGCCATGAGCTTTCCTGGCTGGGCCGCCACGACGCCTGAATTGGTCCCGCGCGAGGATTTCGTCGGCGCCATCGCGCTGAATGGCATTGGCTTCAATATTGCCCGCGCGCTGGGCCCGGCGATTGGCGGCGTGATCATCGCCAGCTACAGCACCGCCGCCGCCTTCGCCTTCAATGCGCTGTGTATCCTCACCCTCGCCGGCGCATTGCTGATGTGGAAGCGCGAGCCCACGCCCCGGCATGGCCCGCGGGAGAATTTCCTCTCCGCCATCCGTGCCGGTTTGCGCTTTGTGGCGGCGACGCCGGCGATGCGCTCGGCCATTATCCGCGCCTGCATGTTCTTCCTCTTCGGTGCGGCGGTCTGGGGGCTGCTGCCGCTGCTGGTACGCCAGGAGCTGGGCCTGGGGCCACAGGCCTTCGGGCTGATGCTGGGCGCCATGGGTGCTGGTGCGGTCACCGCCGGCTTCCTCATGCCCAGCCTGCGCGGGCGGATGAACCGCAGCCAGATCGTCTGGGCGGCCTCGGCCCTCTCGGCGCTCGCCATGGCGGTGATTGCGGCCGCGGCGCTGCTCGGCCTGGGCTGGGTGGCGGCGGGGGTGGGTATTTTTCTTTACGGCATGGCCTGGCTGGCGGCGGCCAGCACATTGCAGGCGGCCGCCTCCCTCGCTGCCCCCAATTGGGTGCGCGCACGCGCCATGGGCATCTACCAGATGGGTTTCTTCGGTGCGATGACCCTGGGCTCGGCCGTGGCAGGCTGGATTGGCGAGCATGCCGGCTCGGGCGGCGCTTTGGCACTTTTCGCCGCCTGCGGCCTCATCGGCGGCTTTTTGGTGCGCGGCCGCAGCCTCGATGCCGAGAGCACCAGCTACGCCGCCACCGCGACACAGGCGCCCTCCCCCGCCCCCGCCGCCGATGCCCTACGGCCACTGCTGGCCGGCGATAGCGGCCGGGTGCTGGAGGTGGTGCGCTATCAGGTTGCCCCCGAATCCCGCGCGGGATTCTTGGCGCATATGGAGGAGGTGCGCCGGGTGCGGCTGCGCGCGGGTGCCGCCACTTGGCGGCTCTATGAGGATATCGCTCGGCCGGAACGCTATGTGGAGCTATGGTCCATCGAGAGTTGGACCGAACATTTGCGCGAAGAGGCCAGGATGACCGAGACGGACCGCGCGATCGTCGCCGCCGCGATGGGCTATGACCGCTCGGCCGAGGGGCCGGAGGCGGTGCGCTACCTCCATGTGGTGTAGTTAGCCCAGCATCACCTGCGCGCAGGCATCAAGGATGGTCTCCACATCCAGCCCATACTCGGCATAGAGCGCAGGAATATCGCCCGCCTGGCCAAAATGATCCACGCCCAGCGCCGCAATGCGATGCCCCCGCACGCCCCCCAGCCATGACAGCGATGCCGGGTGGCCATCAAGCACCGTCACAATTCCCGCATCGGCTGCCAGCGGCGCCAGCAGGCGCTCAATATGCGAAGGGGCCCCCGGCCCACCCCGCGCCCGCGCCCGCGCCGTGAGCCAGCCCTGATGCAGCCTGTCGGGGCTGGTGATGGCCAAAAGCCCCGCCCCCGGCTCCTCCTCCCGCAACGCATTGAAACCCGCCATGGCCTCAGGCGCCACCGGCCCCTGATAGGCGATGGCGATGCGCGCGCCGGGCGCGGGTGGCACCATCCAATACCCGCCCTCGATCACCGCCGCCTCATCCAGCGCCCGGCCGGGCTGCTCGAGGCCGCGGGTGGAGAGGCGCAGCCAGATGCTGGAACCTCCCTGCTCCTGCTGCATGATGGCAAAGCCATGCCGCATCAGCACCGCCAATTCATCGGCGAAAGCAGGCTCGAAGCTGGCCAACCTGTCCTGCGCCATGCCGATCAGCGGCGTATTGGTGGATTGGTGCTGCCCCCCCTCCGGCGCCAGCGACAGCCCCGATGGCGTGCTGACCAGCATGAAGCGCGCATCCTGGTAGCAACCATAAATCAGCGCATCGAGGCCGCGATTGACGAAGGGGTCATACACCGTGCCGATGGGCAGCAGCCGCGCGCCATAGAGCGTATGGGCGAGGCCCAGCGCGCCCAGCACCAGAAAGAGGTTCTGCTCGGCGATGCCGAGTTCGATGTGTTGCCCCTCGGGCGACATGCCCCAGCGCTGCGCCGAGGCCAGCTTGGCATCGCGGAAGACGTCATTCTTCAGATGCCGGTCAAAAATCCCTCGCCGGTTCACCCAGGCACCCAGATTAGTGGAGACGGTGACATCGGGGCTCGTGGTGACAATCCGGCTGGCCATGGCGGCGAATTCGCCCTCGCCGCGGCCGATCTCGGCCAGGATGTCGCCAAAGGCGGATTGGGTGGAGAGTTTTTTGCCCGGGGTGGCACGCGGCGGCGGCAGCCTGGCCGGGATGGGCACGCTGGGCGCCGAGAGCCGCCGCCCACCCGGGGTGAGTTTCTCAGCAAAGGGCACCTGGCGCAGAAACGCGCCAAACGCCTCGGGCGAGACATCCAGCCCTTCGGAAAAATCCCATTCATGGCCGTCGCGAATGCGCATCTCGGCCTTGAATTGCTGCATCTGGCCCGGCGTCATCAGGCCGGAATGATTGTCCTTATGGCCGGCAAAGGGCAGGCCCATGCCCTTGATGGTATAGGCGATGAAGCAGGTGGGCTGGTCGCCCTCAGCATCGGCGGCGCGGAATGCCTCGGTCAGCGTTTCGATATCATGGCCGCCCAGATTGTTCATCAGGGCGTGGAGTTCATCATCGCTCAGCGGATCGATAATGGCACGAATGGCCGGTTCGCGGCCGAGTTCGCTCAGAAGCGCGGCACGGAAGGCAGCACCACCCTGGAAGGTGAGCGCGGCATAAAGCGAATTGGGGCAATCATCGATCCAGCGGCGCAGCGCCTCGCCACCCGGCCGGGCAAAGGCGGCTTCCAGCTTGCGGCCATATTTGAGGGTGACGACATTCCAGCCCATATCGCGGAACAGCCCCTCGATCCGGCCAAATAACCGGTCGGGCACCACGGAATCGAGCGATTGGCGGTTGTAATCCACCACCCACCAGACATTGCGGATATCGTGCTTCCAGCCCTCCAGCAGGGCTTCGTAAATATTGCCCTCATCGAGTTCGGCATCGCCCACAATGGCGACATGGCGCCCGGCGGGCAGGCCCTCGGGCGCCAGCTTATGGAGCCGGACATAATCCTGCACCAAGGCGCCAAAGCTGGTGAGTGCGACGCCGAGGCCCACCGAGCCGGTGGAGAAATCCACCTCCGGCCCATCCTTCATCCGCGAGGGATAGGGCTGAATGCCGCCAAATTGGCGCAGGGTTTCCAGCTTGTCGCGCGATTGGCGGCCCAGCAGCCAATTGATGGCATGGAAGACCGGCCCGGCATGCGGTTTCACCGCCACCCTATCCTGCGGCCGCAGCGCATCGAAATACAGCGCGGTGAGGATGGACACGGCCGAGGCGCAACTCGCCTGGTGGCCGCCCACCTTCAGCCCATCGCGATTGGGGCGGATGTGGTTGGCGTGGTGGATCATCCAGGCCGAGAGCCAGAGGAGCTTTTTCTCGAGCGCATGCAGCATGGCAATATTGTCGGCCGCGATGGCGGGGATGGGTTTTCCCTGATGGGTCATGGGTGCTCTCCCTGGCTGGGTCAGTCTAGCCATGACCGGGGCGCGGTGGCGAGAGGCTGGACAGGCGGGCAAGGGGGGCGTAACAGCGCCCCCTCTGGCCCCTTCGTCTATCGGTTAGGACGGCAGCCTCTCACGTTGCAAAGGCGGGTTCGATTCCCGCAGGGGTCACCAATTTCGGTTTTTATTGCGCTGTTTTTGTTTGATTTGTGTTCGGCGCGGCTATCCGTCCCCCACAATATACCCCACAGTCGGCAAAGAGTTGGGCCGGTTTTCGCCTCGCGCCTATTCCACCGGGTCAGAACGCCGGTTACGAAATCCTCCCCATCCCACCGGTCGCGGTGGTGCAAGCCATTCCAAAAAACTCGGCGCTACCAAACCCAGGCCAGCGCCCGGTGCGGCGATAAGGCGGAGCATCAGTCGAAGCTTGCGCCCCTCATCAATTCCGAAGCGGCTCCGCCCGCCATGTTGCCAATTCCCGTGCCGCTTCGGCCGGTGCCGAGCGGGTGTCTGGCGCAGCGCACGGAATGCAGCCCACCCGTTCGGCACATTGCGCCCGCTCATTCGGGGGCCTCCGGCCACAGAGCATCCCCCACAGCGGCCAGCGGTGCCGCCGCATGAACAAAACGCGCCACGGCTTCAGAGATTGCGTCAAGGCTGCGCTCACCCGCCGGCAGCAACGCCAGCCGCTCAAGGCCAGCTAAGGCGCGCGGTTCAATCTCAATCCAGGCCCACACCACGCCCCGCCGCTGCCGGCTGCGATAGGCCCGCGCCCGCTCCCGATTTAATGCGCGCCGTTCGGCCGCTCGTTTTGCCACCGTCATAGGTGAATGCATTTCCGTCATGTTTGCCGTTTTCTTTCAGTTTAGCGTTACGCGCCACCGCCGAAGGCCCGGCGCCACAAGTCATCTAGGAACGCGATGCATTCGCTCGGCAGTCGCTCAGTCGGCAGTTTTCGATGAAGCCATTCCCGCATGGGTTCCATTCGTGCGCGCTGCGCCGCCGTCAGTTCCGGCCACCGCGCTAACAATGCGATTTGCTTTCGTGCCGTCCGGGGCGGCAGGCTCGCAAAGCTGAATACCGGCGCCGCCTGCCGCTTGGCTTCCGCCTCAACCACCGCGGCCAGCGTGTGCCAATCCAGGCCCGCATCGTTTAGCGTCCGCGTGATAGCAGCGGCAGCGGCGGCCACCTCGCCCGGCCGGTTGCTTGCCAATAAGGGCAAAAGCTTGGCGACGCGCCCGCCAATCCGAGAAAGCTGGTTCATGACTGCACCTCGTCTTCCCCAGGATCAATCCCACGACCACGCATAGCGGCCAGCACATCCGGCCTCGTCCAAACCGCTCGCCCCTCCCGAATTGCCTTCCACCGCCGGCCGGCCAGCGCGGCGAGGTATTTCAGATCATCGGTGGTGGCCAAGTTTTCGAAATCTGCGGCCACATTGCCAGATTGCACATATCCACTGGCAACGGTGGCAACGGTGGTAACAACGGCGGATTTCTGCGCCTCCGGCCGCGTTGCCACCCCCGAAAAGGTAGTGGCAACGGTGGCAACGCTCAGGGCGGCGCGGGCGGCACGCCACCCGGCCAGCCGGTCGGCCTTAGCGCCGCTCACTTTACCGCCTCGCCCGACAAGATAGTGTCCCGGATCACATAGACCCGCACCGGCTTTGAATGCCCAACACGCTCGGCACGCTGCAACCGGTCATGGCCCTGGGGAATCAAAAAGCCCGCCCGCTTGAGCGCATCGGCCGCCGCCTGCGGGTCCATGCCGGTCACCACCTCAGACTTCCAGGTATCGGGCAGGATCAGGAATTGCCATCCTTCGCCATCTCGCTTGCGCCAGCCGGCCCGATTCACAACAAGCCGCGCCTCGGGCACCTCGGCATCGCCTTCCTTGCCGAGAGTTTGGAAGCGGCTTTCGGCATGGGCACCGATAAAGCCCCTCACCGCCGCCACCGCCGCCGCATCCTCGGCCGCGCCAATCCCGCCTTGCCGGGCGCCACGCCATGCCGCGAAGCAAGTTGCCGCTGCTTTCTCCGCCTCGCCGGGCGGCCATGGGAGCAATCCACTTGCAGCAGCCAGTTCACCCGCCGCCGCCGCCAAGGCAAAGCGCCCCGCCGCCCGCCGCACTTGCCCGGCCGCATCCTTGGGCACATGAGCGGCCAGAAAAGCGGCCACCACCTCCCGCGCATCCCGCGCCATACCCTCGGGATCATCCGCAAGGGCTTGCAGCCAAATCCGGCCCGCCGTGCCGTAGCAGCGCGCCGCCACCTCCTTAAGCCCATCCGCCATGGCACCCGCCCCGGCATAGTTGTGCAGCGTCTCAAACAGGCCATGCGGCCCGGCCTCGGCCGGAATATCCAGTACCCGCACTTCCTGCCCGGCTCGCGTCCTCTTGGCACCCCCGCGCGCTTCCGCCATCCGGTCGGCAATGCCTTCCTCACCCGTCGAGAGAAACAGCGTCCGCCACTCCGCCACTCGGCGGGCGCTGCCATCCCGCCCGGCGCGGCCTTTCCCGGCACCGTTCGCCAACATGTAGGCAGCACTCGACACCGCCTCCGCGGTCGCCTCGCCCATTTCATCGAGACACAGCAACAAGTCGCAATGGGCCGCAGCCACCGCTTCCAGGGAGTTGTCGGTGGTTCGCCAGCTTCGGCACCATCCGCGCAACCCACCACCACCCCACACGCTGCCAGCGGCATGAAGCGCAGTGGATTTTCCCACGCTCGACGGCCCGCGGAGATGAAAGCCGCCACCCTCCGCCCCAATCAACGCCGCCAGCGGCGCCGCGAAAGCCACCGACAGCGCGAAGCCCAGGCGAGAATTCCCCACCGCCAGCGCCGCCAAATCGCTTTGCCACTCAGCTAGCGTGCCAGATTGTTGCAGCGGCGGCAGCGCCTCGGGCCTCTCGGTTTGCAACATCACCCGCTCACCGGCCAGGCGCCCCATGAAGCCATCAGGCAGGACAAACACTCGCCGGCCTTCGGCGCCGTGCCACCCGATGCGAGACACCACCCGCACCCGGTCGGGCGGATTGGCGCGCGTCAGATACTCGGCCAGCTTCTCGCGTGCCTTGCGCCCAGAACCCAGGAACAGCCCGCAGTCGAGAAGTTGGGATCGCACTTCCTGCCCATCGCCGGCCAGCATAGCGCGCGGCATGGCCCATTGGTGCTTTCGCCCGTCCGCATCCTCCCATTCCAGCAGCGCGCCCCAGGCCTGCCCGGCGCCGTTATTGGTCGCAGCCATCACCCTGAGCGGGCCGCACACATGCACCGGAGCCACCGCATCGCGCCCGCCTTCCGTGGCCTCCGCCTGCCACCACACACCGCTGGCACGCATGTAGAACGGGCGCGGCATATTCGGCGCATTCTCGGCTTGCGGCGGCACCGCTTGCGCCGCAGAATCGGCCACCATTTGGCGTAACGTCTCCGCCGTCACATAGGGCGGCAGCGCGTCCGCCAAATCCCACGCCTCCGGCCAGTCGGTAGGGATTGCCACCACCGCCACAGAAGCCGCTCCGGCCCCTGCCAGCGCCTTACGGAGCGCTTCGGCAGCTTCTAGCCCCGGCGCGTCATGGTCGGGCCAGATGATGACGTGGCGGCCTGCCAGCGGGCGCCAATCCGCCTTTGCCACCGCCTTGGCGCCACTCGGCCAGGTCGCGGCTACATACTCGGGGAACAGGACCGCCGCGGCATCGGTGGCCTTCTCGCCCTCGCACAAGATCACAGCCGCCTCCGGCCGGGCGGCGAGGCTCGCCAGTCCATACAGCGGGCGCGGCGCCGCTGGCGCCTTCCAGTGCCAGCCCTGCGGGCCGCACACATAGGGCACCACCTCCTTCTTGCCCGGCCCAGTGTCGAAGCGGCAGACCGCGAACGACAAGGAACCAGCCGCATCCAGGTAGCGCCAGACTTGCGACGGTTCGCCATGCAGCCGGTGCCGGATTCCTTCGGGCAATGGCAGCGGCGCCGGGAAGATCGCACCACCATCAGCGGCCGGCTTGCCCGGTGGCGCCTTATCAGGCGTCGCGCCAAGCAACGCGAAGGGATCAGCGTTCATCTTGCGCGCCCCCCATGCCGAGCATCTCCGCCAGGCGGCGCGCGGCGTCGATTTGCGAGAGCCGATGCACAGCGGCGGCGAGGCTCACCGCATCGCCACCCTTCGCGCACGCGGCGAAGTCCGCCCATCGCCCAGTGCGAAGGTTCACCTTGCAGGATTCGCCAGCCTCGCCGGCCAAGCTGCCGCAAATCCATTCGTGGCCCCGCTGCTTTCCGCCCGGCAACCACCGCCGGCACAGTTCCGGCAGATGCGGGAGTGCGGCGCGGGCCACCTCGGCAATGTCAAGGCGCGGCTCGGGGCTATGACGCGCGATGGGACGCGCCGTCATTGCCGCACCTCCGGCCGGGCGGCGGCGGTCAGGGCGCGAACCAGCAAAACGGCGGCGAGTTCGGCGGCAAGTGCGGCGGCTAGGTCGCCACGGCGGCGGGCCTCGGCAGCTTCACTCAGAAGGGCAAGAGTTTCTGTCATCGGTCGATTCCTTTTCGGAACCGGGCGGATAGTGCTGGCATCAGCCGCGCGAGCGCAGTACTTTGCGGGTGTCGAGAAGCCGCTTTTGTTCTGCACCGCCGCCGGGCCGCACACGCTGCGCCCGGCGGTTTTCATTCGGCGCCCAGCATCCGGCGCAGCGATGCGCCATCGGCCAGCGTGCGCCCACCACATCGGAACAGCCGGAGCGCACCATCCGCGGCACGGCGCCGCAGCGTGGCAACACTAAGGCCGCTCAAGCGCGCGGCATCGGGCAGCGTGAAGGAAATTGCGTCGCGCATCGGCGCGGGCCGCTCATCCGGGCGCCTCTTCCGGCGTGGTGGAGTTTTTTGGGAAACCAAGTTTCACCTCATGACGCTAAGCGGAGCGGAATGCTCTGCGGTGCGCCAAGGGGTGCCGGAGTGAGATTTCGCGGGCAAAATTCGCGGGAATTTCTCGGCTCCGAGATTTACCTCTGTCGCCTAGGGCCGCGTTTCCGCCAGCTATCGGGCGTTTTCTGTTGGCGAATTAGGCGGATTACGTCGCGACCCGGCAAATCCGCGAAATAGGATCGTGCCTCCTTGATGCACTCGGGCTCGGTTGGCGCTTCCCGGTCCTTCGGCCAAGTGTTGACGCGGAGCATGAACCACGCCCCAAGGGCTGCGCGACTATAGGCTTGCCCAGGCTTGGCGACGGCTGGAAAGCTCCCGGCAATCGTCGCTATTTCAGCCAGCGCTGGGGCCACCGGGAAGGAAGCTTGCGCGGTGACAGCCTCAATCGGCTGCACTGACTGAGGCGAAAGAGCAGGGCCGGGCCAATCTGCCGGACGCTCGGACGGCTCCGCCTCCGGCGGGCCGCCGCACCATCGGGCCAAGTCCGCCCGCGCAATGATAGCGCAGCCCCATGCGGTAGGCTTCCCGTCCGCCGTGGCTACTAACGGCACGGTGCGGCCTGCCACCGCCTCCGCGAAGGGCTCAAGGCCCGCGATCCGCGGGCGTTCGAAAGTCACCCGCCACCGGAGCGGTTGCATGGTGACAAGGTTTCCGTCCTCCCGCACTGCCGCCGCGCGCACGGTGCCGGAGATGAGTGCGTGCCGCAGATCGGCACGCGCGTTATCCCGCGCCACAGCCAGCTTTTGCCACGCCTCGATCCACCGCCGCAATTGCGTCTCCATTTCCGCCTTGGCTTGTGGCGATGGTTCCGCGGTGGTGGCGGACACGGGATCGGTAGGGCGGAGGTCGCGCACCAGTCCGGGCGATGGACCCGCATGGATCGAACGGATAGGCGCAACCGGTGGCGCGACGCGCGGGCGCAAGGCGGCGTCCAAGCTGGCAAAAAATGCGAAGCCGTCAGGCGTTAGTGTCGCCACCGCTTCCGGCTCCCGCCTCCGGGCGACAAACTTAAGAGCGCCGCCAAGCGACACATAGCGTTCCGGCACGAACATACCCGGCGCCTCCGATGCGCGTTCCGAATTAAAAGCGGCGGGGCGGCCCGTTCGGAAATCGGGCGTTCGGCGGCCAAACCTAGCCCCGCCAAGTCAGAGATTACATGAAAGGCGCCGCGTTTCACGCCATCCGATTTGCACCCATGCGGCGCGCTCAGGCATGCGAGCGTTGCCAGCGTTACCACCGGCACGAATGAAACTGGCAACGCCTTAAAACGGCAGGTTTCCGCCATTGTTGCCACCGTTGCCAGTGTTGCCGTTGACGTTGACGTTGACGTAACATCAAACGAGCGCCGGCCAGCACTAGCTGACTAGACTTCTGACTGGATCATCGAATACGCTGCAAAGATGAATGTCTGGCGCGGCACTGTACGACTATGGATTTTTGCCAGTGCCATCTGGATCGCTATCGTTGCGGCTGTGCATTGGGACGAAATTCGCGCGCCGCATCTCCAAACCAAGTATTTTGTTCTCACTGAGACCTTGGATTTACTCGAGTTACGGAGACTATCTTTCAATCAGACGGAATACCCGCACCACAATCAATTGGATTTCCCCAACCATGTAACCGTTTTTTCTGATACAAAAATTGTTCGAGATACACTTGATCAATGGGCCAGATCATTCGTCCAGACAGAAGCCGCAAAGCGGGAGCAAGAAATATCTAATAAAAGAGGGGAAATACTAAAATTTGCTGCATTATTGGCGTTTCTTCCCTGCATTTTTTTGATTTTACTGGGCGTGGGACTGCGATGGGTTATTAACGGCTTTCGCCGGTAAAATATCCCCATGCGGCGCGCTTACCGGGTGGTCGGGTCATGCGAAAAGGCCATTAACAACACGCTCGCCCACACTCCGCTCCGGGACGCTGCCGCAATATTCAGCCCAATCGCGCATAAGCGGCTGCCGCCGGTCGAACAAATCGGAGCGCCGATAAGCCGCGCTCACCTTGTTCGCCACCTCATGCGCCAAAGCCTTCTCAGCCGCCTCACGCTCGGCCGGGCGGGTGTCATCAACCCAAGTCGAAAAAGCGGCCCTGAATCCGTGCGGCACCGCCTCGCGGCCGTCAGCATCGCGCCAGGGGGCCGGCATATCCTCCGGCCTGTCCGCATTCATCCGCCGCATAACGGCAGATAACGCCATATCGGAAAGAGGCGTGGTCCGCTTGGCGCTGGGGAAGATCAGCGCATCCCGCGCCAGTGCCGCCAGTTTCGGAAGCTCGGCCGCGGATGCGATGGTGCCATTCGCCAAGGCATAGGCCCGCGCCAGGGCCTCAAGGGCGGCGCCGGAGAGCGGAACGCGATGCGCCTGCACCTCGCCCGTCTTTTTCGCCTTCATCACCTCGCCGGGCACCGTCAGCGTCGGCACCCCATCAAAGGAAATCCATGACCACCGCGCATTCCGCACCTCGCCGGAGCGCAGCGCCGTCAACACAACAAGCCGCAGCGCCAGTGCGCCAAGCCCTGGCATGGTGTCCAGCCTCGCCAGGAAGGCCGGCACGCGCCGCCAATGTAACGAAGGCTGCTTGCGGCCACCGGGCACCCCAGGAAGGCCAGCATGGCGCAGCATCCGCACATCGGCCGGGTTGTCATTGGCGCGCCAGCCATGGGCAGCGGCATAGCGCAGAATGGCACCGATGCGGCGCACCACCTTGCGCCCAGTCGCGGGCCGCGTGCGCCACACCTCGCCCATGGCGCGCAGCACCGCCGGGCGGTCCACCTCGGCCACCGGCAGCGCGCCGAGTTCTGGAAAGGCCCAGCGTTCAAGTGACGCCTCCCACATCGGCGCCGTGCGCTCACTCCGCCAACTGGGGGCCTCGGCTTTGATGAATTTCAACGCCACGTTTTTGAAGGTTCGCATCTCCGCTTCGGCCGTCGCCTTGCGTTGCGCTGCCCGCTCCCGCTCAAGCCGCTCGCGCTCCGCCACCGGATCACCACCGTCTGTTGCGATCTTGCGCGCCGCCGCCGCCTTCTCCCGCGCTTCCTTAAGGGTAACGGCAGGGTAACCGCCAAGGCCCATATCTCTTCGCCGACCATGCACCGTCACCCGGCACAGCCAAACCCGCGCCCCGGTCGGCCGCACCTCCAGCAACAACCCGCCGCCATCAGACAGGCGGTAGGTATTCTCGCGCTTCTTGGCCGCTTCCACTGTCTTTGCGTCGAGATTGCCAGCCATTGCCGCCGCTCCGTGTGAATGTGTCGAGGGAAATCCATCCCCCACAATATCCCCCACACTTGGCGGCCGCAATGTCATTCTGTCACAGGGTGGAACATGCTGGATCAAACCCAGCTCAGACCGTTGGTTTTTCGCTCACCATCGAGGCTATTTTGCGCCGCTGTGCATCGGCCTGATTTAGCCTAATGGCGTCCGCAGGGGTCACCATCGGTTTTCCGAAAACGCCACCTTAGGCACTGCGGCTTGGCAATTGTCCCGGCAAGTCCAGCGGCGATCGCCAAGTTTCCCGCCCACCAATTTCTCCAGCCCCGACCCTCCCCGGCCGCACCCGGGGCTGTCGCAGCCAGCCCACTCGCTGAGGCAGGCGAAGCGACTAAGGCATTTTTTCCTTTAAACCTTGAGCCACTCCTGCTATCTCACCGCCCCACCGCAGGAGACAGCATGCCCCCCGCCCCCCTCCCCCGCCCCGGATCAAACCACCAGGGCGGGCGCGCAGGGCAATTTGTCCGAATAGCGCATATTTCGCGCCATCACGCACAACCCATTGATCTCAAACAATCAAAACAGCGGCGCCAAATGCAGCGCCGCCACCTCGCCCGCCACCACATTGGGGAAGCGCTTGAGCACAATCGGGTCATGCCCCGGGATGACCGCGCTCTCCACGCCGCCGGCCAGCCGGCGGGTGATCCGCCAGCCCTCCACCATGTCGCCCAAATTGAAAATGATCGGGAAAGGATTCTCCCTGGCCGCATTGGCATAAAAATGCATGGCGTCAGAGGCAATCACCACCGGCCCGCGCGCCGTCATCACCCGCACCACCTGCAAGCCATCGGAATGCCCGCCCACCCGGTGCAACGTCACACCAGGGGCAATCTCCACATCGCCGGTATGCACCGCCACCCGGTCGGCATAGAGCGCCTGGATCATCGCCACCACATGGGCGCAATCAAAGGGGCCGCGAATGGCCGGGCTGCACATGTGCCGGCCGGTGGCGAAATGCAGTTCGCGCTCCTGAATATGGAACCGCGCCGCCGGAAACTGGTCCAGGCTGCCCACATGGTCCCAATGCAGGTGGCTGATCACCACATCGGCCACGGTGCCGGTGTCACAGCCAATCGTCGCCAGCGCCTCATCCACCCGCCGGCCCAGCGGGCGGCCGCGCCTGGTGGCAGATTCCTGGTCATAGCCGGTATCAACCACGATCTCCCGCCCATCGGGGGCGCGCAGCAGCCACACGAAGAAATCCAGCGGCATGGCCTCATGCGGGTCCGCCACCGGATAGGCGTGGCAAAGCTGGGCCGAGCGATCATGCTGGGCATAGCGAATGGCAAAGGCTTCCCAGATCATGAATTGCCCCCGCCCAGCGCGCTGCCGGCCATGCTCTCGGAGAATTTGGCCACCGCAGTATGGTCCTCACCCGGGCCCAGCGTGGTCGCCGCCGCCAGCCACAATTCGCGGCATAGCGCCGAGAAGGGCACCGGCACACCGCCATCGCGGCCCAATTCCAGGGCGATGCCAATATCCTTCACCATCAAATCCAGCCCAAACCCGCTGTCGAAGCGGCGCGAGAGCACGAATTGCTTGAATTTGCGCTGGCTGGAATTGGTCATGCCGGATGAGGCATTGAGCACATCCACCATCAAGGCCGTGTCGAGGCCAAATTTTTGGCCCATCAGCAGCGCCTCGATGCCGATCAAAAACCCGCCGGCCGAGACCAGATTGTTCAGCGCCTTCATCGCCTGCCCCGCACCAATGGCGCCGCAGCGATGGATGGAGGTGCCCATGGCATGCAGCACGGCATCGGCCCGGTCGAGATCCGCCGCCTCGCCGCCCGCCATGATGGCCAATTCGCCGGATTTGGCCCGCGGCACGCCACCGCTCACCGGGCAGTCGATCATCGCCACACCCACCTCGGCCAGATCGGCCGCAATGCTGCGGGTGGCGCCAGGCTGGCCTGAGGTCATGTCGATGAACAGGCTGCCCTTGGCCATGGCCGGCTTCACCAGGGCGGCCACCTGGGCCACCTGCTTGGAGGTGGGCAGGATGGTGATCACCGCCTCCGCCCCGGCAGCGGCCTCGGCGGCACCGGCGGCAGCATGTCCGCCAATCTCGGCCACGAAGCGCGCCACCCGGGCGGCATCGGTGTCGCAGACCGTGACGTCAAAGCCCTTCGACACCAGATTGGCCGCCATCGGCCAACCCATATTGCCGATGCCGATGAATGCGAGGCGCTTCACTTGGCGGACTTCTTCTTGGCAGGCTTGGCCTTGGCCGGCGCGGCCTTGGGCTGGGCAGCCTTCTTCTCCGCCTTGGCCGCCTTCACCGGCAGCGCCCCCTCGGCGAGCAGCACCTCATGCGCGGCCTTGAAGGCATCGAGCCCGGCCGGAATGCCGCAATAGGCGGTGGCGTGCAGCAGCACGGCCTTGATCTCATCCACCGAGATTCCGTTGTTCAAGGCACCCTTCACATGCAGCTTGATCTCCGGCGTCTTGCCCAACGCGGTCAGCATGGCGAGGTTGAGCATCGAGCGCGTCCTGCGGTCCAGCGTCGGGTCACCCCAGGCCCAGCCCCAGGCAATCGCGGTGGTGGCGCGCTGGAACGACATCATGAAATCATCGGCTTTCGCCATCGAGCCATCGACATATTCCGCGCCCAGCACGGCGCGGCGGATCGGCAGACCCTTGTCGAACAATGCTTCATCATCCTTGGCCATGGTATTGGCATCCCCCAGAGGTTGAACCGCCACGCTGCTACCCCACCAAGGGCGCGTCAACCGGCTTGCCGCGGGCGCAGGGCAATGGCGCAATGCGCGGCAAGAGGGTCGGAGGGGCCAGGGCTGCGCATGAACGACACAGAGTTTTTCCCGGGTTTTGATCTGCACACCGCCAGCATTGGCGGCCATGAGGTGCGCTATCGCATTGGCGGTTCCGGCCCGCCGCTGCTGCTGCTGCATGGCAACCCGCAGACCCATGCGATGTGGCACAAGCTGGCCCCGGTGCTGGCGCGCAGCCATCGGGTGATCTGCGCCGATATCCGTGGCTATGGCTTCTCGGCCAAGCCCCCGCCCAGCGCCAGCCATCTGGCCTATTCCAAGCAGGAGATGGCGCGCGATGCGCATGGGCTGATGGGGCAACTGGGCTTTGCCCGCTACAGCATCATCGCCCATGACCGTGGTGCGCGCCTCGCCCATCGCATGGCGCTGCAATACCCTGAGGCGGTGGAGCGGCTTTGCGTGATGGATATCGTGCCCACGCTGCATCATTTCGAACATGCCGATATGGCCTTCGCCATGGGCTATTATCACTGGTTCTCACTCGCCCAGCCGCATCCGGGCCCCGAGCGGATGATCGAGCAGAATGTCGAATTATGGTTCGACATCCATACCAGCCGCGAACCCAAGGATCGCAGCTTCTTCCACCCCCTCGCCCGCGCCGATTACCTCGCCGCGCTGAGCGAGCCCGGCACCGTCACCGCCATTTGCGAGGATTACCGGGCGGCGGCCAGCCTTGATCTGGAGCATGACCGCGCCAGCCGCGCCGCCGGGCAGCGAATCACCTGCCCGCTGCTGGTGCTCTGGGGCAGCAAGGGGCGGATCGGCGCCTGGTATCAGCCGCTGGCGGTGTGGCGGGGCTATGCCAGCGGTCCGGTCCTTGGTCATGCGGTAAACTCAGGGCATTATGTGGCCGAAGAGGCACCCGAAGAGGTGCTGGCCGCCCTTGGAGGATTCATTTGATGAAACGTCGCGCCCTGCCGCTGCTGCTTGCCACCCCTGCTCTGGCGCAGGGATGGGCGCCGAGCCGCCCGATCACCGTGCTGGTGCCCAACCCGCCCGGCGGCGGCACGGATTTCGCCGCCCGGCTCTTCGCCGATGGGATGGCCCGGTTGCTGGGCCAGCCGGTGGTGATCGAGAACCGGCCCGGTGCCAATGGCAATATCGCCATCCAGGCCGCGGCCCGCGCCACGCCCGATGGCCACACCATTCTGCTGCAATATAGCGGCTACCACGCCGGCAACCCGGCAATGATGAAGAACCCGGGCTGGGACCCGAATCGCGATATCGTACCGCTGGGCATGGCGACCATGGCGCCGCATGTGATTCTGGCGGCACCCAATCTGGCGGTGAACAACTTGGCCGAATTCATCGCCCTCGCCCGGCAGCGGCCGGGGGCGATGAATTATGCCTCCTCGGGCATTGGCAGCATCCAGCATATTGCCGGCGTGCTGTTTGCCCGCGCGATTGGGGTGGAGATGGTGCATGTGCCCTATCGCGGCGCGGCGCCGGCGCTGCAGGATGTGGTGGGCGGGCGGGTGGAGATGTTCATCACCACGCCGAGTTCGGCGGTGCAGCTTGTTCAGGCCGGCCGGGTGAAGGCGCTGGCCATGGCGAGTGCCAGGCGCGCCGCAGGCTTGCCCGATGTGCCCACCACGGCCGAGGCGGGGCTGCCCGGCTTTACCATTGATGCCTGGTTCGCCTTTTTCGGCCCCGCGGGCATGAGCCAGCCGATGCGCGAGCGCTTCAACGCAGCGCTGCGCGAATTGGCGCAGGACGCAACCCTGCTGGCCCGCGCCACCGAGGCCGGGGCGACACTTTCGCCCATGACCATCGCCGAGTTGGACGTCATCGCCCGGCGCGAGGTGGAGGAGTTGGGGGCGGTGATTCGCGCGGCCGGAATCACCATCGAATAACGCCCCGCCGCCGCGCCGGGGCCATGGCGCAGAATTGTCATGCATCCGGCGCAGGCGGCAAAACCAGCAAATGCTTGCGCAACGCAGGCCGCCGGCGCATATGGGCGAGGTTGCGGGGCGGGAGAGCCTGCCCCAGCCGCGCCAGGCCCGCCCGGGACGCTCGATGAAGCGCAACCCAAAAGGCCGAGGCCGCGCGGCATCGGCGCAGTGATACCACCCTGTTCAAAAAGAGTTTGCATTTGACTGAAGACACCACCCGCACGGCAGAGCCAGTGACGGAAACCAACCAGGAAACCGCCATGATGGTGGTGGCAGACGCCTCAGCGGCGCGCCCTGAGGCGGAGCTTGCCGCCGCAGCGCCCGAGATGGCGGCGGTGGCGGTTGTTGCTGTCGCCGAGGCTCAGGCTGCGGCCACCGAGCCGGTCGCTGCCGAGCCGGTCGCTACCGAGGCGGTGGCT
>CAMDJV010000029.1 GCA_945901085.1 Rhodovarius crocodyli | reverse complement strand
GGCCCTGATGGCCAGATGCAGGTGGCCATGGCCGGCGATGGCCAGGTCTCGATGGGACAGACCGTGGTGAAGGGCAATGCGAAGAAGGTGCGCCGCATCGCCGGCGGGCGGGTCTTGACCGGCTTCGCGGGTGCGACCGCCGATGCCTTCACCCTGCTCGAGCGCCTCGAAGCCAAGCTCGAACGCTTCCCCGACCAATTGGAGCGCGCCTGCGTCGAATTGGCCAAGGATTGGCGGACCGACCGGTATTTGCGCCGGCTGGAGGCACTGCTGGCAGTGGCCGATAAGGACCGCTCCCTGCTGCTCACCGGCCAGGGCGATGTGCTGGAGCCCGAGGATTCGGTCATCGGCATCGGCTCGGGCGGCAATTACGCCCTCTCCGCCGCGCGCGCTTTGATGACGGTGGAAGGGCTCTCCGCCGAGGAAACCGCCCGCCGCGCCATGAAGGTGGCCGCCAGCATCTGCGTCTATACCAATGGCAATTTTGTGCTGGAGACGCTGTGATGGATGCCGTGAACCTCTCCCCGCGTGAAATCGTCAGCGAGCTTGACCGTTTCATCGTCGGCCAGAATGACGCCAAGCGCGCCGTGGCCATTGCGCTGCGCAACCGTTGGCGGCGCCAGCAATTGCCCGAGGCCATGCAGGCCGAGGTGGTGCCCAAGAACATCCTGATGATCGGCCCGACCGGCTGCGGCAAGACCGAGATCGCCCGCCGCCTCGCCCGCCTGGCCAATGCCCCCTTCATCAAGGTGGAGGCAACCAAATTCACCGAGGTTGGCTATGTCGGCCGCGATGTGGACAGCATTATCCGCGACCTGCTCGAAGTCGCCATCGCCCAGCTGCGTGAGGCCGCCCGCAAGGGCGTGCAGGCCCGCGCCGAACTCGCGGCCGAGGAGCGGCTTCTCACCGCCCTGGTCGGCGAAGGCGCGGCCGGCGAGACGCGGCAAAAATTTCGCAAAATGCTGCGCTCGGGCGAGATCGAGACCCGCGAAATCGAGGTTCAGGTCAGCGACCCCACCGCCAGCCCCATCGGCATGCTGGAAATGCCGGGCATGCCCCCCGGCATGCAGGGCATGCAGGACCAATTGGCAAAAATGTTCGGCAAGGGCGCCAAACCGCGCAAAATGAGTGTGGCCGCGGCGCGTGAGGCGATGCAGCGCGAGGAGGCCGACAAGCTGCTCGATGACGAGGCGCTGACCCGCGATGCGGTGCGCCATGTCGAGAATAACGGCATCGTCTTCCTCGATGAGATCGACAAGATCGCTCGTGGCTCGGGGGCCGATGGCGTGCGCGGCGGCGATGTCAGCCGCGAGGGCGTGCAGCGCGACCTGCTGCCGCTGATCGAGGGCACCACGGTCAATACCAAGCATGGCGCGGTGAAGACGGATTTCATTCTCTTCATCGCCTCGGGTGCCTTCCACCTCTCCAAACCCTCCGACCTGCTGCCCGAATTGCAGGGCCGCCTGCCCATTCGCGTCGAGTTGAAGGCGCTCACGCGCGAGGATTTCCGCCGCATTCTGCGCGAGCCGGAGCATTCCCTGGTCAAGCAATATATCGCGCTGATGTCCACCGAAGGCCTGACGCTGGACATGGCCGAGGATGCGGTGGATGCGGTGGCCGACCTCGCCGCCGATATCAATGCCAATGTGGAGAATATCGGCGCGCGGCGCCTCTCCACCGTCCTCGAACGCCTGCTGGAGGAGATCAGCTTCACCGCCTCTGACCGCCCGGGTGAGACGGTGCGGGTGGATGCGGCGCTGGTGGCCGAGAAGGTGGCGCCGCTGGCCGGCTCGGCCGATTTGTCGCGCTACATTCTGTAGCGCCGCGGCCTTTTTTCCGACAATAAATCCGACAATAAATCCGACAATAAAACAGATGCGACGGCCCCAGGCCGCGCGCGCCGCTCACGATAGGATGACCACGCCAGGCCACCGGATACCAGCCGAGGCGCAGGGTGACACGCCCAAAGCGGATCGGCGCCTGATGGCGGTGACCGCGATGGCCAAAACCACCCAAAACGGCAACAGAACACTGTAAACCCCCAAACGTCAGAGTTTACAAAAAGAGACCTAACGTCCCGGCTTTATTGGAAAAACAAGCGGCTGGTGACCCGTGCGGGAATCGAACCCGCCTTTCAGCTGTGAAAGAGCCGTGTCCTAACCGATAGACGAACGGGCCACTCGTGAGGGGGGGGATACGCGGCGAGGCTGCGGCGGTCAATCCCCGCAGGCCCAAGGATATGTGATCAGATGCTCATACCCGCGCCGCATCGATAATCTGAAACCCGGCCGAGACCTGGTCTTGCCACCGCTCTGCCCGCAAATGCCCCACCAGATGCAAAGCCACGCCGCGCGCGCCCAGCAGCAGCTCGGCCAGCGGGCCATCCTTGGCGCGGAAGCACACCGCCTTAAGCCGGCCGCCATCCTCGCCTTCGAGAAAGGCGCGCACCACGCTGCCCTCGCGGCCCACCCTATCGGCCTTCACCACGCGCACGCGCGGCAGGGCGAAGAGCGGCTCCTCATTGCCGGCGCCGAAGGGGGCAAGCCGCTCGATCTGCCCGGCCATCTCCACCGTCGCACCGCGCAGGGTGAGGCTGCCATCAAGCAGCAATTCACCCCCCGGCGGCAGGGCGGCGGCGCCAGCCAGGCGCTCATTCAACACAGCATGGAATTCCTCGAGACGCTCCGCCGCGCAGGAAAATCCCGCCGCCATGGCATGGCCGCCCCCGGTCAGCAGCATCTCTTTCGCCCGGGCATAAAGCACGGCGGCACCCAGATCGAGCCCGGTCACGCTGCGGCCCGAGCCCTTGGCCACCCCATCGGACACCCCCGCCACCAGGCTGGGCCGATTGAATTTTTCCTTCAGCCGCGAGGCCACAATGCCCACCACGCCAGGATGCCAACCCTGGCCATGCACCAGCAGCACGCCATGGCCGCGGGCGAGTTGGGCGGCACCCTGGTCCAGCGCATCCTGCAGCACCGAGGCCTCCACCTCCTGGCGCTGGCGGTTCACCGCATCCAGCCGCTCGGCCATGGGGGTGGCCTCCACCGAATCGGCGGCGAGCAGCAGGCGCAGGCCCAGGTCAGGCTCGGCGATGCGCCCGCCGGCATTGATGCGAGGGCCGAGGGCAAAGCCCATCGTATAGGCCGAGGGCTCGCCCTTGACGGCGGCGACTGCCATCAGCGCCGCCAGCCCCGGCCGGTTGCCGCGGGCCAGCACCCGCAACCCTTGCGCGACCAGCGCGCGGTTGACGCCCAGCAGCGGCACCACATCGCACACGCTGGCGAGTGCCACCATATCGAGCATATCGAGCAGGTCAGGCGCGGGCCGCTTGGCGAAATACCCCGATTGCCGCAGCACCCGATGCGTCGCCACCAGCGCCAGAAAGGCCACGCCGGCAGCGCAGAGATGGCCCAAGCCCGAATGGCAATCCAGCCGGTTGGGATTGACCGCGGCTAGCACCGGAGGGGGCGCGCCCTCGGCCTTGTGGTGGTCGAGCACCACCACATCGGCACGGCCTTGGGCTGCGGCCAGCGCCGCATGGGCGGCAATGCCGCAATCGACGCAGATGATCAGCCGCGCCCCGGCATCGCAAAGCGAGGCAATGGCGGGGGCATTGGGGCCATAGCCCTCGCGCAGCCGGTCGGGCACGTAATGGCTCACCTGCCCGCAGCCCAGATCGCGCAGGCCCTGGACCATCAGCGCGCCGGAACAGGCGCCATCCACATCATAATCGGCAAAGACCGCCACCGCCTCATCGCGGCGCACCGCCTCGGCGATGCGCGCGGCGGCCTCATCCATATCGCGCAGGATGGCGGGGTCGGGCAGCAGGGCGCGCAGCTTGGGGGCGAGGAAATCGCCCGCCGTATCGGGGCCAATGCCACGCGCGGCGAGCAAGCGGCCGACCAATTCTGGGATATCGAGGCGCTGGGCGAGCATCAGCCCGGCGCGCTCATCGGCGGCGCGCCAGGACCAGGCGCGCCCCGTGGCGCTTTGCGCCACACCCAGTGCCACGGCGCTTTGCGCCACACCCAGTGCCACGGCGCTTTGCGCCACGCCCAGTGCCACGGCGCTTGGTGCCACGCCCAGTGCCACGGCGCTTGGTGCCACGCCCAGCCCGGCTTCAGGCAATGAAGGAGACCGGCTTCACGTTGAAATTGTGATGGCCCTCAACATAGCGCACCGTGCCGGATTTGCTGCGCATGACGATGGAATGGGTGAAGGCGCCGCCGCCAAAGCGCCGCACGCCCTTGAGCATCGGCCCCGTGGTCACGCCGGTGGCGGCGAACATGACATTGCCCTTCGCCATTTCCTCCAGCCGGAAGATCCGGTTGGGCTCGGTGATGCCCATGGATTTCGCCCGCTCGATCTGGCTGTCATCCTCATAGATCAGCCGGCCATACATTTGCCCGCCGATGCAGCGCAGCGCCGCCGCGGCCAGCACGCCCTCGGGCGCGCCACCCCAGCCGACATACATATCCACCCCAGCCTCGGGCTGGCTGACGGCGACGACGCCGGAGACATCGCCATCGGGAATGAGCATGACGCGCGCACCCGCAGCGCGGCAGGCTTTCAGCAATTCCTTGTGGCGGTCACGGTCGAGCATGCAAACGGTAAGGTCACCCACATCGCATTTCTTGGCGCGGGCGAGGGATCTGAGGTTCTGCTCCATGGTGGCGTCGAGGCTCACCACATCATTGGGCAGGCCGGGGCCAACCGCCAGCTTGTCCATGTAAATATCCGGCGCGTGCAGAAAGCCGCCCTTTTCGGCCAGCGCGATGGTCGCCATGGCATTGGGCCCGCCCTTGGCGGTGAGGCTGGTGCCCTCCAGCGGGTCCACCGCGATATCGGCCAGCGGGCCGCCGCCCGATTTGGCGTAAAGGCCCACCTTCTCGCCGATATAGAGCATCGGCGCCTCATCCATCTCCCCCTCGCCGATCACCACGGTGCCGTCGATCGCCACCGTGTCGAAGGCGTGGCGCATGGCTTCCACCGCCGCGCCATCGGCGGCGTTTTTATCGCCCTTGCCCACCCAATTGGAGGCGGCGAGGGCGGCAGCCTCGGTCACGCGCACCAATTCGAGGGCGAGGTTGCGGTCGGTCACCTGACCATCGGTGGGCGTCATGCGGCAAGCTCCGGCGTTATGGCGGGGTGAGTGTGATGAAGGTTGGGATTCACAGCGCCTCGATTCGGATCAGTGCCGGTTTTTCCAGCACGCAATCCAGCGCGGCGAGGCGGCTCATCGCGGCCTGCATGGCCGCCTCCTCGCATTCATGGGTGGTCAGCACCACCGGCACCGCCTCGCCCGGCGCGCGGCCGCGCTGCAGCATGGATTCGAGCGAGATCGCCGCATCGCGCAGCACGGCGGTCACATCAGCGATGACGCCCGGCCGGTCGAGCACCATCAGCCGCAGGTAATAGGCGCCGCGATGGCGCTGCATCGGCAAAGCAGGGGCGTGGCTGAGCGCGGATTGCTCGGCACCCCAGACCGGGCTGTGGCGGTCGCGGGCAATGTCGATCAGATCCGCCACCACGGCGCTCGCGGTCGGGCCACCGCCGGCGCCGCGGCCCTCCAGCATCACCCGGCCGACCGCATCACCCTCGGCGACGACGGCATTGAACACGCCATCCACCCGGGCGATGGGCGCGCTGAGCGGCACCATGCAGGGATGCACCCGGGCGGAGACGCCGCCCTCGCCATGCTCGGCGATGCCCAGCAGCTTGATGCGGAAGCCCAGCGCCTCGGCCATGGCGATATCAACGGCGGAGATTTCGCGAATGCCCTCGACATGTACCTCGTCAAAGGCGACGGGGCGGTTGAAGGCCAGGGCCGCCAGGATGGCGAGTTTATGCGCGGCATCAATGCCATCAATGTCGAAGGCGGGGTCGGCCTCGGCATAGCCAAGCTTTTGCGCCTCGCGCAGCACTTCGGCGAATTGCAGGCCGCGGATGCGCATCTCGGTGAGGATGTAATTGCAGGTGCCGTTGAGAATGCCGGCAACGCGGCGAATCTGATTGCCGGAAAACCCCTCGCGCAGCGCCTTGATCGCCGGGATGCCGCCAGCCACCGCCGCCTCGAAGGCGAGGGTTACGCCCTTCTGTTCGGCGAGCGCCGCCAATGCGCGGCCATGAATGGCCAGCAGCGCCTTATTGGCGGTGACGACCGGCTTGCCCGCGGCGAGTGCGGCCTCGACCAGGGCGCGGGCGGGGCCTTCGCTGCCGCCGATGGCCTCCACCACCACATCCACACCCGGATCGGCGGCGAGCGCCACCGCATCCTCATACCAGCGCAGCCCGGCCAGCGGCACGCCGCGATCCTTGTTGCGGTCACGCGAGGAGACGGCGGTGACCACGATGGGCCGGCCGGCGCGGGAGGCAATGAGGCCGGCATTGCTGCGCAGCAGATTGGCCACACCCGCGCCCACAGTGCCCAGGCCGGCGATGCCAATGGCGAGAGGCTTGCTCATACTTCAGACAATTCCTCGATGGGGGCGGCGTTGTCGCCGGCCAGAAAGCCGCGAATGCCGCGCAGGGCCTGGCGGATTCGGTGATTATTCTCGACGAGGGCGATGCGGACATGGCCATCGCCATGCTCACCAAAGCCAATGCCCGGGGCGACGGCGACCTTGGCCTTTTCCAGCAGCAGCTTGGAGAAGCCAACCGAGCCGAGATGGCGGAATTTTTCCGGAATCGGCGCCCAGAGGAACATCGAGCCCTCGGGTGAGGGCACGTCCCAGCCAGCCGCATGCAGGCCTTTGACCAGCACATCGCGGCGGTCCTTATAGAGCACCCGCATCTCGGCCACGCAGTCCTGCGGGCCGTTCAGGGCAGCGGCGGCGGCGATCTGGATGGGGGCGAAGGCGCCGTAATCGAGATAGGATTTCACCCGGGCGAGGGCTGAGATCAGCCTGGGATTGCCGGCGGCAAAACCCATGCGCCAGCCGGGCATATTGTAGGTCTTGGACAGCGAGGTGAATTCCACCGTGCAATCCATCGCGCCGGGAATTTCCAGCACTGAGGGCGGCGGCGTCTCGGAAAAATACAGCTCGGCATAGGCAAGGTCGCTGAGGATGAAGAGCTCATGCTTCAGCGCGAGCGCGACCAAATCCTTGTAGAATTCCCGGCTGGCCAGCAGCGCTGTCGGGTTGGAGGGAAAATTCACGATCAGCGCGGTGGGCTTGGGCACGGAATGGCGCACCGCGCGGTCAATCGCGGCCAGCATTTCATCATCAGGCGTATAGGGGATGAAGCGGGCCGAGGCGCCGGCAATGATGAAGCCGAATTGATGGATCGGGTAAGAAGGGTTGGGCACCAGGATGGTGTCGCCGGGGCTGGAAATAGCCTGGGCCAGATTGGCCAGCCCTTCCTTGGAGCCCAGCGTGGCCACCACCTCGGTCTCCGGGTTGAGCTTCACGCCGAAGCGGCGATCATAATAACCGGCCAGCGCCTTACGCAGCCCCGGAATGCCCTTGGACATGGAATAGCGATGGGTGCGCGGGTCGGCCACCGCCTCGATCATCTTGGCGACGATATGCGGCGGCGTCGGGCTATCTGGATTGCCCATGCCAAGGTCCACAATATCCTCGGCCGCGGCGCGGGCGCGGGCCTTGGCCGAGTTCACCTCGGCAAAGACATAGGGCGGCAGACGGCGGATGCGGTGGAATTCTTCTGGCATGAAATATTCGCGTGCTAGGGGTTCAAACGCCCCTTGTAGCCCAGCCAGCCGGCGGGTGCCACACGGGCGAGGGCGCTCAGTTTATAGTCTGGGTGGCGGCGGCGGGGTGCTGTCAGCCGGGCCCAGAAGGTCGGGCGTGGGCAGGGCGGGCACCTCGCCCGGCTCGGGCGCCACAGCGCCGGGGGCGATCAGCGCGGGCCCCGACCAGGGGATGGCAGGGGCGGCCGCCAGATTGGGCCGGGCGGGCGGGGCGGCCGGAATGGCCGGCGTGCCCGGGGCGGCGGCGGTGAAGACGGCCGGGCCGGCGCGCATGGCCAGCGGCTCGCGCGAGAGGGCGCGGTCCTGTGCGAGGGCAATGTCCAGGCTCATGCGGGTGGCGGGGTCCGGCCGGCTGGGTCGGGGCGGCACCTGGCCGAGATTGCCGCTCGGCTGGTCGAGCCCCGGCGGGGGGATGCGGGATTGGAAATTCGCCCCGGAGATTTCCCGAAACAGGGTGCCCGGCCGCAATTCAGGCGGCACGGCGCAGCCCAGCAAAGGCGATGCCGCCAGCAGCGCCATCAAAATGCCGCGTGCTTGCGCGCCCCATCTGTGCTTTCTACCCTGCAACAGCTTCACCGCCATGCGCCTTACCAACTCCGCCCCCGGTTTGCCCGGATGTGGCGCCGCTTGGAAGAGGGCGGGGGCACAACATCTCTTGGACGCATAATGGCCGATAAGAACAACAACGAGACACCCCATTTCGGCCTGCCGGATCCGGCGCTGATGACCCGTACCATGGCCGAGGTGGCCGAGCGAGGCCAGCGCATCGTGGGCGACTTCCTCCGCCGCCAGGCCGAGGATTCCTCCAAGCCCGATCCGCTGAATATCGGCCATGCCTTCATGGAGATGACGGCGCGGATGATGGCCAATCCAGCCCAGCTCGTGCAGGCACAGATCGGCTTCTGGCAGGATTACCTCACCCTGTGGTCGAACACCGCGCGGCGGATGATGGGCGGCGATGCCCCCGCGGTGATCGAGGAGCCGCGCGGCGACCGCCGCTTTAAGGATGATGCCTGGCGCGAGAATGAAGTATTTGATTTCATTCGGCAAAGTTATTTGCTGAGCAGCCGCTATTTCACCTCCGTGGTGCAGGGCACTGAGGGGATGGATGCCAAGACGGCGCAGAAGGTGGATTTTTACACCCGCCAATTCGTCGATGCGATGAGCCCGGCGAATTTCGTCATGACCAACCCCGAGGTGCTGCGCCGCACCGCCGAGACCGGCGGCGCCAATCTGCTCAAGGGGCTGACCAACCTGCTCTCCGACCTGGAGCGGGGCAAGGGCAAGCTGCGCATCCGGATGACCGATGACAGCAAGTTCAAGGTGGGCGAAAACATCGCCGTCACCCCCGGCAAGGTGGTGTTCCAAAACGACCTGATGCAGCTGATCCAATACGCGCCGACGACCGAGACGGTCTATAAGCGGCCCCTGGTGATCTTCCCGCCCTGGATCAATAAATTCTACATCCTCGACCTGCGGCCGAAGAATTCGCTGGTCCGCTGGGCGGTCGAACAGGGCCATACCGTGTTTGTCGCAAGCTGGGTCAACCCCGATGAGCATTTGTCGGAAAAGGGTTTCGACGATTACATGAAGGAGGGCGTGCTAGCCGCACTCGACGCCATTGAGGCGGCGACGGGCGAGCGGGCGGTCAATGCCATCGGCTATTGCCTGGGTGGCACGCTGCTGGCCACGACCTTGGCCTATATGGCGGTGAAAAAGGACACGCGGATCAAGACCGCCACCTATTTCGTGACCATGACCGATTTTGAGGAAGCCGGCGAATTGGGCGTCTTCATCGATGAGGAGCAGTTGCAGGGGCTGGAGGAGCGCATGGGCAAGCGCGGCTTCCTCGATGGCCGGGAGATGGCCACCACCTTCAATATGCTGCGCGCCAATGACCTCATCTGGTCCTTCGTGGTGAACAACTATCTGCTGGGGCAGGAGCCCTTCCCCTTTGACCTGCTGTACTGGAATGATGACAGCACCCGCATGCCGGCGAAGATGCACAGCTTCTATCTGCGCCGGATGTATCAGGCGAATGATCTGTGCAAGCCAGGCGGCATCACCCTGCTGGGCACCGCCATCGACCTGCGTAAAATCAAGGTGCCAAGCTATCTGGTCTCCACCCGCGAGGACCATATCGCGCCCTGGAAGAGCACCTATCGCGGCACCCAGCTTTATGCCGGGCCGGTGCGCTTCGTCCTGGCAGCCTCGGGGCATATTGCCGGCGTGGTGAACCCCCCCGAGGGCGGCAAATACAGCCATTGGGTGAATGAGGAATTGCCCGCCAGCCCGGATGAATGGTTCGCCGGTGCCACCGAACTCTCCGGCAGTTGGTGGCCGGATTGGCAGCGCTGGGTGACGGGCCAGGACAAGGCCATGGTGCCGGCGCGGGTGCCGGGCGAGGGCAAATTGCCGGCCCTGGAGGATGCGCCGGGTAGCTATGTGCGGGTGATGGCGACGGATTGAACTTGCGCGCGTGTCGCGTTTTGTGTACACTCACGGTTAAAGGAGGCCAGCCATGGAAGCGCTGATCGACGACCTCAATGTCCGGGAGCTGCGCGACAACCTCGCCGAGCACCTCGCGCGCGTCGCCGCCGGCGCGTCCCTGGTCGTCACATCGCGCGGCCGGCCGGTCGCCCGCCTCGTGCCCTATGTGGCGGCCGAGGCCCGGCGCTTTGGCTTCATGGAGGGGCAGATCGCCTTTCTCGATGAGGATGATGGCATGGAGACGGATATCGCCGCCTCCATCATCGCAGAGCTTGATCCGCCGGTTTGAGGCTGCTGCTCGATACCCATGTGCTGCTCTGGTTCGCCGCCGGGCACCCCCGGCTGGGGGCGGCGGCGCGCGAGGCAATCGCCGCGCCCGATCATGAGGTGCTGGTGAGCGCCGTGTCGCTATGGGAGGCGGCGATCAAGGTGCGGGTGGGCAAGCTGGCAGTGGACATACCCGCCCTCACCACGGGCTGCGTGCGGGCCGGGTTTCGCATTGTGGCGCTTTCGCCGCTCCATGTGGCGCGGCTGATGAAGCTGCCGCTGCCGGGGGAACATCGTGACCCCTTCGACCATTTGCTGCTGGCACAGGCGGCGGCGGAGGGGGCGCAATTCGTCACCGCCGATGCGCGGCTGGCGGGTTTTGGCGTGGCATTGCTGCCCGCGGCTTGAGCTTTGCCCGCCGCGGTGCCACCTGAGCGCCATGCTGCGACTGCACGACATCACCCTGGCCCTCGACCATGACGCCGCCGCCCTGCCCGCTGCCATCGCGGCACGGCTGGGTGCGGTGCCGCGGCATTGGCAGATCGTCCGCCGCGGGGTGGATGCGCGCAAGCGCAGCGAGATCAAGCTGGTCTATTCCATCGATGTCACGCCCGCCGAGGACCCGCCTGGGCATCCCAAAACGGTCTCTGCTCCGGAGATGCGCTACCGCTTCGTCGCCGAGGCGCCAGAACACCTCGCCGAGCGCCCGGTGGTGGTGGGCACCGGGCCTTGCGGCATTTTCGCCGCCCTGCTGCTGGCGCAGATGGGCTTTCGGCCGATCATCCTCGAGCGCGGCCAAAAAGTGCGGCAGCGCACCAAGGACACCTGGGCCCTGTGGCGGCGCAACATCCTCAACCCCGAATCCAATGTGCAATATGGCGAGGGCGGTGCCGGCACCTTCTCCGACGGCAAGCTTTATTCGCAAATCCGCGACCCGCTGCTGCATGGCCGCAAGGTGCTGACGGAATTCGTCAAGGCCGGCGCGCCGGAGGAAATCCTCTGGGTCGCCAAGCCACATATCGGCACCTTCCGGCTGGTCTCCATGGTCGAGCGGATGCGGGCCGAGATCGAGGCCCTGGGCGGCGAATATCGCTTTGGTACCAAGATGGAGGAGGTGCTGCTGGGGGCGGATCGCCAGGTGCTGGGCCTGCGTCTGTCCGATGGCACCACGCTGCCCACCCGGCATGTGGTGCTGGCACTCGGCCATTCCGCCCGCGACAGCTTTGCCATGCTGCATGCGGCTGGCGTGGCCATGGAGGCCAAGCCGCTCTCCATCGGCGTTCGCATCGAGCATCCGCAGGCGATCATCGATGCCGCCCGCTATGGCCATGCCGCCGGCAACCCCATCCTGGGGGCGGCGGATTACAAGCTGGTGCATCACGCGGCCAATGGGCGTTCGGTGTATAGTTTCTGCATGTGCCCGGGCGGGCGGGTGGTGGCGGCGGCCAGCGAGCCGGGGCGGCTGGTCACCAATGGCATGAGCCAATATTCGCGGGCCGAGTTCAACGCCAATGCCGGCATCGTGGTGGGCATTTCGCCGGCGGATTTCCCGCAGGCCGGGCCGCTCGGTGGCATCGCCTTCCAGCGGCATTGGGAGGAGCAGGCTTTTATCGCCGGCGGCGGCAATTATGCCGCGCCGGCGCAGCGGGTGGAGGATTTTCTGGCCGCCCGCGCCTCGGTCTCGCTCGGCGCGGTGGTGCCCAGCTACAAGCCGGGTGTGACACCCACCGATCTGGCGCGCTGCCTGCCCGATTTCGCCGTCGCCGCGATCCGCGAAGCGCTGCCCGCCTTTGGCCGGCAGATCCGCGGCTTTGCCATGGGCGATGCGGTGATGACCGGGGTGGAAACCCGCACCTCCTCGCCGCTGCGCATTGGCCGCAGCGATGGTTGCGAAAGCCCCAATACGCCGGGGCTCTACCCGGCCGGCGAAGGGGCGGGCTATGCCGGGGGCATTCTCTCGGCCGGGGTGGATGGCATTCGCGTGGCCGAAGCGGTGGCCTGCGCCATGCTGGGCACATCCTTGCCGGTGGAACGCAGGCGCGCCGCACCGATGAGCGATGGCTGGGGCTGATGATCTGGAGCCGTTTTCCTGGAGCTTTGAAAATTATCAAAATCAGAATCTAACGAAGGTGCAGGAAACTCGTCGACATACATGTCGACCCTGCTGGGGTGCGCGAGGGGCAAAACCCCTCGCTCTCACTTCCCCTCCCGTTCATTGTCCCTCAATCCCCCAACCGCTTATTCCAGCACCCGCTGCAAAAAGGCTTGGGCGCTGCCCGGCTGGCTGGCGCGGCGGGGTTCGAGTGCCAGGCGCAGCATCTCCCAACTGCCACGGCCCATGCCGGATAAGCGCTGTGGCGGCCCCTCGATGCCACCTTGGGCCAGGCGATAGAGGATGGCGGCCATGGCATGGATGTCATCAGCCGGCTCGGGGGGCGCGCCCTGGGCGCGTTCGGCGGTGGCCCAGCGCGGGGTGAAGCCGGCAAAGGCGGCGGCCGGCCCGCCCGGCCCCATGCCGCGCGCAGCGCCGAAATCCAGCAGCACCACCTCGCCCGAGGGGGTGAGGAGCAGGTTATCCGGCTTGAGGTCGCCATGCGCCACCAGCCTGTCATGGGCATGGGCAAGGGCCGCGGCAATCTGCCGGCCCAGCGGCACGGTGGCGGCCCAGCCCATGCCGCGCCCCTCGGTCTGGCGGGCCAATGCGCTGAGCGGCTGGCCGGCCAGGCGCGCCATCACGATGAAGGGCAGCGCGCCATCGGCATCCCAATCCAGCACGCGCAGGATATTGGGGTGGTCGAGCCGCGCCGCCAGCCGGGCCTCGCCGAAAAGGGCGGCGCGGGCAGCGGGGTCCATGATCAGGGCAGGGTTGAGCAGCTTGAGCGCCACCGCCGCCGATGGGTCACCCGCCTCCTCGCGCCGCAGGTCGCGCGCGGCGATGACGGTGGCCACGGTGCCAATGCCCAATATCTCGCCCAGGACGAAACGCTGCCGCAGAATATCGCCGCCGCTTTGTGGCCAATGCTGTGGCAATGGCCGCAGCAAACGCCTTGCCTCATCGGCCGAGATGGCGCCATCGGCCACCAGCGAGGCCAGCAAGCCCACCACGGCGCGCAGCGAAGCACCATCGCATGCGCCGCCCCGGGCGATCAGCGCCAGAATTTCAGCGGGCTGCATCAATGGCCACCACCAGCGCGGTCATATCATCGCCACTGCCCAGGGCGGCGGCGAGGCCGATAAGCGCCCAGGCCGCCTGTTCCGGGGAATTCTCCAAGGCCTCCACAATGCGCATCTGCGGCACCACCATGCTCACGCCATCGGTGCAGAGCAGCAGCCTGTCACCGGCCTGGATGGGCAGCACCAGCCTGTCGATGGCCAGCCTTCCGCCACCGCCCACCGCGCGGGTGAGGCTGCGGCGCTCGGCGGGGGCTGCCATCTCGGCACTGGCGATGAGGCCGCGATCAACCATCTCCTGTGCCAGGGAGTGGTCGCGGGTGAGTTGCAGCAGGGCGCCGTCGCGGCGCAGATAAATCCGGCTATCGCCCACCCAAAGGCAGGCGGCATGGCCCTCGCCCAGCAGCAGCACGCTCACCGTGGAGCCCGGCGGGCGGGTGGTGCCGGCCCAGCCCGCCAGATGGGCATCGGCCTGGGCGATGGCCGCCTCCGCCGCCGCCATGCGCGCCCCCAGCGCGGCATCGGGCAATAAGGCCACGCGCAGGGCCTCGACCAGAAGGCCGCTCGCCCGCCCGCCCTCACCATGCCCGCCCATGCCATCAGCCACCGCCCAGAGCCCCGCAGCGGGCGCCGCGATATGGCTATCCTCGCTGGCGGCGCGGCCCGGGCGCGGCTGGCCGGCGGCGGCGGAGTGCCAGGCCAGGGCGCTCACGCGCTGGCCTCCAGCAGCCCGGCAAAGCCCGCCGGCTGTGGCAGAAGCGGCGCCAGCAGGCAGCGGCCACCGCGCCACCACAGGCTATGGCCGCCCTCAAGGCCTATTGCCAGCGCCGCAGCGAGGGGCGAGCCGCCCTCGAGGAGCAGCCCACCGCCGGCCAATGGCGCGATGGCGGGTTGTGGTGCGTGGGCCGCAGCGTCGCGCAGATCTGCGAGGCGCTGATCCAGCGCCTCGGGCGTGACGCCGCCCTCGGCCGCGCCGCGCAGGATACGCGCCGCCACTTCAAGCAGCCCGCCGGCCTCGAGCATCCACCCCGCGGCAGCGAGATGGGCCAGGGGGAAGGCGCAGAGCAGGGGGAAGGCCCGGCCCACCGAATCATGGCTGGGCAGCACCACGCCGCACCAGGGGGTAGGGCCGGCACAGCCGGGGCCGAGGACGAAGCCCAACTCCACCGCCCCTGCCTGCTGCCACAGCGCTGCCAGCGGATATTGCGCATCTGCCAAAGCGCGCGTGATGGCGTGGTGCCAGGGTTCGATGAAATCATGGCTCAGGCCGCGGCGGATAAAATCGCCCCGACTTGGCAGTTTGCCATAAAAGCCCACCAACGCGGAATCTAGAATCTGGGGTTGCACCGGAACTCCTGCAACTCGTTGATCGCCATGGGGTTGCTGCCAGGGTTGGGGCTGAGCGCATAGCGGGCGGACATGCCGTTGAACTCGAAATTAAGGCTATAGGCGTCGCGCCCGCCGCTGCGTTGCAGCACGCGAAACAGCGCCCATGGCCCGATCAGCCGGGTGCTGCGGGCGGTGCCGTCGCTGCCACTCAGGGTCAGCGCCAGCATCGAGGCATCGGAGGAGGATGGCCAGGTGATCTCCACCGGGCGCGACTGCTCATGGCCATCGGCGATGCGCAGCGTGTCGATATCCAGCAGCGCCTGAGGGCCATTGGCATCGGCGATGCGCGGGGTGAGGGTGAAGCGGAACTGCACATTGCCGGTGGTATTGCCGCTCGCATAGAAGGCCGGCAGCACCGCCCTGGCGCGGGCCAGATTGTCCAGCACCTCGCGCGAGAGGCGCATTGTCACACCATCGGCGGTGGTGGCGACATAGCCATTGCCGCGCCACTGGAGGAAGGGGTCGAGATGGGTGCGAACAAAATGATTCACCGTGCCATCGGGGCCGAAAAAGGCGCGGAAATCCCGCAGCGCGACGTCACGCTCCGCGCCGCGCTCAATGGGAAAGCGCCCGGCGATGCTGCGTTCGCACACCGGCAGCACATCGCGCCGCCAGGCGGCGCTGACATGGTCGAGTGCGAGGCGGGTGATCTGATTCCAACTGCGCGTCGCCACATCGCCCATCACGCCGGCGACGGGGCTGGGCAGCGAGGCGGCCAGCGATTGCAGATTGCTGAGCGCATCGCTGGTGGACCCCGCCAGCTTGCGCGCCGCCGCGGCATGGGCGGCGGCGGGGGGGGAGGGTGCTGCGTCAATGCCCTGCGCCATGGCGAGGGCAGCGGCGGCAAGGCTCTGCACCCGGGCGATGGGGGCGGGGCCGGTGCGGGTATCGGTCATCGCCACAAGGTTGACGAAGGGGGCGCGGATGCGATCACCCGGCCACGGGGCGCGCTGCCCAGGCCCGGCATTGCTCCGCAGCAGCAGGCTCATGCGCGCAATGGCCGCCTCGCCGAGCGGGGGGGGGCCAAGCTCGGTGTGCAGCGCCAGCAGGGCGATCAGCCGTGCCAGCGGGCTCTGTGGTGAGGCGAACTGGCTGAGCGCTGCGGTGGCATGGTGCAACTCGGCGAAGTTGCGGATCACCACCTGCTCCAGCACCGCCTGCCACGCCTCGGAATAATCGCTCACATAGCGGGTGGCGATGTCATCAACGAGGCGTTGCAGATCCTCGATGTCATCGCTCTGCATACCGCCCATGACCCAATCATTGGCGGTGCGTGTGAGGGTGAGGCTGGCGAGCCGGCTGATGAAATACCGATAGAAGCCCTCACGGGTGAAAATACCGGGAATGATGACCGGCAGTGAGGCCTGGGCGCGCATCAGGATGAGCTGGGCACCGGCGGGCCCGATCGCCTGGGTGATATCAAGGGCCGGGGTTGCGGGGTCGGCCTCGGCCTCGCGGCGAAGCTGCTGGTAGAGCTGTGCGGCTGTTGGCCTTTCGGCGAGGCGGCTGCGGGCCTGGCCAACCAGGGCGTAATCGAGCGGGGCGGCCATCGGCAGGGCGCGTTCCAGCGCATCCCAATGCGCCAGCAGCGCGCCATGGCCCTGGGGGGCCTCTGCGAAGCGCTCGTCGATGATGGAGCGCACCCAGCCGCGGACCAGCGCGCTGTCATAGCGCTCCGGCGTGCCGAACATGAGGTAGATGGTCAGCAATTGCCGCAGCCGGGGCAGGTCGGCGCGGTGCAGCGCCTCGCGGATGGCCTGGCCCGCCTCCTCGATGAAGGCGGGCAGCAGGCGCTCCTCCAGCAGGCGATGATAGGCGGCCTTGGCGTCCTCATCGGCCTGGGTGAGATCGGGCAGGCCCAGACGCGCAAGCGGGGGGCGCGCACCGGTGGTATCGGTGCTCTGTGCCATCCGCGCCGCGCGGTCCAGCAATGGCCATTCACTCTCCAGCCTGGGCGCGGCCTCGGCGCGGTGCAATTCGGTGGTGATGTCGGCGGCCTGGCGTTGCAGCGCATCGAGCTGGCTGCGGGTGCCCTGGCTCGCCATCATCCAGCCCAGCACCAGCGCTGCAAGGCCACCCAGGGCCGCCAGGCAGCCCAACGCATGGGCCAGGGCCATCCGCGACTCCCGCCTGGGGTTGCGCCCGGCCAGCGGTGCCTCGCGGAACACCAGCCCGCGCAGCAGCGCATGAACAAAATAGGCGCCCCCGCTGCCCTGCGGGATTGCCGAGGTGAGGAAGGTGCCGCGCGCCAGCGGCCGGATCTCCGACCGCCCGGCGCTGAAAATCCCCTCCGCCATGCCCCCGCAGGCGCGCAGCAGCCGCCCCAGATGATGCGGAAAGGCGAAAATGGCGCCGCGCTGCGCGAGAGATTGCGCCGCATCCATGCGCCCTTGCATGCGCGCCTGCGCCACGGCCGCGATCTGGGCGAAGCCCTCCTCCAGGCAGCGGGCGATCTGGGCATCGCTGCTGGCGGTGAGCGGCAGGGTCACACCCAGGACCTGTTCGCGCATCCCCTGGTCGAGATCCGCCATCGAGGCGCTGAAGCCAGGGATGAGATCAGCCTTGGTGACGATCAGATAGACCGGCAATCGCAGGCCAAAGGCGCGCTGCAATTCCTGCAGGCGGGCGCGGATGGTCTCCACCAACGCCATGCGCTGGTTGGGATTGTCATCGAGCAATTGCTCGGCGCTGATGGCCACCAGCACGCCATTGACCGGCTGGGCCGGGCGATGGCGGCGCAGCAGGTCTAGAAAGCCGGCCCAGGCGGCGGCATCGGCGGCGTTGTCGCTATCGTGGCTGGTGAAGCGCCCGGCGGTGTCGATCAGCACCGCATCCTCGGCGAACCACCAGTCGCAATTGCGGGTGCCGCCGATACCGCCGATCGCATCGGCGCCCAATTGGGCTGCGAGGGGGAAGTGCAGGCCGCAATGGCGCAGCAGCGTGGTCTTGCCCGCGCCGGGCTGGCCGATCAGCAGATACCAGGGGATGGCGTGCGGGTCGGACTTGCCGGAGCCGGCGATGGCCGCCATCGCGTGTTCGAATTTTGCCCGCAGCGCCGCGCGCTCATCGGCCAGCCCCGGGCTTGGGGGGGGGGCGCGATCCTCACTCTCCAGCAGGCCCTGGATGATACGCGCAAAGCCCTGCCGGAGCTGCCAATCGGCCAGCAGATTCCAGGCCAGCCAGAGCAATGGCAGGGCGATGAGGATGCCCATGCGCGGCTCGGCGGCCGCCAGCGGCGCTATGCCTAGGATCTTGATCCAGGGGCCAAAATGCCAGGCCAGCAGGGCCAGAATGACAATACCGAGCAGCGCGAAGAGCCTTCGCGGTGTGAGCAGCCTGGCCAGCATCGATCAGGGCCCTGCCGGGGCAATGGCGCGGATGGTCTGCACCACCTCGTCGAGCCGGGTGTCATTGGCGGTGAGGAAGCGGCTATAGGCGACCAGCCCCCCGCCCAGGGCGGCGACGATCACCACCCAGAGCGGCAGCCAGCCGGGCAGGCCGCGGCTGAGCCTGGCCGGGCTCCAATCCGGCCCCAAATTCTGCCGCGTATCGGCCGTGGCAAGGCGCGCTGCGCCGCCACGCCCGGCCAGGGTGCGGCGCAGCAGCCGGCGCAATTCCTCCAACTGCGTGACGCCATTGCCCATCAGGCGGAAACGGCCCTGGAAGCCCAGCGCCAGGCAATGGTCGATCAACTCGATCAGCTCAAAATGCCGCTCCGGCTCGCGGCAACTTTGCTCCAGAATGGCAAAGACCTGCTCGCCGCCCCAATTGTGCTGATGCAACTGGCTCAACAGGCTCTGTTGCAGCCAGAGGCTGCCCGCGCCCCAGGGGGTGGCAAGCACCGCCTCATCCAGCGCCGCGCAGAGCATGTAACGGGCATGGCCGATATCGGTGGCGTCGCAACCGCGGGCCAGTGCCACCGCCTCAAACCGGCGCAGCCCGGCGAGAAGCTCCCCCTGCAAAGCTTGGGGGTTGGGGTGGGAAGGGGATTGGCGCAGCGGGGTCAGCATCAGCAGCATGTCGAGCGCCGCGGCCACCAGCCGGTTTTCCAGCGACATGGCGGGCAGGGCGGCAGGGGCGGCGCCTGGGGCAGGCTCGCCCATCGCCTGGCCCGCTGGGCCATGGAGCAGGGTGGGCTCGGCCTCAGGGGACTGAAGGATCGTGGGCTCGCTCACGCTGGCGCTGGCCGCCATGGGCGAGCCCTGGCCGGGGGTGAGCAGCGTGTCGTCGGCGCCGATCTGCGGCCGTGATGGCGCGCGAGACATTCAGCGACACCGCCTGATGGCCAGGATCGGCAGCAGGCACGGCGCCAGGGCGGCAAAGGCGCCTTGCGCAGGCCATGCGGCGCGACAGCCAAGGGCCCTGGCGGTCATGGGCATCTTCCTCATCCCCTTAGAGCATCATCCGTTCAAACGGCAGCGTTTGAGCTGATCAAGATGCCTACCAAACAAAGGCTTAGAGCCTGCACAGCGAGCCGCGGCGAGCGCAACAGGCTCCAAACACTCACCCACCGCCCCAGGGCCTGCGCAGCGCGAAGCCCGAGAACAGCGATACGTGATTGCGGTAGCGTTATTCATCCAAGGTTTCTAGTCTTTCCGCGCGGTACAATTTTTCGCAATATTATCACTGCAATGCATTTGTTTGGGCCAGCGCCATGCTGGCCGCGGGCCAGAGGCTGCCAAACCGCTGATGGGCAAAAGCACCCGGTCGATTTTCGCTATTAGGCCTTGCCGCAAGGGCCGACAGACAGCAGTTTGCGCCGCAGGGCACCGGGCCGGCCGGGCAGGGGAGCGTTTGATTGTCGAGCGTGAAATGGAACGCAAGCGGCAGCGCGGCGAGCAGGGCATGAGCGGCCCTCGGCTGCCCCCTATGCGGCTCTGGCTTTGTGCGCTGATGGTCATGCTATCAACGGTGCGCGCCACCGAGGCGCTGCCAGCGCTGGAGGAGCGGGTGCGCAATGGCGATGCGGATGCTGCCATAGCCCTCGCCCGCCGGCTGGAATTCGGTATGGGGGTTGAGCCCAACCTCGCGCGCGCGGCGGAACTCTATTGTGAGGCAGCGATGCGCGGCCGGGCTGAGGCGGCGCTGCGCCTGGCTGGCATGTTCCTCGATGGCGAGGGCGTGGAGGCGGATATGGTCACCTCGGCAGCCTGGCTGGCAATAGGCCAGCAGGTCCGCCGGCCGCTCGTCAACACGCGTCAGGCTTGTGCGGCGGGGCCCACGCTCTCCGCCATGGCCTCCATGGGCATGGCTGAAGCAGCGGTGCCGACAGCCGATCTCGCCCGGCTGGTGCGCGCGATTGCCCTGCGCCAATCGGTGGATCCGACCCTGATCATGGCAATGGTGGCGGTCGAATCCGCCTTCCGTACCGATGCGGTGAGCCGGCGCGGGGCGCGCGGTTTGCTGCAACTCATGCCCGCCACGGCCATATCACTGGGCGTGTCGGACCCGCATGACCCGTTGCAAAACCTGGCGGGGGCCATCGGCTATATCCGAAGGCTGCTGGACCGCTATGAGGGCAATACCGCCCTCGCCCTGGCCGCCTTCAATGCCGGAGAGGGCGCTGTGGCGCAGTATCGCGGCATTCCACCCTTTGCCGAGACCCAGGCCTATGTGCAGCGCGTGCTGGCGCTGCGCAACCGTATGGTGCCATAGCCAGCCTCCTGGACCTTTTAAATAAACATAATCAATAATTTAACGAAGCTACAGAAAACTCGGCGACATTCATGCCGCCCCTGCTGGAGTGATCGAGGGGCAAAGCCCCTCGATCGACTGACCCCTCGCTATCAGCAGCCTATCAGGCCCAGACGATATCCGCCGAATTGAGGGCGGTCGCGCCCACCAATTGGCCAATCAGCTCATCGGTGCTGTCGAAGACCTTATTGCCGTTGCTATCCACATAAATGCCCAGGCCCGACACCCCGCTCAGCGTCACCTTCATGCCGAAATAGCCGCTCGCCTTGCTGGAAAGCTGAATCTGGTCACCCGCCTGGAAATCGCGCACCACCGCGTAATCCGAACGCCCGGCATTGTTGCTCAGGCCATCATCATAAAACACCCCGCGGCTATCGCCGAGCAGGAAGATGTCTTTGCTTCCACCGCCAGACAGCCGGTCGATGCTGCCCTTGCCCAGATAGCTGCCGGTGGAGGGCAGGCCGCTGATGATATCGCGCCCCGCCGTGCCGGAGCGGCTATCATTGCCCGCCGTGCCGAAGATGTAGTTCGGCCCAAGATCGATAATGAAGTCATAGGATGCCGAGTAATTGCCTGTCGTGCCGAAGGTGCTCTCCACCCGCGCGGTGAAGCTCCACGACGCAGCCACCAGGTTGTCGGTTTCGGTAAAGGTCCAATTGGTGCCGGTGACCTTGGCGACCCCAGCCTTCACGCCAGAATGGTACACCACGAGCGTCTCGTCGGCAGAGAGCGCTGCCGAGATGGTACCCTGCAGCGTCGGCTTGGTGTCATCCGTGGTGCCGCCGACCAGGATGATACCCTTCGTTGTGCCCACATCATCAATCGCGGCCGTGATGATCGCGGTCTTCGTCGGCACCGGCGGCGGGGGCGTCACATTGCCCGAGAGCAAATCCCCCACATCCAGCCGCCCACCGGTGACGACCTTGCCGGAGAGTGAGGTGGTGGTCTCCGCCGTCGCCAGGATCGCCGTCTTGATCTGCGCTGCCGTGGCATTGGGATTGGCCGAGGCATAGAGTGCGGCAGCGCCGGCCACATGCGGCGTCGCCATCGATGTCCCGCTCAGCGAGCCATAGGTGCTGCCCGGCAGCGTCGAGTAGATCGAAGAGCCCGGCGCGGCGATATCCACCTGCTTCGCGCCATAGCTGGAGAAGGAGGAGAGCGCGCCCGTGCTGGTGAGCGAGGCCACGGCGATCACCGCATCATAACCCGCACTCGCCTTGGTGTCGTAATTCGACGGGTAGCTGGCGGTCACGTCATTATTTCTGGCCGAATTGCCGGCCGCGGCGATAAACAGAATATCCGCCTTCGCCGCGCGGGTGATGGCGTCCAGCATGGCCTGGCTGGAGCCACCGCCACCCCAGGAATTATTGGTGGCGACGAAATTCTGCGAACTGCCGGCCAGCAGCGAGGCGGTGGTGAAATAATCCACCGACTTCACCGCATTGGACACATTGCCCGAGCCGCCGGCCGAGAGGAACTTGGTGGCAACGATCTGCACATCCCAGTTCACGCCCGCCACACCCACGCCATTGCCGCCAATGCCGCCGATGGTGCCGGCGACATGGGTGCCATGGCCGTTATCATCGAAGGGATCATTGTCGTTATTGACGAAATCCCAGCCGATCAGGTCATCCTTATAGCCATTGGCATCCTGGTCATTGCCATTGGCCCAACGCGTATCCTTCAGCAGGTCGCCGGCATCGATCCGGCCATTGGCGTTCTTGTCGGCCACGAAAGCGCTATTGGCGGTGTTGTTCAGGTCGCGGAAGGTGATCAGCCCGTCGGCATCAATATCTTTCAACTGCGCCTTGAAGCTGACCGGTATTTCGCCCTGATTGAGCCAAATATTCAAATAAAGATCAGCATGTGCATAGTCGATGCCGGTATCGACCACACCAACAACCGTCTTCATATTGCCGATATAGCCTGCCGTCCAGGCCTCACCCGCCTGGCTGCCAAAGGCGTTTTTCTGCGCCGTGGTATCACCCAGCATGTTCCACAATTTGCCGCCAGTATAGTTCGGATCGTTGCTGACAGCCTCGATATGGATATCGTCCTGGCCCTCATCCACCGACAGGCCGGCCAGGTCAGAACCTGCCTCGCCCGAGGCGATGTTCACGAAATCATTGGTCTCGGCGAAGACCACGCCCGGCTGGGCGGCGAGCAGATCCACGCTCTCCTGCAGATCCTGCCCCTCTGGCAGCTCCACCCGCAGCAGCGGCCCCGCTTCACCATCGCCAGCGCGCACCAGCTCGGCCTGCCGGCCATTCACCGCCTGCAGCGCCGCACTCACCTGCGCCGGGTCTACGCCTTGGCTGAATTGCAGCAAAATATCGTTTGCAACCGGCGGGGCCACCCCGATTTGAGCGGCAAAGCCCGCCTCATCGGAGAGACCGATCACGCCATATTTCGGCAAGCCAGAGGTCCGGACGATGGGGTTTGACGACATGGTTTCTCCAGGGGGCAATCACATATGGTGGATCGTTTTTAGCATGATTTATCCCCTCTCGTGCAAGCGTCGAATAAGGAGACGCGCAAAATATCGCAAATGCACTGTAACAATGTAAACATCGCCTTTTTCTCGACAGAATCAATAAAACGGCGTTCAGCCCGACCCATGCGGCTCACCCCAAGGCGCATCGCCGCATGCCACGCCCGCGCCAATTGGTCCGCCCCTTGGCCCGGCCTTGGGGCATTTCGCGCCCCGGCCTTGCTATGGTAAGCCCCATTGCATGTCGCCGCTCTCCCTCGCCATCGCCGCCGATCACGGCGGCCTAGACCTCAAGCGCCAACTCCTGGCCGCGCTGCGCGCCGCCGGCCATCAGGTGACCGATTTCGGCACCGATGGCAGCGAGAGCGTCGATTACCCCGATTACGCCCGCCCGGTGGCCGAGGCCCTCACCAGCGGCGCCGTCCGCTTCGGCGTGCTGGTCTGCGGCTCGGGCATTGGCATGGCCATCACCGCCAACCGCCACCGTGGCATCCGCGCCGCCGTCCTGCACAACACCACCGAAGCGAGGCTGACGCGGGCGCATAATGACGCCAATATCGCCTGCTTCGGTGGCCGCACCCTCGGCGTGGAAGTGGCGCTTGATTGCCTACTCACCTTCCTCGCCACACCCTATGAAGGTGGTCGGCATGATCGCCGAATCGCCAAGATCGAAAGGCCACCGGCATGAACGAGACCACCGCTCGCTTCCTCCCCGCCCGCTTCTTCCAGGCCTCCCTGGCCGAGGCCGACCCTGAGATCGCCGCCGCCGTGGCGCAGGAACTGGTCCGCGAGCAGGATGGCATCGAACTCATCGCCTCGGAGAACATCGTCTCGCGCGCCGTGCTCGAAGCCCAGGGCTCGGTGATGACCAATAAATACGCCGAGGGCTATCCCGGCCGGCGCTATTATGGCGGCTGCGAATTCGTCGATGTGGCGGAAACCTTGGCCATTGAGCGCGCCAAGCAGCTCTTCGGCTGCGGCTTCGCCAATGTGCAGCCGCATTCGGGTGCCAGCGCCAACCTCGCCGTCTTCCTCGCTTTGCTCAATACGGGCGACACCTTCCTGGCCATGGACCTCGCCGCCGGCGGCCACCTCACCCATGGCGCGCCGGTGAATTTCTCCGGCAAATGGTTCAAGCCGGTCAGCTATGGCGTGCGCGTGGACGACGGCCTGATCGATTACGACGTGGTCGAAAAACTCGCCCATGACCACAAGCCCAAACTGATCATCGCCGGCGGCAGCGCCTATTCCCGCGAGATCGACTTCGCAAAATTCCGCGCCATCGCCGATGCGGTGGGCGCCTATCTGATGGTCGATATGGCGCATTACGCCGGCCTCGTTGCCGGCGGCGTTTACCCCTCGCCCGTGCCGCATGCCCATGTCACCACCACCACCACCCACAAGACCCTGCGCGGCCCGCGCGGTGGCATGGTGCTCACCAATGACGAGGCGCTGGCGAAAAAATTCAACTCCGCCATGTTCCCCGGCCTGCAGGGCGGGCCGCTCATGCATGTCATCGCCGCCAAGGCCGTCGCCTTTGCCGAGGCGCTGCGCCCCGATTTCCGCGCCTATGCCAAGCAGGTCGTCGCCAATGCCCGCGCTTTGGCCGATGAGCTGCAAAATCAGGGCCTGGCCATCGTCTCCGGCGGCACCGACAGCCATTTGATGCTGGTCGATCTTCGCCCCAAGCGCGTGACCGGCAAGGCCGCCGAGGCCGCACTCGGCCGCGCCCACCTCACCTGCAACAAAAACGCCATCCCCTTCGATCCGGAAAAGCCCATGGTCACCTCCGGCGTGCGCCTGGGCAGCCCCGCCGGCACCACCCGCGGCTTCACCGAGGCCGAGTTCCGCCAGGTTGGCCGCATGATCGGCCGGGTGCTCGATGGCCTGGCCGGCGCCAATAGCCCAGAGGGCAATGCCGAGGTCGAAGCCGCGGTGGCCGCGGAGGTTCAGGAACTATGCCGCCGCTTCCCGATCTACTGAGATGTCAGCACCACGCCGCAGGGGCGCATAGCCCATGAAATGCCCCTTCTGCGGCGCCGAGGAAACCCAGGTGAAGGACAGCCGCCCAGCCGAGGATGGCGTCGCCATCCGCCGCCGGCGCTTCTGCACCGCCTGCAACAACCGCTTCACCACCTTCGAACGCACCCAGTTGCGTGACCTCACCATCGTCAAAACCGATGGCCGCCGGGTGCCGTTTGACCGTGACAAACTCGCCCGCTCCATCCGCATTGCCATGCGCAAACGCCCCTTTGATGAGGACCGCATCGAGCGCATCGTCAATGGCATCCAACGCCGCCTAGAAACCGAAACCGAGGCCGAAATCCCCTCCCGCCGGGTGGGTGAGATCGTGATGGACACCCTCAGAGGCGTCGATCAGGTCGCCTATGTCCGCTTCGCCAGCGTCTATCAGAATTTTTCCGAGGCCCGCGATTTCCAGGCCTTTCTCGGCAAGCTGGACAAAACCTGATGGACGAAAAGAGCGAAAGGGCTTTGCCCGCACGCGCTCTCCCACCAGCCTAGAAATATATGTCGACCCTGCTGGGGTGCTCGAGGGCCAAAGCCCCTCGATCTTTCCCTCACGCGCTATTCGTTTCGCATCAGCCTGCTAAAACATATCCCCTTCGCCAAGCCTCACTGCACAGGCCCTGGCATAGTGTTGGTCGAGCATCTTTATCCAGCCAAGCGATTCCGTTTGAATGGTTGTTGCTCTTGGAGTGAACCGCGAACCCATGTCGGCCGAGGACGATGTTTCTCACATGCGCGCGGCCATGGCCGTGGCCGCGCGTGGCCTCGGCCGCACCTGGCCCAACCCCGCCGTGGGCTGCGTGTTGGTCCGCCAGGGCAGGGTGGTCGCCCGGGGCTGGACCCAGCCTGGCGGGCGCCCGCATGCCGAGACCATGGCCCTCGCCGCCGCCGGCCCCGCCGCGCGCGGCGCCACCGCCTATGTCACCCTTGAGCCCTGCAGCCATTTTGGCCGCACCGCGCCGTGCTGCGATGCGCTGATCGCGGCCGGCATCACCCGCGTCGTCGCCGCCATGCGAGACCCCGATGCCCGGGTGAATGGCAATGGCTTCAACCGCCTCCGCCAGGCCGGCATCACCGTGGATGAGGGCGTTTTGCAGGCCGAAGCCGAGGCCTTCCAGGCCGGCTTCATCCGTCGCGTCATCCATGGCCTACCCTTGGTCACCCTCAAGCTCGCCTCAACCCTCGATGGGCGTATCGCCACCGCCACCGGCGAGAGCCGCTGGATCACCGCCGCCCCCGCCCGCCTCGCCGTGCACGCCGCCCGCGCCAGGCATGATGTGGTGCTGGTGGGCAGCGGCACCGCGCTGGCCGATGACCCGGATCTCACCATCCGCGGCCTTGGCCTGCCCTCCATCCCCCGCGTGGTGCTTGATGCCCGGCTGCGCTTGCCGCTCAACGCCAGGCTGGTGACCACGGCGCGGCAAACCCCCACCTGGCTGCTCACCGCCCCGGGCCATGCCCCGGCCGCCCTTGCCCCCTATCGCGATGCCGGCGTCGAGGTATTGACCGTCCCCCGCGCGAAAACCGCCGGCCTCGACCCCGAGGCCGCCCTGCAAGCCCTGGCCCAGCGCGGCGTCACCCGCGTCTTTGCCGAGGGCGGCGCCAGCCTCGCCGCCGCCCTGCTGCGGGCGGGGCTTGTGCAGCGGATCATGTGGTTCCATGCACCGGCCGCACTCGGCGCCGAAGCCATGCCAGCCATTGGCCCCCTGGGCCTTACGCATCTCGCCGAAATGCCCAGATACCGGCTGGTGGCCACGCATATTCTGGGTCAGGACGTGCTGAGCGAATATGAAGGAGCGGCGTAAAGACATGTTCACAGGTATAGTCACCGCCCTCGGCACGGTGCGGGAAGTCCAGCCCATCGGCGCCGGGCACGACATGCGCGTGCTGATCGGCGTCGCCCCCGGCTTCCTGGTCAACCCGGCCACCGAACTCGGCGCCTCCATCTGCTGCTCGGGCGTCTGCCTCACCGTGGTGCGGCTGGGGGCGGATGAATTCGCCGTCGATGTCTCGGCCGAGACCCTGGCCAAATCCACCCTGGGCGGCTGGCGCGCCGGCGCGCGGGTCAATCTCGAGCGCAGCCTGCGCCTGGGCGATGAGCTGGGCGGCCATATCGTCGCCGGCCATGTCGATGCCGTGGCCGAGGTGCTCGAAGCCCGGCCGGAAAACGCCTCGGTGCGCTGGCGCTTTCGCGTCCCCGGCGGCCTCGCCCGCCATATTGCCTCCAAGGGCAGCGTGGCGTTGGATGGCGTCTCGCTCACGGTCAATGAGGTGGAGGGCGATGATTTTGGCGTCAATATCATCCCCCACACCGCCGCACACACCACTTTCGGCACCCTGCAACCGGGTGATCGGGTGAATTTCGAGGTCGATACCCTGGCGCGCTACGTCGCCCGGCTGCTTGAATATCGCTGATGCCCAATATCACCCAAGCGCCGGCCAAAGCCCGGCCATCCGCCGCGCCACTTCGGCCCGGCCCCTGCGTGGAGCACAAGTCTTGAAGACCACCACCACCCGCTTCGCGGATTTCCTGGCCCCCACCGAGGAGCTGCTGGAAGAGGCGCGAAACGGCCGCATGTTCATCCTCGTCGATGATGAGGACCGCGAGAATGAGGGCGACCTCGTCATCCCCGCGCAATTCGCCACCGCCGACGCGGTCAATTTCATGGCCCGCTACGCCCGTGGCCTGATCTGCCTGGCCATGGCCCGCCCGCGCGTCGAACAGCTCAGCTTGCCGCTCATGGCGCAGCATAATGGCACCCGCCATTCCACCGCCTTCACCGTCTCCATCGAGGCGCGCGACGGCGTCACCACCGGCATCTCGGCGGCCGACCGTGCGCGCACCATCGCGGTCGCCATCAACCCCGATCTCGGCCGCGAGCACATCGTCACCCCCGGCCACGTCTTCCCGCTGGTGGCGCGCGATGGCGGCACCCTGGTGCGTGCCGGGCACACCGAGGCGGCGGTGGATTTCGCCCGCATGGCCGGCCTCAACCCCGCCGGCGTCATCTGCGAGATCATGAATGATGACGGCACCATGGCCCGCCTGCCGGATCTGGTCGCCTTCGCCCAGCATCACGGCCTCAAGCTCGGCACGATAGCCGACCTCATCGCCCATCGCCGCCGCACCGAAAAACTGGTCGCCCGCGTCGAAGAGGGCGAAATCCAGCACGCCGTCGGCGGTGCATGGAAGGCGGTGGTCTATTCCACCCCGCTCGAGCCCGGCGAACATCTCGCCCTCATCAAGGGCGACATCTCCGGCCCCGCCCCCGTCCTCACCCGCATGCACGCCGCAAGCCTGCTGCATGATCTGGTGGGCGGCGCGGGCGTGGCCGAGTTGCACGGCGCCATGCGGATGATCGAGGCCGAAGGCCGCGGCGTGGTCGTGCTGCTGCGCGACTACCGGGTGGATGGCATCAGCACCGAAATCCGCCGTGGGCGTGAGCGTGCGGCCTCCCCCGCGCTGCGCGATTACGGCATCGGTGCGCAAATCCTGGCCGATCTCGGCATCTCCCAGATCATCCGCCTCTCCAACCACCCCCGCCCCGTGGTGGGGCTGGAGGGCTATGGTCTGGAGGTGATCGAAACCCGCCCGGTTGGGCCGCGCTAACCCAGATCAATTCCCGCCCCGGCTTGACGGGGCTTGCAGAGGGGACCAGCACTTATGATACCAGCCATCGACCAGGATTTGCGCGGCCGCGCGCGTGAATTTGCCGAGACCGTGGTCGCACCCCGCGCCGCCGCCATCGATGCCTCCCTGGAATACCCCTGGGACATCGTGGCCAAACTGGTCGAGGCCGGCTTCATGGGCATGTCCATCCCCGCCGAATGGGGCGGGCAGGGCCGCTCCTTCCTCGATGTCGCCATCGTGGTCGAGGAAATGGCCCGCGCCTGCACCGTCACCGCGCGCATCGTGGTGGAGGGCAATATGGGCGCCATCTCCACCGTCATGGCCTATGGCAGTGACGCGCAAAAACGCTGGGCGGCCGATCTGGTGCTGGCGGGTGACAAGCCGGCCATTTGCATCACCGAACCCGATGCCGGCTCGGATGCCACCGCCATGCGCACCCGCGCCGACCAGCGCGGCAACAGCTGGGTGATCAATGGCGTCAAGCACTGGATCACCGGGGCGGGCGTTTCCAAACTCCACCTCATCTTCGCCCGCGCCTTCGACGAGCAGGGCCGCGACATGGGCATTGGCGGCTTCCTCGCCGAGCGCGGCGCGCCGGGCCTCGACATGACCCGGCGCGAGCCCACCATGGGCCTGTGCGGCATGCCTGAGGGCGAATTGACCTTCACCAACCTCATCGTGCCCGAAGCCATGGTGCTGCGCCCGCCCGGCGGCTTCGCCCGCGGCTTTGCCCAACTCATCAACGCCTATAACTCGCAGCGCGTGGGCGCCGGCACGGTGGCCATGGGCATCGCCGCCGGCGCGCTCGACCACGCTTTGGAATGGGCCAAGGGCCGCGAGCAATTCGGCCGGCCGATCGGCGAGTTCCAGGGTCTGCAATGGATGCTGGCCGATATGCAGACCCAACTCACCGCCTCACGCCTCATGCTGCACGCCGCCGCCGCCTCACGCGGCCCCAATAACAGCGCCTTCCCCGACCCTGAACTGGCCGCACAAGCCAAAATCTTCGCCTCTGAGGCCGCGATCAAAATCGTCAATGACGCGCTGCAAATCTTCGGCGCCCGCGGCTATTCCAAAAACTTCCCCATCGAACGCATGGCGCGCGATGTGCGGATGTTCACCATCGGCGGCGGCACGGCGCAGGTCCTGCGCACGCTGGTGGCCTCGAAGATGCTGGGCTGGAAATTGCCGCAGCAACGGCTGAGCGACATCTCCCAGCCGAAATTGGCCGCGGCAGAGTAGGGCGCTCAGCCCATACTCCCCCGCCGCCATTGCTCAATCGCCCGATCCGCGTCGATCACATCGGCATAACGCCGCCCGAGATCGAGCAGTTCCGGCTCATGTGCTGCCTGGCCATAACCGCGCGCAGCACAGACATCGCTCATAGCGGCTCGCCCGCGCCCGTCCCCTGATGCGGCGTGGGAATGCACCATTCCTCGCCGCGCGGCGTGGTGACATATTCCGGCCAGCGCAAATCCACCGGCGGGTCGAAATCCGCCGGCAGCAGCGGCCCCACCCAGCCAGGCCCGCCCACGCCGCCGGTGCGGCTGACAAACTCAGCCTGCGCCGCCGCCAGCATCTCGGGCTGGGTCGCCAGGTCGATATAGGTCAGCGCCATGGTTTTGGCGGCCACGAACATGCCAGGGTCAATCGCCTCCGGCAGCCCGCTCAGCGCCGTATAGGCCCAATTGGGATAGGCAAAGCCATGCGAAGGCGGCCGCAGCCGGGGCCGCCCGGCCAATAGCCGCACCGTCGGCGCATGCCAGCAGAATTCAACATAATCATCGGCGCTCAGATGCTTCTGCCAGGCCGGCAACCCCGCCCGCAGCCGCGCCTCATTCGCCTCCGGCGGCGTCAGCCGGCTGACACTCTCAATGAAGGGATCCTCCATCGCCTCCAGCCCCAGATGGCGCTGAATCTCCCGGCCAAATTCCTTCGCCGCCTCGCCATAGGCGGGCGCGCCCACCGCCTGCAGGTTCTTCCAGGTCAGGTCCGTCATCACCTGATTGGGCACCCCAACCCGGGTCTTCGTCACCCAGCGCACATAGGCGCGGCAGCCAGTGCTGCCCGCCGCATGCCGGGCATTATTGGCCAGCACCCGCCAGATCTGCTCCTGAATCCCCAAGGAAGAGGAACGCCACGAATACTGGATCTGACTAAACCGCGGCGGCAGATTATCCGAGGTCGCACCGCCATCGCCCAGCACGAATTCATTCAGCGTCCAGGAGCCGGCATGCGGGAACATCGCCTCCTTGGTGTATTTCGTCGTGGTGTACATCAGGCACATCGCATCCAGCGCGCCCGGGCTGCGCGCCCCCGCATGCGCCCCCTCAATCGGCACCAGGGTCGGGTCGATCCAATGCTCCGGCTGATCCGCCTCGAAACTGATCACGCAGGACCAATAGGCGCCAAACTGCGTGTCCGAGGTCACGGTATTGGAGGCCCAGGGATGCCACACCACCGCCGCATCCAGCCCGTCATAATAGCCCTTGGCGGCATGGATGGGCTTGGAGCCGCACACCTTCTCCGCCGGTTCGCCAAACAGCTTCAACTGCCCGGCAATGCCATGCGCCTCCATCGCCGCCTTAGCCCCCAGCATCGCCACCAGCGAGGCCGTGCCCAGCATGGAATGCGGGTCCGTATGCCCCGCGGCATAGGGGTGCAGCCCGGCGCGCGGGGCAGGGTAGGGCACAACCTGCTGCGAATTCCCCGGCACCGCGTCATATTCCGAAAAGCCCGCCAGCACCGGCGCACCTTGCCCCCAGGTCGCGACAAACGCCGTGGGCATCCCGCCCGAGCCAGCCTCAACGGCAAAGCCCTCCGCGCGCAGCAACTCCACATAATCGGCGGCCGATTTATATTCCCGCCAGGCCGGCTCGGCATGCTCCCAAATACGGCCGCAGAAATCGGAAAAGCGCTTCTCATGGGCCGCAATCCAGGCCAGCGCGGTGTCACGCGGGCTCATGCGCGCCTCACATTCCAGAAGGTGGAAAACCCATCCAACACACCCGTCAGATTGGAGCGATAGACGGTGGGCTGCATCACCTGACCCAGCGGATAATACGGCACCTGGTTCATCGCCTCCAACTGAATGTCCCGGCAAATCGCCTGCTGCGCCGCCACATCGGGCGCCTCAAACCAGGCATCGCGCATCGCCTCAATCCGCGGCATGGTGGCCCAACCGGCATAGCCCTGCTCGCCATTGCCGCGCAGCGCGATATGCCCCGCCGGGCTGAGCCAATCCGACCCCGACCAATTGGTGACAAAGGCGCTCCAGCCGCCATCGCTCACCGGCCCACGGCGGTTGCGCCGCTGCAGCATGGCGTTGAACTCCACCGCATAAACCTCAACATTCATCCCCGCCCGCTTGAGCGTATCGGCCATCACCTCGCCCTGCAGATTGAGCGCCGAGGAATTGGTCGGGATCATCAGCAGCACCGTCTCGCCATTATAGCCTGCCGCCCGCAGCGCCCGGTTCACCGCCGCCATATCCCGCGGCCCGCGCAGCACATCGAGGCCCGCCTCACTGGCCATCGGCGTCTTCGGCGCGAAAAACCCGAGCGGCAGATGGTAGAGGCTGGGCTCCGAGGGCCCAACCAGCGCATGCATGCAGGCCTGCTGGTCAATCGCCCCCCACAGCGCCCGCCGGATCGCTGGATTATTGAATGGCGGCGTCAAATGATTGACCCGCAGCATCGACACATAACCAGTATTATCGAGAATCTGCAGCCGCAGATTGCGCGCCCGGCGCAGCAGCGGCAGGTGATTGAGCGAGGCATATTCCTGCCAATCCTGCTCATTATTCAGCATGGCCGAATTGCCGGTGGAAGGGTCGGGCATCGAGTTCCACTCAACCCGGTCGAAATGCACCACCTTGGGCCCGGCCGTCCATGTCGGCGTGCCCGAGGCGCGCGGCACATAACGCTCGAACTTCGTATAAACCACCCGGGCCCCAGGCACCCGCTCATCCGCCTTGAAGCGGAAGGGGCCGGAGCCGATCATCTCGGGCACCTGCTGAAACGCATCGGTATTGGCCAGCCGCTCAGGCATCATCGCGCATACCGGCACCGAGGCCTTGCCCAGCGCGATGGGCAGCAGCGGGAAGGGCCGCTTCAGCCGAAAACGAATAGTCCGGTCATCCGGGGCGGAAAGCTCCTCCGTCGTCTCCATCAGCGTCACGCCAAAGGGGTCGCGCCGCGCCCAGCGACGAATGCTCGCCACGCAATCGCGCGCCAGCACCGGCGTGCCATCATGGAACCACAAATTCTCCCGCAGCCGCAGATTCCACAGCCGCCCATCATTCTCGATCGTATGGCCATCCACCATCTGCGGCGTCGCGCCGAATTGCCCGTCCATGCCGTACAGCGTGTCGAAAACCATGTAGCCATGGTTGCGGGTGATATAGGCGGTGGTGGTAACCGGATCGAGGACGATGAGGTCCTGCTGCGGGATGAATTTCAGCGTGGTCGCGCTTTGCGCGCGCACCAGGGCGGGCGCTGCGGTGGCGGCTGCGATGAGACTGCGTCTGCGCATCAAAAAGCTCCTTTTGCCCCGCAAGGCTGCGCCCGCCGCCCCAGCCTTGGCAAGGCCGCCTCCGCTGCGGAAGAACGAACGGCGAGGGGAGATAAGATCGAGGGGCTTTGCCCCTCGAGCACCCCAGGAGGGTCGACATACATGTCGACCAGTTTCCTCCACCTTCGATGTATTATCGGTTTTGGGTTGCAATTGGTTTAGGTAGAACTGTTTGAGACGATAAAAATATTATAAAAACAAAACACTAATTCCCATATAGTGAGCCCATCCGCACGGGACAGGCTCGAAAAAAATATCAGAGGTCGAGGAAAATCGTCGGCATATATGTCGACCATGTTGGGAGAGCGGGAGGGGCCAAAGCCATTTCGTTCCTTGCTCCGCCCTCAGTGCTTCTCAGCAGCCAAATCGGCGTGAGAAGGCCGCAGCAACACAATGCCGACAACCAAGGCCGGCAACCCACAGACCGCAAAGCCCAGCCCATAACTCCCACTCGCCCAAAGAATACCGGCAAAGACCAGCGGCAACAGCAGTGCCCCCACCTGGCCGAAGGACAGCACCCCCCCTGTCGCCGCCCCGCGCATATGCGGTGCCAGCCGCGCGGCTTCCGCCAGCAGCACGCCATGCCAGGACATTGCGGTCGCGCTCAGCGCGCTCGCCACCAGCCCCACCGCCACCACCGGCCAGGCTGCGCCAAAAAAGGCCAGTGCGAAGCTGCTCACCGCCATCCCCAAGGCCAGCGCCCCCATCATCGCCCGGGGTGCGACAAAGCTGCTGCCCATCCAGCCCCAGAGAATACGCCCCGGCACCGCCACCATCATGGCAATGGAAAACACCAGCCCCGCCAGGCTCAGCCCATACCCCGCCTCGGTCAGCAGAATGATAAAATAGGAGGTGAACACCGTCTGCAGCCCATTGAAGGCAAAACAGGCCAGGGAAAGCCGCCGCAATTCCGGCGCCGTCATCACCGCCCGCAGCGTGGTGGCGAAGTCACTCATCTGGAATGACCGGCCAGGGTCGCGGTCGCTGTCAAACTCGCGCGAGAGTGGCTGCAGCATCACCGCAAACACCAGGCAGGCGATGGCCGCAACATCCAGCGCCGCGCGCCAACTCATCCCATCGGTGATGGCCGGCCCCAAAAGCCCTGCGAGCAGCAACCCCGCCGGCACCGCCGTCTGCTTGATGGAGAAGACCAGCGGCATGATCCGCGGCGGCGTATAGCGCCCCAGCAAATGCGATGAGGCGGGGGTGGACATCGCCGCCCCCCCGCCGCCGATCAACGCCGAAAGCGCGAACATCAGCAAAAGCCCCGAAGAGGCAAAGGCCAGCCCAGCGGCCAAAAACACCAGCGCCACCTGGCTCATCCGCAAAGCGCCATAGCGGATGATGAAACTGCCGCAGCCCAGTTGGAACACCAGCGAGGCAAAGGCGGCAATGGAGACATAAACTCCCACCCAGGCAGGGTCGAGGGCCAGATCATCGATAATGGCCGGCGCGATCACCGTGGGCAGGCTGCGGCCGAGCGAGGCGAAGCTCTGCTGCATGAACATCGCCCCCAGCGCCAGGAGCATCCATCGCATCTCACGGCCAAGCCGCATCACCATCCCCCCAGGATGCAGGAAGGCTAAAGCACTACCCCCCCGGGCGGAACCCATAGGGCGGCTTGTGATACCCGCCGGGCGAGAGGGTGAAAATCTCGCAGCCCGTCTCGGTCACCGCCACCATATGCTCGAACTGGGCGGAGAGTGAGCGGTCACGCGTCACCGCCGTCCAGCCATCATCGAGAATCTTCACCTCCGGCCGGCCGGCATTCACCATGGGCTCGATGGTGAAGAACATGCCAGGCTTGAGCACCGGCCCATCACCCGGGCGGCCAAAATGCAGCACATTGGGCGGCGCATGAAACACCCGGCCAATGCCATGGCCACAAAAATCCCGCACGATGGAAAACCGATGCTTCTCGGCATGGCTCTGAATGGCATGGCCCACATCGCCCAGCGTGGCCCCCGGCCGCACCGCCGCTATGCCGCGCATCATCGCCTCATAGGTCACATCGATCAGCAGCTTCGCCTTGGTGCTGGCCTGGCCCGCAATATACATCCGGCTGGTATCGCCATGCCAACCATCGAGAATGACGGTCACATCGATATTGATGATATCGCCATCGATCAGCGCCCGGTCCCCCGGAATGCCATGGCAGACAACGTGATTGATCGAGGTGCAGGAGGATTTGGGATAGCCGCGATAGCCCAGCGTCGCCGGTGTCGCGCCATGCGCCAGGGCGAAATCATGGCAAAGCTGGTCCAATTGCCCGGTCGTGACGCCGGGCAGGACATGCGGGCCGATCATATCAAGGCAGGCCGCGGCCAATTGCCCGGCGCGGCGCATGCCCGCGAAATCCTCGGGCTGGTGTAACGGTATTGTGCGGCTCTCGCCGGCTGGCTGCTCCATCGCGCCAATATCAAGTGGCGGGCGCCGCGGTGCAAGCGGCCAGGAGCCACCCCGCGCCGCGAGCCGGCCGAATTCGTGATACGCTTGCCGGCGTCGGGATAAGGCCGAATGTGAGGAAAAGAGCGAAAGAGCTTTGCCCTCTTGCGCTCTCCCACCAGGAAAATCATTTTCCTGGAGCTTTGGTATTATTTAAAATCAATGATGTATCGAAGGCGGGGGCAAAACCCCTCGATCTTTTTTCCCGCGCTGTCCTTTTTTAGCAGACCGCTCAACCCCCGTCATTTCATGGCTTTGCCAGCCGGCTTCGGCTAAACCCCCTTCATGAAATGCCCTGCGGCCCTGCTGGGCCTCCTTCTCGCCACCAGCCCCGCCATGGCGCAACCCCGCCTGGGCGAGAGCGGCCTGACCCTCAACCCCACCGCCACCCTCACCGGCGACTATATCTTCCGCGGCATCAGCCAAACCCGCTCCCGCCCAGCCGTCTAAGCCAATGCCGAACTCGCCCATCCCGGCAGCGGGGTTTATGTCGGCAGCTTCGTCTCCAACGCCCAATATCTGGGCTATGACGTCACCACCGAGATCGATCTCTTCGGCGGCATTCGCTTCCCCCTTGGCGGCTTCAATATCGATCTCCAGGGCATCTGGTACCATTATGCCGGCCTCACCAGGCGCGGCGGCCAGCCGCGGCTGGATTATGCTGAGGCCATTTTGCGCGCCAGCCGCAGCCTCGGGCCGGTCACCATCTTGGCCACGCTGGGCGCGTCACCAAATTACTGTGCCAGTTCAGGCACGGGTTTTTATGTCGAGGGCGGCCTGGATTGGCAAACCGGGTTCTGGGGCCTCACCCTGGGCGGCCGGCTGGCGCATCAAATGCTGCAACGCCCGGCCAATTTCGGCGCCGGCAATGACAGCTGGTGGGGCGTGAACCTCACCCGCGACTTCACCATCGAGGCCATGGGCACCCTCACGGCCACGCTCAGCTACGTCCAGACCTCCATCGCGCATGAGCATTGCGTGCCCATCGCCGGCCGGGGCCAGGATATTTGCGGGGCGAGGGCGCTGGCCAGCCTCGGTTTTCGCTTCTGAGAGCGTATCACCCACGCCCCTCCCGCCCAGGCCCCGCCGCCTCACCCGCGCTGTGTTCCTCCGCCCCCAGCGCATCGGCCAGCCGGGCATTGGCGCTGCCGGGCCGGGCAGGGCGGCTTTGGCTGTCATGCGGCGCCCAGCCGGTCAGCATCAGCAGCGGCAGCGGCATCGCCATCGGTAGCGAGGCCTCCAGCGCCGCAAAAGCCTGGGCAAACAGCCCGCGCGGCGGAATACGCCCATCGCGCGCCAGCACCGTATTCTGCTCCCCCGCCGCGCGCAGATCGGCCACCAACCCCAGCGCCGAGCGATAAGCCAGCTCCAGCTTTTGCTGGTCCGCCACCGGCAGGGCAAAGCCCGCGCGCTGCAACAGCGCCGCCATATCGCGCAATTCCGCAAAGGGTGAGACCCGCGGCGAGGCCCCGCCACTCACCGCCACCTCCGCCACCACCAGCGCCTCACGCAGCGCCTGCAGGCTGCCCAGGCCCGGCAGGCTGGCCAGGAACAGCCCATCGGGCCGCAGCGCCCGACGAATTTGAATGAGCGCCCCCGGCAGATCATTCACCATATGCAGCGAGAGCGAGGCGACCACCAGGTCAAACGCCCCCTCGGCAAAGGGCAGCATTTCCTCATCGCCCGCCACCGCCAACCCGCCCCCCCGCGCCGCCATCGCGGGCGAGAGATCAAGGCTCACCACATCGGCAATCCCGCGCGCGCGCAGCATCGGCGCCACCACCCCCCGCCCGCCAATCTCCAAGGCCTGGGTGAAGCGCCGCGTCGTGTCATCCAGCCGGTCGAGCAACAGATCCGCCGCCGCTTCCAGCACCGGCGCCACATCCCCCACCCGCGCCGCCGCCCTATCCCGCCTCCGCCGCAGCAGAGCACGGTCAAAAATCAGCGGCGTCATACCACCCGCGCCCGCCCATAGCGCGCCATGGGCGCCGGTTCAGCGGTTGGAGGAATTGGCCACACCCGGCGCCGCCGGCTGGCCGGTGCTGCTACCCGTGGGGTTGAAGCGGCCGATATTGCCGAACAACCCCTGCAACAGGGTGCGATCATTGCCCGGCACTGGCGTCTCGCGGCTGGCGAAGCTGAGGTTGCGCCCATCCGCCTGGCCCAATTCGCGCAGCTCTCGCACCGTGCCATTGGGGTTGAAGGCCACCACCACCACCCGCTGATTGCTCACCGACAGCGCCCGCCCCGGCCGCAGCTGCGTCGAGCTGCTGATGTAATACCAGGTGTCATCCGAGAAGGTGGCGGTATGGCTCGGGCTGCCCAGTAGTGCCTGCACATCGGCGCGCGCGGTCACACCTGGGGTGATCTGCTGCAATTGCTCCGCAGAGACCAGATGCCCCCGGGCAATGATGGGCGAGGAAAACACCTCGCGCGGGCGCTCGGGCAGCGGCGGCAGATACTGGCACCCCGCCACGCCCAGGCAGGCCAGCACGGCCAGTGCTCGCGCCAAAGGTGGTGTCGCATTGACCTTGAGAGGCGTCGGTTCCATGTGAGGCGAGGTGCCACCTTGCCCGGTTGCGGTCAACTGCGTGGCGCCACACCCATTCCAAAGGCCAGACTGAAACCATGGTGCTCGCCCGCCTTTTCCGCCGCAAACCCTTCGAACGCGAGGGCTACGAGCTCTATGGCGCCGCCGTCGCCGCAGCCCGCGCACCCGCCTATTATCTGGACTACGCCGTGGCCGACACGCTGCAAGGCCGCTTTGACCTGGTGGGTCTGCATGTCGCCCTGCTGATCCGCCGCCTGCGGCATGATCCCGCCCCCGAGGGGCAAACCCTCGCCCAGGCGGTCTTCGATGCCATGTTCAACGACATGGATGTCAATCTGCGCGAGATGGGCGTGGGCGATATGAGCATCAGCAAACGCGTCAAGAGCATGTGGGAGGCCTTTCATGGCCGCGCCCAGGCCTATGAGGCCGCACTCGATGCCACCGACCCAGAAGCCCTGGCCGAGGCGCTGATCCGCAACCTCTGGGCCGGCGTGGCACCCGAGGATGCCACCGCCGCCCCCCGCCTCGCCGCCCGCGCCATCGCCCTTGATGGCGCGCTCGCAGCCCAGCCCATGGCAGGGCTTCGCGCCGGCCGCCTGGTCTTTCCCGCCCTATGAGCGAACTCGAATTCTCCCGCCCCGTGCGCGTCTCCCATTTGCCCGGGGCCGGCCAGCAATTGCGCCTTGAGGCCAATGCCACCGAATGCGCCGCCCTCGCCGCCCGTCTGGGCCTGCTCGCGCTGCATCGGTTTTCCGCCGAGCTGCGCCTGCGCGGCGAAACCGCCGGCGGCATTCGCGTCAATGGCCATATCGAGGCCAGCCTCGTACAGGCCTGCGTGGTCAGCCTCGACCCGGTTCCCCAGAGCCTGCGCGAGGATGTCGCCCTGCGAATCCTCCCCGAGGGCCAAACCCCCTCCGAGGACCCCGACTCCGAAGACGAGGTCGAATGCGACAATGGCATCGCCGAGCTGGGTGAGGTGATGGCCCAACTCCTCGCCCTCGCCCTCGACCCCTATCCCCGGCTGGAGGGCGCGCAATTGCCCGAGCATGGCGCCGATGACGGCCCGCGCGGCCCCTTTGCCGCCCTCGCGCGCCGCCCACCCTCGGGGCAATCCCGCTAGCCCTGCGTCACCTGAACGTCACATCATCGCCGGCACCTGCTGGACACCCAGCCCCCCCTCTGCTATCGCCCCCCCCTCATTGCAATTCAGCTCGCTGACCTATTGAAAGGCCCGGCACCATGGCCGTTCCGAAGAAGAAGACCTCGCCATCACGCCGTGGCATGCGCCGCAGCCATCACGCGCTGGGCAAGGAAGCCTATGTCGAGTGCTCCAATTGCGGTGAGCTTGCGCGCCCGCACCATGTCTGCTCGCATTGCGGCCATTATGACGGCCGTGAAGTGGCTCCCGCCGGCGATGCGCTGAAGGGCGTCATCCGGGCCTGAGCGGAAGCGCGCCGGGCCCTGGTGGCCGTGGCCGCCGGTGTGGTGTGAGGAGAGAGCGGATTGTCCGATAACGGGCCGCCCAGCAAACGGGCGAACTCTAAGCCGCAGATTGCCTCACTCGCAATCGATGCGATGGGCGGCGACAATGCGCCCGAGGCGGTGCTGGCAGGTGTTGATCTCTCGGCCGAGCGCCATCCGGGGGCCAAATTCCTGCTCGTGGGTGACCAGGCCCGGATCCTTCCCATGCTCGATGCCTATCCGCGGGCGAAGAAATCCTGCCTCATTCGTCATGCGGATAGCTTCATCCCTGGCGATATGAAGCCCACCATGGCCTTGCGCATGCGCGATGCGTCGATGCGCCTCGCCATTGATGCGGTGGCGGCGGGCGAGGTCGCGGGCCTCGTCTCGGCTGGCAATACCGGCGCGCTCATGGCGCTGGCCAAAATCCTGGTCAAGACCCTGCCGGAGATCGACCGCCCGGCCCTGGGTGCCATCATGCCCTCCGCGCGTGGCGATGTCGTCATGCTCGATCTGGGCGCCAATGTCGCCTGCGACAGCCGCAACCTCGTCGAATTCGCCATCATGGGCGATGCCTTCGCCCGCGCCGTGCTCGGCCTGCCCAATCCCAGCATCGGCCTGCTCAATGTCGGCTCCGAGGAGTTGAAGGGCGATGATAGGGTGCGTCAGGCGGCGGAAATCCTCCGCGCCGATGCCGGGATCAATTTCTATGGCTTCGTCGAGGGCCATGACATTACCGCCGGCACCGTCGATGTCGTGGTGACCGATGGCTTCACCGGCAATGTCGCACTCAAGACCGGCGAGGGCGCGCTCAAGCTGATGCGCGGCCTGCTCAAGCAGGTCTTCACCAGTTCCATCCCCGCCAGACTCGGCTATCTCCTCGCCCGCCCGGCGCTGGACCGGCTGCGCGAATGGATGGACCCGCGGCGCTATAATGGCGCCATCCTGCTCGGGTTGAATGGTGTGGTGGTGAAATCACATGGCGGAACCGATGCCATGGGCTTTGCCCATGCCGTGGATGTGGCGATGGATATGGTAACACACGGCTTCACCCACCAGATCCGTGAGGGCGTGGCCCGCCTCCACACGGCCGAATTGACAGGCAGCACGCCGTGATCCGCAGTCGCATCCTGGCCGCTGGCGGCTATCTGCCATCCGACCTCGTCACCAATGAGGCGCTCGCGCAGCGCTATAATCTCGATACCTCGGATGAATGGATCGTCGAGCGCAGCGGCATCCGCCAGCGCCATATCGCAGCCCCGGGCGAGACCACCAGCGCCATGGGCGCCGCCGCCGCCCGCGAGGCCATGGCCCGCGCCGGCATACTCCCCGCCGATGTCGATGCGGTGATCGTGGCCACCGCCACCCCCGATAGCAGCTTCCCCGCCACAGCCGTGCGCATCCAGGCGCAGCTGGGCATCACCCAGGGTTTCGCCTTCGATATCCTCGCCGCCTGCACCGGCTTCGTCTATGCGCTGAGCGTGGCCGATAGCATGATCCGCAGCGGTTCCGCCCGCTGCGCCCTGGTGATTGGCGCCGAGGCCTATTCGCGCATCCTCGACTGGACCGACCGCGCCTCCTGCGTGCTCTTCGGCGATGGCGCGGGGGCTGTGGTGCTGCGCGCCGAGGCCGATGCCGAGCACGGCATCCTCTCCACCCACCTGCACGCCGATGGAAGGCTTGCCGATATCCTCCATGTCGAGGGCGGCCCCGGCAGCACCGGCGGCACCGGCCTGCTGCGCATGGCCGGGCGCGAGGTGTTCAAGCACGCCGTCACCAAGCTCGCTTCCGTGGTCGATGAGGCGCTGGAGGCCAATGGCCTCGCCCGCCACGACATCGCTTGGCTTGTGCCCCACCAGGCCAATATCCGCATCATCGAGGCCATGGGCAAAAAGCTCGGCCTGGCCCCCGAGCGGGTGGTGGTGACGGTGGACCGCCACGCCAATACCTCCGCCGCCTCCATCCCCCTCGCTTTGGCCGATGCGGAGGCTGCCGGAAAATTCCAGCGCGGCGATGTCGTGCTGATGGAAGCCATTGGCGGCGGGCTGACCTGGGGTTCGGCACTGGCGCGCTGGTAAAACGCTGCATTCGCACGGCGGGCGACCTTGTCCTATCTGGCACTTGGCGTGACACTCACCCCCGATGACGCGGGCATTCCAGCCCGCGCGCGGGAGGGATTCTACAATGAATAAAGTGGCATGGGTGACGGGCGCGGGCAGTGGCATCGGCGAGGCCTGCGCCGAGGGCCTGGCACAGGATGGCTATGTGGTGGTGCTGACCGGCCGGCGGAAGGAACCGCTCGAGGCCGTGGCCGCGCGCATCAAAGCCGCCGGCGGCACCGCGCATGTGAAGACCGCTGATCTGGGCAAGCCCGCCGCGGTTAAGAAAGTGGCCGATTTCATCGAGAGCAAACTCGGCCGCATCGACCTGCTGGTGAACAATGCGGGCCTGAACATCACCGCCCGCTCCTGGACGGATCTCACGCCCGAGGGCGTGCAGCAGGTGATCGATGGCAATCTCGCCTCGGCCTTCTATTGCTCCATGGCCGTGCTGCCAATGATGCGCGCCCAGGGCGACGGCTTGCTGCTGCACACGGCCTCCATGGCAGGGCGCTTCGTCACCCCCCTTAGCGGATCCAGCTACACCGCGGTGAAGCATGGCGTGGTGGCGATGAGCCACAGCCTGAACATGGAAGAATGCGGCAATGGCATCCGCTCCACCGTGATGTGCCCGGGCGAAGTGAATACCCCCATCCTCGACAAGCGCCCGAACAAACTCTCCGAAGCACAACGGGCGGAAATGGTGCAGCCGCAAGATTGCGCCAATCTGGTGCGCTACATCGCCGGCCAGCCGGCGCATGTCTGCATCAACGAGGTGCTGATCACGCCAACCCGCAACCGCAGCTATTTGGCGGCGATGGGGCGTAAGCTTTAGTATGCTGCTGAAAAAGCTAATTGCGGAGGAGAGGAGCGAAAGGGCTTTGCCCTCTCGCGCTCTCCCACCAGGAAAATCATTTTCCTGGACCTTTGATTAATTTTTGAAACTAATAATTAAACGAAGGTGGAGGAAACTGAGTTTCCTCCTGGGGTGCTCGAGGGGCAAAGCCCCTAGATCTTTTTCCTTGAAGCGCAGCCCGGTAGAGCTTGTCGATAGCGCCAAACCGCACCGGGTTAGAACCGGCGCACAGATTATTCCTTCACCGCCCCCGTCAGGCTGCTCACGTAATAATCCACAAAGAACGAGTAAAAAATCGCCACAGGCAGCGATCCCAACAGCGAACCCGCCATCAGCGCTCC
>CAMDJV010000028.1 GCA_945901085.1 Rhodovarius crocodyli | reverse complement strand
TCGCTCAGGTCGCTGGGAAAGCCACCGCCAGACTGGCGATACGTCGCCCGGTGTTCGTTCGTCCACATCCTATGCCACCATGCAGCCGTTGATCTGCAGGGTGAATCACTCAACACCGAGCCGCGGCAAGGACTTTTGGGTCAGGCTCTTACTCACCGATACATTTGAATTGCGCTAAAGCCGTCGAAGGCAGCGCCAGACGGCCATGGCCGTCACGCTGCTGACCCCGTGTGGCTCCCGCCAAATCGAGACACCAGTGTCGGGGCTATACCCTATTCATTTTTTGCCTCACAAATCCCACCAGCAAAGACGACGTCATTTTTAGGCGAGGCTGCGCTCCTACCGAAATACCTGAAGGTTCGAACATGCCGATCAAGAACGAAAATCTCCCCACCGCCGGCGCCGAGCACAAAGCGGCGCAAGCAAACCAGGCCCAGCCTGCACCAACCGAAGCGCTATCCCCCGATGAACTCTCCTGGGAAGCACTGGATGGCGTCGCAGGGGGCGCGAACGGCACCGCCACGCTGACCGCTGATCTCAGCGCCTGAAGAGCGGCTCTACCCGCGCCGCACTTCAACAGCCGGGCCGGGGCATCGCCATGGCGCAAACGCCTGATATCACCCCGCTTCTGAGATTGCTTGAGGAAGCGCGCCAGGCGGGGCGCCTCACCCAGGCCGTCGCAGGAGCGCGCGCCTTATCCCAGCTACAGCCCGAAAACCTGAAGGCTAGGGTGGTGCTGGCGCGTGCGCTCTTTAACGCCGGGCTTTGGCAAGAGGCCTGGGAGGCCTATGAGGTGCGCTTCGCCTTGATGCCGGAGCATTTCGTCAAGGTCATGCGCCGCGGTCCGACAGGGCCGGAACCCATCCCCTTCTGGCGCGGTGGTGCATGGCCAAAGGCGCTTTTGGTGATGGGCGAACAAGGGCTGGGCGATACCATTCAATTCGCCCGCTTCCTGCCCATGCTCCGCGACCGTGGCGTGCGGGTGCATGCGGTGCTGGATGCACGGGTGCACAAGCTGCTCGCACCCCTGATGGAGGGGATTGATCTGCACGCCTCTGGCACATCGGGGCGGGTGCAAGGGGTGACATCGTGGCTTCCCTTGCTCAATCTGCCCCGCGCGCTGGGGTTGCTGCCGCAGGAACATCAGGGGCCAATTCCCTATCTCAGCGCCGATCTTGAACGTGTGGCGCGCTGGCGTGCACGGATCGGCACCCATGGTTTTCGCATTGGCATCGTCTGGCAAGGCAACCCTAAGGCACCGGTTGATCGCAATCGGTCCGTGCCGCTTTCGGTGTTCGCCCCCATTGCGGCTTTGCCCGGCGTGCGGCTTTTTGCGCTGCAAAAGGGACCGGGCGAGGAAGCCCAGGCCCCCTTCGCGCTGGACCGCCTGGGCCAGGAGATGGATAATACGGCTGATTGGTTCCTTGATACGGCCGCTGCCATCACCGCACTTGATCTGGTGGTGACGGTGGATACCGCCGTGCTGCATCTGGCCGGCGCATTGGGCAGGCCCGCTTTGATGTTGACCCATGGCCGCCACGCGGATTGGCGCTGGCAACCGGCCAGGGATGATACGATCTGGTACCCCTCTGTGCGGCTGGTGCGCTGCCCGGATGGCGGGGCGGATTGGCAGGCGGCCGCGGCCCGCGCGGCGTCTTTGATCCGCTCAGGCAATCTGCCCGCAGCGGCATGAGGCATCCCTGCCCCTTCGCCGCCATTGCCGCGCAACTTATGTGAGGCCCGCGCCCTCAGCCAAAATCATAATCCCAACCGACCCATTGGCAGAGACCACGCCCCATCACCCATTCCAACTCGCGCCCACCCAGCCAGGGCAGTTCCTCAGTGAAGAAAGTCACGCATTGGCGGTAGCTGCAGGGCATGCGGGTGATGTCGGTGCCCCAGAAAAACCGCTCGGGCCCGAAGGCGTCGAAAATGCGCTGCAAGCCGTCATGCAAATTGCGATAGGGATAGCCCTGGGTGGAGTAATGCGGCGCGCCGGTTGCCTTCACCGCCACATTGGGCAGCCGCGCCAGGGCCAGCAAAGTATCGAGCTGGGCGAAGGCGGCCTCATCTTGGCCGGTGCGCACCAGACCGCAATGGTCGAGGATAAGCTTGAGACCCGGATGCGCCTCGGCAATGCGGCGGAAATCATCAAGAAAAAGGCCACCCATCATGGCAATCGGCAGCCCCTCGCGCTCGGCTTCGGGCCAGAGCCAATCCAGCGTGCCATCGCGCAGCCAGGCCTGCTGCTCGGCCGCGATCAAAGGCCAGCGCAGCCCCACCATGCCGGGTTGGTTGCGCCAGCCCTGAATCAGAGGCCGGTTCTCCACCCGCTCGGGCGGGAATTGCCCCATGACGGCAAAGCGCTTCGGGTAGCGGGCTGCCGCCGCAATGGCCAGGGCGTTGGAATCGGGGTCCCAGCTCGCGGGCGGATGAATCAGCGCCGCATCCACCCCCGCCGCATCCATCTCGGCCAGCACCTCTTCAGCGGTGAAGACCGGCACCTGGCGATGCAGGCCAGAGGGCTTGCCCTGGCCCCAGATATGGATTTGCGCGTCGATAATCTTCATGGGCTATTCCGCAGCCCAGCGCGAACCGCAGCGGCGCGGGTGCGCGCCGTCTCATCGACCAGAAAACCGCTAAAGCCTGCAGGCGTGGCCTCGGCAGTAGAGGCGACCTCGCTGCCGCTATCGATCAGCCGCCGCCTTGTCTCCGGCCGCGCCACCGCGGCCGCAAAGGCACTGGCCAGTACAGCCTGCACCTCGGGCGGCGGATTGGCCGGAATCACGAGGCCAACAAAAGCCGCCTCACGCCAGCCCGCCACGCCGGCTTCTTCGGCCGTGGGGATATCGGCGGCAAGTTCGGAGCGGGTGGTGCTGCCCAGCGCCAGAATCCGCGCCTGGCCGGCACGATGCAGCGGCAAGGCGGTGCTGATCTCGGTGATGGCGGCATCAACATTGCCCGCCACCAGATCAGGCAGGATCTGCCCACCACTCGGATAGGGCACATGCTGCAGCGTGGCGCCGATCAGGGCGGCAAAGCTGGCCAGGCCCAAATGCCCAATGCTGCCCACGCCAGAGGTGCCCACCGTCACCTGGCCAGGCCGCTGCCGCGCCAGGGCGACAAATTCCGCGAGGCTGCGCACCGGCAGGCCCTGCTTGACGGTGACCGTAAGCGCGGTCCGGCAAATCAACCCAATGGGGGCGAAATCGCGCAGCGCGTCATAGCCCGGATTGGGCTGGATGGCCGGGTTCACCGTCATCGGCCCATTGCTGCCGATCATGAGATTATAGCCATCGGGGCGAATCCGGGCCATTTGCGTGGCCGCCACGCTGCCACCGGCACCGGGGCGGTTTTCCACCACCACAGCCTGGCCCAGTACCTCGCCAAAGGGCACAGCCAGGATGCGCGTTACCACATCGGAATTGCCGCCCGCGGCATAGGGCACCACGATGCGAATGGCCCGCTCCGGAAAACCGGCAGCGCGGCCAAGGCCGGGGGCGGCGAGCAGCGGCGGCAGCAGCGACAGCGCGCTGCGGCGTGAAATGGCCATGGTATTTCCTCCGTTTTTTATCGTGGCGCGAGACTGGCGGCCTGCACCAGAGCATGATGCGTCGAGGCGGAGTCGCCGTAAACGCTGAATCATCCTCTCAACAGCCGCTAGACCACGCGGTGTGAGCGCATGTGAACACAAGCTGGGCTAGCGCCGCAATTCCGGCAAAGGTGGCGCCACCCCATCGGGCAACCCCACACGGGCGGTGTTCAGCGTCATCGCCACCGCCACGTAATATCCGCTCACCGCGATCAGATCGACCACGCCCTGTTCGCCAAAGCGTTGCTTCACCGCAGCGCAATGCGCATCCGAGACGAAGCGGGTGCGGTGCAACTCGATGCAGAAATCATAGATCACCCGCTGGTCGTCATTCATGCCCTCAGGCCGGCGGCCCTCCGCCAGATCCGCGGCGATCGAGGCCGGCAACCCCGCCGCCAATGCCAGGCGATGATGGGCGAACCATTCATATTGCGATGACCATTCCCGCGCAGTGATCAGAATGGCGAATTCATTCAGCGCCTGGGGCAGCGATGTGCGGAAGCGCAACTCGCTGCCCAGCGCCTGCAGCCTGTCGCCCACCCCGGGCGAGCGCAGCCAGACATTGAATGGCCCGCCGATGGAATTGTCGCGCCCCGGCACCGCGGCGCGCGGCCCGCTCTGGATGGCGGCGGCCAGGGCGCGCTGCTCGGGCGTCATCTGCTCGGGCGGGATGGAGGGAAAACGGTTCTGCGCCAGGCCAGGGGTGGCGAGGCTGATGGCAAGCAGGGCTGCGCCGATTGGGCCACGCATGATGGTCTCCTCCATATTCGTTGCGCGCAGCCTGCGCTGGCTTACGCGAGGCGGCAGCCGATTTCGCTTGACCAGCGCGCCTATCCATCGGTGCATAGCGTCAATCACGGCCAGGCAAGGCCGCATGGAGGAAACATGCCCAAGACCACCGCAGCGCTGCCGCGCCGCGCCACCCTCGCCGCCATGGCGGCCCTCGCCACCCCTGGCCTCATTTGCCCCGCCCTGGCCCAAAACGAAGCCAATTGGCCCAATGCGCCGGTTCGCTTCATCGGCATTTTCCCCCCCGGCGGCGGCACCGACATCATGACCCGGCTGTGGTGCCAGAAGATGAGCGAATTGACCTCGCAGCAATTCGTCATCGAGAACCGCGCTGGTGCCGGCGGCAATGTCGGCACCGAGGCCATCGCCCGCGCCGCGCCGGATGGCTACACCATTGGCCTGGCCAGTGTGGGTGCCCTGGCCATAGCGCCGACACTCTATGCCCGCCTGCCCTTCGATCCCAATCGGGATTTTTCCTACATCTCGGGCATGTACCAATTGCCCAATCTGCTGGTGATCAACAATGACGTGCCAGCGCGCACGGTGCCGGAATTGATCGCCCTGTTGCGGGCCAATCCCGGCCGCTACGCCTATGCCTCCTCAGGCTCGGGCACCACGGTGCATCTCTCGGGCGAGATGTTCAAATACCTCGCCAATCTGGATATTCTGCACGTGCCCTATCGCGGCGGGGCACCGGCGCATATCGACCTGCTGGGCGGGCGGGTGCACATGATCTTCGACAATATCCCCCAGGCGCTGCTTTTGGCGCGCGAGGGCAAAGTGCGCGCCCTGGCGGTGACCGGCGCCGCCCGCAGCCCCCAAGCACCCGATATCCCCACCATGGCCGAATTCCTGCCCGGCTTTGAGATCACCTCCTGGGGTGGGGTGATGGGCCCGGCCGGCATCCCGCCCGCCATTATCGCGCGGATCAACGCCCTCACCCGCCAGGCACTGGAAAGCCCTGACCTGATCCGCCGCCTCGCCGAGAATGGTGGCACCCCCTGGTACACCTCCGCCGAGGAATTCATCCGCTTCCGCGCCGCCAATGAGGCCGGCTTCGCCCCCCTCATCCGGGCCTCCGGCGCGCGGGTGGAGTAGCACCATGGCCGCCCCCGAAATTCCCATCGACGTCGATCCCGCCACCTCCATCTGGTCCACCGACGGACTGCCGATGATGTATCTGCCGCGCCATTTCATGGTGAATATGCAAAAGGCGGTGGAAGCCAAGATCGGCCCCACCGCCTATCGCGATATCGTCTATGGCTCATCGCATCTCTCGGCACTGCAATGGTGCCGGGCGGAGGCTAAGACCCATTCCCTCGCCCCGCTGGAGACGTTTCGGCACTACCTCAAGCGCATGTCCCAGCGCGGCCATGGCCAGGTTTCGATTGAGGCTTTGGATGTGGAAGCGGGCAGCGGCACCATTGTGGCGCGCCATTCGGCCTTTGCACTGGGCTATGGGCCCGAGGCGAGGCGCTGCGTCTGCTATGTGTTCCAGGGCAGTTTTGCCGGCGGGATGCGCTATCTGCTGGAATGCGAAGGCCGCGCGGATGAGCCCCTCTGCCATGAGGTGGCCTGCCTCGCCGCCGGGGCTGCCGAATGCCGCTTTGAACTGCGTTGCGAGGCTGTGGGCTAAACCACGACCATCAAAGAAATGGATCACCATGTTCGACCAGGACCGCTTCATCGCCGATTGCCAGGCCGCATGCGAGGCCAGCCAGCCATCGCGCGAGATGCGCGAGGTGGTGACCCGCGCCGTCTCTGACCCCGCGGCATTGATGGCCCGGCTGGGCACGCCGCAAAGCGGTGGCCTCGGTGTCCTGCATCGCGCGAAGGACCTCACCATCCTCAATGTGCAATGGCAGCCCAAAATGGTGATCATGCCGCATAATCACGCCATGGCGGCGGTGATCGGCGTCTATTCCGGCCGTGAGGACAATATCCTCTGGCGCCGCCTTCCCGAGGATGCCAATGGCCGCATCGAAGGTGCCTCCGCCAAGACCCTTTCGGAGAAGGACACGCTGGTGCTGGGGGCGGATGTGATCCATTCGGTGATCAACCCCATCGCGCGCATCACCGGCGCCATCCATGTCTATTTCGGCGATTTCTTTGCCGCCGAACGCAGTGAGTGGGACCCCGAATCCCTGCACGAAATGCCCTATGACATGCAAAAAGTCATGCGCATGTTTGCCGGCCAGGCCTGACACCCCGCCCGGCCATCCCCCATCCCAGACCAAGACCGCGACGCTCCAGGAGCCCACCTTGCAGACACCCAACCTGCCGCGCCGCGCGGCCATCCCCCTGGCACTGGCCAGCGTGGCCACGGCCGCGGAATACCCCACCCCCCGCGAGGCCCATTGGGTCGCGCGGGATTTCCGCTTCCACAATGGCGAAACCCTGCCCACGGTGAAGCTGGCCTACACCACCATTGGCAATCCCGGCGGGCTGCCAGTGCTGGTGCTGCATGGCACCGCAGGCTCGGCGCGCAATTTGCTCAATCCAGGCTTTGCCGGCGCACTCTTCGGCCCCGGCCAGCCGCTCGATGCACAGCGCCATTTCATCATCCTGCCCGATGCGCTGGGTGCCGGCGCCTCAAGCAAGCCCTCTGATGGTCTGCGCGCCCGCTTCCCGCGCTACAATTACGACGACATGGTCCATGCCCAGCATCGCCTGGTCACCGAAGGCCTAGGGCTCAACCATTTGCGGCTGGTCATCGGCAATTCCATGGGCGGCATGCATAGCTGGCTATGGGGCGTGACCTATCCAGACTTCATGGATGCCATCGTGCCCATGGCCGCCCAACCCACCGAAATGGCCGCGCGCAATTGGATGCTGCGCCGCCTCATGATCGAGAGCATCCGCCGCGACCCCGCCTATGCCGATGGCAACTACACCACACCACCACCCTCACTGCGAATGGCCAGCCTGCTCTACGCCACCGCCACCAATGGCGGCACCCTGGCCCTGCAGGCCCAAGCCCCCAGCCGCGCCCAAGCCGATGCGCTGGTCGAACAGCGCCTGGCGGCCAATCCACCGCCCGATGCGAATGACTTCATCTACCAATGGGAGAGTTCACGCGATTACAACCCAGCACCGCTGCTGGAACGTATTCGCGCCCGCGTGCTGGCGATCAATTCCGCCGATGATGAGCGCAACCCACCCCAGACCGGCGTGATGCAAGCAGCAATGCAGCGCATCGCTCATGCCAGGCTGCATCTCATCGAGGCCAGCACGGAAACGACCGGCCACGGCACCACCGGCCAGGCGCGCTTCTGGCGCGAGGCACTGCGCGAGTTTCTGGCCTCGCTGGGGTGAAGTAGTTTCAAGCCTTGGCGGCTTGGACAATGCTTGGGAAGGAATGGGGGGACTAAAACTTCGAGGGACTTTGCCCCTCGAGCACCCCAGCAGGAAACTCAGTTTCCTGCACCTTCGTTTTATTTTTAATTTTGGATTATGTTATTCAAAATAATTTTTAATTTTATAATATAATGAAAACTTTAACTATTTTTGTATATAAAAATGTTACAATTCTAATAAAAAACAAAAATTAAACAAAGGTCCAGGAAAATCATTTTCCTGGTGGGAGAGCGCGAGAGGGCAAAGCCCTTTCGCTCTTCCCCTCCGCCAGCAGAACTGCCCAGCGCAGCAAGCCGCAATCACCCAAGGAGAGACACAAATATGCCCAAAGACACGCAGCGCCCGGCCGCGTTGGTCACCGGCGCCCGCCGCGGTATCGGCCGGGCGATTGCCACCTCCCTTGCGTCGGCGGGCTTTGACATCATCGGCACTGATATCGCCCAGGATGGCATGGCCGAAACCGCCCGGGCGGTCAGCGCGGCCGGTGGCCGCTTCCATGTGCTGATGGCCGATCTTGCTTTGCTTGAGCAGCACGCGCCTCTGGTCGCCTCCGCCTGGGCTGCGTTTGGCGGTTTGGAATGCCTGGTCTGCAATGCCGGTGTGGGCGCCATGCAGCGCGGTGATGTGCTGGATGTCTCGCCCCAATCCTGGGATCGTTGCTTTGCGATCAATACCCGGGCCAGTTTCTTTCTGGCCCAGGCGGTGGCGCGGCGGATGGTGGCAGAGGGCGCGCCCCAGCGTGGTGCGCGCAGCATCAGCTTCATTTCTTCGGCCAATGCCTTTCTCGCCTCGCCCGACCGGGCGGAATACGCCGCCTCAAAATCCGCAACCGCGATGGTCGCAAAAATCTTCGCGCTGCGCCTGGCTGAGGATGGGATCGCGGTGCATGACATCCGCCCCGGCGTGATCCGCACTGAACTGACCGCCCCGGTGGCCGAGGCTTATACAAAGCGGATCGAGGCCGGGTTATCGCCGATGCGCCGCTGGGGCGAGCCTGATGATATCGGCCGCGCGGTGGCGCTGCTGGCCTCCGGTGCCCTGCCCTTCAGCACCGGTGACGCTTTCCATATCGATGGCGGGCTGCATATCCCAAGGCTGTGAAGGCTGCGGCTTTGCCTCTTCCATACTGCCTCCGATGCGTCCTAGGCTGCCTGCGCGACGATCCGCCACAAGGATCAGAGAGGAACACGCACATGACAACAACCGCACTTGGCCGCCGCAGCCTGGCACAAATTCTCGGCTGCTCGGCCGCCGCCATTCCCGCCGGAGCCAGGGCCCAGGCGCGCGGCGGTGTTCTCGTCATCGGCATTGATATCAGCGATACCGTAACCCTCGACCCCGTGCGCCAGGCGCAATACACGCCGCCCATGACGCTGGCTGCGGTCTATGACAGCCTGCTCACGCTCGAGCCGGGCGATTATGTGAATGTCCGCCCTTCCCTCGCCACCGCCTGGGCCCGCACCCCCGATGGGCGCGGCTGGCGCTTCACCCTGCGCGCGGGGGTGAAATTCTCCACCGGAAATCTGATGACGGCGGAGGATGTGAAATTCACCTTCGACCGCATCCTCAACATGCGCGAACAAACCCAGCAATACATCAAGGCGGTGGATCGGGTGGAGGTGGTGGACGCCCAGACCGTCGATTTCATCCTCAACGCGCCCAATGCGCCCATCCTGCCCATTCTGGCCAATCCCGGCTGCGGCATCATGGAAAAGGCGGTGGTGGTGGCCCAGGGCGGTGTGGTCGCCCCGGCGGCAAAAGAGACCGACCGGGCGACGGATTGGCTGAACGGCAATTCCGCCGGCACCGGCCCCTTCCGCCTGGTGCGCTGGGAGCGCAACAACCAGATCCTGTTGCAGCGCAATCCGCATTACTGGGGCGCGGCTTCGCCCTATGAGCGTGTGGTAATCCGCCATTTGTCGGATAGCGCGGCGCAGTTGCTCGCGGTGCGCCGTGGCGATATCGCCGCCGCCTTCAACCTCATCCCCGAGCAGATCAGCACGCTGCGCGCCGATGCGGCGGTTCGCATCGAGCGCATGCCCAGCCTCGATTTCGTCTATATGGCGGTGACCGAGAATGCCGCCGCCAACCCCGCATTGGCGAAAAAAGAGGTCCGCCACGCCATCGGCCACGCCATTGATTATGACAGTATCCTGGGCAGCATGCTGGGCGGCGCGGCGCAGCGCCCGGCGCATTTCCTGCCCATTGGCGTCAATGGCAGCACGGAGGCCATCGCCCGCCAGATAGGCTTCAACCAGGATCTCGACCGGGCGCGGGCGCTGCTCAACACCGCCGGCTTCGCCCAGGGCTTCGAGATGGAAATCGCCTATGGCAATGCAGCCGTGGCGGGCATCACCTATCAGGTGCTGGCGCAGAAGCTGCAGGCAGACCTGGCGCGGGTGGGCATTCGCGTGCGGCTCAACCCGATGGATCAGGTCAATCTGCGCACCCTCTTCACCCAGGGCCGCCAGGCCGGCGCGGTGCTGACCTTCTGGAACCCGCCCGCCGTCTCGAACGAGCTATGGGCCTCGGCCATTGTGGAGCGGGTGGCGCGGCGGGTGCATTGGACGGTGCCGCCGGAATTGCCCGCCCTCGTGCAACGCGCCTCGGAGGAGCAAAATCTCGAGCGCGCCGCGGCGCTATGGGTGGAGTGGCAGCGCGGCGTGGTGGATGCGGCGCATCACTTCGTGCTGTTCCAGCCGAATTATCAAATCGCGGTGCGCAATGCGCTCGGCGCCTTCCCGCTGACGGCAGCGGGTTGGCAGCTTGAGATGGGGCGCGTCAGGCCGGCTTGAACAGCCGATACGCCTGGGCGGCATTCACCGCGCCATCGGGGAGCCGCCCCGCCGCCAGCGCCGCAACCTGGCGGACGGTGTCCATCGCCTGATGCTCGGCCGCGGCCGGCGTCAGCCCACCAATATGCGGGGTTGCGATCACATCTGGCCTTGCCGCGAGGCGGGGCAGCGGCATCTGGTCAGGCGCGCTGCCCACATCCATCGCCGCACCGGCCAGATGGCCTGAATCCAGGGCCGCCTCGAGTGCTGCCTCATCAATCAACTCGCCGCGCGAGAGGTTGATGAAAAAAGCCCCACGTCGCATGGCGGCAAAGGCCTCAGCGCCCATCATATGCCGGGTTTGCGGCGTGGAGAGCGCCAGGCAGATCACGATATCCGCCCCCGACAGCACCTCGGCCAGGGAATGGGTGCCGCCATGCGGGTCATAGGCCAGCACCCCCATGCCCAGGGCGCGCGCCACCTCGGCCATGCGCCGGGCGATGCGGCCATACCCCACCAGCCCCAAGGTCGCGCCCGAAAGCTGCAAGCCCGGCCGCGGCTGCGCCACCCCTCCGGCACGGTATTCCAGCACCGAGCGGCTCACGCCCCGCGCCAGATCCACCATAAAACCAACCCCCAACTCCACCACCGCATCGACAAAACCCGGCGTGGCCTGCGTCACCAAAATCCCCCGCTCAGAGGCCGCCGCCACATCCACCGTGCTGATATCCACCGCACAGCGCAGAAAGGCCTTGAGCTGGGGCGCGGCCGCAAAGGTCGCCGCCGTGCCGGGGCTGCCGCGATAGGCGATGATGGCATCGCAACCCGCAGCGGCGGCCGCGAGGGCTTCGTCGCGCAATTCCTCAACCCCGGGGTTGCGCACGACATCGGCATGCTCGCGCAGCGCGGCCAGCGCGCGCTCACCAAAATAGCCGGGGAAGGAGAGGCTCCCATGGCTGAGATAAACCCTCATCCGCCCTGCCCTGTCTGCTCCGCTCATTGCTTTGCCGCCCTTGCTTCTCGTGCTGCAACAAGTGCAGCATATCAACCCACGAAGGGGAACATCCGCTTGCCGGGTTACATTGCGCTGCGCCTGATATCAGCTGTTGCCATGGCGCTTTTCGCAAGCCTGGTGGTCTTCCTCATTTCCAATTTCGTCCCCGGCGACCCGGTGCTGGCGCAACTCGGCGATATCCTGGCCTCCGACCCCGTGGTGGTGGCGCAATGGCGGGCGAAATGGGGCCTCGATCTGCCGCTATGGGAGCGTTACGGCATTTTTCTGCGCGGGCTGCTGCATGGCGATCTGGGGCAATCCATCGCCACCCGCCGGCCGGTGCTGGAGGATATCGTGCAATTCGCCCCCGCCACGGTGGAACTCGCCACCATCTCCTTCGTCATGGCCCTCGCCTTGGGCATCCCCCTCGGCATTGCCGCCGCCATCTGGCGTGACAGTTGGATCGATGCGCTGGCGCGGGTGCTGTCGCTGGTGGGTGTCTCAGCCCCCACCTTCTGGCTGGCCTTCATCATGCTGGCCATCTTCTATGGCTGGCTGGGTTGGGCGCCGGGGCCGGGGCGGCTCGACCCGATTGCCTTTCCCCCCGAGGGCCCGAGTGGTTTTTTCCTCTTCGACACCGCCTGGGCGGGGGATTGGGAGGGCTTTGCCGATACCCTGGCGCATCTCATCTTGCCCGCCATCGTGCTGGCCGCTGCCACGCTCGGGCTCATCACCCGCACCACCCGCGCCGCCATGCTCGATTGCCTGCAGCAGGATTATGTCCGCGTCGCCCGCGCCAAGGGGTTGCGGGAGAGGGTGGTGATCCTCCGCCACGCGCTGCGCAATGCGCTGGTGCCGGTGGTGACGCTGGGTGGCCTCGCCTATGCCAATCTGCTGACCGGGGCGGTGATGACGGAGACGATCTTCGCCTGGCCCGGCCTTGGCCGCTACACTTTCCGCTCCGCCGCCGCGCTGGATTTCCCGGCGATCATGGGCATCACCTTGGTGGTTTCGGCAACTTATCTGCTGGTCAACCTGCTGGTGGACCTATCCTATGCCGTGCTCGACCCGCGGGTGCGGCGTTGAGCGCGGCAATACCCCTGCCGGCCAGCCGGATGCGGCGGCGGCTGCGCCGCTATGGCCTGGCATGGGCGGGGGCTGCCATCGTGCTGGCCTGGCTGCTGGTGGCGCTGCTCGCACCCTGGATTTCGCCCTATCCGCCCAATGCGGTGGATGTCACCCAGCGGCTTTTGCTGCCCTCCGCCGCGCATTGGCTGGGCACGGATATTCTGGGCCGCGATGTACTGTCACGCCTGCTGCATGGCGCGCGCATCTCGCTGCTGGCGGGGTTTTCCGTCGTGCTGCTGGGCGCGGGGATTGGCACCGCCATTGGCATTCTCGCCGCCTGGCTGCGCGGCTGGGGCGAGGAGGCGCTGATGCGGCTGACCGATCTCGTGCTCTGCTTCCCGCCCATCATCCTGGCCTTGGCGCTGGCCGCCGCCCTGGGCATTGGCACCACCAACACCATCATCGCCATGCTGGTGGTGTGGTGGCCGAAATATGCCCGCCTCGCGCGCAGCCTCGCTCTCGTCCAGCGCAGCCAGGAATATGTCGAGGCCGCGACGGTGCTGGGCCTGCCGCAAAAGCGTATCCTCTTGCGCCACATCCTGCCCAATATCTTCGGCCCCATCGCGGTGCTCTGCACGCTTGATCTGGGCATCGCCATCCTCACCTTCGCCGGCCTCTCCTTCCTTGGCCTGGGTGTGGTGCCGCCCGCCGCCGAATGGGGCTCCATGGTCTCCGAAGGGCGCGAATTGGTGGAGCAATGGTGGGTGGCCACCTTCCCTGGCTTGGCCATCCTCACCGTTGTCATCGGCTTCAATTTTCTTGGCGATGGCTTGCGTGACTGGCTCGACCCGAAAGCCCAGCGATGACCGCCATTCTCGACATCCGTGACCTTGTCACCGTCTTCCACACTGATCGTGGGCCGGTGCGCGCGGTGGATGGCGTCAGCTTCACCATCGCACGCGGCGAGACGCTGGGCATTGTCGGCGAAAGCGGCTCGGGCAAATCCGTCACCGCGCAATCGATCATGCGCCTGCTCGAGCCACCGGCCAGGATCGAGGCCGGCCAGGTGCTGTTCGAAGGCCGCGACGTGCTGGCCATGTCGCAATCGGAATTGGCCGATTGGCGCGGCGCCAGCGCCGCCATGGTGTTCCAGGATTCCCTCACGGGGCTGAACCCGGTGCTGCGCATCCTCCCCCAGGTGAGTGAGCATGTCGTGGCGCATGGCCGCATGGCCCCGCCGGCCGCCCGCCGCCATGGTATCGACCTGCTGCGCCGCATGGGTGTGGCCTCCCCCGAGCGCGCGGCGGCGGCCTTCCCGCATCAATTCTCCGGCGGCATGCGCCAGCGGGTGATGCTCGCCATCGGCATGGCCAATGAGCCCTCGCTGCTGATTGCCGATGAGCCGACCACCGCGCTCGACGTCACCATCCAGGCGCAGATTCTCGACCTTATGGCCGGGCTGAACGAAAAATTCGGCACCGCCATCATGCTCATCAGCCATGATCTGGGCGTGATCGGCAGCCTCTGCCGCCGCATCGCCGTGATGTATGCCGGCGAGGTGGTGGAAACCGGCCCCACCGCCGAGGTGCTGGCCGACCCCCGCCACCCCTATGCCTGGGCGCTGGCCCATGCCGTGCCGCGGCTGGACACGCCGGTTACCGCGCGCCTGCCCAGCATCGAGGGCATGCCACCTGATCCGCTGGCCATGCCCCGGGGCTGCCGCTTTGCCCCCCGCTGCGCCCATCGCATCGCGCGCTGCGACGCCGAGCATCCGCCACTCACCGAAATCGCCCCCGGCCGGTCGGTGCGCTGCTGGGTGACGATGGATGGCCGCCAATTGCCCCCCCCCAGCCTGCCCGCCGCCGCCGCACCGCCACGCGCCACCGAGGCCGAAGCACCGCTTTTGGAGGCAAGCGACCTCATCAAGCACTTCCCCCTGCCGCGAAAATCCCTCTTCGCCAAGCCTGAGCTGGTGCATGCTGTGAACGGCGTGTCACTGCAGGTGGCGCGAGGCGAGAGCCTGGGCATTGTGGGCGAAAGCGGCTGCGGCACATCCACCCTGGCCCGGCTGATCACCCGGCTGCACGCCCCCAACGCCGGCAATATCCGCTTTCAGGGCCAGGACATCACCGCTCTAGGCGGCGAGGCGCTGCGGGCGCTGCGGCCCAGGCTGCAAATGGTATTCCAGGACCCCTTTGCCTCGCTCAACCCACGCATGCGGGTGGGGCAAATCCTGGCCGAACCGCTGCGCGTGCATGGCCATGCCGCGCCGGAAGAACGCGTGGCCGCTTTGCTCGACATGGTGGGCCTCAACCCCGCCTGGGCCGCGCGCTTCCCGCATGAATTCTCCGGCGGCCAGCGCCAGCGCATTTCCATCGCCCGGGCATTGGCGCTCGATCCGGCACTGATCGTGGCCGATGAACCGGTCTCCGCCCTCGATGTGAATGTCCAGGCGCAGGTGCTCAATCTGATGCTGGAATTGCGCGCCCGCCTGGGCCTGGCATTCCTCTTCATCGCCCATGATCTGGCAGTGGTGCGGGCGTTTTGTGACCGGGTGGCGGTGATGTATTTAGGCCGCTTCGTCGAAGAAGCGCCGGCGGCGGAGCTTTTCGCCACCCCCGCCCATCCCTACACCGTGGCCTTGCTCTCAGCCGTGCCCGAGCCCGGCCAGCGCCGCATCGTGCTGGGTGGGGAGCCGCCCTCCTCGCTGCGCCTGCCGCAGGGCTGCGCCTTTCGCGCCCGCTGCCCGGTGGCACGGCCAATCTGCGCCGAACCACCACCGCTGGTCGAAATCGCGCCCGGCCGCCGCGTGCTCTGCCATGCGCCAGGCTCGCTGCAGAAGCCAAGATAAGGCCGAGACAGCGGCCTGCTTGAAGCTTAAATAATTCTTAATATCAACAATCTAACGAAGGTGCAGGAAACTAAGTTTCTTGCTGGGGTGCTCGAGGGGCAAAGCCCCTCGAACACCCCACCCATCCGCAGCCCGCCCTGGACATGACGCATCACAATACCCCACCGCCAGCATGGTTGCCCGACAGCCCAGCCGGACGCAGACTGCCTAGCCTGCGATCAAGGACACCCAGATGCTCGCCTGCCAGCGCGATGAATTCGACATCCCCCGCGATGTCGCCTACCTCAATGCCGCATCCTGGAGCCCTCTGCCGCGTGCGGTGCAGGAGGCAGGGCGTGCCGGCATCGCCCGCAAGGCGCAGCCCTGGTCCATCACCGGGGCGCATATCGCCGGGCAATGCAGCCGTGCCCGCAACGCCGCCGCACGGCTGATCGGCGCGGCAGCCGAGGATATCGCGCTCATCCCCTCAATTTCCTATGGCGTGGCGGTGGCCGGGCGCATCCTGCCCATTCCTGCTGGCAGCCGGGTGCTGGTCCTGGGTGATGATCACTCCTCGCCGGTGCTGGAATGGCTGCAACACTCGCCACGCGGCGGCTACGTGGTGGAGAGCGTGGCGCGGCCAGCCAATGGCGATTGGACGGCAGCCTTGCTGGAGGCCATCGCCCGGCCCGGGGCAGCGCCGCTCGCGCTGGTCTCCATCTCCTCGGTGCATTGGGCGGATGGTGGGCTGATCGATCTCGCGGCCGTGGCCCAGGCGCAACGCGCGGCGGGCGCGATGCTGCTGGTCGATGCCACGCATCATGCGGGGGTGCTGCCGCTCGATGTCGTGGCGCTGGACCCGGATATCCTGATCTTCCCAACCTATAAATGGGTGCTCGGGCCCTATGGCCGGGCCTTCCTTTATATCGCCCGCCGCTGGCAGGATGGCGTGCCGCTGGAGCAGACCGGCTCATCCCGCCGCCGCGTCTCCTCCGAAACCACGCCCTATATGGCTGATCTGGGCTTCACCGATGGCGCCCAGCGCTTCGATATGGGCGAGCGGGACCATGTGATTAGCCTGGAAATGGCATCGGTCGGCATGGAATTGATGGCAGAGTGGGGCACAGCCGCGATCAGCGCCCGGCTGAACTGGCTGAACGGCCTGCTGGCCGAGGGGCTGGCTGGCAGCGGTGTGGAACTGCCCCCGCCCGCCACCCGCGCGCCGCATGTGCTCAGCCTGGGCTTCCCCGGCGGCATGCGCCCTGGCTTGATCGAGGCGCTGGCCGAGCGACAAATCCATGTCGCGCCCCGGCTGGGGCGGCTGCGCATCAGCCCGCATGTCTATAATGACGAGGTTGATGTGGCAGCGTTTCTCGCCGCCTTTCGTGCCCTGGCCTGATACCAGCTTGAAGGAGATGACATGGTTTTTTTGGTCAGCCCTCTGAGGCGGCGCACCCTGCCCGCCCTGCTGCTGGCAGCGCCGGCCCTGGCGCAGGATTGGCCAAGCCGCCCCATCCGGCTCATCGTGCCCTTCACCCCCGGCGGGCCGGTGGATGTGGTGGCGCGGCTGCTGGCCGAACGCCTGCGCGACCTGCTGGGCCAGCCGGTGCTGATCGAAAACCGCGCCGGTGCCGGCGGCAGCCTGGGGCTGCGCCAGGTGGCCACCAGCCCCCCCGATGGCACCGCCTTCGTGATCACCTCCTCCTCGCTGGCCATCTGGCCGGCCATGCATCCCCATGGCGGGCTGGACCCGCGGCAGGATCTCACCCCGGTCAGCCTGGTGGCCGATATCGCCACCACCATCGTCGCCCGCCCCAGCGGGCCATTGGTTGATCTGGCGGCCTTGCTGCGCGCCGCCCGCGCCGAGGCCGGCGCCATCACCTATGGCACCAGCGGCATAGGCTCTTCCAACCATCTCTCCGGCGCGCTCTTCGCCGCCATGGCGGGGGTGGTGCTCACCCATGTGCCCTATCGCGGCGCTTCGGTTGCGATGAATGCGCTGCTGTCGCGCGATATCGACATTGTCTTCGCCTCCACCGTGGAGACCCTGCCGGCGCATCGCGATGGCCGCGCCCGCATCCTCGCCGTCACCACGCAAGGGCGCATCCCCAGCCTGCCCGATGTGCCAGCAGCCCATGAGGCGGTCCCGGGCTATGTCGCCCCCAATTGGTTCGCACTCGCAGGCCCACCGGGCCTGCCCGCCGCCATTCTCAGCCGGCTCAGCGCCGCCTTGGCGGTGATCGGCCAGGATGCCTCATTCCAGGCCCGGCTGGCGGATTTGGGCGCCATCCCCCGCCTCTCCCCGCCCGAGCAACTCGCCGCCCGCCTGGCCGAGGATATCCCCACCTGGCGCCGCGTGGCCGAGGCGGCAGGCATCCGCGCCGAATAACCCCCGCGCGTTCAGTGGCCGATGGAATGGGCCGCCGCCGCATAGCCAACCCGGCGCTGCGGCGGCAGCGGGTGGCGCCCGGCCACACGCTCCAGCAAGAGGCGCTGGGCGGCGATGTCATCGGCATCGCGCGCGGCGGTGAGGAAAAACTGCTCCAGCACATCCTGCTGGGCGTGGCTGCCGCCGAGCTGCGGCATAGAACCCAGCGCCGGGCGCATCAGCGCCACAGCCTCCCCAGGCGCACCCTGCGCGTGGCGCAAAATGGCCGCGCAAACCGGCAGCGCGGCCTCACGCAAAATCCGGCTTTGGGTGTTATTGCCCGCCGCCGCGGCCTGCACACTCTCCAGCAGGCGCTGCCCCGCGGCGAAGCGCCCTGTTGCGGCCAGCGCCATCATCCAATGCGGCAGGGTGAAGGCCGAGAGCGTATCGCCGATCCTCGCCTCGGCCTTATCGGCCAATTCCACCCAGCGCTCGCCCACATCCACCCCCTGCCGGCCCAGGCGAAACAGCATGGAGGCGGCATTCTGGCAGTCGATGTAAAGATCGGGCTGCATCAGGGTCACCTCGGAGGCGAGGTCCCGAAACCCCTCATCATAAAGCCGCAGCACGCTGGCATGGTCGCCCAATTCCAGGTGATACATCGCCTGGTGCCAGAGCACATGGTGGCGGATATTATTGGTGCCGGTGAAATGCGGCCGCAGCCCCTCCACCCAATCCACCCCTTCCTGCCGGCGGCCCTGCATTTCGAGCGTATGGGCAACGGCGTGAATCGCCCAAAGATCAGCCGGGTCCAGGCCCACGGCAGCGCGGCCGGCATATTCGGCGGTGGCGTAATCGCCGCATTCCTCGGCGGCAAAGGCCCGGCAGGCCAGCATGCTGCCATAGCCGGGCATCCCCGGCTGCCATTGGCGGAAGGCACGCTCCGCCATGTCACGCATCGCCGGCGCCCGGCCCATCCAAAAGGCGGCAAAATGATGCAGGCGGAAGGCGATGAGGTCATGCGGGTATTCGGCCAGAATGGCCTCCCACACCGCCAGGGCCTGCTCCATATCCTGGCTGGCCCAGGCTTGCAGCGCGGCCACATGCATCGCCTCACGCGGGTTGCAGGCCAGGCCCGCAGCATGCTGGGCAGCGGCCTGCGCGGCCGGCACCGCCGCCGCCTTATAGGCCAAAAGGGCAAAGCTACCCTTCATGACATGGGGCATGGGCGCTGCGGGGTCGAGCGTCAGCGCCGCTTTGAGTTTGAGCGGCGCATCCAGCCGGTATTTGAGGAAAGCCTCGGTCAGGGCATCAAAGGCCTGCGCGGCCTCGGCCGAGCCCACGCTCATGGCCAGCCCCTGGGCGTTGCGGTGGCTCATCGGCGGCACCTTTGCGCGATTTGGCTGCGAGGCTGCATGGCTTTCTCCCATTCTTCCGGCCTATCCTGACGTTAACAGGACGTTTGGGAAGACCCGTCTATGCATAGCACACGTCGCGCCGCGCTGGCCCTGGCTTTGGCAAGCCCCGCCCTGGCGCAGCCCCAATGGCCCAGCCGCCCGGTGCGGATGCTTATCCCCTACCCCCCCGGCGGGCCGACCGATATTCTGGGCCGCATCGTCGCCCAGCGCCTCACCCTGGATCTGGGCCAGCCCTTCGTGGCCGAAAACCGTGCCGGCGCGGGTGGCTCCATCGGCGCCGAGGCGGTGGCCCGCGCGGCAGCGGATGGCTCGACCTTTCTGGTCAATGCCTCCGCCCATGTCATTGTGCCGCATATGGTCCGCCTGCCTTTCGACGCCATGGCTGATTTCGCGCCGGTGACGATGATCGCCGCCGTGCCGCTCATCCTGGTCGTGCCCGTCTCGTCACCCGCGCGCGATGTGGCGGGGCTGGTGGCCTGGCTGCGGCAAAACCCGGCGGCGCGCAGCTACGCCTCCTCCTCCAATGGTGGGGCCCCGCATCTGGCGGGCGAGATGTTCCGCCTGCAATCGGGCCTGGATTTGCAGCATATCCCCTATCGCGGCAGCGGCCAGGCGCTGCCCGATCTGGTCTCAGGCCAGGTGGGGCTGATGTTCGACAGCATGGCCAGCAGCGCTGATCTGGTGCGCGAGGGGCGGCTGCGCGCCCTTGCGGTCAGCACCGATGAGCGGGTACCCGCCTTCCCCAACCTGCCCACGATGCGCGAGGCCGGCTTCCCCGATTACGAGATCACCACCTGGTATGGCATCTGGGCGCCAGCGCGCACCGCACCCGCCATTGTGGGCGCTATGCATCACGCCGTGGCCGCTGCCCTGCGCCACCCCGAGACCATGGCCCGGCTCGGCGCGCTGGGTGCCATCCCCGGCGGCCAGCCACCCGAGACATTCGCCCGCTTCGCCGCGCGGGAGAATAAGCGATACGCCAGGCTGGTACGCGAAGCCGGGATCAGGGCCGAATAATGCGCGCGGTTCTGTGCGAATCCTGGCGCGACTTCTCCGCCCTCGAACTGAAAGACATCCCCCCGCCCGAACTGCGCCCGGGCAGCCTGCGCATCAGGGTCGAAGCCGCCGGAATCTCTTTCGCCACCCAGTTGGTGGTTGCAGGAAAATATCAGCGCCGCCCACCCCTGCCCTTCGTACCGGGCACCGAGGTGACAGGAACCGTCATCGAGGCGGCTGAGGGTGTGGCGATCGCCCCCGGCACCCGGGTCTTTGCCGTGCTGGATTGGGGCGGCATGGCGGAGGAGGCGGTGGCCGATGCCATCCATGTCACCCCCATCCCTGACGGGCTGCCGCTGGAGGCGGCGGTGGCCATGCCAATCAGCTATCCCACCGCCGCCTCGGCCCTGATGTGGCGCGGGCGGGTGGGAAGCGGCGATTGGGTGCTGGTGCATGGCGCGGGCGGTGGCGTGGGTCTGGCGGGCGTTGAGGTGGCGCATGCGCTGGGCGCGCGGGTCATCGCCCGGGCCGGGCTCGCCAAACACCCCATGCTGCTGGCCCGCGGTGCTCAGGCAGTGCTGCCCTCCGATGCCCCCTTCCGCGAGGCGGTCTTGGCGATCACCGGCGGTGCGGGTGTGGCCTGTGTGCTCGATGTGCTGGGCGGCTCGCTCTTCGAAGAAAGCCTGCGATGCCTGGGCGATGGCGGCACGCTGGTCACGGTGGGCTATGCGGCGGGCGGCATTCCAACTGTGCCGGCCAATATCCTGCTGCTGAAGAATATCGCCGTCGCCGGCCTCAACTGGGGCAGTTATATCGGCTGGTCACCCGGCGACAACAGGCTGCACCATGCCCCGCGCGTGCGCGCAATGTGGGACCAATTGGTGGAATGGTGGCAAGCTGGGCTGCTGCGCCCCGAGGTGAGCGGGCGCTATCCCCTCGCGCAATTCCGCGAGGCCATGGCGCAGCTGGCCGCCCGCCAGGGCGTGGGCCGGGTGGTGCTGCAGCCCCAGCGCTGAAAGCCCATTACCCCCGCAGGCTGCGCGCCACGGCGGGCATGAAATGCGCCACATCGGGGGTTTGCAGGCCCTTCACCTTCGCCTGTTCATCATAGCGGCGCAATTGCACCGCCGCGGCGCTATAGGGGCCGGCCTCGAAGGCCGCCAATTCCTCGGCCGACATCGGCCCGCCTTGCAGCGAAAGGCTCTTCACGCTGTCGGGCGAGAGCTTGGCGAAGTAATCCGCCTCCGCCGCGCAGAGGTAACGCTTGGCCGCCACATGCAGCCGGACCGGCTCCGTCACCTCGGGGCCGAAATGCTGCACCAGCCAGGCATGGCCAAGCAATTCATGCTCATCATCAATGCCCGCATCGGCGGGGTTATCGCCCAGATTATGCACCAGATGGCCAATATCATGCAGCAGCGAGGCCGCGATCATGGCATCGCCGAGCCCATCCTTCTCGGCCAGCCATGCCGCCTGCAAGGCGTGCTGCTGCTGGTTGATGAAACTCAACCCATAGCGCCCCTCGGCGCGGCCCTCGAGCAGGGCCTGGATTTCCACCACGATCGGGTGAGTACTCGCCTCGGACATGGGGCTCTCCTTCAGGTTCAGAAATACACCGGATTGGACCAGGCGCGGCGGCCTTGTTCATCGGCAATGACAATGCGGGCGAAAGGCCCGGCGGCGCGCAAGGCCGCCAGCTTTAGGCTCACCCGGGTTTGAATGGCACCGACGGATTGCACGGCGCGCGAACCCCGGCCCAACACCATCACGGCGGCAGCGGGCGAGCAGGTGACCTCCACCTCCTCCTCCCCCCAGGCAATGTGATGAATCAGCGGCCCTTGGGTCGCGTAAAAATGCCCCGCCTTGAGGGCGGCGAGCAGCGCCTCAGGCTCATTGCGCTCGGCCTTGACCATCACCCAGCCACCAAAGGCATCAGCGCAGGCGAAATGGGCGTCATCCACGGCGATGAGGTTGATCCGCCGCCCTTGCGCCAGCAATTGATCGGCGAGGTAAACGCCATCGCCGCGCTCGGTGCGCAGCTGCGAGGTGTGGTTATACACCTCCACCGCATGGGCGCCGGGGATGGTATTGGCATCCTCGGTGCTCAGCGCATACCAGCCAGGATGGGGGATGGCGACGAAGGCGCCGGCCTCAATGGCCCGGGCAGCCAGTTGCGGGCCGCTCTCGCCCGACGCGGGCTGCGCGAAATCGGCGGGCAGGCCCACGGCCAGAATATGCCAAATCTCACCCAGGGCGGTGGAAGGCGCATGCAGCTCGGCACCAAGGATGGTGGTGAAGCCAGGCGTGCGGAACGGGCGGGTATCCACAATGGGAAAGCCGAATTTGGCCAGGAAATGGTCGGTAAGGGCGAGGAAATCATAACCCGCCTCGCGATAGGTGGCGCAAACATCCGCCGCATCGCGCATCCCGTCGGAGCGGGTGGAATGGGTGTGGATATTGCCCTTCCAGAAGCGGCCAGGGGCGGTAAAGCTGGGGTCATTCGGCATGGGGATATCCGGTTGTGCCGCCCATGGCGGCGCTGCGCCAGGCTGCGCTTGCCGCCATCATGGTAGGAATTGCTGCCATGGGAGGCCACCTAACCCAGTCTCCCCGGCAATGAAACGCGGCCAATGTGACAATCTCGCGGCAATGGCCGGCTACGCTACTGCGCCAAATTGATCCCGCCCAGCAGCCGCGCCTTTTGCGCAATATCCCCCGCCAGGCGGGTGCCGAAATCCGCAGCGCCCAGGTGATAGGCCTCAGGCTGCAAGGCGCGGCGCGCGGCGGCGGCATAGCCCTCACCCAATGCCGCGCGGGCGCAGGCTGCCTCTAGCACCGCCAGCCGCTCGGCCGGCGTGGCGGCGGGTGCGAACACCCCGCCAAAGCTGGTCGGCGCCACCGCAAAACCCTGTTCAATGGCGGTCGGCACATCAGGGAAGGCCGGGTTGCGCGCCGTATCAAACACCGCGAGCAGGCGCATATCCGTCCGCCCGGAGGCCGAGGCCAGCACGATGGCCGCCAGATCAATCCGCCCCGCCAGCGTATCCGCCATCACCGGCCCATCGCCGCGATAGGGCACATGGGCGAGTTCAATCCCCGCCGCCTGCAGCCATTGCACCATGGCCAGATGCGGGATGGAGGCGATGCCCAGCGTGCCATAGGTAACGCTGCCCGGCGCCGCACGCGCCGCCGCCACCACATCACCCAGATTGCGAAAGCGGCTATCATGGCGCACCGCAATGGCCTGGGCATTGGAAAATGTCTGGCAGACCGGGCGCAGCGCATCACGGCTGAGGCCGGAATTGGGCTGCGTCACCGGCAGCACCGAGAGCACCAGGGCGGGCGCGAAGAGCAAGGTGTGGCCATCGGGCGCCGCGCGCGCCGCCATCAGCGAGCCCACACCACCGGCCGCGCCATCGCGATTGACCACCACCATGGGCTGGCCCAGCAGCGGCGCCATGGCCGCGGCCAAGGCCCGGGCCATCAAATCAGTGGCACCGCCCGGCTGATAGGGGTTGATGAGCTGGATGGGCCGGCTGGGAAATGCCTCCTGCGCCGCCACCGGCGCGGCCAGGCCCAGAGCCACGCAAAGTGCCGTGAGCAGCATGCGGCTGAACATCTCGTCTAATCTCCCTTTTGCCCGCATCGGGCACCCCGGCCCCGCCTTCGGTCAAGCCCCCGGGGGCTTGGTGGCGCGCCATGAACCCGCTTAGGCTGGAGCCCAGGAAACGCCTGAAGGACACAAGATGACCCCTCCCGAGCGCATGCGCGCATTGCTGGCCCAACCGGGCCTTGTTCTCATGCCCGCCATTTGGGATGGGCTGAGCGCCCGCCTCGCCGCCGAGGCCGGCTTCCCCACCGCCTTCCTCTCCGGCTCCTGCGTCGCCGGCAGCCGCCTCGGCGGGCCTGATCTTGACCTGATCTCCTTCGGCGAGATGTTCGACAGCTTCACCATGGCCCGTCGCGCCGCACCACAGACGCTGCTGCTGGCCGATGGCGACCATGGCTATGGCAATGCAATGAATGTCCAACGCACCGTCGCCGCCTATGGCCTGGCCGGCGCCGCCGCCATCCTGATCGAGGACAAGATCACACCCCGCGCCCTCACCGCCGCCGGCAAGCCCTGCCTGCCGCGCGAGGAAGCGCGGATGAAAATCCGCGCCGCCGTGCAAGCCGCCAAGGAGAGCGGCATTCTCATCCTCGCCCGCACCGATTGCCGCCCCACCTTGGGCATTGACGAGGCAGAGGCGCGCATCCGCATCTTTGCCGAGGAAGGTGCCGATATCCTCTTCCTCGACAGCCCAGCCGATGAGGCCGAGATTCACCGCGCCGTCGCCGCCGCCGCCGGCAAGCCCAGCTTCGCCGTGCTCTCCCCCGGCGGCGCCCGCGCAACGCCAGACCAGGTGAAGGCCGCAGCCCTCGGCTTCAAGATCGCAACCTTTCCCACCGCCATGCTCTCGCCGGCGATCGGCGGCATGATGGCCGGCCTCGCCGCAATGCGCGGCGGCGCCTCGGCCGCCGAGAGCGCCCTGCCGGAGGCGCAATTCCGCGAAACCCTGGGCTATGCCGCTTACGACCGGCAGGCCGCTTCCTTCATCACCAAGACCTGAAAGCCAAGACAATGATCCACGAACTTCGCATCTATCGCTGCGTGCCCGGCCGCCTGCCGGCACTGCTCAACCGCTTCCAGACCATCACGCTCAAAATCTGGGAGCGCCATGGCATCCGCCAGGCCGGCTTCTGGACCACGGTGATCGGCGAATCCAATCTCGATCTGCATTACCTGCTGGAATGGGAATCGCTCGCTGAGCGCGATGCGAAATGGGCCGCCTTCCAGGCCGATCCGGAATGGATCGAAAAGCGCGCGCAAACCGAAGCCGATGGCCCGATCGTGGCCAATGTCAGCAACGCCATCCTGCAGCCCACCGGCTTTTCCTCGGTGAAATAACCCTCAGCCCAGGGTGATATTCGCCGCCCGGATCAACTGGGCCGCGCGCTCCCGCTGGGCGGCGACAAAGGCGGCGAAATCCGCCTCGCCAGTCCCCAGCGGCACAATGCCAATCCCCGCCATGCGGGCGCGCACATCGGGCTGGGCCAGGGCAAAAACGGTGGCGGCATGCAGCCGCGCCACCGCGCCGCGCGGCGCACCCGCGGTGGTCCACAAACCATTCCACTCATCCCAGTCAAAGCCGGCAAAACCCTGCTCGGCAATGGGCCGCATCCCCGGCAGCGCCGGGATTTCCCGCGGCCCCGCCGCCCCCAGCGCCCGCAGCCGGCCCGATTGCACATGCGCGCTGGCCGCCGCCACCGAAGCAAAGGCCATGCTGACATTGCCCGCCAGCAAATCCGTCATCGCCGGCCCGCCGCCACGATAAGGCACATGCACCACCTCAATACCCGCCGCCCGGCTCAATGCCACCATGGCCAGATGCGCGCCCGTGCCATTGCCCGAGGAGGCAAAATTGAACACCCCCGGCCGCGCCCGCGCCGCCTCGATCAACGCCCCCAGCGTGGCAAAAGGCGAGGCCTGCGGCACCACCAGCATTTGCGGCTGCAAGGTAAGCTGGGTGATCGGCGTAAAAGCCGTTGCATAATCAAAGGGCAAATTCGGCATGAGGCTGGGATTGACCACATGGCCCATCGCATCAAGCAGCAGCGTATGGCCATCACCAGCCGCACGCGCCACCTCACCCGCACCAATCGCCCCACCCGCACCACCGCGATTCTCCACGATGATGGTCTGGCCGAGCTGCGCCACAAGATGCGGCAACAACATCCTGGCCACCGTGTCAGTGCCCCCACCAGGCGGATAAGGCGTAACCAAGCGAATGGGCTGGCTGGGAAAACCCTGCGCCAGCACAGGCCCAGCCAGCGGCAGCGCCGCAAGAACCCGACGGGTGAATATCATGGGCTATTCTCCATTTGGTGGCTGAACAACGGATAACAAAAAACAAGATCGAGGGGCTTTGCCCCTCGAGCACCCCAGCAGGAAACTTAATTTCCTGCACCTTCATTAGTTAAAAATTTTATAATATAGTTTATTCAATAGAACAGTTTGACTAGATATAATATTAAAAAAATATTAGAAAATACGCAGTGAGCCTTGGCCAATGAAACCTATTCTAAACAATTTCGAAGGTGCAGGAAACTCAGTTTCCTGCTGGGGTGCTCGAGGGGCAAAGCCCCTCGATCTTACCTTCACCCACCAAACCCAGTTCCGCGAGCGTCTCAATCAGCCCCCCGGGCAGCCCTGCGCCTCAACATACAGCGCATAAACTGACTGGCTGGCGGTCATGAACAGGCGGTTGCGCTTGCGCCCGCCAAAGGCAAGGTTGGCGCAGCGCTCGGGCAGCAGGATGCGCCCGATAAGCGTGCCATCGGGCGCGAAGATCGCCACACCATCATAGCCCGGCCCGCCGGTTATTGCAGCCCAGACATTGCCTTCCGTGTCGCAGCGAATGCCATCCGCCCAGCCGGGCGTGTCGTCAAAGAACAGCCGGCCATGGCTGGGCATGCCATCCACCATGTCATAGACCCGGGTGGTGCGCCGCCCGCCCGGCGTATCCACCACGTAGAGCCGGCTTTCATCGGGCGAGAAACACAGCCCATTGGGCCTTTCCATATCGCCCACCGCAATGCTCAGCGCACCCGTGGCCGGGTCCAGCCGATAGACCCGGAAGGGCAGTTCCGCCCGCGCCTTGTCGCCCAGGTAATTGCCGCGAATGCCCGCGCCATTGTCGCTGAACCAAATGCTGTCATCGGATTTCACCACGACATCATTGGGCCCGGTGAGTTGCACCCCCTCAAAATGGCTGGCCAGTACGGTGATCGTGCCATCATGCTCGGTGCGGGTGAGGGTGCGGCTGCCCAATTCGCAGGTGATCAGCCTTCCCTGCCGGTCACGCGTATTGCCATCGGGGTAGCCGGCGGGGTTGCGCAGCGTCACCACCGCGCCACTCACCTCATCCCACCGGATCAGCGCGTCATTGGGGATATCGGTGAAGACCAGGTAGCGCCCGCCGCCGAAATAGGCCGGCCCTTCGGTGAAGCGAAACCCGGTGGCGATGCGCTCAATCCCGGCATGGCCGAGCTTGATATGCTCAAAGCGCTTATCCAGCACCAGCACATCGGGGTCCGGGTAGCGGATTGGCGAATTGGTATCCCAGCGTGTCATGGTCATCTCCTAAGCATGGTCTTCGAGAATCATCGCGGCGGCCTTTTCGCCGATCATGATGGTGGGCGCATTGGTATTGCCCGAGGTGAGGGTGGGCATGATGGAGGCATCGGCCACCCGCAGCCCGGCCACGCCATGCACCCGCAACCGCTGATCCACCACCGCCATGCCATCCTGGCCCATCCGGCAGGTGCCAACGGGATGATAGGTGGTCTCGCCCGCACGCTTCACCCAATCGATGATGGCGGCGTCATCTCGCGCATCGGGGCCTGGGGCAATCTCATGAACGGCCAGGGGCGCCATGGCCGGGGCATTCATCACCTGGCGGGCGATGCGGATAGCGTTCACCGTGAGTTCCGCATCAATCGGCGAGGAGAGGAAATTGAACCGAATGGCCGGTTGCTGGCGCGGATCAGCGGCCGAAATATGAATACTGCCGCGGCTCTCCGGCCGCATCGGATGGGCATAGCAGGTCATGCCCGAGCGGGCGGCGATCCTGGGGCCATTAGGCCCGGGCTCGGTGAGCATCGGCACCCAGCCGAGCAGCAAATCCGGCGCCTCCAGCCCTGGCCGCGAATGGACAAAGGCGCGCAAAGGTGCGGCCACCATGCCGAGCATGCCATCGCCGCGCAGCGCATAGCGCATCGCCTGGCGAAACAGCCCAAAACCACGGCCACGATCATTGAGGGTATAGCCCCGCGCCTCCACCGCCCAACGGGTGCGCGGCGCGTAATGGTCGCGCAGGTTTTCGCCCACCCCGGGCAAGGCGTGGCGCGGGGTGATCCCCAGCCCCTGCAGCCGCTCCGGCTGGCCAATCCCCGAGAGTTCGAGCAATTGCGGCGAATTGATCGCCCCGCCGCTCACCACCACCTCGCGCCCCGCCCGCGCCTCATGCGTCACACCGCCCTGGGCATAGCGCACGCCGATGCAGCGTTGTCCCTCAAAGAGCAGCGCCTCGGCCAAGGCACCCGTGGCGATGCGCAGATTGGCCCGGCCGCGAATGGGGGAAAGATAGGCCCGCGCGGTGCTCTGCCGCAGCCTGCCGCCAATGCTGGCCTGGCTCATCGCAATGCCATCCTGCGCCGCGCCATTGTAATCGGGGTTGTGCCGAATGCCGACCTCGCCGGCGGCGCGGATGATGGTGGCCAAAAGCGGGTCGGTCGCCGGCGGGTTGGTTACCGTCAGCGGCCCCTCGCGCCCGCGCAGCCTATCATCGCCACCACCCTCATAGCGCTCGATGCGCTTGAAGAAGGGCAGCACATCATCATGGCTCCAGCCGCGATTGCCCATCTGCGCCCATGAATCGAAATCCTGCGCCTGGCCCCGCACGAAGGCGAGGCCATTGATGGCGCTCGACCCGCCCAGGATGCGCCCGCGCGGCACCGGCAGGCGGCGGCCATTGGTCGAGGCTTCGGGCTCGGAACTATAGAGCCAATTCACCGCCGGATTGGCGATCAGCTTGGCAAAGCCCACCGGCACATGGGTCCAAGGGTGGCTGGGCGGCCCGGCCTCGAGCAACAGCACGCTATGGCGCGGATTGGCCGAAAGCCGATTGGCCAGCACAGCACCGGCCGAACCCGCGCCGACGACAATGAAATCATACTCGCCCTGTGCCTGATGCATCTTGGTTCCTCTGCCGCCATTGAGACACGTGGCGCGGCGTGTTCAGGAAAGCCGGTGGGGCTTTCCATCATTGGCTGGCGCAGCGCCGATATGAAGCTGCTGGCCATCGCGAAAGCCCTCAACGCAGCCTGAAATCCGCTAGCACCTCAGGCTTGAAGGCCAGGCCATGGCCCGGGGTTTCGGGTGCGGTGATCATCCCATTGGCAATCACCGGATGCGACACCCACAGATCATCGAGCAGCCCCATCTGCTCAGCCCAGCTCGCATTGGGAATGCTGGCAAGAAGATGCACATTCAACTCCGGGAAGAGATGCGGTGCGATGGTGATGCCCCAAGTATCGGCAACGGTGGCGATTTTCCTCAACTCCGTCAGGCCGCCACGCATCGGGTCAGGCTGCAAAATGGGCAGTCGGGGGTTTTGCAGGAAGGGCTTGAGGTCCGCCCGGCCAAAATGCGTCTCGCCCCCCACCACCCGCATATCCAGCATTTCGGCGCAGCGCAGATACCCGGCATAATCATCGGGCAGCACCGGCTCCTCCAGCCAATAGGGCGAGAATTCCTCGAAGGCGCGGCCGGCCTGGATCGCCACATCCGCGCTCCAGCCCATATTCACATCGATCATGATCTCGATATCCGGACCCAACGCATCGCGCATGCGGCGAACATTGTCGATATCGGTGCGCACATCGCCAATATGGGCGACCTGCATCTTGATCGCCTTATAGCCCTGGGCGACGAAATGCCGCGCCTTGGCAATCATCCCATCGCCGCGCGAGCCACGGAAGCAGCCGCTGCCATAGATCGGAATTTCCGACCGGTGATGGCCCCAGAGCCGATGCAACGGCAGGCCCGCCGCCTTGCCCACCACATCCCATAGCGCGATGTCGATGGCCGATTGCGCCATCATCGTCACGCCACCGCGGCCACCGGTGATGGTGGATCGCCACAAATCCTGCCAGATCGCCTCCACCGCCGTCGCGTCGCGGCCGATGATGCGCGGCGCCATGGCCTCCTTGAGGCAGGCGGCGATGCTATGGCGCAGCGGCAGGTTGAGCAGGTGCAAATACCCCATCCCGGTCAGGCCCGAGGCGGTGACCACCTCCACCACCACCAGATCCCGCATCGCCCCCAGCGGGTGATGCGCCAGCCACGGGTCATTCGGCCAGGGAATTTCCAGCAGGGTGGTGCGCAATTCACGGATGGTCAGATCGGCCATGCTTCCTCCTATGCCCGCTTTTGCCCACGGTGCGCCCGCCAGTAGAGACCGCGTGCCCCGTTGCGGCAAGGCGCGGTTGCGCGGCGGAGTGAATGGCGCAAGCATGGTCCTCAAGGGCCGATTGTAAGGCCCATCACGCGCAGAGAGAATCGCCCCCATGTCACCAGAGATCATCGCCCAACTGGCCCCCACCGGGGTGCTGCGGGCCGGCATCAATCTCAGCAATTTTCTTCTCGTCACCGGCCGCACCGCAGAGGGTGACCCGCAAGGCGTCTCCCCCAGCATGGCCGCTGCCATCGCCGCGCGGCTGGGCGTGGCGGTGAAATACGTCCCCTACCCCAAGCCCGGTGAATTGGCCGATGCGGTCGATACCGGCGCTTGGGATATCGGCCTGATCGGCGCCGAGCCGCAAAGGGCGGAGAAAATCGCCTTCACCGCCGCCTATTCGCAGATCGAGGCCACCTATCTGGTGCCCGCGGGCTCGCCCATCACCGAGATTGCCCAGGTCGACCAACCCGGCATCCGCATCGCCGTTACCGCCCGCGCGGCCTATGATTTGTGGCTCGAGCGCAATATCCACAAAGCCACGCTGCTGCGCACCGATACGCTGGATTCGGCGCTGACCCGCTTTGTCGATGAAAAGCTCGAAGTTCTCGCCGGGCTGCGCCCGCGCCTGATCACCGACCTGAAATCACTGCCCGGCGCGCGCATCCTCGAGGATAAATTCACCGCCGTGCAGCAGGCCATCGGCACCTCACGCAAGAACACCGCCGCCGCCGCCTGGCTGCATGATTTCGTCGAGGAGGCGAAGGCCTCGGGCATGGTCGCAGGCTTCATCGCCCAGCACGGCGTGCAGGGGCTTTCCGTCGGCGATCCGGCCTGAACGACAAGAGAGGGGAACAACGCCATGGCATCACGCATCGTGGTCGTCACGCAATCAATGGTGGATGAAGAGGTGGTGCGCGAAATGGCGCCCGATGGCTTCGAATTGCTGATCGCCAAGCCCGGCTCGCCGGAATGGCAGGGTGCAATGGGCGGGGCGGATTACCTCGTGGGCTTCGCCGATATGCTGGTCCAGGATGAGCTTTTTGCCATCTCGCCCAAGCTGCGCCTCGTGCAGGTGCTCAGCGCGGGTTATGACCGCGCCGATCTCGCCGCCGCGCGCCGCGCCGGCGTGCCGCTATGCAACAATGGTGGCGCCAATTCGGTGGCCGTGTCCGAGCATGCGCTGCTGCTTATGCTCGCCGTCTCGCGCCAACTCATCAAGCAGCATGCCAATGTCGTCGCTGGGCGCTGGCGCGGCAATTCCACGCCCCGGCTGCATGAGGTGCGCGGCAAGACCCTGGGCATTATCGGCATGGGCACCATCGGCAAGAAGGTGGCGCGCCTCGCCCAGGCCTTTGGCATGCCGGTGCATTATTATGACATCGCCCGCCTGCCCGAAGATCAGGAGGATCTGCTGAATGTGCGCTTCCGCCTGTTCCGCGAATTGCTGCGCACATCCGATATCGTCTCGCTGCATGTGCCGCTCAACGCCTCCACCCGCCACATGCTGGGCGCGCGGGAATTGGCGCTGCTGCAGCCGGAGGCCATCCTGATCAATACCAGCCGCGGCCCGGTGATCGATGAGGTGGCGCTGCATGCCGCCCTCGCCTCCGGCGCCTTCGCCGGCGCTGGCCTCGATGTCTTCGACCAGGAGCCGCCACCGGCCGACAACCCGCTGTTCAACCTGGATAATGTGGTGCTCACCGCGCATATGGCCGGCCCCACTCAGGAGAGCAATATCTCCCGCCTGCGCAATGCCTTTGACAATGTGCAGCGGATGGAACGCGGCGAGGCGCCGCTCTGGGTCGTGCCGGAGTTGCTGGCATGATCCGCCGCGCGCTTCTCGCCGGCCTCGCACTCCCCGCGCTGGGCCGGGCGCAAACCAGCCTGGCCGGGCGGCCCATCACCCTCGTCGTGCCATCACCGGCTGGCGGTGGCACCGATTTCTCCGCCCGCCTGGTGGCCGAGGCCTATGGCCAGGCGCTGGGCACCACCATGGTGGTGGAAAACCGCCCCGGCGGGAATGACGTGGTGGGCCTCTCCTCGGTGCTGCGCGCCCCGGCCGATGGCACCACCCTGCTCTGCGGCTATTGCGCGACCATGACGGCGCGCGCGGCCATTGGCGGCCTGGGCGATATCCAGCCCATGCGCGATTTCCAGGCGGTGGGGCAGATCTCCGACACGCCGCAGCTTTTTGTCACCCATCCCAGCCGGTCCGCCACCACCCTGCCGGAATTGATCGCCCTCGCCCGCGCCCGCCCCGGGGCGCTGAACTACGCCTCGGCCGGCAATGGCTCGATGCACCATATGGGCACCGAATACCTCAAGCACCGCGCCGGCATCGATATGCTGCATGTGCCCTATCGCGGCACCGGCGAGACGATCAGCGACCTCATCGCCGGGCGGATCGATTTCTACATGAACTCGCCCCCGCCGCTCACGCCGCTGGTGCGCGAGGGTAGGCTGCGGGCGCTCTGCGTGAGTTCGGATGCCCGCCATCCAGGCCTGCCCGATATCCCCTCGGCCGCCGAACAGGGTTTTGCCGGCATGCCGCTGAATGTCTGGTTCTCGGTCTTCGCCCCGCGCGGCGTGCCGGCCGCCACGGTGGCTTTGCTGTCAGAAAAACTGAACCTGGTGCTCGCCGATGCGCGGCTGCGCGGGCGCGCGGCACAGGCCGGCGCCCTGGTCAGCCCCAGCAGCGCCGCGCAATTGGCCGAGCGTGTGGCACGCGAAACCGATTTCTGGCGCGAAACAGCCCGGGTGGCCGGTATCACCGCCGGCTGAGCGGGCCGCTTCGGCGCCCCCTCAACCCACCCGGTGATAGGCGCGGGAGAAATAGATCAGCCCCGCCGCCTCGCCGCCCAGGCGCAAATTCACCACCTGGGCAAACAGCACGGCATGGGTGCCCTTCTCCACCACCTCGGTGACCTTGCAATCGAAATTGACCGCAGCCCCGCGCAGGCAGGGTGCGCCGGTATCCAGCGCATCCCATTCGCCCACCGAAAACCGCGCCTCACCCTCCAACCCGGTAAAGCCGGCAAAGGTATTGGAGAGTTCCTCCTGGCCATGGCAGAGCGTATTGACGCAGAGCACGCCATTGGCCTCGAAGGCGGCCGCACCGCTGGAGCCACGATTCATGCAGACCAGCAGGGTGGGCGGGTCATCGGTCACGCTGCACACGGCAGAGGCGGTAAAGCCCGCCCGCCCGCCCGCCCCGTCGGTGGTGACAATATTCACCGCAGCCCCCAATCGGGCCATGGCATTGCGAAATTCCTTACGGTCCATCGGGCGCTCTTTCAGCAGGCAGTGACTCGGATACGGTCGATCTGAGCATCGACCCTGCTGCTTGTATCGTCCACATCCGTGCCGATGGCGATCTCCTGCAAATGCGGCGGCTCACCGCCGAAGGCCGCACGCCAATCGGCATCAAGATCCACCCGCTCCTCAAACCACCGCCCGGTCTCGCTGCGGGCATGGCGCAGCGGGTGCACCTTGCCCAATTGGCCCAGCCAGGGGGAGTAAAACCGCACCGGCTCCCGCCCCGTGCCGCCCCAACTATAGATCAGCACCGAGCGCGGCAGGGTGTGATTGCCCGCGGCACCTTGGGCAATGGCGTGCTGCGCCCGCTGCCAGGGTCCAGCGCGGCTGGGAAACCCAGCAAACCCCACCGCCACCGAAATCGCCCGGTCATCGCCAAAGCGGCGGGTGAGGTCAGTGGGGGGCGGGCCCTCATCCACCCGCCAGCGCCAGCTCAGGCATTGGGCCACGCCCGAGACCCTCCGCCAGACGAAGCTGCCAGTGCCATGGCCCTCAATCCGCAGCCCCTGCTCGCCTATCGCGGTAAACCGCGCCGGGCGCAGGCCGGGATATTCACCATGCCTCCAGCCGCTGCCCAATAGGTCATTGGCACGGCCGATGCCCGGCCATAGAGTTGGGGCTAGAGTGAACATGGCGCGGCGGAGCATTCCACGTGACATGCCGTCCATCATGGCAAAATACAAGGAGCATTTCATGCCAGAGATCAAGATCGCGGCCACCGATGGCAGCGGCAGTTTTTCAGCCTATCTGGCCGAACCGGCAAAAAAGCCAGCCGGCGCCGTCATCATGATCCAGGAAATTTTTGGCGTGAACGCGACCATGCGGGCGCTGAGCGACTGGGTGGCGAGCATGGGCTTCTGGGCGGTCAGCCCCGATCTGTTCTGGCGCCAGGAACCGGGCGTGAGCCTGGACCCCGATGCCGGCCAGGAGCAGTGGCAGCGCGCCTTTGCCCTGATGAATGGGATGGATCAGGGCCTCGCCATCGCCGACCTCAAGGCCACCATGGCCGCCGCCCGCGCCCTGCCCGGCTGCAATGGCAAGGTCGGCACCATGGGCTTTTGCCTCGGCGGCAGGCTCGCCTTCATGATGGCACTCGATTCCGATGCCGATTGCCATATTTCCTATTACGGCGTGGGGCTTGAGGGCCTGGTCGGCAATGCGGCGAAGATCACCGCCCCCACCATGCTGCACATTGCCGAGGCGGATAAATTCGTCCCCCCCGCCGCCCAGCAGGCCATCGCCGATGGCCTGGCCGATACCCGCCTCGCGCGGGTGGAAATCTACCCCGGCGTGGACCACGCCTTCGCCCGGGTGGGCGGGCATAGCTATGACGCCCGGGCAGCAACAATTGCCAATGGCCGCACGGCCGAGTTGCTGGTCAAGATGCTGGGCTGAAGCCTGGCCGGGCGAGGGGAATGCCCTCGCCCCATCATCTTATGGGGCGCCCGATGGTGCCCTTAGCCGATACAGCACATGCCGATGCAGCCTATGGTCGGGCGCCAGCCGCGGATGGCCGAATTCGCCATCCGCCCGCATGCCCAGGCGCTGCATCAACCGCCATGAGGCCCGATTGCCCGGCACGGTAAAGGCCACAATCTCCGCCAGGCCCAGAGCGCCAAAACCATAAGCCAGCGCCAATTCCGCCGCCTCGCGCGCATAGCCCTGGCCCTGCTGGCTGGGATGGATACGCCAGCCAATCTCCACCGCTGGGGTAAAGCGCGCCTGCCAGGGAATATGCAGCAGCCCCACCACGCCCATGCATGCCGCGCCGGGCAGATCAACCGCGCAAAATGAAAACCCATGCGCCACCTGATGCGCCATGAGCCGGGCGAGCCAAGCATCGCTCTCATCGCGCGTCATCGGCGCGGCAAAATGCGCCATCACCTCCGGGTCGCCATTCATGGCGAATACCGAAGCCGCGTCATCAGCGCGCAATGGGCGAAGGGTGAGCCGGGGGCCGTGCAATTCCATCAGCGCAGTTTGCCACCCTTGGCCCGCGCGCGTAATCATAGAGCAATAGGAGACGCGCAATGACACCCATCAGCCTCGAAGCCATGGCCGCCAGCGTGCCGGATGGCGCCTTGCTCGCCCTGCCGCCGGATAATTCCCTACCCAGCGTGGCACTCGCCCGGGCGCTCATCCGCCGCGGCGCGAAGAACCTGCGCCTGCTGGGTGTGCCCGTCAGCGGCTTCGCCACCGATATCCTGATCGGCGCGGGCTGCGTGGTGGAGGTGCAAACCTCGGCCGTCTCGCTCGGCGAGGCCGGCTTTGCGCCCCGCTTCACCGCCGCCCTCAAGGCCGGGCGCATCACCGTGCGCGATGCCACCTGCCCGGCCATCCACACCATGCTGCAGGCGGCCGAGAAGGGCGTGCCCTTCATGCCGCTGCGTGGCCTGATCGGCTCCGACATTCTGGCCAACCGGCCGGATTGGATCGTCCAGCAAAACCCCTTCGGCCCGCCGGGCGATGTGATCGTGCTGCTGCCCGCCCTCTCCCCCGATGTGGCGGTGTTCCATGCCGCCATGGCCGATAGCTTTGGCAATGTGTGGCTGGGGCGGCGGCGCGAATGCGCAACCCTCGCCCATGCCGCGCAACGCGCCCTGGTGACGGTGGAGCGCGTGGTGGAAGGTAATTTCCTCGAAGATGAGCGCCTCGCCTCGGGCACCATCAACGCCACCTATATCTCCGCCATCGCCATTGCCGAGCGCGGCGCCCAGCCGGTCGCCCTGCTCGATGAATATGGCTTTGACGCCGCCTATGTCAGCGAATATGCCCGAATGGCGAAGACCGATGCCGGCTTTGCCGAATGGATGGCGCGCGAAGTCTTCGCCCAGGCCGCCGCAGCATGAGCTTCGCCCCGGAAGAATTGCTGGCCGCCACCCTCGCGCGGCTCATTCTCGACCCCACAGCCCATCCGGCGCGGCATATCGCCGTGGGTGCCGCCTCCCCCATCCCCGCCGCCGCCTGTTGGCTGGTGGCCAAGCAGGGCCATCCGGTGCGGCTCTCCTTGCTGCATAAGCGCTCGGGCAATCCCTTCACCGAGGGCACGCGCGAACTCTTCGACCTCACAGGCCAGGGCCGGATCGACCTATTTTTCCTCGGCGGCGGGCAAATCGACGGCCAGGCCAATCTCAACCTGGTGGGCACCGGCGGCTGGCCGGGCACCGAAGTGCGTTTCCCCGGCAGCTTTGGCTCGGCCTTCATGTATTTCATGACGCACCGGACCATCCTCTTCCGCGAAGAACACTCGCCCCGCGTGCTGGTGGACCGGGTGGCCAATATCTCCGCCCCTGGCGTCTCCGCCCCCGGCGTCTTTCGCCGCGGCCATGCCCAGGCGCTGGTCACCGGCAAATGCGTCTTTCGCTTTGATCCGGCGGCGGCACGCTTCACCCTCGAAAGCCTGCACCCGGGCGAGACGGTGGAGGGGGTGCGCGCCGCCACCGGCTTTGATTTCGATGTCGGCGAGGTCAAACCCACGCCACCGCCCACCGAGGCGGAACTCGCCCTGCTGCGCGGGCCGATTTGCGATGAAATGCTAGAAACCTATCCTGAATTCTGTGCCCGGGTCTTCGGGCGAAGGAGTGCCGCATGACCGATGCATTGCCGCCCAACAGCCAAGGCCGCGGCCTCGCCCGCAGCAAGGGCGCACTCGCCGGGCTGAAGGTGATCGACCTCACCCGCGTCCTCGGCGGGCCCTATTGCACCATGATCCTGGGCGATCACGGTGCTGAGATCATCAAGCTGGAACCGCCGCAGGGCGATGAGGTGCGCGACTGGGGCCCCCCCTTCCTCGATGGCGATGCCAGCTACTTCATCGGCGTGAACCGCAACAAGCAGAGCGTGGGTCTCGACCTCGCCCAACCCGCCGGCCGGGCGGTGCTGCTGCGCCTGCTGGAGAGCGCCGATATCCTGATCGAGAATTTCAAGCCAGGCTCCATGGAAAAATGGGGCCTGGGCTATGAGCAGGTGCTGTCGAAAAAATTCCCCCGTCTGATCCATTGCCGGGTCTCGGGCTTTGGCGCCACCGGCCCGCTCGGCGGCGCGCCGGGTTATGATGCCATCGTCCAGGCGGTGGTGGGGCTGATGAGCATCAATGGCACCGCCACCTCCGGCCCCACCCGGATGGGCACGCCCATCGTCGATCTGGGCACCGGGCTCTATTCCGCCATCGCCATCCTCATGGCGGTCAATGAGCGGCATGGCTCGGGCCTCGGCCAATATCTGGATATGACGCTGCATGATTGCGGCATGGCGCTGCTGCACCCCCATGCCGCCAATCATCTGCTCAATGGCAAGCGGCCGGTGGCCACAGGCAACCCGCACCCCAACCTCGCCCCCTATGCCACCTTCAAGACCAAGACCTGCGATATTTTTATGGGCGTGGGCAATGATTCGGCGTTCCGCAAGCTGTGTGATTTCCTGGGAATGCCGGAGGTGGCCAAGGACCCGCTCTTCGCCACCAATGGCGCAAGGGTGATCAACCGCGAGGCGCTGACAAAACTGCTCGATGACCGCTTCGCCACCGAAGATGGCTTCGAGCTCTGCCCGCGCATGCTCGCAGCCGGCCTGCCCGCCGGGCCGGTCACCCATGTCGATCAGGCACTCGCGGCCGAGCACACGGCGCATCGGGAGATGGTGACGGAGCTGGGCGATTTCCGCGCCCTCGGCACGCCCATCAAAATGTCCCGCACCCCCGGCGGCACCCGCAGCGCGCCGCCGAAATTCGGCGAGAACACCGCAAGCGTCCTCGCCGCAAATGGCTTCTCGGCCGAGGAAATCGAACAACTGCAGGCCGATGGCATCGTGATGGATAAGCGGCGGGGATGATCATCCGCGCGCGGGGCCGCATCCCCGAAGCGCGAGAAAAACACTGATGGTGGGGGAAAAACAGCGAAAGGCTTCGCCCTCTCGCGCTCTCCCACCAGGATCGATATACATGTCGAAGATTTTCATGGATATTTGTTATTTTTCGTTTCTATTTTGCTTCAAATGGCTTAAAATATATTTATTATTATTCATAAATGATAATTTTATTCTCTCAAGCAATTCCAACCAAACAGATTTCGGCCTGAAACCAATAATCTAAAGAAGGTGCAGGAAACTAAGTTTCCTGCTGGGGTGCTCGAGGGGCAAAGCCCCTCGACCTTTCTCCCGCAACCAGGCCATATCCCCCAACAACCCAACAGCGCCTTCGCCGCCTACCGCCTCAACCCTCCCATCGCGATGGCAAAGCGCTCAGGCCGGCCCGACACCCATCGCGCAAACCGCCCCGCGCGCAGTGGCGCAACGCGGCACCTCTGCTCTATACTCATTCAGACGCAATTCGAGGAAAAAATGTGAGCGGCCTTCTGACCAGCGCGCAGACCGAGCGCCTGCTCGAGATCACCTCGCCCCTCGGCGCAGACGCGCTCGTTCTGCGCCAATTATCGGTGCAGGAAAGGATAGGCGAACCCTTCCGCCTCTCAGCCGAGGTGCTGAGCGAGACGATGGACATCGCCGCCTCGCAGATCGTGGGCAAGACCATCACCTGCACCATCAAGATGGTGAATCAGCCCGAGCGCCATTTCCATGCTGTGGTGCGCGCCTTCACCCGCCTGGGCGCCTATGGCCGCGGGGTCGCAGCCTATCGGCTGGAGGCGGTGCCCCGGCTGTGGCAATTGAGCCGCACCGCCGATTGCCGGATCTTCCAGGACAAATCCGTCAAGGACATCGCCACCCTCATCTTTGGCGAGCATGATGTGGCGCCGGTGCGCTGGGGCAGTTCGGTGCCGGCGCAAAAGCGGGTCTATTGCGTCCAGTTCAACGAGACCGACCTCGATTTCACCCAGCGCATCCTCGATGAGGCAGGCTGCGGCTACTTCTTCGAGCACACCGAAAGCGACCACACGCTGGTGATCTGCGGCGCCAATGCCGATTACCCGCTGGTGCCTGGCGACCCGCAAGTGGTGCGCAATGACGCCGACATGATCGGCGCGCTGACCTCCTGGCAGCCGGCCAATGCCCTGCGCCCAGGCAAGAATGTCACCGAGGATTATGACGGGCTGAAGCCGGCCGCGCTCAAAAAGGCCAATGCCTCCACCATTCTGGGCACGCCCAACGCCTCCAGCTTCGAAATCTATCGCTGGCCCGGCGGCCAGACGGTGCGCCCGGAGGGCGATCTCTCCAAACTCGGCATGGAGGGCTATGAGTCTGAGGCGGATCTGGTCTCGGCCAATGGCAACCACCCCTCGGTCTTCGCCGGCGGCAGGCTGAAAGTGGTCCCCGGGCTGGACAATCCCGCCGCCGTCACCTGGCTTGTGACATCGGTCACCCATGAGGCCTTTGACGATACCCATCTCTCGGGTGGCGGCACGTCCAGTTACAACAATGCGCTGACACTGATCCCCGGCGACCGGCCTTGGCGCCCCGCCGCGCCCAGGCCGCGCCCCGCCATGGCCGGGCTGCACAGTGCCATCGTGACTGGCCCCTCCGGCGAGGAAATCCATTGCGACGAATATGGCCGGGTGAAGGTGCATTTCCTCTGGGACCGCCTGGGCAAGACCGATGACACCTCCTCCTGCTGGGTGCGCGTGGCGCAAACCCATGCCGGCAAATGGGGCGGCAGTTGGAACCTGCCACGGGTGGGCGATGAGGTGCTGGTGGGCTTCGTCAATTCCGACCCGGACCGTCCGGTCATCATCGGCAGCCTCTACAATGCCGAGCAAAAGCCTATCTACACCCTGCCGACCAATAAAACCCAGTCGGGCTTCAAGACCAAATCCAGCAAGGCGGGTGCTGCCGATAATTTCAACGAGTTGCGCTTCGAGGATAAGAAGGGCTCGGAGGAAATCAATATCCAGGCCGAGAAGGACATGACCCTTCTCATCAAGAACAACCTGACCGAGACGGTGAAAAAAGACCGAACCGAGCTGGTCGAGGGCAAGCACACCGAAACCATCAAACTTGACCGCACTGAAACGGTGGAGGGCAAACACACCGAGACGATCAAGCTCGACCGCACCGAAACGGTAGAAGGCAAGCACACCGAAACCATCAAGCTTGACCGCACGGTCACGGTGGATGGCAAGCACACCGAGACCATCAAACTCGACCGCACCCAGACCATCAGCCAGGGCAATGAAACCCTGACGGTGAAGACCGGCAAGATGACAACCCTGGTCGAGACCGGCAGTCAGACCACCACGGTCAAGACCGGCAGCATCACCCATGAGGCCAGCCTGGGGAACATCTCCATCAAGGCCGGGGCGGGCAAGATCGACCTTGAGGCGATGCAGTCCATCACCCTCACCTGCGGCTCCAGCAAAATCGAGTTATCACCCACGGGCGTGACCATATCGGGCATGGATATCAGCGTGAAAGCGACGATGAACATCACCACCGAAGGCTCTCTCATGGCCACACACAAGGGAGGAGCGACGCTGACCATCAAGGGCGGCATCGTGATGATCAATTGAGATGAGCGCACCCTCACCCAACAAGCTGGCCGTCCCGCTCGCACCCATCCTGCCCCGGCTGGAACTGGATGCCGATGGCACCGCCCTGCTCGCCCCCCTGCCCGATGCCGCGGCCGGTCTCGAGGCACTCATCGCCGCCAAACGCATGCCAGAAGCCATGCGCCTCATCGCCCATGCCATGCCCAAGCGCGAGGTGGTGTGGTGGGGCTGCATGTGCGCCCGCGCCGCGCCGAACGCCGCCTTGCCGCAGCAAGATGCCGAGGCCCTGGCCGCCGCCGAGGCCTGGGTGCGCAAGCCAGACGAGCAACATCGCCGCGCCGCCATGGCCGCTGCCCAGAAAACCGAGTTCCAAAGCCCCGAGGCCTGGGCCGCGGTCGCCGCCTTCTGGTCGGGGGGGTCGGTCGCGCCCGAGGGCCAGCCCGTGGTGCCGCCGGCCGATCACCACACCGGCCACGCCATCGCCGGCGGTGTCGTCATCGCCGCCCTGCGCGGCGACCCCGCCCGAGCGCCTGACCGCTTTGCCCGGTTTTTGCTCTCCGCGCGCGATATTGCCGCCGGCGGCGCCGGCCGCCTGGCCCCGGAGGAGAACTAGCCCATGCCCCCAGCCGCACGCGTGGGCGATTTGCATGTCTGCCCGATGTTGACACCAGGCGTGCCGCCCATCCCCCATGTCGGCGGGCCGGTGACGCTGGGCTGCTTCACCGTGCTGACCGGAATGATGCCCCAGGCGCGGATGGGCGATATGTGCACCTGCGTCGGTCCGCCCGACAGCATCATGAAGGGCAGCGCCACCGTGATGGTGGGTGGCATGCCGGCCGCGCGAATGGGCGATACCTCTTCGCATGGCGGCAGCGTCTCGGTGGGCCTGCCCACCGTGATGATCGGCGGTTGAGCGCGCCGGGGGGGGGATTTTGGCCCAGCATAACCGCCGGCCCCTCATCCGCCCCTGACCGGCGCTTACCAAGCCAGTCATGCAATTGCCGTGCTAGAATTGTCTTATCAAACATGCTCTAAGCATGATGCCGCGGTCGTTATATTGAGGTCGGACCGATCACAATGGATTGAGTGCAAGGAAGGTTTTAGGAACTCGAGATGGTCCTGCTGCTGACTGTTATGCAATCTCCCAATTCCGCCTTGGGCGAGCAGCGGCTGATCCAGGCCAGCGGGTTTGTTATAGGCCGCGGCAGCGACTGCGACTGGACATTGCCGGACCCCGATCGAAGGATTTCCAATCGCCACTGCGCGGTCGAATTATTCGAAGGCCAGTGGCATCTGCGCGACCTGTCGAGCAATGGCACCTTCCTCAACACCACCCCCGAGCCGATCGGGCGCGGCCAGATGCGCCCACTGCGCTATGGCGACCGTATTCGCCTGGGCGCCTATGAATTGGAGTGCCGGCTGCAAGTTGATGCAGCCTCGGCCAAGGAGCCATGGCAAGCTGAGCCTACGGCCAGGCCCCCAATCGCGCCGCCCGCGCTGCATGGCGATATATTTGCGGCATCGCTGCCCGGTCTCTCCCCCGCAGGCGGCATCGACCGGGGCTTTGCCCCAATGCCCTCAGCCGCGATGAGCGCCATGCCGCCTCTGCGCGCCACCCGCAATGACGATGCCTTCTCCGCACCGCTGGATAGCTTCCCCCCGCCCGCTGGCGCTGCAACGCCACAGGTCGAGCAGCCTGCCCTGACGCCGATGCCGCTTTCCGCCGATACGGATATTTTCTCCGCCCCACTCCCCGGTCTCTCCCCGGCCGGTGGCCAGGAAGGCGGCCATGCCCCGGTGCTGCCCACAGATTTCGACCCCTTTGGGCCGGAGGATGCCGGCCCGGCCATGCCAGACCATCAACCGGCCGTGCAGGATCTCTTCACCCCGCCGCGCGCGACCATGCCCGATCTGCTGCCGGGCGACTGGAATGCGCCCCCGCAAACCACGCCCCCCCGCCCAGCGGATATTTTCTCTCCGCCGGCCTCGCCTGCCGATCACACCCTCTTCGCATCATTGGCGCCTGGCCTTGGCATGCCAGGCCCCGCGCCGGACCATCAGCCACTGCCCTCGCCCCAGGCGACAATGCCCGCGCCCCAGGCGACAATGCCCGCGCTGCTGCCCGATGATTGGGACCTCTCCCCCACATCATCGCCCGCCCCCAGCGCTGCGACGAACATCTCAACCGCGCCGCCTGGTAACCCTTTCGCCGCCGCGCCCCCACCGCTCCCAGCCCCCGCCGCGCGCCCCACACCGCGAGCAGAGCCGCAGGTGATGACGGCACCGCCCGGCGCCGAGCTTGGCATGGGCCTGCCGCAGCCCCCCCCCATGGCCCCGCAACAGACGATGACCGAGCATCAGACGGCCATCATCCTGCTCTCCGCTGCGGTGGCCGGCATGCGCGCATTGCTCACGGCCAGCGAGGAGGCAAAGCGCGCATTGGGCAATCAGCCTTTGATGCCCCCCGCCAATGCCCTCGATCCATTGCGCTTCACCGCCGATGATGAAGCCATCGCCATGGCCATGCTCGGTGGTGCGCCCACCGCGGCCGGCGCCAGCAAGCCCAGCGCAGCAGCCGGCAGCCTCGATGATCTCAATGCCCATAAACTGGCCACCATGGCCGCCAGCAAGGCCGCAGCCCGCGCCCTAATGGCGCGTCTGTCGCCCGCCACCCTCGAGGCCGAGGAGCCCCCCGGCGGCTTCATGCCCGGCGCGCGCCAGAAACGCCTGTGGAAGAGCTATCAGCAGCTTCACCAACAAATGGCCGAAGACTTCGATGACGATTTCGATTTCGCCTTTCGCAAGGCCTTCGCCCAAGCCTATGACGAGGCCAGCAGAATTGTGGATAAAGGCAGCAAATAGCTGTTTTTTAAGGATATAGGTATCATGGCTTGGAATGATAAGGTTGTCTGGCAGGAGGGTATGTTCCTCCGCGCACAGCATTACCAGCAGCAGGATCGCTATTTCGAGCATCTGCTCCAGGCCCGTGCCGCACCGCTCGTGGCGCATCCCTGGGGGGTGACGGAACTGGCCGTGGACAGAGACCTCCTCGCCGCCGGAAAATTCGCCCTCGCCAATATCGCCGGCGTGCTGGAGGACGGCACCCCCTTCGCCATCCCCGGCACCGCAGACCATCCCCGCCCGCTCGA
>CAMDJV010000027.1 GCA_945901085.1 Rhodovarius crocodyli | reverse complement strand
GAGGCTGGTGACCTTTTTGCCGGCGAAGTGCCGCCGCCGCCGGGGCATCTCGGCCATCGCGCCCGCATGCGGGAGCGGCTGCTGCGGGCGGGGCCGGATGCGCTGCTCGACCATGAAATGCTGGAGATGCTGCTCTTCACCGCCATGCCGCGGCGCGACACCAAACCCATTGCCCGCGCGCTGCTCGACCGTTTTGGCAGTTTTGCCGATACCATCGCCGCACCCATAGCCGCCTTGCAGGCGGTGGAGGGCATGGGCGAGGCCGGTGCGGCAGCGCTGAAACTGGTGCAGGGCGCGGCACTCAGGCTCTCTGCCGCCTCAATCAAATCGCAGAACCTGCTGAACAATTGGGAGCGGCTGCTCGAGCACCTGACGGCGGTGATGGCGCGCGAGCCGATTGAGCAGTTTCGCGTGCTGTTTCTCGACAGCAAGAACAGGCTGATCGCCGATGAGGCGCAGGCGCGGGGCACGGTGAACCACACGCCGGTCTATCCGCGGGAGGTGGTGAAGCGGGCGCTGGAATTGCACGCAACCGCCTTGATTTTGGTGCATAATCACCCGAGTGGTGACCCAACACCCTCACGCGCTGATATTGAGATGACGGCCGAAACCCGCCGCGCCGCCGAGGCGCTGGGGATTGTGCTGCATGATCATGTGGTGGTCGGGCGCGGGCAGCACCTCTCCTTTCGGCGGCAGGGGTTGCTGTAGTTCAGCCGCCCTCTGCGGGTTCCAGATCAACGCTGACGCTCAGGTGATGCGCGCCGCCGCCCAAAATCACCCCGCGCAGCGGCGAGATATCGGCGAAATCGCGCCCCCAGGCGATCACCACATGCTCATCGCGCACCACGATGCCATTGGTGGGGTCCAGCCCCACCCAGCCATCGCGCTCGCCCAGCCAGGCGCCGACCCAGGCATGGCTTTGGTCGGCGCCGCGGCGGCGCTCCTGGCCGGGCAGCGGGCGGGTGCGGATATAGCCAGACATATATCGGGCCGGCAGGCCGAGGCCGCGCAGGGCTGCGATCATCAGATGGGTGAAATCCTGGCAGACGCCGCGGCGCAGCCGCAGCACCTCCTCCACCGGGGTGGAGATGGAGGTCACGCCGGCCTGGAAGCGGAATTCGGTGGCGATGCGCTCATTGAGATGCAGCAGGGCCGCCAGCACCGGCCGGCCGGGGGGGAAGCAGGGGCGGGCGAATTCTGCCGCCTCGGCCAGGGCGGGGGCATGGGCTGAGGCATGGAGGTATTCCGTGGCCTCGTCGCAGCCGCGCTGGGCCTGGTCAGCCACCACATCCCAGGGCAGCGTCGCCTCGGGTTGGGGCGGCGGGGCGAAGTTAACCTCGACCAACGCCTCGGCCGTTACCTCGAAATGCTGATGCGGGGCGGCGATGAAGATGCGGGTGGCGGCATTGCCAAAATGGTCATGCGTCTCGGTCGCGTGGTCGGGGGCGGGCTGGCAGCGGATGCGGGCATGAATCACCCGCTGGCCCGGCAGGGCGCGCGGCTTGAGGTGCAGCAGATGGGCAGCCAGATCGACCGGCTGGTCATAGGCATAGGCGGTGATGTGGCGCACCCAATACATCATGTGGGGAGCACCTCGGCCGGTACTGCCACCGGGCCATCGAGGCCCAGCGAGCGCGCGACCGGCAGCATGGCGAAATAGCGCCTGGTGACGCCGTCACTGAGCCCGCCCAGGCGGTCGGCCATCTCGGACAGTTGCGGCGGCAGCATGGCGGCGGCCACCGCCTGCTCGGGCGAGGCCAGGATGGATTGCACCAACGCCTCGGCATCGCGCGACAGGGCGCCGGCCTCATCCACCAGGGGGTCCTCTGTGAGGCCGGATACCTCGGCCAGCGCGGCCTGGATGGCGCTGATCTGAAAGGCAAGGCCGCGCGGGTTCGATGGGTCGGCCAGCACAAGGTCGAGCACCGGGGTGGGCTGCAGCACGGCGAGGTAGCGGCTGCGATAGGTGATCACGCTGTCGCAGAGTTCCAGCACGAGGCGCAAGCCGGCCTCGATGCGCGCGGGCGGCTGGTCCAGCACCAGGCCGATCTCGGCCAGCACCGCCTGCGAGCGCTCCAGCCGGCGGCCGAGTTCCAGGAACAGCCGTCCACCGCCGCGCACCATATTCTCGCTGGCCACGCCGGCCACGGCGGTGGCGAAGCGCAGATTGGCCACCATGGCGCGGGAGAGGGATTCGAGGCCGGTGCCCGCCGTCTCGCCGGCCGCGCGGGCGGCGCGCAGGCTGAGATTGAAGGTGGCGTGCATGTCATCGGTCAGCCGGTCGCGCACCGTCTCGGTCAGATTGGCGATGCGGGCCTGCAATTGCCCGACAGCACCCTCGGGCCGCGCGGCATGGGCCAGGGCGGCGGCGAGCGCCGTGGTGGAGCCACCACCGGGCAGCGCCTCGGCATCGATCAGCCCGGCCTCGCGCAGGCAACGCGCCAGGGCGGCGACCTCGGCGATCTCGCGCGGCAGCGGCGCGCCGCGGCGCAGGCGGGTGAGGGTGGCGCGGATCAGCCGCGCCGCGCGGTCCAGCCGCTCCACATAACGGCCCAGCCAATAGAGGTTGTCGGCCACGCGGGAGGGGATGGCGCCGGAATTGCGGCGTATGGCGATGGGGGGCAATTGCTGCGCGGCGGGGCCGATGATCGGCAGTGCTTCTTCTTCGGCCAGCACCCAGACATCCTTGCACCAGCCCGAACGCGGCAGCCGCCCGGCCATGGGTGCGGTGCCATCGAGCACGCGCGCGAGGCCACCGGGCATGGCATGCCAGCCGGTATCATCGCTGACCGCAAAAAGCCGCAGCGCCAGCGGCAGGGGGGCCAGGGCGGTGCCGGAAAAACACGGCGCGACCGAGGCGGTGGGCAGCCAGGTGGCGCACCAGGCGCCCGGCGCGGCCTCCAGGCGGGGGGCCATGGCGGGGGTATAGACCTCGCCCGGGGCGGCACCATCCATGGCGGGGCGGATGAGGATGGGCTCGCCTGCCGCCAGCACTTGCGCCATGGCGCCTGGGCTGCCGAGCCAGAGCGTGGGCAGGCTTTCCAGCAAGAGGCTCTCGCCCAGAAGATGCTCGCACAAGGCCGGCAGGAAGGCTGCGAGGGCTGGGGATTCGGCCAGGTCGGCACCCGGGGCATTGACCAGCGCCAGGGCGCCATGCCGCGCCGCATCCAGCACGCCGGGCACGCCGCCTGCGGCATCGGCTTCGGGGAATTCCAGCGGGTCGAGCGTATTGGCCTCGACCCGGGAGAGCAGCACATCGATGGGCTGCAGGCCCTGTAGGGTCTTGAGGAAGAGTGCGCCGCCGCGCACCGTGAGGTCGCCCGGCTCGACGAGCGCAGCCGAGATTTCGCGGCTGAGCACGACATGCTCGAACCAATGCGGATCAGCGGTGCCCGGGCTGAGCAGGGCCACGGCCGGTGCGCCGGCGCGCTGCGGGCCCAGGCGTTGCAGGCTGTCCTGCCAAAGCTCGAAAAAAATCGACAGGCCGCGCGGCTTGGCGGCGCGAAATGCCTCGGGCATCGCCTGGCCCATCAGGCGGCGATTTTCCATCGCGTGTCCCATGCCGGAGACCAGGCCGGCACGGTCACTCATCACCCGCCATTGCCCATCCGGGCCGCGCAGCATTTCGGCTGCATAGAGTTGAAGCAGGGGGTTTGGTGCGGGGGCATTGGCGCGGCGCGAGGCGCGCAGGAATTGCGGATTGCCATAGACCAGCATCGGCGGCAGCAAACCCAGGCGCAGGAGAGTTTGCGGGCCATAGAGATCGGCCAGGACGGCCTCCAGCAGCCGCGCCCGCTGGGCCAGCCCGGCCTCGAGGGTGGCAAATTCGGCTGCCGGCATAGGCAGGGGCACGGGGTCACAGCGCCAGCCCATGCCCGCCGCTTTGGTGCCGGGCAGGATGGAGGCGATGCCCTCCTCCTCGGCGGCGCGCTGCAAACGTCGGGCGCGCTCCTCCAATTGCGGCTTGCCGAGGCCACCGACGGCACCGAGCAGATTGCGCCAATGCGGCCTGATCCGCCCTGCGCCATCCACCATCTCATCCATAGGCGCGCTCATCGGCGACCCAATTCAAACACGGTCCAGGGGCGGGTCGCCCCTGGTGGGGGGTGTCGGGGGGCAAAGCCCCCTGACAAGCCGCCCTCCCCGTTAAGCATAGGCCCGCAAATCCAGCGTCAACGGATGTTCCGCACTGCGAACCGCGTGCAGCGGCGCGCTGAAGCCCGGCGTGTGATTGATGGTGAAGAAGCGCGAGCGCCGCCGGGCCTCGGCTTCATTGGCATTGACCGGGAAGCTGTCGTAATTGCGCCCGCCCGGGTGGATGGTGTGGTGTTGCACGCCGCCAATGGCACGGTTGTTCCAGGTGTCGTGGATGTCGATGGTGAGCGGTGTTTGCGCCTTGATGGTGGGGTGCAGGGCTGAATAGGGCGCCCAGGCCTTGAAGCGGATGCCGGCGATGTATTCGCCGGTGGTTTCGGTGGCGGTGAGCGGGACTGTGACACCGTTGCAGATCAGTGAAAAACGCTCCGGCGAGAAATTGGCGAGTTTCACCTGGATGCGTTCGACCGAGCTGTCGACATAGCGCGCGGTGCCGCCGGCCGCCTGTTCCTCGCCCAGCACGTGCCAGGGTTCCAGCGCGTGGCGGATTTCGAGGCGCATGTCGCGCAGCGTGGTTTCGCCGATCAGCGGGAAGCGGAATTCCATGTGGGGGGCGAACCAGGCCGGGTCCAGCTTGAAGCCGAATTGGCCGAGATCTTCCAGCGCGTCGTTAAAATCCTGGCCGCAGAGTTCGGGCAGCATGAAATTGTCATGCAGCCGGGTGCCCCAGCGGATAAGGCGGCGTTCATAGGGGCGGTTCCAGAAGGCGGCGACGGCGGCGCGCATCAGCAGCATCTGGGCGGTGGACATTTCGGCATGCGGCGGCATTTCGAAGCCGCGGAACTCGACGAGGCCGCGCCGGCCGGAGGCGCTGTCCGGGTTGTACATCTTGTCGATGCAGAACTCGGTGCGGTGGGTATTGCCGGTCATGTCGGCGAGGATGTTGCGGAAGAGGCGGTCCACCAGCCAGGGCGGCGTGGGGCGGGTTTTGGCGGCTTCGGCGAAGGCGATTTCCAGTTCGCGAACATTATCCTGCCGCGCCTCGTCGATGCGCGGGTGCTGGCTGGTGGGGCCGATGAAGAGGCCGGAGAAGAGATAGGAGAGGCTGGGGTGGTTGTGCCAGAAACCGAGCAGCGATCTCAGCAGATCCGGCCGGCGCAGAAAGGGGCTATCGGCGGCATCGGCCGCACCCATCACCACATGATTGCCGCCGCCGGTGCCGACATGGCGGCCATCCATCATGAATTTTTCGGCGGTGAGGCCGACCTGGCGGGCCTGCTCATAGAGTTGGGCGGTGCGGTCCACCACCTCATGCCAGCCATGGGCGGGGTGGATATTCACCTCGATCACGCCCGGATCGGGGGTGACGGAGAAATGCGGCAGGCGTGGATCCTCGGGCGGCAGATAGCCTTCGAGGAAGATTTTGCGGCCGGTTTGGGCGGCGGTGCCCTCGATGGCGGCGACGAGGTCCAGCCAATCCTCGGCGGCGAAGACGGGGGGGAGGAAGACATGCAGCAGCCCCCCGCGCGGCTCGACGCAGAGCGCGGTGCGGATCTGGCCTGGGTCTATAGCCGCCTGGGTGCTGGGTTGCGGGTGGGGGCGGAAATCCTCGATGCCGAGGTCATCATGCAGCGCGTCCATGGCACGGCTGAGGGCGAGTTGGCGGCGCCGCACCATCGCCTCAGCGCTGGGCAGGGGCGCGGTATCGGCGAAGGGATCGGGCTCGGCATCCGCCTCCAGCGCGGCCGGGTCGATCCAGGGCAGTGAGGCGAGCGGCAGGCGCAGGCCCATGGGGCTATCGCCGGGGACTAGGAACATCACATCATCGCGAAAGAACCAGCGTCCGGTCTGCCAGAGGCGCGCCCCCCCCTCGGCCTGCACCCGGCGCAGCGGCAGCACGGAGCCGACCGGGGCGCTCAGCCCCTGGGCGAAAATGCGCTTGAGGCGGGCGCGCTCCAGCGGGTCGGCCAGCTTGCTGTCCTCGGCGAGGATATTGGCCGGCAGGCGGCCTTCCTTCCAGAGGTAGTAATGGATGTCCTCATGGCCGGATTGCACCATGGCGGGGTCGACCTGCAGCCGGGCGGCGAGGAGTTTGGTGAAGTGCGCGGCATCGGCGGGGGTGGCGTTATCAGTGTCATCGTCGCTGGCCAGCAGGGCGGGGTTTTCCCAGACTGGAACGCCATCGGCCCGCCAATGGCAATAGAGGGCGAAGCGCGGCAGCGGCTCGCCGGGGTATTGCTTGCCCTGGGTATATTGCAGCGCGGCACCCGGGGCCCAGAGCGGTGCCAGGCGGCGCAGCAGGCGCCCGGCATAGCCCCGCTTGGTCGGGCCCAGCGCGTCGATGTTCCATTCCCGCGCGTCGCGATCGGTATCGGCGACGAAGGTGGGCTCGCCGCCCATGCTCAGGCGGACATCACCGGCGGCGAGTTCGGCATCCACGGCGCGGCCGGTGGCGAGAATGCGTTGCCATTGCGCTGGGCTATAGGGCTTGGTGACGCGGGGCGTTTCCAGCACGCGGGTGACATGCATTTCGAAGCCGAATTCGCATTTCGCCTCCTCCACCATGCCGGAGATGGGCGCGGCCGAAGCGGGCTCGGGCGAGGCGGCGAGTGGGATATGGCCTTCGCCGGTCAGCAGGCCTGAGGTTGCATCAAGGCCGATCCAGCCAGCGCCGGGGAGATAGACCTCGGCCCAGGCATGCAGATCGGTGAAATCGGCGGCGGGGCCCTCGGCGCCGGTCACCGGTTTTACGTCGCCCACCAATTGGATGAGGTAGCCGGAGACGAAACGCGCGGCGAGGCCGAGATGGCGCAGCGCCTGGACCAGCAGCCAGGCAGAGTCGCGGCAGGAGCCACGGCCTTCTTCAAGGGTTTGCTCTGGCGACCAGACGCCGGGCTCCATCCGCACGATGTAGTTGGTGCGGCCTTGGATCATCTGGTTGAGGCCCACCAGCATGTCGATGCTGCGCCGCTCGGTGCGGGGGACATCGGCCAGGAAGGCTTTGAGCAGCGGCCCGGATTCGGTGGTTTTGCGGAAGGGGGCGAGTTCCTCGTCCAGCACAGGATCATAGGCGAAGGGCCAGGTCTCGGCTCCGGGCTCGAGGAAGAAGTCGAAGGGGTTTTGCGTCGCCATATCGGCGATCAAATCCACGGTCACGTCGAAATGGGTGACCTTTTCGGGGAAGACCACGCGGGCCTGGAAATTGCCCTGCGGATCCTGCTGCCAGTTCAGGAAATGGCCGCGCGGCGAAATGTGGAGCGAATAGGCCAGAACCGGGGTGCGGGCATGCGGCGCGGGGCGCAGGCGGATGACCTGGGGCCCGAGTGCCACCGGCTTTTCATAGGTGTAGCTGGTGCGGTGGCGCAGCGCGACATGAATGGTCATGAGCTAATCCCGGGGGTTTGGTCGCAGACCTTGGGCTATAGCGCAGGGCCGTAGCCTGGGGATAGGTTTGAAGGGTCGCCGTGGCCCTGCGGCGGCAATTGTGTTGTGCTGCCGCGATCCAAGAACGAGAAACGCCATGCCCCGCATCACCGCCCCTGCCCTCATCACCCTTGTCAGCGCCATGTTCGAGGCGGTGGGCAGCAGCGGCCCTGAGGCCGCGCGAATCGCCTCCGACCTGGTGGAGGCCAATCTTCGCGGCCATGACAGCCACGGCGTGCAACTCGTGCCGCGCTATATCGAGAATGCCGAGGCGGGGCTGATCAACCCCAATACCCAGCCCAGCCGGGTGGGCGGCGAGGGGGCGATGGCGGTGTGGGATGGCGGCATGGGGTTTGGCCAGGTCGTGGGCCGCGCGGTGACGGATTGGGCGATTGAGACCAGCCGGGCGCAGGGCATGGCGATGTTCGGGCTGCGCCGCACCCACCATCTGGGCCGCATCGGCGGCTATGCCGAGCAGGCGGCGGCGGCGGGGATGATTTCGCTGTTCTTCGTCAATGCGGTGAGCGGGCGGGGCGTGGTGGCGCCCTTTGGCGGCATGGATGGAAGGATGGGAACCAATCCGGTTTGTATCGGCGTGCCGATGGCGCCTGAGCCGATCATTTTGGATTTCGCCACCTCGGCCATTGCGGTGGGCAAGGTGAAGGTGGCGTTTAATGCCGGCAAGCAGGTGCCGCCCGGGGTGTTGATCACCCATCTGGGCGAGGCCTCGACCGACCCTGCGGTGATTTATGGCCAGGGGCCGCGCGGCGCGCTGGGGCCCTTTGGTGGGCATAAGGGTTATGGGCTGGCCTTGATTTGCGAAATTCTCGGCGGCGCGTTGACTGGCGGCGGCACCAATCAGCCTCAGACGCCCAATGATCGTGGCATCGTCAATGGCATGTTCGGCATCATGCTCGACCCTGCGCGCATGGCCGATCTGCCGGGCTTTGCCCATGAGGTCCAGGCGATTTGTGACCATGTGCGAGCCTCGGCACCGGATAATGTGCTGCTGCCGGGCGAGCCGGAGCGGCGCACCCGCGCCCAGCGCAGCGGCAGCGATGGCATCCCGCTTGATGAGGTGAGCTGGGGCGATCTGGCGGTGACGGCGACGCGGCTGGGCATGCCCGAGGCGCTCATTCAGGCCGCGCTGGCGTGACCCCGCTCTTCCCGCGCGAGGCCTTCGATATTGGCCCGGGTGTGGCGCATTTGTGCTGCGGCGGGGAGCCGCCCTGGCTGCGCAGCCACTCCATGGCCATGGCCCGCTATGCCGAGCACCGCAATGGCGGCTTCACCGGGCGCGACCTGATGGATGCCGAGGTGCTGGCGGTGCGTGGCCTGCTGGCGGAGGAATGGGGCGTGGCCTTGGCGGAGATTGGTTTTGTCTCCTCGGTGGCCGATGGCTGCGCCATGCTGGGCGAGAGCCTGGAATTGCCGCCGGGCTGCAATGTGGTGGCGGCGGATATTGAATATTCCTCGGTGCTGGGTGGCTTTGCGCTGCGGCCGGGGGTGGAGATGCGCATCGGCCAGGGGCTGGCCGGCATTGCTGGATTGGTGGATGCGCGGACCCGCGCGATTCTGGTCTCCGATATTTCGCAACTCACCGGCGAGGCGGCTGATTTGCCGGCGCTGCGCGCCCTGGCCGATGCGGTGGGGGCGGCTTTGATCGTGGATTTCACCCAGGCGGCGGGGTGGAAGCGGGTGGATGCGCCGATGGCCGATTTTGCCTTCTCCTCCTGCTATAAATGGCTGCTGGGGAGCACCGGCATCACGGTGGCCTATTGGAATATGGCGCGGCAGCCGGGCTGGGCGCCACGCTCGGGCGGCTGGTTCAGCCTGGTGGCGCCGATTGACTGGCACGCCCCTGCCCTGGTGGCGGATGCCATGCGGTTTTGCCGCGGCAACCCGGCCTTTGTGCCGCTCTATATGCTGGGCCATGCGGTGACGGTGGCGCGTGGCTGGGCCGGGGCGGCGGCGGTGGAGGCGCATGTTCTGGCGCTGACTGCCGCCATGCGGCAGGGCGTGCTGGCAGCGGGGCTGCCCTGTTGGACGCCCAGCCGCCATGGCGCCAATGTCTGTATTCCCCACCCTGACTCAGCCGCTGCCGTGGCGGGTTTGCAGGCGCGGGGCGTGATGGCCTGGGGCGGGCGGGGGCGGCTGCGCTTCAGCTTCCATGGCTATAATGGCATGGATGATGTGGCGGCGGCGCTGGCGGCTTTGCCGGCGGTGATGGGCTGAGGGCGCGGCCCTGGGAGCAGCTATGCCAGTTCAAACCCGACCTCACGGAAATACCGTAGCGCACCGGGGTGGAAGGGCATGATGCGATTATTCACCGCATTGGCGGCGCGGGTGGCCGCCGCACTGGAGTGGATCTCCGCCGCCGGATTGGCGGCGCTGAGCACTTGGCGGGTGATCGCATAGGCCGTGGCATCTGAGAGCGCGGCATTGGCAATCACAAAATTCCAGGCGGCGAAGCTGGCCACCGGCGCCCCCTGCCCCGCATAGCTGCCGGCGGGGGTATTGCTGGGGGCGAGATAGGGCATGCGGGCAATCACCCGGGCGGTGACCTCATTGCCGGGGCCGAAGATGATGGCCGGCGCCCGGCCGAGCACCGCCACCAGCGAGGGGATGGGCACGATCGCACCTTGCCAGAGCGCGTCCATGGCACCACTCAGCAGGCCCTCCGTCATCGCCGAGGGGTCACCACTCACCACCTCGATATGGATGCCCGCGGCCTCGGCGGCGGCGCGGAGAAAACTCTCGGCCGGGCCGCGGGCGGGGCCAGCCCCCACCCGTTTGCCATTGAGTTGGTTGAAGCGGGTGAGGCCGCTGCTGGTGAGCGCGGCGATGTGAAAGGCCGTCTCATACATGGGAAACAGCGCGCGCACCGCGACATGCCGCCGCCCGCCCGCCGCCTGGCTGCCCTGCAGCGCATCCTGCACGCTGCCCAGAAAGGCGGTGCCCAGCGCCAGGGGGTCATCCTCCACCAGGGCGAGGTTTTGCAGCGAGCCGGCGCTGGTGCGGGCCTCGGCGGGGATGCCGCCCTGGCGAAGATAGGCGGCCAGACCCTCGGCATAGGGCAGGAAGGCGCTGCCCGGCCCTGCGGCAAATATCCGCAAGGGCACCTGGGCCTGGGCGGGCTGGGTGAGGGCGATGAGGGGGCTGGCCATGGCGGCGCGTCGGTTCATGGCGAATCTCTGGCTTGGGTGAGGGAGCAGGCTAGCCCTCCTCGTCGCCGCCTGCCAGTTTTGCCGCCATGCCCCATATCGCCGTTGCCCGTCTTTGGTTCGAGGCCAATTCCTTCGCCCCCGAAGCCACCCCTCTGGCCGCCTTCCAATCGCGTGAATGGGTGGCGGGCGATGATGCCCGCGCCCGCTATCGTGGCACGGCCACCGAATTGGGCGGGCTGGATGCCTTTCTGCGCGAGCGGCCTGAATGGTCGGCCACCATGCTGCGCTGCACCTCGGCCCAGCCGGGCGGGCCGATGACCGATCAGGCCTTCGCCACCTGGTGGGAGGAGGTGGCGGCGGGGCTCGCTTCTGGCGGGTTTGATGGGGTTTATCTCTCGCTGCATGGCGCCTGCCTCACCGAAAGCGACCCGGAGGCGGACCTCACCATCATCCGCCTGACGCGCGCGATCATCGGGCCTTCGGTGCCGCTGGTGGCGAGTTTTGACATGCATGCCAATCTCAGCCCGCAGCTGGTGGGGCTGCTCGATGGCGCGAGCGGCTATCGCACCTACCCCCATATCGACATGGCGGATGCCGCCTGGCGGGCGCTGCGGCTGCTGGAGGCGCGGTTCTCGGGGCGGCGGCTGCATGGCGCCCTGGCCAAGCTGCCGCAGGTGCTGCACTCCTTCCATATGCGCAGCGAGGCGGGGCCGATGGCCGAGACCTGGGCGCTGGCCCAGGCGATGGAAAGCCCCGCGCTGCCGGATGTGAGCCTGTTTGGCGGCTTTGCCTGGGGGGATTCGCCGGGGGCTGGGCCCTCGGCCATGGCCTGGGGGGAAAGTGCCGACGGGGCCCGCGCGGCGGCACGCGCGGTGATGGCCGAATTGGCTGCCCGACTGCCCCGCTTTGCCGTGGCGCTGCCCGATGGGCCGGCGGGGCTGGCTGCGGCGCTGGAAGCGCCCCCGGGGCTGGTGGCGCTGCTCGACCCGGCTGACAACCCGCTCAGCGGCGGTGCCGCCGATACGCCGGGGCTGTTGCGGCTGCTGCTGGAGGCGGGCCCGCCGGTGGAAACCGTGCTGGCCTTTCTGCATGACCCTGAAGCGGTGGCCGAGGCCGCGGCACTGGGTGTTGGGGCGCCGATTGCGCGCCTGTTGGGCGGGCGCAGCACCGCCGCCTTTGGCCCGCCGGTGGCTTTTGCCGGGGTGGTGGAGCGGCTGACGCATGGGCGCTTCCTCAACCAGGGTCCGATGGAGGCGGGCAGCCCGGTGGATCTGGGGCCGAGCGCGGTGCTGCGGCGCGGCGCGCTGCGGGTGATCCTCACCTCACGCAAGGAGGCGGCGGTGGACCCGGCGTTTTTTGAACTGCACGGGATTGCGCTGGGTGAGGTTCGGCTGCTGGCCAATAAGGCCAAGAACCATTTCCGCGCCGCCTTCGCGGCCCGCTGCGCCGCCATTGTGGAGGCAGATTTTGCTGGGCCGGCGGCGCTGGATTTGGCCGGGCTGCCGTTTCGCCATGTGCCGACGGCCTGGCGGGGGGCGGTGGGGGTAGCTTGAGGCGCTATGCGTCGAGAAAGGTCAGGCGCAATTCGCCGGCTTTGCGCTCGACCGTCGATGCCTGACGGACGGCAAGCCATAGGATGAAGGCCACATCATCGTCCATTCCGTTATCGAGTGACAGCACCGCAGGCTGGGATGAGGGTGCGGGCAGCATGCCGCCCTGGTGTTTCAGCACCACCGAAACCTCACCCTCCAGGTGGCGAATGGCGACGTTGATGGTGTTCTCGCCGCGCAGCGCCATCACCTCGCCGATCTCGATGAGGAAGTTTTCGACCTTTTGCATCGTCGCGCGGTGGGTGGCCCAGGCGCCGCCCAGGCGGATTGTCTCATCCTCGGCCAGGCGTGGCAGGCTGGCGCCGACCGGCAGGGAAAGACTGGCCTGGCGCGTGACCAGCGGCAGGGTGAGCAGGTGAACCAGCAGCGCGGCCAGGCAACCAAAGCTGAGCGGTGAGGCCAGAGCCGGCAGATATATCCGGAACACCCCGGGCAGAATGAGCACCGACATCCCGGCAAATATGCCCACACCCGCGACCAGGGTGCGTCGGGTATCGAGCATGCGCGCCGTGATCAACTGGATGCCGGACACCAGCATGATGACGGCGACATAGATCAGCATGACCGCTTGAACGGTTTTTGGCAGCAAACCGAAAAACGCGGCAATTTGTGGCGAAAAAGCCATTGCGCAGAGGAAGGCCGCGCCGAGGAAAGCGATATGGCGGGAGAGCGCGCGATTGGCGATCGATAGCGAGTAGCAGGCGGAGGACGGGCTGGCCACCATGCCGCCCAGCAGACCTGCAGCGAAGATTGAAAGGCTGGCCGCCAACAACCCGCGTCGCAGTGGGGGGCTATCGGGTTTTTTCCAGTCGGCATCGGCGGCGCGTTGCAGGGCGGTGAGACTGCCCAGCAGGGAAATAAAAGTCGGCAGGATGGGAATGACGAACATGATGACGAGGCCAAGCGTGATCCCCTCAAAGCGTGGCAGGATGGGCTGAGGAACCGCCAGCCAGGGATTGGACGCTAAGGCGGTGGCGAATTGCAACTGCTCAGGCATCAGCCAAGCCGCAAGCATCAAGCCCAGTGTGGCGCCGATGATCACGGCAAATGGCGCAATGGGCAGCCTGGACAGCACCACAACCATCATGACCATGAAGGCCGGGATGATAATCGCCATCTCCATCATGATCACAGCCGGGGCCAACTGGCCTTTATTGCTCAGCAGGTCGAACACCAGCGGCAGGAGCGAGGCGCCCAGTAGAAAGACCGAGACACCGGCCAGCTCAGAGGGAAATATCTTCTCCGGCCGCGGCATGAGCAGCACGAGGCCTATGGCCACCACGCCGCTGATGACAACCAGGGCCGCGATCTGATCAATCGCCACGCCATTGGCGGCACAGACCAGATAGGCGCCGACAAAAACGGGCGCGGGAATGCTCGCCATCTGGTAGCCGGCCCCCACGGGGCCCCGCCACATTGCATGCGCCAGGGTCAGGATCGCCATGGCCAGCAATGACAGGCAGAGGAAATTGGCGGCCGAACGGGTATCGAGCCCCAGGGCGTCGGCGACGGCGACGGGCAGGACGATGTAAATCGATTGCAGCGCCAAATGCTGTAAGGCCATGGCGGTGGCCATCGGCCAGGGCATGCTCTCATGCGCGGCGAAGAGAAGGTCTTGCGGGCGGGTGGCCTTGCGGTCGGATGATCTGGGCGCGAAGGGGAATAGTGTCATGGCTGGCCGGCTTGGGCCGGCTGCGCCGATGCGCCGGCGGCGCAACCTTTGCAGGGCAATTCACCACATTGCCGGACTATAGGAGAATTCTGGATAGAAGCGCGAATTACCATCGATAGCGGAGATCCATTTTTTGCTCAAAATGCCGGCCGATTTTTGAGAATTGAAGACCAATCTTCGCCAGCATTTAATTTAAAAACAGAACTTTAAAAGATAGTGGCAATGCTAGTAGCAGCCGAGAAATTTAACAAGTTTTGATTTTACGGTAATTTTTATCATATCGTCTGGGACTATTATGCCAAAAGAGACATGAAGCCGGGCAACACCGGCGCGGGTTGCGCGCCGGTGTTGCATGGTGGTGGCATGCGGCGCCACCTCAGCGGATGCGAACACCCGTCTCATTGATGATCCGCCGCCAGATCGGCGCATCATGGGCGATCATCGCCGCGAATTCCTCGGGCGAACTTCCCACGGGCTCATAGCCCACGCCGCGGATGAGGTTGGTGGGTGCCGGGCGGCGCACCGCTTCGGCCATGGCCCGGCCGACCGCGGCCACAATGGCCGGCGGCGTGCCGGAGGGCAGGAACATGCCCTGCCAGATCTGCGGGTCGAAGCTGGTCATGCCCTGCTCGGTCAAGGTGGGGAGATCGGGCAGTCCCGGGGCGCGGCGCGGGCCGGTGGAACCGAGCGGGCGAAGCTGGCCGGAGCGAATAAAGTCGCGCGCCGAGCCGGCATCGATGAAACCGCAGCATAGCCGCCCGGCCAGCAATTCGGAGATGAATTGCGCGGTGCCGTTGAAGGGCACCGGCTCGACATCGAGCCCGGCCTGTCGGGCGAGCAACATGCCCTGCAGATGGCTGGCGGAGCCATAGCCGTAATTGCCAAAGGCCAGTTGTTCACGCCCTGCCTTCGCCCGGGCGATGAAATCCTGCAGCGTGGTTGCCGGCAGGCTCGCGCGCACCACGAAGACCGCCATGGCCGCGGTGATCTGCGACACCGGCACAAGGTCGCGGCCGATTTCGTAAGGCAGGGTGGTGTCGAGCATCGGGCCGATCAGCGCGCCTGAGACGGCGGAGAGAATGGTCATGCCATCGCGGCGGGACTGCATGACCCGCGCGGCGCCGACCACGCCGCCGCCGCCCACGGCATTCTCCACCACCACGGGCTGGCCGAATATTTCCGCCAGCGGCTCCGCCAACACCCGCGCCACAGCATCAGCCGCGCTGCCCGGCGCGCCGGCCAGCACGAGGCGCACCGTGCCGCCGCCCGGCTGCAAGCCCTGCTGGGCACGCGCCGCGGGGGCGATCATCACCACCAGCGCCAGCAGCGCCAGGAAGGGTAGTTTTTTCATCGTTTCCTCCTCATCGGCGCGGGCGTTAATCGCCCGTTGCCATGGCACGCAGGATCGCATTGAAGCGGGCTGGCGCCTCCAGTTTCAGCATGTGGCCGCAGCCCTCGAAGACATGCAAGTGCGCATCGGGCCGGGCCGCGTGGAGTTTGGCGGCATGCGCCTCCAGCGGCGCCATCCGGTCCCGCGTGCCGGCCAGCAGTGCCACCGGCCCTTGGGCGCGGGCGATGAGGCAGGGGGTGTCGGTGGTGAACATCATATGCATCGCCGCCGACCAGCCGACGGGTGTGAGCGCATCGCGCAGGCGCTCCACCAGGGCGCGGACCGGCTGGGGGGTATCGGGGGTGAGCAGGCGTTCGGCCACCGCGCTGCGGTCATCACTGGCCGAGGGGGGCTTGGCGCGCAGCGCCGCCAGGGCCTCGGCACGCGCCTCGGGGGGCAGGCTGCCACGGCCGGTATTGGGGGCTGAGAGGAGCAGCGCGCCCACCCGCTCGGGCTGCGCCACAGCGAGGTTCAGCGCGATGACGCTGCCCCAGGAACTGCCGGCCAGCACGGCGGGGCGGGCGAGCCCCAACCCATCGAGGAAACCGGCCAGGGCGGCGGCATAGTCCAGCGCCGTGGGGTTGGGCTCGGCCAGGAGGGTGCTGCCGCCATAGCCCGGGGCGTTCCAGGCGATAACGCGAAAACTGTCCGACAGGCCGGCGAATTGCGCGCGGTAGCCCGCCGAACTGGAGCCCACGCCATGCAGCAGCACTATGGCCGGTGCGTTGGACGGCCCGGCTTCGCGGTACTCGATGACGCTCCCGCTCGGCTGCGTCACCTGGCGCTGCAGCGGCGGCAGGTCAGCGGCCAGCCATGCGGCCTCATCGGCGGTGATGGCGCTCACGCCAGCACGGGGCTGATTTCGCGCAGCGCCGGCATCACCTCGGCGGCGTAGAGCCGGACCGAGGCTTCGGTATCGGCCGGGGCGAGGCCGCCGAAGGTGAAATTGCCGATGAGGTAGTTCAACCCGCCATCGCGCACCTGGCGCAGCAGCGCATCGCGCACCGTGGAGGGCGAGCCGGCCACGGCTTGGCCGGCTTCCACCAGCGTGTCGAAATCCGGCGGCAGCTTGGCATTGACCGGCAGGGTGCCATGCTTGTGCCAGAGCTTCATGAAGTGGCGATAGAAGACCGGCCAGGCGGCGCGGCCCAGTTCCAGCGCCTCCTGATCGGTATCGGCGACCAGGATATAGCGGTTGACGCCGATCAGCGGCTCATCGCCGCCCTGGGGATGGGAGAGGCGCCATTCGGCGCGGTAGCGGTCGCTGACCGCGCGCACGCGGGCGACGGGGCCGCCGCAGAGCACATTCACCCCATTGCGTGCCGGCCAGACGGTGGAATCCGGTGATGCCAGCGCGTACCACATGGCGGGATGGGGCTGTTGCAGGGGGGCGATTTCCACCGGCACATCGTCAATCTGCCAGAAGCGGCCGTGATGGCTGAAGCTGTCGCCGGCGGCGAAGAAGCCGCGAATCACCTCCAGCGCCTCGGCATACATCTCCCGCGCATTCTCCGGCTGCACGCCGAAGGCGGCCAGTTCATGCGGCGAGGCGCCACGGCCGATGCCGAATTCGAAGCGGCCGCGGCTGAGATGGTCGAGCATGCACATCTCCTCCGCCAGCCGCAGCGGGTGGTAGGTGGGCAGCAGATAGACCAGCGGGCAGAGCCTGAGGCGGCTGGTGCGCTGGGTGAGGGCGGCGATGAAGACGCTGGGCGAGGGCGCGGTGCTGAGCGGCGTCGCGTGGTGTTCGCTCATGTGATAGCGGTCGAAGCCAAGTTCGTCATACAGCGCGGCGAGGCGCAGACGATGCTCATATTGCTCGGCGAGCGGCAGGCTGCCGCGGTCATTCTGGTCGAAGATGCCGAATTGCATGGGTCTGTCCTGTTCGGGTTGGGGCTGTCAGGCGATGGTCATGGGGCGGGCACGGCGCGGTGGGGCGCGGTGATGTGGTCGATCTCGGCCAGTTCATCGGGGGCCAGGGCCCAGCCGGTGGCGGCGATGTTTTGCGTGATCTGCTCGGGCCTTGTGGCGCCGGCGATGACGCTGGCCACCGTCGGGCGGGCCAGCAGCCAGGAGAAGGCGAGTTCGAGCAGCGTGCGGCCGCGGGTGGCGCAGAAGGCCTCAAGGGCTTCGAGCACCGACCAGTTCTGCTCGGTGACGAAGTGATCGGAGAGCACCGGGGTGATGGCCAGCCGCGCACCCGGCGGCGGCGGCGCGCCTCGGCGGTATTTGCCGGTGAGCAACCCGCTGGCCAGCGGGAAATAGGGCAGCATACCCAGGCCATTGGCGGCCATGGCGTCGAGCAGGCCGAGATCGGGTTCGCGCGCCAGCAGGCTGTATTCATCCTGGCAGGAGATGAAGGCATTGAGGCTGGCGGAGCGCGAGGTCCAGAGCGCATCCACTACCTGCCAGGCGGCGAAGCGGGAGCAGCCGATATAGCGCAGCTTGCCTTGACGGATCAGGTCATCGAGGGCGCGGAGCGTTTCCTCGATGGGGGTCAGGGGGTCGAATTTATGCACCTGGTAAAGGTCGATCCAGTCGGTGCCGAGGCGGCGCAGGCTCTCCTCGACCGAGGCCATGATGGTGGCGCGCGAGGCACCGCCGAGCCGCCCGCCATCCATCGCGATGCCGACCTTGGTGGCCAGCACGATATCCCGGCGGCGCTCGCCCAGAATTTGGCCGAGGAATTCCTCCGAGCGGCCGCGCGCGCCGCGCGGATAGACATTGGCGGTGTCGAAAAGGGTGATGCCATGGTCGAGTGCCGCATGCACCACGGCGCGCGAGGCGGCGAAGTCGCAGCGCCCGCCGATATTGTTGCAGCCCAGGCCGATGGCGGAGACGCGCAGGCCGGAACGGCCGAGTTGGCGGTGTTGCATTATTCCACGCGCGCGCCGGAAGCGGCGACGGCCCCGCGCCAGCGCTCCGTATCCTGCCGCAGGAAGGCGGCGAAATCGGCTGGGCTGCCGGGGGCGAAGGTGACGCCCTGGGAGAGCAGGCGCTCGCGCAGATCGGGTGCTGCCAATGCGGCGGTGATGGCGGCGTTCAGGCTGCGGATCACCGGCTCGGGCGTGCCGGCGGGTGCGACGAAGCCTTGCCAGCCCACGGCCTCGAAGCCGGGCAGGCCGGCCTCGGCGGCGCTGGGCACATCGGGCAGCACGGCAAGCCGGGCGGAGGAGGTGACGGCGAGCGGGCGCAGCGTGCCGGCGGCGATCTGCGGAATGGCGCCGGGCGGGTCACTGGCGAGGAGTTCGACCTGCCGGGCCAGGATGGCCGCCATGGCCGGGGCGGCGCCATTGAAGGGGATATGCGCCACATCGATGCCGGCGCGTTGCAGGACCAGCGCCATGGCCAGATGCGGGAAGGTGCCGGCGCCGGCGGAGGCATAGTTCAGCCGGCCGGGGGCCTCGCGCGCCAGGGCGATCAATTCGCCAAGGCTGCGGGCGGGCATATCGGCGCGGACCACGAGGATATTGGGCAGGGTGATGGCGAGAATGACCGGGGCGAAGGCGGCCTGGGTGTCATAGGGCAGGCTGCGGTAAAGGCTTGGGTTGATGGCGAGGTTGGTATTGGCCAGCAGCAGGGTATGACCATCCGGCGCGGCGGCGGCGACGGCCCGCGCGCCGGCAATACCACCCGCGCCGGGGCGGTTTTCCACCACCACCGCGACACCGAGGCTGGCGCGCAGCTTGTCGGCCACCAGACGGGCGAGGATATCGGCCAGGCCGCCGGGGGCGAAGGGCACGATGATGGTGAGGGGGCGCGATGGAAAGGGCGCCTGCGCGGCGGCAGGCACGGCGCCGAGCAGCGCAGCTGCGGCGTGCCGTCTGCGCATGAGGAAGCTCTGCCTCATGGATTATTTCCTCCGCCTCAGATTTTTCATTCAAAACTGTTGAATGGCTGTTGATTTGTTGTATCCTGAGCGGCGGGGGCGCGTGGTGTCAATGCCGGAGCGCTGGCCTTTCCCTTTGGCCTTCCCCTTTGGCCTTCCCGCCTGGAGCATGCATGGCCGAACGTCGCGGGATTCAGTCGATTGAGATTGCCTATCGGCTATTACAGGTGCTGCAGGAGGCGCCGGGCGCCCTGCCCTTGCGCGAGATTGCCCAGGGCGCCGGCATGTCACCCAGCGCTGCCAATAATTATCTGGTGAGCCTGGTGCGGACGGGGCTGGCGGCGGCGGATGACAAGGCGGGGCATTACCGGCTGGGCCCCGCCGCGCTGGGCTTGGGGATGAGCGCGATCCGCCAGATTGATGGTTTTGCGGTGATCCGGCGCGAGGTGATGCTGCTGCGCGCCGGCACAAGGCACAGCGCCGCCGTCTCGGCCTGGAGCGCGGATGGGCCGGTCAGCCTGTTCAAGCAGGAGGGCGAATGGCGCTCGGCGCTGGAATTGCGCACCGGCCTGCTGTCGATGACCACGACGGCGGCGGGCAAGGTTTTTGCCGCCTGCATGCCGCAGGCGGTGACCCGGCCATTGCTGGCGCGTGAGCCGCATGCGGTGGCGGGCTTTGCCGCGGCGGCGCGGCGGGAATTGGCCGATGCCGGGTATGTGGTGGTACGGCGCGATGATGGCACTGGCTATGTCTCAGCCGCTTCGCCCATTCGTGACTGGAGTGGTGAGGTGCGGTTTGCGCTCAGCATCATCGGCGCGCAAAGCACCTTGCCGATTGCGCCTGGGGGCGAAGCGGTGGCGGCGCTGCTGGCGGGGGCGGAGCGGGCGACGCTGGCGCTGGGCGGTAAAACGGCGGCGGGCGCGATTGCAGCCCTCCCCCCGTGGACGGCGGCTTCCGAGGGCGCCTAAGCTGTCTTTGAAGCGCCAGGCTGGAACCAGGGCGCGCGAAGAGGGACGCCATGGACACCGAAGATGACGGGCTGCAGGAGCAGCGCGCCGCATTGGAACTGCGCCGGGTGGCGGCGGGTTGGCTGGCCGGTTTTGAGGCTGCCCTGGCCAGCGGCGATGCCACCGCGCTGGGCCGGATGTTCCACGCCGATGCCCATTGGCGCGATGTGCTGGCCTTCACATGGCATGTGACCCCTGTGGCCGGTGCCGATGCCATCGTGCAGCGGCTATTGGCCGAGCAGGGCCGGGTTCGTGCCCGGGGCTTCGTGCTGCCAGCCGAGCGGCGCGCACCGCGGCTGGTCACCCGGCTCGGCACGCGCTGCATTGAGGCGCTGTATGAGTTCAGCACCGCCATCGGCGGCGGCGCGGGCATCTTTCGGCTGTCGGAGGCCGAGGATGGGCTGATGAAGGCCTGGCTGCTTTCGACCACGCTGCAATCCATCACCGGCCATGAGGAGCGCATCGGCGCCAATCGGCCGAGCGGCTCGGCCTATTCGCGCAATTTCGGTGGTGACAATTGGGCCGATGTTCGGCGCAAGGCGGCGGCCTATGAGGATCGTGACCCGGCGGTGCTGGTGGTGGGCGGCGCGCAGGCTGGCCTGGCCGTGGCCGCGCGGCTGAACCGGCTGGGCGTGGACACGCTGGTGGTGGAGAAATGGCCGCGCATCGGCGATAGCTGGCGCAAGCGTTACCATTCGCTGGCGCTGCATAATTCCATCCATATCAACCACCTGCCCTATATGCCATTCCCGCCGAGCTGGCCGACCTATATCCCCAAAGACATGCTGGGGAACTGGTTCGAGTTCTATGCCGATGCGATGGAGATCAATTGCTGGACCGATACCGAATTCGCCGGCGCGGAATGGGATGGCCCGGCGCAATGCTGGAATGCCCGGCTGAAGCGTGGCGATGGCAGCGAGCGGGTGATGCGGCCGCGGCATATCGTCTGCGCCAATGGCGTCAGCAGCTATCCGATGATGCCCGATGTGCCGGGGCTGGATGCGTTCCAGGGCACGGTGATGCATTCTGAGGGCTTTGATAGCGGTGCTGGCTGGGGCGGCAAGCGAGCGCTGATTCTGGGCACTGGCAGCAGTGCCAATGACATGGCGCTCGACCTGCACAGCCATGGCGTGCACACCACGATGATCCAGCGTGGCTCGACCACGGTGGTCTCCATCAACCCCAGCGCGCGGTTGAATGAGGCGGTGTGGGACGAGCCGGGCACGATGGAGGATGCCGATGTCATCGCATCCTCAGTGCCGCCGCCGCTGGTGCTGCGCAATTACCGGGCGGTGGTGAAGCGGATGATGGAGCTGGACCGCGAGATCGTGGAGGGGCTCCGGCGCATCGGCTTCAAGCATGATATCGGCGAGGATGAGACCGGCCATCAGATGAAGTATTTCCGCCGGGGTGGCGGGTATAATCTGGATGCCGGCAGTTCCGAATTGCTGATCAAGGGTGAGATTGGCCTGTTGCAATATGACCGGATCGAGCGCTTCGTCGCCGAGGGCGCGCTGCTGCATGATGGCAGCCTGGTGCCGGCGGATTTGGTGCTGCTGGCCACCGGCTATTACCCGCAGCAGGAGTTGATCCGCCGCAGCATGGGCGAGGCGATGGTGGAGCGCATTGGCCCGGTTTGGGGCATTGGCCCAGATGGTGAGCTGAACAATATGTATAAGCGCACGCCGCAGCAGGGCTTGTGGTTCATTGCTGGCGGGCTGCCGCAATGCCGCATCAACTCGAAATTTCTGGCCTTGCAGATCAAGGCGATGGAGTTGGGCCAACTCGGGCCGCTGTAGTGCCGTAAGCAAACAAGGGAGAAGCCGATGAGCCGCCAGGGACGGGTAATGTTCAGCCGGATGGATGAGGTGGTGTTTGGCCAGCCTGCCGCCGGTGCGGTGGCGGAGTTGGCCGGGCGCCGCGGAGCCGAGCGGGTGCTGGTGATGGCCAGCGCGACGTTGGACCGGGAGACTGGCTGCGTGGCCGGCATTCGTGAGGCGCTGGGGCCGCGCTTCGCGGCGCAGTATCAGGGCATGCCGGCGCATTCGCCGCGGGCTGCGGTGCTGGAGGCGACGGCGGCGGCGCGGCGGGTGGATGCTGATCTCATCGTCACCATTGGCGGCGGGTCGATCACCGATGCGGCCAAGGCGGTGCAGCTATGCCTGGCCAATGGCATTGACAGCATTGAGGCGATGGACCGGTTGCGCCCGGGTGGTGCGGCGCTGGTGGCGCCGAGGGTGCGGCAGATTGCGGTGCCCACCACGCTCTCGGCTGGGGAGTTCAGCGCGGTTTCTGGCGTGACGGATGAACGCAGCCGGGTGAAGGAATTGTTCCGCCATCCTGACATCATCCCCGCCGCCGTGGTGCTGGACCCGGCGATGACACTGGCCACGCCGGAATGGCTGTTTCTCTCCACCGGCATCCGGGCGGTGGATCATTGCGTGGAGGGAATTTGCGCGGCGGAGGCGCATCCTTACACCGATGCGCAGGCGCTGCGCGGGCTGGCGCTGCTGGCCTCGGGGCTGGAGCGGGTGAAGCGCGACCCGGGTGATCTCGATGCGCGGCTGGATTGCCAGTTGGGCTCCTGGCTTTCCATGGGGCCTTTGGCGGCTGGGGTGCCGATGGGTGCGAGCCATGGCATTGGCTATGTGCTGGGCGCGGCTTTTGATATTCCGCATGGCCATACCTCCTGCATCATGCTGCCGGCGGTGATGCGGTGGAATCTGGGCGCGAATGCCGCGCGGCAGGCGATGGTGGCCACCGCGATGGGCCAGCCTGGCGGGGATGCGGCGGCGCTGCTCGATGAACTGATCACAGCGCTTGGCATGCCGCGCAGCCTGGCTGCTGTGGGCATCGGGCGTGACGATTTTGCCCGCATTGCCGCGGCGGCGATGGCGACACCTTGGGTGCCGCGCAATCCGCGGCCGATTGCCGGGCCTGAGCAGGTGCTGGAGATTCTGGAACTGGCGGCGTGAGCCGGTTTGAAACCTACCGCGACAAATTCTCCTGCCTGCGGATGCGCCGCGAGGATGGCATTCTGGAGATGCGGCTGCATACCGATGACGGGCCGCTGCGCTGGGGCCTGATACCGCACGGCGAATTGCCCGATGCCTTTGCCGAGGTGGGGCGTGACCGAGACAATCGCGTGGTGATTCTCACCGGCACCGGCGATGAATTTTCGGGTATTCGCGCCAATGTGGCGAGCCGCTCGCTGGCGCAGGGCATCACCGCCCGGGCCTATGACCGGGTGCATTGGGAGGGCCGCGCCCTGCTGATGAACCTGCTGAATATCGAATGCCCGGTGATTGCCGCGATCAATGGCCCGGCATGGCGGCATTGCGAAATTCCGCTGCTGTCGGATATCGTGCTGGCTTCGGACACGGCGCAGTTTCAGGACAGCGCGCATTTCATGTCCGGCATGCTGCCCGGGGATGGGATGCATATTGTCATGCCGCTGCTAATGGGGATGAATCGCGGCCGGTATTTCCTGCTGACCGGCCAGACGCTGAGCGCGCATGAGGCGCAGGAGTTGGGCCTGGTGAATGAGGTCCTGCCGGCCGATCAGGTGCTGGCCCGCGCCTGGGAGCATGCAAGGCTGCTGGCGGCGCGGCCGACGCTGCTGCTGCGCTATACAAGGCTGATGTTCACCGAGCATTTGCGCAAGCGGATGCAGGATTTGCTGGGCTATGGGCTGGCGATGGAGGGCTTGGCGCTGATGGAGCAGCCTGAGTAGCGCGTTGCTTGTGAAAATGGGTTTGGTTGCATGGATTGAGATGCGGCCTGGGGCAGTCTAGAATATTCGCCGTGAATGAGATTATGCGCCCAATAATCTAATTTTTGACTTTTCTTCTTTTTATAAACATTTTTTTAACGAATATTGGACAATGGGCGGCGCGGACAACATAACAAAATGAATTCAGTCGGGAATTTCATAAAATTTAAACTAAAAATACCATGACGAAGGCATGTAATTCGTTGAGTAGTCCAGGTCTTGGGGTGACAGTCAGATTCGTGGTTAACCCGCCAGGTTGGCAGCAATGTCTCTTGGCGCGGCAGCGGCCGGACTGAAGCCTCGTCAACAGGCTCTAGAGGACCTCCACGATGTCATTCACACTGCAAATCCTGCATTATTATGGCGAGAGCGGCCTTCTGGGCGTGAAGACCGCGCCGATCATGGGCGCGCTGATCGACAAATTCGATGACCAATATGCCAATACCATCAAGATTGCCGAGGGCGACACCTTCATCCCTGGCCCCTGGCTGGTGGGCGGCGCCGACCCCTCGCTGAGCGCTGTTGCTGGTATTGGGTCGACGGCTTTGGGCCGGCCGGATATTGCGATCATGAACGCCTTTGGCACGACCGTTTCGGCGCTGGGCAACCATGAATTCGATCTCGGCTCGCCGGTTTTCGCCGCAGCGATCAACGCCGGCAGCCCATGGGTGGGAGCGCAATTCGCTTACATCAGCAACAATCTGAACGTCTCCGCCGATAACTCGCTGCGCTCCCTCGCAGACAAATCACTTGGCGGCACCAGCACCAATAACTATGCCGGCCTTGATGTCAGCGCGCTGAAGGGCAAGATCGCGCCCTATGCCATCTCCACCGTGGGCGGTGAGAAGATCGGCTTCGTTGGCGCAACCACCTATGAATTGCTGAATAAGAGCTCGCCGAATGGTACCGTGACCACCGGCCTTGCCAGCATTGATGACAGCCTGAAAATTCCCGAGCTGGCGGCCGTCATCCAGGCCTCGGTCGATGCGCTGATCGCGGCCGGCGTCAATAAGATCGTCATGGTTGACCAGCTCGATACCCTGGCGCGCAATAAGCTGCTGGCACCGCTGCTGAGCGGCGTGGATGTGGTCGTCGCCGGCGGCTCGCATGACCGTCTGGTCGATTCCACGGACAAACTCGCCCCCTTCAATGGCCATGACGCCACCCCCTATCCCGATGGCAGCTATCCGATCATCGCCACCGGCAAGGACGGCAAACCCACCCTGATCGTGACCACCGATACCGAGTTCAGCTATCTCGGCCGCCTCGTGGTTGATTTTGACGCCAATGGCGAGGTGGTGCTGGGCAGTCTCAACACGGCGATCAATGGTGCCTATGCCTCAAACGAGGCGACGCTGCAGGCGGCCTATGGCACGACCCAGACGGCGGCGCAGATCGTCGCCTCCAGCACCATCGGCTCGCAGGTCAATGCCATCACCACGGCGATCAACAATGTCATCATCGCCAAGGACAGCAATATCTTTGGCTACACCAATGTCTATATGGAAGGTGACCGGGTGTATGGCCGCGCCCAGGAGGTGAATTTCGGCGACGTCACCGCCGATGCCAATGCCTGGAAGGCGCTGGCGGCGACCGGTGGCAACATCATGGTGTCGCTGAAGAATGGCGGTGGCCTGCGCGCCTCGGTCGGCTCGGTCGGGGGCGATGGCACCAAGCTTCCGCCCAGCGCCACCGATGTGAAGCCCAGCGGCGGCATCTCCCAGCTCGATATCGAGAACGCACTGCGCTTCGACAATAAGCTGATGGTGTTCGACACCACCGCGCAGGGGCTGAAGAACATCCTCGAATACGGCACCACCCTGGCGGCGGGCAATGGCGGCTATGCACAGCTTGGCGGTGTGCGCGTGGCGATCGACCCGACCCGGGCGTCGGGCAGTAAGGTTACCGACATCGCCCTGGTTGACCTCGCGGGCAATCAGATCGCTCAGATCTGGAAGAATGGTGCGGCGGTGGCCGACGCACCGGCGACCATCAGCATCGTCGCGCTGAACTTCACCGCCAATGGCGGTGACGCCTACCCCATCAAGGCCAATGCCAGCAATTTCCGCTATTTGCTGAGCAATGGCACCCTCAGCAAGGCAGCCGACCCGACAACCGACCTCACCGCCAAGGCCGGCTTCAATTCGGCCGGGCTGGATGATACCGGCAGCACGCTGTTGGGTGAGCAAAAGGCCTTCCAAGATTATCTGAAGGCCTTCCACGCCACCCCCGCCACCGCCTATGGCCAGGCGGATACGACGCAAGGCGGCGATGAGCGCATCGAAAATCTCAGCCTGCGCAGCAATGTCGTCTTTGGCGTCAATAGCACCGGCACCGGTGGAGCGGACACGCTCAATGGCAGTTCGACCAATGATGTGCTCAATGGTGGCGGCGGCGATGACAGCCTCACCGCGGGCGGCGCCAATGATACGATCGAAGGCGGTGCGGGCACCGATACGGCGAACTTCTCCGCCGCCCAATCATCCTACCGTTTTGGCTTCCGCGACGGCGTGATGGTCATCAAGGGTGCCGATGGCATGGACCAGTTGAGCAATGTGGAATTGCTGAAATTCGGCACTGCGGCGGCGGTGAGCATCGCCACCCTGCAGGCTGGCACGAGCGATAATGGCCTGATCTACGCCAATATCGGTGGCAAGAACCTCTACGCCGTGGCCGATGCTTATAGCGGGCCGGTATCGGGGTTGGTGAACCAGTATCTCGGAGCTGCCACGGCCGATATCGTGCTCGGCAGCGACAAGGCTGATTTCATCAATGCCGGGGCGGGCAATGATGCCGTCAATGGCGGTGCGGGCAATGATGTGATCGATGGCGGCCAGGGCTCGAGTTTCGTCGCCGGTGGCGGCGGCACTGACAGGTTCTTCGTCGATGGCCGCGGGGCCGGCACCAATACCACTTGGTCCACCATCACCGATTTCTCGGCGGACGAATCCCTGACCATCTGGGGCTTCAAGTCCGGCGTGAGCAAGTTCACTTGGGTCGCGAGCGATGGTACCAGCGGTTTCAAGGGTGCAACGCTGCATTGCGACCTTGATGGCAATGGCGTGACCGACGCCTCGGTGACCTTCTCCGGCCTGAGCCAGGCTCAACTCCCCACTCCGAGCTATGGCTCATCCGATGGGGCTGACTACATCCTCTTTGGCTGAGTGGTTGCTATGGGCGATGCGGGACGGGCGTTGAAGCCGGGGTGGCTTATTCCGGCTGAATTCCCGCCACCCGCATGAGTTCTTGGTTGCGGCGGCGGTCTTCCACGATCCGCGCCAGCATATCAGAGCGGCCGCGGGCGGCGGGGACCAAGCCGTTCTCGGTGAGTTTGGCCGCGGCTGCTGGGGTGGCGAAGCCGCGCATCGCTGCCTCCTCCAGTTGCGCCAGCAAGGCGGGCGGCGTGCCGGCCGGGGCCGAGAGGCTGTACCAGGGCAGCATCACGAAATCGCGGTAGCCAAGTTCCTGCATCGTCGGCAGATCGGGGTAGGAGGCGATGCGCTGCGGCGAGGGGGTGGCCAGGGCGCGCAGCCGATTGGACTGCACGCTGGGCAGGGCTGCCGCCATGGTGCTGAAGATCATATCTGCCCGGCCGGCGATGATCTCGATGAGTGCGGGGGGCGTGCCATTGAAGGGCAGATGCAGCATCTCGATACCGTTGCGGCGGCAAAAATCCACCCCCAGCAGATGCGCAACCGAGCCCACGCCCCAGCTGGTGAATACCAACTCGCCGGGCCGGCGCTTGGCCGCAGCCACCAGCTCCTCCACGCTTTGCCATTTCGGATTGGCGGCAAGGAAATACAGCGCCTCGCTCAGCAGCGAGATATGGGCGAAATCGGCGTCAGGGTCGAAGCCCGGATTGCGATAGGCGAATTGCGCCACGGTGAAGGTGACATTGGTGGCCAGGAGCAGGGTGGTGCCATCGGCCCTCGCGCGGGCAACGTGGCGCGCGGCGACAGTGGTGCCAGCCCCGGGGCGATGCTCATTCACATAGGTGCCGCCGCGGAAATACTCGGCGAAGCCATCGGTCAGGATGCGGCTGTTCACCTCCTGCCCAGCACTGGGGGTATAGGGCAGCACGATGGAGACCGGGCGGCCCTCGGTGAAGCCCTGGGCCCGGGCAAGTCCCGGCAGGGCTAGGGTGCTGCCCAGCAGCGCGCGGCGGGAGAGGGTCATGGTTCGGGGTTCCCTAGAGATAGCTCGCGGCCAATGTCTTGCCGTCATGGCCGTGCAACAATTCGGCACTGCTGCCCTGCAACACCGCGCGGCCGCGCCGCAGCACCAGCCCATGGCTGGAGACCCGCAGCGCGAGGGCGGCCATTTGCTCGGCGATGACCACGATGATGCCGCTGCGCGCGGCGTAATCGGTGATGAAGGCGTAGATCTGCTGCACGATGATGGGTGCGAGGCCGAGCGAGGGCTCATCGAGCAGCAGGCAGCGCGGGCTGCGGATGGTGGTGCAACTCAAAATCACCATTTGCTGCTGGCCGCCGGAGAGCAGGCCGGCGGCGATACGCGCCTTCTCCTTGAGGATGGGGAAGCGCGCATAGGTCTCGGCCAGCGAGGCGGCCAGCGGCGCTGTACGGGCGCCAAAGCTCCAGGCCAGTTTGAGATTGTCCTCGACGGTCAGTTGGCGGAACAGGCGGCGGCCTTCCATGGCATGGGCGATGCCGAGCCTGGCCCGCTCGGCCGCCGGCAGGGCGGTGATGTCCTGGCCATCGAGCAGGATGCGCCCCGCCGTCACCGGGGCAATGCCGGAGACCGCGCGCATCAGCGAGGATTTGCCCGCGCCATTGGCGCCCAGAATGGCGGTAATGCCCCCTGCCCCGGCCTGCAGCGAGACGCCCTCCAGCGCTTGCACCGCGCCGTAGCGCACTGTCAGTCCTTGCAGCTCAAGCATGGGCGGCCTCATCTCCCAGATAGGCAGCGATCACCTGGGCGTCGCCGCGCATGCCGGCAATGTCACCGCGATAGATCATGCGGCCGCTATCGAGCACCACCACGTCATCCACCAGATCGGCCAGGAAATCCATGTGATGGTCGATGAGCAGGATGGCGAGGCCCATGGCCTTCATATCCCGGATCAACTGGGTGAGGCGCTCCATCTCGGGCTCCGAGAGGCCGGCGGCGGGTTCATCGAGCAGGATGACCCGCGGCCGGGCGAGCAGCGCGCGGCCCACCTCGGCCATGCGGCGGGTGCCATAGGGCAGCGTATCAATCGGGCGGTCGGCCACGGCGGTGAGATCGGCGAGCGCCAGCACGGCCTCGACCAGGGCGAGTTGGCTGGCCTCCTCGGCGGTGGCGCTGGGCAGGGCCAGCACCGCCGCAACGCCGGAATGGCGCAATTGGCGATGCGCACCCAGCAGCAGGTTTTCCCGCACGGTGAAATGCGGCACCAGCCGGGGGTCCTGGAAGGTGCGGACCACGCCGGCCGCGGCCACCTGGTGGTCGGCAAGGCCCGTGATGTCGCGCCCGGCGAAGCGAACCTGCCCGGCGCTGGGGCGGTAAATGCCGGTGATGACATTGACCAAGGTGCTCTTGCCCGAGCCATTTGGCCCGACCAGCGCGGTGATGCGCCCCGGTTCCAGGCGCAACGAGACGTCATCCACCGCAACCAGCCCGCCAAAGCGCATGGTGATGCGCTCGGCTTCGAGGGCGGCGCCCTGATCGGCCGGGCGGAGCATCGCCGCATCGGCATGCAGCGCCCCCGCCCGGGCGCGCGCGCCTGGGCGGATGAAGCGCGGTGCTTCAAACAGCAGGCCGCCAATGCCCTTGGGCAGCAGCATCAGGGAGAAGGTGAGGATCAGGCCATAGGCGATGAATTGCCATTCGGCGAAGACCTGCAACCGCTCGGGCAGGAAGGTGAAGAGCGTGGCGCTGAGCACCTGGCCGGCGATGCTGCCCAGCCCGCCGACAATGGCGATGACCAGCACCTCAATCGAGCGCGGCAGGGCGAAGCTTTCCGGCCCCAAATAGCCCACCAGATGGGCGTAGAGCGCGCCGGCCAGCCCAGCCAGCCCACCCGAGAGCGCATAGGCCCATTGCTTTGTGGCCCCAGCAGGGATGCCAATGCTGCCAGCCGCGATCTCGCTGATATGAATGGCATAGAAGGCGCGGCCGATGCGCGACTGGGTGAGGTTGCGCACCGCGAGCATGGTGGCGGCGGTGATGAGCAGCAGAAGCTGGAAATAGGCCAGGCCATCCACCTTGATGCCAAGGATGGTGAGGGTGCGTAGCGCCGCCGAGGGCACGCCGGGCAGGCCCATGGTGCCGCCGGTGACGCTGTTCCACTCGCGCACCACCTCGAAGAACACCATGCCGAAGCCCAGCGTCATCATCGCCAGATAGACATCGCGCACCCGCTTGGCGGGGAAGGAGAGCAGCCAGCCGGCCACCCCGGCCAGCAGCACGGCCAGGGGCACGCCGATGGTGACATCCAGGCCATGGGTCTTGACCAGCACGCCGGTGCAATAGGCGCCAATGCCGAAAAAGCCGGCATGGCCGAGGGAAATCTGCCCGGCCAGGCCGGTGAGAAGGTTGATGCTCTGGGCGAAGATCGCGGCGATGAGCACGAAGCTGGCGATCTGCACCGTGCCAGGTGAGAGCTGCGGCGCGCCCAGCAGCAGCGCCAGAACCAGCAGCGCCTGCAGCCGCCAATCGGCCACCAGCGCGCTGAGCAATGCACGAAGCCGGTTCATGCCTTGCTTACCTCCGGGCGGCCAAACAGCCCCTGCGGGCGCAGCGCCAGGGCCAGCATCAGCAGGGCGAAGGCGATGCCATGCTCGGCCGCGGTGGAGACATAGCCGCCCACCAGCTTGCTGAGGATGCCCACCAGCAGCCCGCCGGCCAGCGCACCCATGGAACTGCCCATGCCGCCCAGCACCGCCGCCACGAAGCCCAGCAGCACCAGATCGAAGCCAAAGGCGGGGTCCACCGTGCCGCCGATCTGCGCAATCAGCACGCCGGCCACCCCGGCCAGGGCCGAGGAGAGCATGAAGGAGCCCAGCACCAGCAGCCGCACCGGAATGCCCTGCACCAGCGCCAGTTCAGGGTCGAGCGAGACGGCATGCACCGCCTGGCCCCAGACGGTTTTGCGGACGAAAAGCTCCAGCGCCAGAATCAGCGCAACCGCCACCGCCAGCACCACCAGGTATTGCAGCGAGACATATTGGCCGAAGACGGTGACGAAATCCTGCGCGGTGAACACCACATCGGGGAAGGCCACCGCCTGGGAGCCGAAATACTTCGCCGCCACGCCCTGGAGGAAAATGCCAAAGCCCAGCGTGGAGACCACCCATCCCATGCTGCCGCCACTGGCCTGCAGCGCCGGCCGCACCGTCCAGCGCTCGATGAAGACGCCGAAAGCGGCCACCACCAGCAGGCTGCCGATGACCGCGAGGGCCATTGCCAGCCCCTGACTGGAGAGGAAGACGGTGAGCATGGCGCAGAGCATCATCAGCGAGCCCTGGCCGAAATTCATCGTCTTCGTGGTCCAGAAGGTCAGGTTCAGGCCGAGGGCGATGAGCGCATAGACCGCGCCCACGCTGATGCCGGCCAGCAGCAGGGAGAAGAAGAAGTCGTCCATCATTTAGTCGCGCAGTTCCAGCACCACGCGATCGCCGCGCTTGAGCATCTCATAGGTGCCCAGATCCTCCAGCTTCAGCGCCACATGGTTTTGCGGGGTGAAGCTGATTTTCTCGATGGTGGCGCCCGCGAAATCGCGGGTCTGGTCGAGGGCCCGCACAATCTCGGCGGCATTGGTGGAGCCAGCGCGGCGAATGGCGTCGATCAGGAGGTTGATGCAGTCATAGCCGCTGCCCACGGTGGCGGCGAGCGAGATCAGCGGATTGGCGGCATCCTGGCCATACCAGCGGTCGGTACCGAATTTGGCGCGGTAGAGATCGACGAATTTCGCCGCTGCCGCATGCATTGGCCGCCGGCCAAAGGCGGCGTGGTTGACCGCGCGGGTGCCGGCCACGAGATCACCCGCACCTTCGATATAGGGCATGGTGACCGCACCGGCGGCGCCAAACAGGGCGAGGTTCATGTTCAGCCGGCTCATATTGCGGCGGATGACGGCGAAGTCAGCACCCAGGCCGATCACCAGCATCGCCTCGGCATTGGCGCGCTGCACGCGCACGAGCTGCGCCGTCATGTCCTGGGCGCGCTGGTTGTAGCTCTCCACGCTCACCCGCATGCCGGGTTTGCGCTTCACCAGCTCCTGGCGGACCAACTCGGCGCCGGTGACGCCATAGCCCGTGCTTTCATGGACGATGCCGACGCGGCTGTATTGCGCCAAGGCCGCCGCCAGTTTTTCCGATTCCACCGTATTGCTGATGGAGACGGAAAAGAGGTTGGGCCGTGGCGGCTTATCCAGGCCATTGGGATAGACGATGGTGGGGGTTTGCGCCTGCGGGTTGATGATCGGCCGGCCATCGGCCTGGATCATATCGGCGATGGCGAGGGTGGGGCCGGAGCCCGAGGGGCACATCAGGCCGACGATCTCCCGATTGTCGAGGATGCGGCGCAGGTTCTGCACCGCGCGGTCTGGCACCAGCTGATCGTCCAGCACCTCAGCGAGGGCCACCATGCGGCCATTGATGCCGCCGGCCTTGTTGCATTCTTCCACCGCGATCTGCGCGCCGCGGTTAATGCCCTCGCCAAACTCGTTGAAGGGGCCGGTCAGCGCTGCGGTGAAGCCGAACTTGATGGTGGCCGGTTGCGCCTGCACGAGGCCGGGCAGGCTGAGGGCCGTGGCGCCGAGGCCTAAGGTTCTGCGGCTGATATTCATTGTGTTTTCCTCCCTTGACGCTGGTTTTTCAGGTTTTGCCGGCGGCTTTGAGCTCTTCCAGCAAGATCGGCACGCCATGTGTGGTGCTGTGGATGCCCAGCACGGAGATCAGCTCCAGCACTTCCATGATTTCCTGGCTGGTCGCGCCGTAGCCGATGGCGTTGCGGATATGGATGCGGGTGCCGGGGGCATAGAGATGCGTGGTGGCGGCGTCGATTGCGATGTAGATGAATTCCTTCACCTTGGGCTCCAGCCTGCCATGCTGCCAGGGCACCGAGGAGAAGCGCATATAGGCCTCGAAAAAATCGGGCGAGAGGGCGAGCACATCATCCCATAATGCGGACCAATAGCCGCGCGCGGCGGTGAACTCGGCCTTCAGCCGGGCCGCGCGCTCGCCACCATCGCCGGGCTTGGGGAGTTCCCCGCCGCGGCCGGCCGCCGTCATCTCCTCCATCAGGATGGGCACGCCATGGGTGACGCTGTGGATGCCGAGCACGGAGATGAGCTGCAGCACCTCCATGATTTCCTGCTGGGTCGCGCCGTAGCCCAGCGCGTTTTTCATATGCACGCGGGTGCCCGCGGCGTGCAGATGCGTGGTTGATGCATCGATGGCGATGTAGATGAACTCCCGCACCTTGGGGTCGAGCACGCCATGGCGCCAGGGCACTGAGGAGAAGTTCATATAGGCTTCGAAGAAATTCGGATCGAGCGCGAGGACCTGGTCCCAGGTCGGGCTCCAATAGCCGCGCGCTTGGGTGAACTCCTCCTTCAAGGCGCGTTGGCGCGATGAGAGCTCATCCATGGCTCTTGACGTCCTTCCCTGAACACGGGGCGCGTTCCTCACGCCTCGATGATGGGAAGACTGCGGTATAGGGCGGTGCTTGGCAATCGGTGTTGCGCGCCGATTGCAGCGCTCAGGCGCGGGCCGGGTTTATCGGACCCGGCCGCTATACTCGGCTCAGACCGCGCCCCAGACCTCGCGCGCGACATCGACGCATAGTTGCAGCTTGGCCCATTCCTGCTCCACGGTGAGCAGATTGCCCTCCTCGGTCGAGGCAAAACCGCATTGCGGGCTGATCGCCAATTGGTCGAGCGGGGCGTATTTTGCCGCCTCCTCAATCCGGCGCAGCAATTCGTCACGGCTCTCCAATTCGCCGCGCTTGGAGGTGACGATGCCCAGCACCACCGTCTTGCCCTTGGGCAGGAAGCGCAGGGGTGCGAAGCTGCCCGAGCGCTCGTCATCATACTCCATGAAGTAGCCATTCACATTGATGCCGTTGAACAGCACCTCGGCCACAGGGTCATACCCGCCCGAGGCGATGTGCATGGAACGGAAATTGCCGCGGCAAAGATGCATGGTCACCATCATGTCGGCAGGCCGGCCATCGATGGCGCCATTGATGAGTTCGGCATAGCGGCCGAGCAGGCCCTCGGTCTCCTCGCCCCGCGCCTTGAGGCCGGCGATCTGCTCCGGGTCGCAGAGATAGGCGATATTGACCTCATCGAGTTGGAGATAGCGGCAGCCGGCGGCGGCGAAATCCTGCACCGCATCGCGATAGGCGAACTTCAGGTCATGGAAGAAGCCGTCCATATCCGGATAGAGGGCCGGGTCCACCGCCCGCCGCCCGCCGCGGAAATGCAGCACGGAGGGCGAGGGGATGGTCTGCTTCACCACAGCCCCCCCGGCATGCTCGGCGACAAAGCGATAATCTGCGACGAAAGGGTGGGGGAGGTATTTGATCTTATCCGTCACCTTCAGGGTGTAGGATTTGGTCTGGCCACCCTTGAACTGGATGCCCTGGTCGGTCTCGACCATGTCCACCCCGCCCAATTCGCCCAGGAAGTCGAAATGCCAGAAGGCGCGGCGGAACTCGCCATCGGTGACCGCCTTCAGCCCGATCGCCTTTTGCTCCGCAATCGCCTGGGCGATCCATGTGTCTTCGGCCGCGCGCAGGGTGGCGGCATCGATGCTGCCGGCGGCGCGGGCGGCGCGGGCCTCACGCAGCGCCACCGGGCGGAGCAGGCTGCCAACGTGATCGGCGCGGAAGGGGGGAACTCCATGGGGCATGACAAGCGTCCTTAGTGGTGTTGCAGGCCGAGATGCCGGGAGAGCAGATCGGGTTGGGCCAGCAGCGCCGGAGCGGCGCCGCGATGGATGATGCTGCCGCGATCGAGAATCACCGCGTGGTCGGCGATCGGCAGCACCTGATGGGCGTGCTGCTCGACGATGATGGCGGCCATGCCCTCATCGCGCACCAGGCGACGGATGGCGGCGAGCAGATCCTCGACAATGACCGGCGCGAGGCCCTCCAGTGGCTCATCGAGCAACAGCAGGCGCGGGTTGAGCATCAGCGCGCGGGCCAGGGCGAGCATTTGCTGCTCACCGCCCGACAATGCGCCGCCGAGATTGGCCCGCCGCTCGCGCAGCCGGGGGAAGAGGGCATAGACCGCCGCCAGATCCCAGCGGCCGGGGCGGGCCACGGCGGTGAGGTTTTCCTCCACCGTGAGCGAGCGGAAGACATTGCGCTCCTGCGGCACCCAGCCCAAGCCGAGGGCGGCGCGGCGCTCGCTGGGCAGGCGCTCGAGCGCTGTACCACCCAGGCGGATCACCCCGGCGCGGTGGCGGGCCACGCCCATCAGGGCTGCGATCAGCGTGGTCTTGCCCGCGCCATTGCGGCCGAGCAGTGCCAGCGCCTGGCCCTCCGCCAAGGTGAGGCTGATGCCGTCCAGCACCATGGCCTCGCCCCAGCCGGCGCGCAGATTGTCGATACTGAGAAGCGGCTCAGCCATGCGCCACCTCGGTGCTGCCGAGATAGGCCTCGCGCACCGCCGGGCTGCGGGCGATCTCGGATGGTGCGCCATCGGCCAGCACGGCGCCGAAGGCGAGCACGGTGATGCGCTCGGCAAAGCGGAAGACGAGGTCCATGTCGTGTTCGATCAACAGCACGGCAACGTCGCGCGGCAGGGCGGCCACGGCGGCCAGCACCTCGCGGCTATCGGCGGGGGGCACGCCGGCGGCGGGCTCGTCGAGCAGCAGCACGCGCGGGCGCATGGCCAGGGCCAGGGCGATTTCCAGCAGCCGCTGCCGGCCATAGGGCAGCGAGGCGGTTCGCTGGTGGCGGGCGGCATCGGGCAGGCGCACCGTGTCGAGCAATTGCTGGGCCTCCGCCCGCAGCCCGGCCATGCCGAATAGCGGCCGCCACCAGATGGCGCCCAGCCCCGCCCTCTCGGCCAGCGCCATGGTGGTGGCCTGCATGGCGGTGAGTTCGGCGAAGAGTTGATTGACCTGGAAGGTGCGGGCCAGGCCGAGGCGGACCCGCAGATGCTGTGGCGCGGCCGAGACATCCCGGCCCAGCAGGCTTACCTGGCCCGCACTGGCCGCCAGCGCACCGGAGAGGAGGTTGACGAAGGTGGTTTTGCCCGCGCCATTGGGGCCTATCAGGGCGTGCCGTGCGCCGGGCTCCACCCGCAGCGAGACGGCATCAACGGCGACGAAGGCGCCGAAGCGGCGGGTGAGGCCCCGGGTTTCCAGCGCAGCGCTCATCGGCGGCGCAGCCTGGCGATGGCGGCGCGGGCGAGGCCGAGCAGCCCGCCCTGCCCTGCCAGGGCCAGCGCCACCAGCGCGATGCCCAGCCAGAATTGCCAAAAGACCGGGCTGGCCTCGCTGAGCGCGTGATGCGCCACGGTGAAGGCCACCGCCCCCAGCAGCGCGCCATAAAGGCTGCCCAGCCCGCCCAGCACCAGCATCAATAACCCATCGGCCGAGCGCTGGAAGGAGAGCGCATCGAGGGAGGCGAAGCTGGTGGTCTGCGCCAAAAGACCCCCCGCCACCCCGGCATAGGCTGCGGCGATGACATAGGCCGCGGTCAGCCTTGCCTTGACCGGCACGCCCAGGGCGGGCGCGCGGCGGGCATTGCCGCGAATGGCGCGCAGCGACCAGCCAAAGGGCGAGGCGACCAGCAGCCGCGCCAGCATGAACAGCACGAAGAGCACGGCCAGGGAGTAGAGATAGGCGGTGCGGCCCCAAAGGTCGAAACGATAAAGGCCAAAAATCGGCCACATCTCCACACCTTGCAGCCCATCGGCGCCGCCGGTGATGGCGGCGGCCTTGTTGGCTGCCTCATAAAGCATGAGGCCCAGGCCCAGCGTGACCATCAGCCCGGCCAATTCGCCGGCCCTTAGCACCAGGGGCGCGCTGATAAGCCCAAGCAGTGCTGCCACCGCGGCGGCGGCGAGCAGGCCGGAAAATGGCTCGCCCCAGCCCTGCTGTGCGAGGATGCCGGCGGTATAGGCGCCCGCGCCAAAAAACGCGGCTTGGCCCAGCGTGACCAGCCCGGCATAGCCGACGATGAGGTCGAGCGAGACGGCGAAGAGCGCGGCGATGGCAATGGCCGAGAGCAGCGGCAATTGCTCAGGAAAGAGCCAATAGCCGGCCAGCGCCCCAGCCCAGGGGATGGCGTGCAGCAGGATCATTTCGCCCGCGCCAGCAGGCCTTGCGGCCGGGCGAGGAGCAGCACGACCATGGCGGTGTAGATGATGAAGGCGCCCACCTCGGGAATCCAATATTTCCCGGCCACATCCACCACCCCCAGCAGTAGCGCGGCCAGAAACGGCCCGGCCACCGAATTGGCCCCGCCCACGGCCACGACCACAAGAAAATAGACCATGTATTTCAGCGGGAAATTCGGATCGAGGCCGAGAATTTCCACCCCAAGCGCGCCGCCCAGCCCGGCCAGGCCCGAGCCCAGCGCGAAGGTGATGGAGAAGATGCGCCCCACCGGCAGCCCCATGCCGCGGGCCACCACCCCATCATCCACCGCAGCGCGCAGCCGGGCGCCAAAACGGGTGCGCACCAGGCCAAAATGCAGCGCGAGTGCCACAAAGCCGCAGAGGATGATCAGAAAGAGGCGATAGCGCCCGAGCCCGATGCCGGCGAATTCCATCCGCCCCGAGAGCCAGGATGGCAATTGGATGAGTTGGGTGCGGGCACCCATCAGCCAATCCGCCACCGCCCCCATGATGAACACGAGGCCGATGGAGAAGAGCACCTGGGTGAGGTGATCCCGGCCATAAATATGCACATAGAGCAGCCGCTCGAGCACAAAACCCATGGCCGCCGCCGCCGCGGCCGCCGCCAGCAAAGCGAGGGGAAACGGCACACCCAGCCGGTTGAGCAACACCACGCAGACATAGCCGCCCAGCATGCCAAAAGCGCCATGCGCCAGATTGACCACATTCATCAGCCCCAGCGTCACCGAGAGGCCAACCGAGAGGACGAAGAGCAGCATGCCCGCCGCCACACCGTCGAGCAGCACGGTGATGGCGGAGGCCATCAGCCCATCGGGCCCACACGCTCGACGCGGTCAAACTCGATATTCCACAGCTGGCCGTCGCGGCGCTCGGTGCGGCGGATATAGATGTCCTGCACGATGTCGCGGCTTTGTGCATCGATGCGCACCGGGCCGCGCGGGCTGATCCATTCCTGGCCGGCCATGGCGGCGACCAGGCGTTCGCCATCGGTATTGCCCTGGGTGCGGCGCAGGCCCTCGGCCAGGAGATGCATGCCATCCCAACCGCCCACTGCCATGAAATTCGGCCGCTGGCCGGGCGCCTGGGCGGCATAGGCGGCGAGGAAGGCGCGGTTTTCGGCGCTGTCATGCGCGGCCGAGTAGTGGTGCGAGGTGACGGCGCCGAGCGCGCTGTCGCCGATATCGTTCAGGATATCGTCATCGAGCACATCGCCGGTGCCGATGAGGCGAATGCCGGCCTCGCGCAGGCCACGCTCAGCAAATTGGCGCATCAGTGGCGCGCCCTCGCCGGAGGGCACGAAAATGAAAAGCGCATCGGGCCGCGCATCGCGCACCCGCTGCAGGAAGGGGGCGTAATCGGGGTTGCGCAGCGGCGTGCGCAGCTCGGCCGTCACGCTGCCGCCGGCGGCGGTGAAACGCTCCTTGAAGGCGCGCTCGGCATCCAGGCCCGGGGCGAAATCGGTGACCAATGTGACCGCGGTTCGGATGCCCGCACGCTGCGCCCAGACGGCGATGGGGGCGGTGGCCTGCGGCAGCGAGAAGGCGGTGCGCAGGATGAAGGGCGAGCGGCTGGGGATGATGGCGGTGGCGGCCGCCATGACGATCATCGGCAGCTTCGCCTCGGTGGCGATGGGGGCGGCGGCGAGAGCGAGCGGCGTGAGGCCAAAGCCCGCCAGGGCCTGCACCCGCTCACGCACCGCCAGCTCCTGCGCCAGGCGGCGGGTGACATCGGGGGCGACGCCGGTATCGTCACGCAGCAGGATTTCGATGCGCTTGCCGGCGATGGGGGCCGGGTTGGCGCGCAGCCAGGCGCGGATGGCGGCCTCGATCTGCCGGCCGGTGCTGGCGAAGGGGCCGGTCATTGGCAGGATCAGGCCGATGCGGAAGACATCGCCCGATTGGGCCAGGGCGGGGATGGCCAGAGGGGGGGTGGCCAGGGCGATGCCAAACCCGGTGATGGCGCTGCGTCGTGTCACAATGGACATGGTCCTGGTCTCCCTGTTTCGCTTGCCTGCATGGCTTCCCGCCAATGGGTGCGATGTCGCCCGCATCACAAAAATTCGCAAGCCCGTTGCGGCTTTGGGTGTTGGGGCGCGGCGGGCAGCCGCTATGCAGCGGGCATTGGCGGGGCCAAGCTGGGGCGGCACTGTTTGAGGAAACCACCATGCCATACGCACAAGCCGAAGGTGCCCGCCTGCATTATGAGGAGACGGGCCATGGCCACCCCATCGTCTTCGTCCATGAATACGGCTCGGATCACCGCGAATGGGAGCAGCAGGTTCGCTTCTTTTCACGCGAATATCGCTGCATCACCTTTGATGCGCGCGGCTATACGCCCTCCGAAGTGCCGAGCGACCCCAGGCTCTATGGCCAGGATTTTGCCGCGGCCGATATCGCGGCGGTGATGCGCCACCTTGATATTCCCAAGGCGCATGTGGTGGGGCTCTCGATGGGGGCCTTTGCCACCCTGCTCTTTGGCATCCGCTACCCGCAAATGGCGACGGCGCTGGTGGTGGCGGGCGTGGGCACTGGCTCGAACCTGGCCGAGCTTGAGGCGTTTCGCGCCGCACAGGTGGTGCGCGCCGATGCGCTGCGCAGCGATGGCTGGCATGATCTTGCCCTTGAATCCGGCCATAGCCCGACCCGGGTGCAGTTGAAGAAGAAGGACCCGCGCGGCTGGGCTGAATTCGTTGCCCATCTGCGCGAGCATTCGCCAGAGGGCTCGGCGATGACGCAGCAATATTACCAGGGCGCGCGCGACCCGGTTTACGCCTGGGAGGCGGAACTCAAGACCATGATGGTGCCCACCCTGCTGGCGTTGGGTGATGAGGATTGGCCCTGCATCGAACCCAATTGCTTCCTCAAGCGCACCATCCCCCATTGCGGGCTGTGGATGCAGCCGCGCACCGGGCACGCCATCAATCTGGAGGAGCCGGCGGCGTTTAACCGCGAGATGCAGAGTTTTTTCTCGACCGTGGAGCGTGGGCGCTGGAGCCTCGACGCATAAAAAAAGGGCGGTCCTTGCGGACCGCCCCTTCGTTTCTCGCAAGGCTTGGACTTCTTAGAAGTCCATGTCGCCCATGCCGCCCATGCCGCCGCCCGGGCCACCGGCCGGGGCCGAGCCCTTGGCCGGACGCTCGGCCACCATGGCTTCGGTGGTGATCAGCAGGCTGGCGACCGAGGCCGCATCCTGCAGCGCCGTGCGCACAACCTTGGTCGGGTCGATAATGCCGGCATCGACCAGGTTCTTGTACTGGTCGAGCTGCGCGTCATAGCCGAATTCCCACACATCGCTGCGCAGAACTTCACCGGCGACCACGGCGCCATCCTTGCCGGCATTCTCAGCGATCTGCTTCGCCGGGGCCTGGATGGCCTTGCGGACGATCTCGATGCCGACCTGCTCGTCAGAGTTCAGGCCCTTGAGGGTGTGCAGGTTGGTGCTGGCGCGCAGCAGGGCGGTGCCACCACCGGGGACAATGCCTTCCTGCACGGCGGCGCGGGTTGCGTGCAGCGCGTCGTCCACACGGTCCTTGCGCTCCTTCACTTCCACTTCGGTGCTGCCACCGACGCGGATGACGGCCACGCCACCGGCGAGCTTCGCCAGGCGCTCCTGCAGCTTCTCGCGGTCGTAGTCCGAGGTGGTCTCCTCGATCTGCGCCTTGATCTGCTCGCAACGGCCCTGGATCTCGGACTTTTCACCGGCGCCATCGACGATGGTGGTGTTTTCCTTCTCGATCCGGATCATCTTCGCCTTGCCAAGCATGGCGAGGGTGACGGTTTCGAGCTTGATGCCGAGGTCTTCGGAGATCAGCTGGCCACCGGTGAGGATCGCGATGTCTTCCAGCATCGCCTTGCGGCGATCGCCGAAGCCCGGCGCCTTGACGGCGGCGATCTTGAGGCCACCGCGCAGCTTGTTCACCACCAGGGTGGCCAGGGCTTCGCCCTCGACATCCTCGGCAATGATCACCAGCGGACGGCCGGACTGCACCACGGCCTCGAGCAGGGGGAGCATCGGCTGCAGCTGGGAAAGCTTCTTCTCGAAGATCAGGATGTAGGGCTGATCCATCTCGGCAATCATCTTCTCCGCATTCGTGATGAAATACGGGGAGACATAGCCGCGATCGAACTGCATGCCCTCGACGACGTCGAGTTCGGTCTGGATGGACTTGGCTTCCTCGACGGTGATCACACCCTCGTTGCCAACCTTCTCCATCGCTTCGGCGATCATCTTGCCGATCTCGGTCTCGCCATTGGCGGAGAGCGTGCCGACCTGGGCCACTTCGGCGGAGGTGGTGATCTTCTTGGTCTTGGCTTCCAGCTCGCCCACGATCTGGGTGACGGCCTTGTCGATGCCGCGCTTCAGATCCATCGGGTTCATGCCAGCGGCCACGGCCTTGGCACCCTCGCGGATGATGGCCTGGGCCAGCACGGTCGCGGTCGTGGTGCCGTCACCGGCGGTGTCGTTGGTCTTCGAGGCCACTTCGCGCACCATCTGGGCGCCCATGTTCTCGAACTTGTCGGCCAGCTCGATCTCCTTGGCGACGGTGACGCCGTCCTTGGTGATGCGCGGTGCGCCGAAGGACTTGTCGATGACCACGTTGCGGCCCTTGGGGCCGAGGGTGACCTTCACGGCATCGGCCAGGATGTCCACGCCGCGGAGCATGCGCTCGCGGGCCTGGGCGCCGAACTTGACGTCTTTAGCTGCCATTGTCTGGTTTCTTTCTTACGAATGTTGCGGATACGGGCGGCACGCCGAGCCTTGCGGCCTCGCGCGCCGGGCCCGAAATCAGGCGGACTTGGTGTCGATGATGCCCATCACGTCGGATTCCTTCATGATGAGGAGATCCTTGCCGTCGAGCTTCACTTCCGTGCCGCTCCACTTGCCGAACAGGATGCGGTCACCGGCCTTGACGTCGAGCGGGCGGACATCGCCATCTTCGTTGATCGTGCCGTTGCCGACGGAGATCACGAGACCTTCCTGCGGCTTTTCCTTGGCGGTGTCGGGGATGATGATGCCGCCGGCAGTCTTGGCTTCGGCTTCAATGCGCTCGACCAGGATGCGGTCGTGCAGGGGGCGAAAGCTCATATGGCTAATCCTCTCCTGAAAGGGTGAAAGTCATGCAGCCCAGGGGAGCCCCTGGGCCACGGATCCGTGGGGAAGCCGCTGGGCTTAGCACCCGTTAGCAGTCTCACCCAAGGAGTGCCAGCGATGTAGGGGCTTGGTTGACTGGCGTCAAGGGATTTCCAGCACTCTCCGAGCATGAGTGCTAATTCAATGTTTTTACGTTATTTTTACGGTTTTTTGCCGCAAGACGCATGGCTGAGGCGCCGAAAGCCCGGACGGGGCTGCTGGCGATGCGCCTGCTTTCCCAGGGTTGTGGCGCCCGCCCTTGCATGCTTGGCTTCCTGACAAGTTATCATTGGAGGAACACATGGCAAAACAACGTATCGTCACCCCGGCCGGGGCCAGCTTCACCGTCGGCAGCAGCGATTACTCGCTGGAGATGGAAGCGCTCGCCAATATGGATGCCGAGATCATCGAAGCGCCGATGGACACCGCCGGCTTCATCGCCGCCGCCGCCACGGCGGATGCGATCTATGCCAAGGGCATCCCCATCACCGCCGAGATCATCGCCGCCCTGAAGAACTGCAAGGTGATCAGCCTGGGCTCGGTGGGCGTGGACAGCGTGGATGTGAAGGCCGCCACCGCAGCCGGCATCCCGGTGACCAATGTGCCCGATACCTTCATCGAGGAGGTGGCCGACCATGCCATGACGCTGCTGCTCAGCACCTTCCGCCGGGTGATCGAGCAGGACCGCATGGTGCGCGAACATCGCTGGAAGGAAGGCCGCCCGGCGCTGTTGAAAATCCCCCGCCTGATGGGCCAGACGCTGGGTTTTGTCAGCTTCGGCCGTGTGGCGCGCGCTGTTGCGCGCCGTGCTGCGCCCTTCGGCCTGCGGATGATCGCCTATGATCCGTTCCTGGATGAGACGCAGATCGCCGAACATGGCGTGATGCCGGCGACGCTGAACGAGGTGATGAGCCAGTCGGATTTCGTCTCCATGCATGCTCCGGCACGGCCGGAATGCACCCATCTGCTCAAGGAACAGCATTTCCGGCAGATGAAGAAGAGCGCAATCTTCATCAATACCGGCCGTGGGCCCACGGTCGATGAGAATGCGCTGATCAAGGCCCTGAGCGAGGGCTGGTTCGCCTATGCCGGCCTCGACGTGCTGGAGGTGGAGCCGCCGAGCCACAACAACCCCATCCTGTCGATGGATAATGTGATTCTCTCGGCGCATACGGCCTCGGCCTCGGCGCGCTTCGATGAGGCGCGCAAGCGCCGCGTGGGCAGCGAATTGGCGCTGGTGCTGTCTGGCAAATGGCCGATGAGCTGCGTGAACCCTTCGGTGCTGCAGAATACGGCGCTGGCGCGTTGGCAGCCCGTGGGGCTGGGGCGTGGGCCTAACTCTTAAGGTCGCATAGATGGCGCTTGGGAGGGCTTTGCCCTCCCGGAGTTTCTTTATCCGCCAACTTCGCAGCCCGGGCAATAGTGTCCGCCGCTGCCGCTGACAACCCTGGCTGGCCCATCATCAGCATCGCCGCGAACTTCCCCTCTACCGTGATCCCCGGTGGTGTGCGGAGGGGCGCGGGATGGATCACCACGCGTTCAATCAACTCTCGTGCGGCATGGAGCGCCTCCCCGCCCTCAGCTCCAGCCAAGGTCTCAACCAGCCGCGCCAGCGTGTCGCGGTAAGCCTGCCCGAGATTGGGCATCAACCGCACGGCGCTAGGCGGCGCCGACAACAATTGGTGCTGAAGTCTCGTCTGCTCGGCCTCCAACTCGGCCAGCTTGGCTTGCAGGCTATTTGACCGCAGCCCCGAGGCGACCGCCTCCACGATATGGTCAAGACGCTTTTCAACATCGGCAAGTTCGCGCCGCAGTCGGCCCTTTTCGCGATCCACCTCGGCCGCTAGGCGGTTCCACTCCAGCGCGAATTCCTGTGCGAACAAGGCAGCAAGCTCCGGGTCCATCATCTGACCGGCCAGGATACTCAGCACCCGCGCTTCAAGCCGCGGGCGCTCCACCCGTGCCTTATTGGTACACAGGCCACGCCGATGCTGGTTGCATGAGTAGGCCCGGGAATCGGCATTGCTGAACGGGCCGTCGCAGACCCCACAGAACAGTTTTCCCGAGAGCAGATGCTGTGGCCGGCGCTTCTCCCAAAAGCGCGGCGCATCTGTCGCGATGTCTTGCGGGGCGCTCTCCCGAGCCAACCGCTGCTGAACCTGCTCCCACACCGCATCGTCAATAATTCGCAGATGAGGGGCCGCTCCCATGACATGCTCAGAAGGCGGCTTGGTGCGGGAATGGGCTTGGCCGGTGACCGGGTCGCGGACCTTGTGACCGCGGTTCCACACAATCTCGCCGATGTAGAGGCGCTGGCGCAGCATGCCATTGGCCTTGCGTTCTGTGCCGCGGATGGTGATTTGGTTCCAGCTCTCGCCAGTGGGCCCGGGAATGCCGGCCTGGTTCAGCCGTCGCGCGATGGTCAACGGGCTCAGCCCCGCCGCGTAATCGCGAAAAATGTCGCGGACGATATTGGCAGTCTCGGGATCAATCTCGCGCAAACCACGTTCCGGCTCGCCATCGGGCCGGAACACGCCTGTTACCCGCCGATAGCCATAAATCACGCGGCCTGTTGACCGGCCGGCCCTCACCCGCCCCTCCAACCCACGGCGGGTCTTGCGGCCGAGATCCTCCAGGAACAGTGCATTCATCGTGCCCTTGAGGCCGACATGGATGCGATCAACGTCGCCCTCGCTCAGGGTGACAAGGCGGATTTCGGCAAAGCGAACCAACTTGTGGAAGGCCGCCACATGCTCCTGGTCGCGGGAGATGCGATCCAAGGCCTCAGCCAGGACGATATCGACCCGGCCGGCACGGATGGCCTCCTGCAGTGCGCGAAAGCCAGGCCGATCATCGGTGGAGCCCGAGATTGCGGCGTCGTGGAATTCAGCGACGATCTGCCAGCCCTCGCGTTCGGCGCGAACACGGCAGATGCGGAGCTGATCCTCGATCGAATTTTCAGACTGGCGGTCGCTGCTGTAGCGGGCGTAGATCGCGACGCGGGCGCCAAGTTTTGTAGCCAACGGTCTCATCACACCTGATCCTCCCGGAAATCGCGTGCGGCGCTGCTCACACCACAATAGCTTGACGTGTCCCGAAGGGAACGGTCCTCGCCCTGCTCGTCCATCACGTCGCCGCATCGGGCGTGACCTCGGGCACGCAATTCCGCCAACGTGTCCTGCCAGGCATGAGCCGCGCTAAGACATTTGGCTTGGTTGTAATGGATTTCAGTGGTGGCCAGCGAGCTGTGACCGAGAACATGTTGGCTGTCTCGAACGTGGCGCGGGGTGTCGATGGCGATGCTGGTGGCTGCACAGTCGCGAAACAGATGCGGCGACAGGCTCTGG
>CAMDJV010000026.1 GCA_945901085.1 Rhodovarius crocodyli | reverse complement strand
TCAGTCGGCGTGGGGAAGGATTACTCCTTCCCGGCCATTTCCCGCTGGCGGCGGATGGCCGCGCCCAGGATATCGCCCAGCGATGCGCCGGAATCGACCGAGCCGAATTCCTTCATCGCTTCGCGTTCTTCCTCCACTTCCTTGCCCTTCACGGTCAAGGAGAGGCGGCGTGCGGCGCGGTCGACGGCCACGATCTTGGCCTCGACAATCTCGCCGATCGCGTATTTTTCCGGGCGCTGGTCCTGGCGGTCGCGCGCGAGTTCGGCGCGGCGGATGAAGCCGGTGAGGATTTCCTCCACCTTCACCTCGATGCCGTTCGCTTCCACCTTGGTCACGGTGCAGTTCACGATATCGCCCTTGCGGATGCGGTCCAGCACTTCGGCGGCCGGGTCGGCTTCGAGCTGCTTGATGCCGAGGGAGATGCGTTCCTTCTCGACGTCGACGTCCAGCACCTTGGCCTTGACGATCTGGCCCTTCTGGTAGGCGGCCATCGCCTGCTCGCCCTGCACATCCCAGCTGATGTCGGACATGTGGACCATGCCATCCACATCGGCTGCGATGCCGATGAAGAGCCCGAATTCAGTGATGTTGCGGATTTCGCCTTCGATGATCGAGCCGGGCGGGTTGGCGTCCTGGAAGACTTCCCAGGGGTTGCCCTGCGCCTGCTTGAGGCCGAGCGAGATGCGGCGCTTGGGCTCGTCCACGTCGAGGATGAGCACATCGACCTGTTCGGAGGTGGCGACGATCTTGCCCGGGTGGACGTTCTTCTTCGTCCAGGACATTTCGGAGACGTGGACGAGGCCCTCGACCCCCGGTTCCAGCTCCACGAAGGCGCCGTAATCGGTGATGTTGGTGACGCGGCCGGCGAACTTGCCGCTGACCGGGTATTTGATGGCGACACCATCCCAGGGGTCGGACATCAACTGCTTCATGCCCAGGCTGATGCGCTGGGTTTCCTGGTTGAAGCGCACCACCTGCACCTTCACCGGCATGCCGATGGTGAGGGCTTCGGAGGGGTGGTTGATGCGGCGCCAGGCGATATCGGTGACGTGCAGCAGGCCATCGACGCCGCCGAGGTCCACGAAGGCGCCGTAATCGGTGATGTTCTTCACCACGCCGTCGAGGATCATGCCTTCCTTCAGGCCCTGGATGAGTTCGCTGCGCTGTTCGGCGCGGGTCTCTTCCAGAACGGCACGGCGCGAGACCACGATGTTGCCGCGGGCGCGGTCCATCTTGAGGATCTGGAAGGGCTGGCTCATGCCCATCAGGGGGCCGACGTCGCGCACGGGGCGGATATCGACCTGGGAGCCGGGCAGGAAGGCCACGGCGCCGCCGAGATCGACGGTGAAGCCACCCTTGACGCGGCCGAAGATGATGCCGTTGACGCGCACCTGGGCGGCGGCGGCTTTTTCCAGCAGGGTCCAGGCTTCCTCACGGCGGGCCTTTTCGCGCGAGAGCACGATGGCGCCGTCACGGTCTTCGTAGCGCTCGATGAAGAGCTCGACCATGTCGCCGGGCTTGACTTCGGGCTTCATCCCCTGGGGGGCGAATTCCTTGAGGGGAACGCGGCCTTCGCTCTTCAGCCCGACATCGACCACGGCCACATCATCATCGATGCGGATCACGCGGCCGGTTACGACGGAGCCGGCGAAGCCGGTATCGGCACCCATCATCTCATCGAGAAGGGTGGCAAAATCCTCGGTATCACCGAGGGTGTTGGCTTGTGCCATAAAGTTGATCTGTCCTGTGTGGGCGGTTGCGCCCACGAAGCTCTGCGCGGCCGCCCAGGGGCGGAGACGACTTGCGGAGGCTGGGGCCATGCCCAGTTCCGCCCTGTTTCCGGGCGCGTGACGGCTCGCCCGGTATCCGCTTTGGGTTGACGCCCGAAGCGCCAGAGGCTTTCAGCCGCTGACGTTAAGGGGAGCCTATCTGCCGGTTGTTGGCGCGGGTCAAGCGGGAAAACAGCGGCTTTGGTCGGGTTTTCCGCGTCTCAAGCCGCAATTGGGCGTGGTTCAGGCACCGTGTGAAGAGAGTTTGGCCGCCAGCAGGGCCATGGCGGCGGTAAAGGCTGCGTCGGCATCGAGATGGGTTGTGTCGAGCAGCATGGCATCGGCGGCGGGGCGGAGCGGGGCGACGGGGCGGTTTTCATCCTGCGCGTCACGGTCGCGCACTTCGGAGAGGACCTGGGCGTAATCGGCGGTGATGCCGCGGGCGAGCAACTCGGCATGGCGGCGGCGGGCGCGCTCCTCGGCCGAGGCGGTGACGAAGAGCTTGGCCTCGGCGGCGGGGAAGACGACGGTGCCGATATCGCGGCCATCGAGCACGGCGCCATGCTCACGGCCGAAGCGGCGCTGGAATTCGAGCAATTCCGCCCGCACATCGCCAATGGCGGCGACGGCGGTGGCGGCCATATCGGCGACCGGGCCGCGCAGATCGGCGCGGGTGAAATCCGCCGGCTGCAGGGCGCGGGCGGCGGCGAGGGCGGCGGGCACATCGCGGGGGTCGGCGCCCGCATCCAGCACGCGGCGGCCCACGGCGCGGTAGAGCAGCCCGGTATCGAGATAGGGCAGCCCGAAGGTGCCGGCGAGGCGGCGGGCCAGCGTGCCCTTGCCGGCGGCGGCCGGCCCATCCACGGCGATGATCATGCCAGCGGCAGGATCGCCTGGCAGCCCGCTACGCGGTTCACCAGGGCGGCGAAGCCTGGGAAGCTGGTCTCGATGAAGCCGGCATCATCAACCGCCATGCCGGCCTCAGCCAACAGGCCCAGCACCAGGCCGGACATGGCGATGCGGTGGTCCATATTGGTGGTGACCACGCCGCCGCCGGGCACGGTGCCGCCATGGACCAGCAGGTCATCACCCTCGATCTCCACAGACGCGCCGGCGGCGCGCAGCATGGCGGCGGTGCCAGCGAGGCGGTCGCTCTCCTTCACCCGCAGCTCGGCCAGGCCGCGCATGCGGGTGGTGCCGCGGGCGGCGGCGGCGGCGACGGCGAGGATGGGGTATTCGTCGATCATGCTCGGCGCGCGGCTGGCGGGGATATCGGCACCTTGCAGCTGGGTGGCCTTGACCACGAGGTCGCCCACCGGCTCACCGCCCTCGATGCGCTGATTGGTCAGCGCGATATCGGCGCCCATATCGGTGAGGCTGGTGAAAATGCCGGCGCGCAACGGGTTGAGGCCAACATTCTCGATGATGATATGGCTTCCCGGCACCAGCAGCGCCGCCACGGCGAGGAAGGCGGCGGAGGAGGGGTCGCCCGGCACCACCACGGGGGCGGCCACCAGCTCGGGCTGGCCGATGAGTTCGATCACCCGGCCATGTCCCTCAATGCCGACATGCACGGTGGCACCGAAATGTCGCAGCATATTCTCGGAATGGTCACGCGTGGCCTCATCCTCGAACACCCGGGTGGTGCCGCGGGCGCAGAGCCCGGCGAGCAGGCAGGCGGATTTCACCTGGGCCGAGGCCACTGGCAGGCGGTAATCGAGCGGCAGGGCGTCTCGCGCGCCCTGAACGGCGAGTGGCAGGCGGCCGCCCTCGCGGGTGAAGAAGCGGGCTCCGGTGGCCGAAAGGGGGTCTGTCACCCGCTTCATCGGGCGGCGGCGGAGGCTGGCATCGCCCGTCATCACCGCGAAGATGGGGTGGCCGGCGAGCAGGCCGCAGATCAGCCGCGCGGCGGTGCCGCTATTGCCCATATCCAGCACATCGGCCGGCTCGGTCAGCCCGCCGACGCCGCGGCCGGAGACGCGCCAGCTGCCATCGCCCAGCCTATCCACGGTAGCGCCCAGCAGGCGCATGGCGGCCGCAGTGCGCAGCACATCCTCGCCCTCCAGCAGGCCTTCGATGCTGGTGGTGCCCACGGCGAGGGCGCCGAACATCAGCGCGCGGTGGGAAATTGACTTGTCGCCCGCCACCCGCAGCCGGCCGGAGAGGGGCTGCGTGGGGGGGGCGGAGCGGAGCGGCCTGGCGGCGGAAACGTCATGCATGGTGGGCGTGGTTTGACAGGGGGTTGGTCGCATGGCAATGCGCCGCACCCTGGACACGGTATTGCTTCCTTCAGGCCCGGGGAAGCACACCTTCTATAAGGCATTGAGCATGGCGAAGCCCGACCTTGGATTGAAACGGACCTGCGTGTCCTGTGCGGCGAAATTCTACGACATGACGAAGCAGCCTGCGGTATGCCCGAAATGCGGCACCGAGCAGCCGGCCGAGCAGCCCCGGCCCAAGCGCGGCCCCGCCGTGGTGGATGAGAAGCTGAAGAAGCGCGCCGCTGCCGGTGGCGATGCCGAGACCGATGATGTCGAGATCGAGGATGTCGATGCCGATGCGGTGGCGCTGGAGGCCGATGACCTCGATGACGAGGATGAGGCGATCGACGCTGAGATCGAAGTTGAAGGCGAGCGCGACGAGGAAAGCTGACCGCGCGGCCAAGATCGCGGGCATAGGGAGCGGCTGGTGCGAACCAGCCGCTTTTTTTATGCCGAAACGGTGGAAAGGCTCTCTTTGGCGGGTGATTCTCGATGAATGGATAAGTACCTCGCTTGTCTTGTTAATGAGACATTTTTGAGGTGTAAATGCCCTGGACAATACACGCATAGGTAGTAGTCTGTGGTCATCAGCAACCAAAAGGTTCCCCCAATGCGCATTCTGCTCGCCGAAGATGATCGAACCAATGCCCGCGGCATCACCTTCGTGCTGCAACAGGCCCAGATGGTGGCCGATACCGCCGAAACCGGCGCCGAGGCCATCGATCTCGCCAAGCTCTATGATTACGACGCCATTATCATGGATGTGATGTTGCCAGATGGTGAAGGCTTCGATGTGGTGCGCCGGCTGCGGGCGATGAAAAACACCGCCCCCATCCTGATGCTCTCCGCCCAGTCCCGCGCCGAGCAGAAAATCAAGGGCCTACAGGCCGGCGCCGATGACTACCTAGCCAAGCCTTTTGACCAGCAGGAGCTGGTGGCCCGGCTGCAGGCCATCATCCGGCGCAGCAAGGGTTTCTCGCATTCCCGGCTCGAAGTCGGTGGCATCACTATGGATCTCTCGGCGCGTGAGGTTTCGGTTGATGGCCTGCCGGTGCCGCTCACCAGCAAGGAATACGCCATCCTCGAATTGCTGGTGCTGCGCCGTGGCGCCGTGCTCAGCAAGGAAAATTTCCTCGACCATCTTTATGGCGGCATTGATGAGCCGGATTCCAAGATTATCGACGTCTTCATCTGCAAGCTGCGGAAGAAGCTGGGCAGCGCGGGGGCGGATAATCTCATCGGCACCGTCTGGGGCCGCGGCTATATCGTGCGTGACCAGCAGATGCAGCGCGGCCCGGCGCTCGCACCCGCCGCCGCAGCCCGCCACGCGCCGCCAAGCCCGATGTTATGAGGCTCAGCGCCCCAGCCAGGCCTGCAGGCGGGCGGGCGCCGCCGCCACATCCTCCGGGGCGCCGCAATAGCTGAAGCGCAGGTATCGCCCACCCCGTGCAGGGTCGAAATCCACCCCGGGGGTTGCGGCAATGCCCGCCGCATCCAGCATCGTGGCGGCGAAGGCCAGGCTGTCATTGCTCAGCCGGCTGATCTCGCACCACAGGTAGAAGGCACCATCGGCGGCCGCGATATCGGTGAAGCCGGCGCGTGGCAGCCCCTCCAGCAAGGCGGCGCGGCTGGCCGCGTAGCGCGCCTTGTTGGCCTCCAGCTCGATGGTGCAGTCCATCGCTGCCTCGGCCACCAACTGCGCGATATGCGGCGCCGAGATGAACATGTTCTGCGCCAGGCATTCCACCGGCCGGACAAGATCCTCCGGCAGCAGCAGCCAGCCCACCCGCCAGCCGGTCATGGACCAGTATTTGGAGAAGCTGTTCACCACCACGGCGCTGGGTGAGAAGGCGGCGGCCGAGCTTTCTGCCACCGTGCCCCAGCTCAGCCCGTGATAGATCTCATCCGAGATCAGCCGCACCCCTTTGGCATGGCACCAGCGGGCAATCGCCGCCAATTCCTCCGGCGTGAGCATGGTGCCGGCCGGGTTGCAGGGGCTGGCCACCACCAGGCCATCGGGCAGCGGGTCCAGCGCCTCCAGCATCGCGATGGTGGGTTGGAAGCGGCTTTCGGGCCCGCATTCCAGCAGCACCGGCTGCATGCCCAGCGCGGTGAGGATATTGGCATAGGGTGGGTAGAAGGGTGCTGCCATTGCCACCCTGTCGCCCCGATCAAACGCCGCCAGGAAGGCGAGTGGGAAGGCGCCGGAGGCACCCACCGTCACGGCGATGCGCGCCGGATCCACCGTGAGGCTATAGCGCTGCGCATAATGCCGGGCGATGCGCGCGCGCAACGAGGGCAGGCCGAAGGCCTCGGTATAGCCCATGGGCGCGCGCGCCCCGAGTGCGGCCATCGCCGCCGCCACCGCCCCGGCCGGCGCGCCAGTGGCCGGCTGGCCCACCTCCATGCGCAGGATGGCGGGCGCGTCGGGTGGCAGCGCCGCGGCGCGCGCATTGGCGGCGGTGATCACGTCCATCACCAGAAAAGGCGGCGCCATCGCGCCGCGGCCCACCTTGATCAATCGACGGCGCCCAGCGCCACGCCCAGGCCGCGCGGGTCGCTCACCGCCTGGCATTCCTGCGGCCGGCCGGGCAAATAGCCCGGGCAGGCGCCCAGCTGCGTCCGCCCCGGCTCGGGTGAATTATCCACCACCGCATAAATCGGCTCCAGCCGCCGCCGCATCTGCGCCGCGAGCGGCCCGGCCACCGCCATGGGCGTTGCCTGCTGGCCAGAAGCCGCCACGGCCATGCGGAAGGCGCGCAGCGTGGGGTTCCAGCCGATCGCGGCCGCGGCCAGGGGCGGCTGCACCGCGCCCAGGCCGGGGGCTGCGGCCAGCAGCATGCCGGTGCCCGGCGCCATGCGCCCGGTGCCAAAGAGGTTGTTCATGCTGAAAATGCAGGCCACTGCGCCGCCCTGGCGGTCAAACACCGTCAGCGCCGTGCTGGCCGGCAGCGCGGGGAAGCTGCCCGGCGGCAGATCGGCCTGGGCCAGCAGCGCCTCGGCATTGCTGCCCTGGCCGCTGCGCGAAGCGGCGGCCACGGCCAGGGCGCGGGCCTGGGCCTGCTCGGCGCTCTGGCCAGAGGCCAGCGCGGCATAGCCCGCCGCTGCCGCCAGCCCGCCATCCAACGGCAGGAAGCCGATGCGGTCCCCGCCACCCGCCTCACGCACCAGGGCCGGGCCCAAGGCCGGCAGGGCGGCGCGCAGCTCTCCCAGCGTCATATCGCCGCCGCCGGCCGCAGGCACCAGCTCGGTCAAGCGCCGAGCGAAGCCGCCCTGATGCATATCGCCCACCCCTTGGGTGCGCAGCGCGGTCAGCGTGCCGCCCAGGGGGGTATTGGTGAAGGTGTCACCCACCCGCAGCGCCGTGCCATCGGGCCGGGTGAAGACGGCGCGGGCATTGGGGTCGGCCAGCAAAGCGCCGCCCACCACGGCCAGATCCGCCACCAGCGCGCGGGAGGCGGGGGCGCCGAAGCGCGCCATCTGCTCGGCCGGTGCAATCAGCTCCTCGAAGGGGCGGGCGCCCTGCATGCGGGTGGTGAGCGCGAAAAGCCCGCGCGCCATCATCGGCACCGCGGCCGGACGGTCGGCCGTTGCGGTGCCGCCCTGGCGCGCGCCTGGCATGAAGATCAGCGCCTCGGGCGCGTCGCGCCGGGGGTGATAGACCACGCAGGCGCCGCCACCGCCCAGCCCCGCGCGCGATGGCAGGGTGACGGCGAGCATGAAGCCCGCAGCCGCCGCTGCATCGCCCGCCGTGCCGCCGGCGCTGAGCACCGCCCGGGCCACCGCGCTCGCACTCGGCTCCTCGGAGGCGACGCCGCCGAGAAAGCCGCGCACGAAACCCTGCGAACCAGCCGGCGGCGCCGAGGGGCCGAACAGGCCCTCGCGGGTGGATTCGCAAGCCGCAAGCCCCAGGGTCGCGGCCAGCAGCAGCAGAGGTTTGGGCGAAATCTTCATGGTGATTGCGGCTTCCCAGCACAGTCAGGACATCGCCGGATAGACGCCTTCGCCCACCCTCGCAACAACCCCATGTGCCGGGACGCGATTCATGCCATGATAACAAGCGACATGGAGCAGATCATGGTACCCACCCGCCGCGCCCTGTTGGGCCTCTCCCTTGCCCTGCCGGCCGCAGCCCAGGGCCTGACCGAGGCGCAGCGGGCGGAGGTTCTGGCCCTGCTCCGCCGCGCCCTGGCGGAGGATCCCTCAATCCTGCGCGATGCCCTCGCGGCGATGGACAGCGCCGACCAGGCAGCGGCCGCCGAGACCCAGCGCCGGGCCATCCGCGCCCAGGCCGATGCGCTGCTGCGCGATGCGGCCGACCCGGTGCGCGGCAATGCCGCCGGCGCCATCACCATTGTGGAATTCTTCGATGCCCGCTGCGGCTATTGCCGGGCGATGCACCAGACGCTGGAGGAGATGCTCCGGCGCAACCGCGATGTCCGGCTGGTGCTGAAGGATATGCCCATTCTGGGCCCCAATAGCGTGCTGGCCAGCCGGGCCCTATTGGCCGCCCAGCGCCAGGGCAAATATCTGCAATTGCATGACGCGCTGATGCGCCTGCGCGAGGAGGTGAGCGAGGCCGTGCTGCGGCGCGAGGCCGAGCGGCTTGGCCTGGAATGGCCGCGGCTGCGCCGCGAGATGGACGACCCGGCCATTGCGCGCCGGCTTGAGGCCAATCTCGGCCTTGCCCGCGCGCTCGATATCCAGGGCACGCCGGCGCTGGTGATTGGCGACAGCATCATCCCCGGCGCGATGGAATTGGCGCAGTTGGAAGCTGCCATCGCCGCCATGCGCTGAAGAACGCTGATGGGGGAGGAAAGAGCGAAAGGGCTTTGCCCTTTAGCGCCCTCCCACCAGGGCCGACATATATGTCGACGATTTTCCTGGAATTTTAAATAATTAAATCAAAAATCTAACGAAGGTGCAGGAAACTCAGTTTCCTGCTGGGGTGCTCGAGGGGCAAAGCCCCTCGATCTTGTCACCCCCCCCTGCGATCCATTTTTCAGTAGCCCCTCAGAGCATTGCCCGCGTCTCGCCCTCAATCACCTCTTCAAGGCGCGTCATCAGCGCCGCCCGGCTGAGTCCTGGCTCCAGCGGCGGCAGAATCTTCACCCGGATCGTGCCGGGGAATTTCAGGAATGAATTGCGCCCCCAGAACAGGGCTGAATTGGTCGCCACCGGCACCACCGGCAGTTTCGTCACGCCGGCAATGGCGGCCACGCCGGGCTGATAGGGCTCAGTGGCGCCGGCGGCGGCGCGGGTGCCCTCGGGGTAGATCACGATCTGCCGGCCGGCCGTGGCGGCGGCCTGGCATTCGCGGACCATTTTCTTCAGCGCCGCCCCGCCACCGGCGCGGTCCACCCCCACCATTTCGCATTTGCGCGCCATCCAGCCCCAGACGGGGATGCGCATCAGCTCGATCTTCATGATGTAGCAGGGGTCCGGCAGGCGGTTGAGCCAGAACACCGTGTCAAAGGCCGAACCGTGTTTGCTGACGATCAGCACGGCACCCGGTGGGATATGCTCGGCCCCCTCGACCTGCACCCGAATGTTGCAGAACACGCGCAGCATGGCCTCGACGATCCAGGTATAGCTGCGCAGCACCCAGAGCAGCACCCCGCGTGGCAGTGCCAGCAAGGGCAGGGAGGTCAGCACCGTCACCGTGGTGAAGCCATAAAAACCTAGGTTGAACAGCAGTGAACGCAACCAGACAATCATCATGGCAAGGACCTTAACCAGAGCCGCACGGCGGCATGGGCGGTGGCCCAGGCAATGGCCGCCGCCGCCGGGGGGAGGGCGGCGAGGGCCGCCCAGGGCATTGTGAGCGTATCGCCGAGCAGCGGCGCCGCCAGCCCACCCAGCAGCCATAGCAGGGGCGCGGCGGCGGCGGCACCCAGCACTGCCCCCAGCCCGGCCAGCCAGGCGATGCGCCCGGCGAATCGCCGCGCGATGGTGCCATCCGTCGCCCCCATGTCATGCAGGATGAGGATGGTGGCGCGCCGGGCGGCGATGCCGGCTCGTGTGGCCACCGCCACCATCGCCGCTGCCACACCGGCCACTAGCGCCAGCACCAGCCAGGCCAGGGCCTGCAGGCTGCGCGCCAGCGCCGAGAGCCGCGCGACCCAGACGCCATGCGCCTCCACCTGCGCGCCGGGGATGGTGGCCTCAATCGCCGCCGGCAGGGCGAGGGAGGCGGGGCCGAGGCTGGTCAGGCGCAGTTCAATCATCCCCGGTAGCGGCAGGCCGGAGGCATCGCCCAGCCAGGGGCGTAGCAGGGCGGCCAGGCGGTCATGGTCCAGCGGGATGGCCTCGGCCACGCCGGGCAGGGCGGCCAGGCGGGAGGCGGCCGGTGCCACGGCAATGCTGCGGGGCAATTGCACCATCATGGCGGCGGCGGCACCGCCCTCCCAGCGGCTGGCCATGGTGGCGGCGGCATTGGCGCCGGCCAGAGCCAGTGCTGCCAGCAGCGCCATGGCCGCCACCAGCCCGGGCAGCAGACGGTCCGCCATGGCGCGCTTGAGGCCGAGCGGGTCGCGGCCACGGGTGCGCGGTGTGCGTTCAGCCATGCTCGACCAGCCTCCCCGCTTCCAGCCGCAGCATGGCGGCGGGGTTTTCCTCCGCCAGCCATTGATTATGGGTGGCCACCACCACGGTGCTGCCCAGCCGGTGCATTTGCTGCAGCAGCGCCACCACGCGGCGGGATTGTGCCTCATCGAGGTTGCTGGTCGGCTCATCGGCCAGCAGCAGGGCGGGGCGGGCGACCACGGCGCGGGCCAGGGCGACGCGTTGCTGCTCGCCGCCGGATAATTCCTCGGGCCGGGCCTTCAGCCGTTCACCCAGGCCGACCCAGCGCAGCATTTCGGTGGCGTCGGCCAGCAATTGCCGCTCGCCCCGGCCGGCGATGCGCAGCGGCAGGGCGACATTTTCCAGCACATCGAGATGCGGCAGCAGGCGGAAATCCTGGAACACCACGCCAATGCGCCGGCGCAGCCCTGGCAATTCCTGCCGCCGCGCGGTGTGGATGGCGCGGCCCATCACATGGAGTTGCCCGGCGCTGGGCCGCACGGCCAGGTGCAACAGCTTGAGGAAGGAGGATTTTCCGGCGCCCGATGGCCCCATCAGCCAACTGAAGCTGCCGGCGGCGAGGTGGCAATCCACCCCATTGAGCGCCGGGGTGGCATTTGGGCGGTAGCGCAGGGTGATGTTGTCCAGCCTGACCATGCAGCCTTGTGCCAGTGCTGGCGGCGCTTCGCCAAGCCGGCTGTCGGCAATGGTTGCGCATTGCCCTGGCTTTCAGGCAAACAGCCTCAAATTCATCCCGAGGCCTGATGCAACTCGCCTGTCCCGCCTGTGCAGCGATCTACAGCGTGCCCGACAGCATGATCGGTGAGGGGCGGATGATGCATTGCGCCCGTTGCGCGCATGAATGGTTCGCCCGCCCGCTGCCCCCCGGGGCGGCGCTGCCGAAGCCAGAACTGCCCGCAGCCCAGCCCGAGCCAACACTCCCGCCCCCTCGTCAGCCCATCGCCCTGCCGCCGCCATCGCGCCTGGTTGAACCGCCACCGCCACCGCCAGCCGAACCCGAGAGCCTGCACGGCCCGCTTTTGCTGCGCCTGGCCTGGCTTGCCTCGCTCTGCCTGGTCGCCTGGGGCGTTTATTTTCTCTGGGCCGAGCGGGCGAGGATGACCGAGATTTGGCCGCCCATCGCCCGGCTTTACCGGCTGCTCGGGGCATAAAAAAGCCGCGAGAGGTTGCCCCCTCGCGGCGCTGAATCCACCCTGTGGGGTGGCTCAGTTTTCCTCGTCGTAGCCGCCCGATGCGTCATCATTGCCGCCCGAGGCATCATTGCCGCCATTATCATAGGCGCCTGCGGCATCCTGCTGGGAGCTGCCGCCGGCATCGCTGGCCGGGCTGCCCCAGCCCGAGGCCGCGCCAGGGTCGGTCCAGGCCGAGGCGGTTGGCACCGCCTCCTGCCCGAAGGCGCCAGCGCCGGTGGCCGCTGCGGCAGAAGCCGCTTGCGCTGCGCCGCCGCCCGAGAAGGCATTCATCAGCATATTGCCCAGCACCATGCCGCCGGCGACGCCCGCCGCGGTCATCATGGCGGTGCCGAGGAAGCCCGGGCCCTGGCGGCCCTGCAGCGCCTGGGCATTATAGCCGGGCGGATATTGCGGCATGGGCCGCGGTGGCATCGCCGCGGGGCGGCTGCCACCAAAGCCCAGAAAGCCGCGGGAATTGGCGGCCTGGGCCTGGCGGCTGGCATTCTCCACCTCCCATTCCAGCTCCTGGATGCGGTTCTGCGCCTGAACCAGCGCGTGCTCCTGCACAAAGGCGGTCTGGGTGATGCGGTAGCGCGCCTCGGGATATTGCTGGAAGAGCTGGGCGATCATGGCATCGGCCTCGCGATCCACCGGCGGCAATTGCGGCGTGGGGGCCACGGAGGGCGCCCGCCCGCCCCAGGGGGAGGCGCTGGCGGCTGCCGGCTGCGCGGCGCCGGCCACGCGCTGGACGTATTCGGAGATGATGCGGCGCTCGTCGTCGGTCATGGGACCTGGGTGTTCCTCTGGCGGTTGCGAAACCGGGAAATGTTAAATCCCGTTCATCGGACCATGTGGCGCATCTCACTGCGGGATTCAAGCGGGGATGCAGTTTGTCATATTCGCCGGCTGGGGCACTTCACATGGTGCGGCGCGGCGGCCGCCACGCGTGGATGTGATGCGAATGCGATGGGCAGCGGGCGTAGCATGGGTTTTTCTGTTGGAGTTAAAATCATGGCCCCCCCGAACCAGCCCGCCCAGCCGCAATCCAGCGTGACGGTTTTCGCGACCTCGCCCTTGATGATCGCGACTATGGCCCAGGCCCTGTCCTCACATTCCCTGCGCTTCACCGGCCAGCGGTTGCAGGCCCATGCCCAGCATTTGCAGGCCCTGGCGCAATGCGAATCGCTGCAGGATCTCTTCGCCCAGCAGATGGCCTTCATCAGCGAAACCGCCCGCCAGTTCAGCGATGTGATGGCCCGCGCGATGCAGGCTCAGCCGCCCGCGGAGGCCATGCCCCCCCAGAGCCCGGCCGCTTCCACCGAGGAGGCGCCCGAGGCGGCTGCGGCGATGCGCCCACGCCCGGCAGCCTCCCGTCGCTCGGCCGATGGCGAGGCCACGCAATCGCGCTGAACAGCCCCGCCGCGGCGGTTCAGGGGCTATCGGACAAGCCCAGGCGTGGCCATTCGATGGCGGGGCAGCGGTCCTGAATCATCAGCGCACCGGCTGCCCGGGCGGCTATGGCGGCGGCCGCATTGACGACGCCAAGCTGCAGCCACACCGCCTGCGCGCCCAGCTGCCACGCCTCCTCGACCACAGGGCCGGTATCCTCGCTGCGTCGGAAGACATCGACCATGTCGAGCGCCCCGGCCTCGGCGAGGCCCGCCACCACCATCTGGCCCTGAATCACGCCCCCGGCCAGCAGTGGATTGACCGGCACCACGTCAAAGCCGTGTTCCAGCAGAAAGCGCATCACGCCAAAGCTCGGCCGATTGGGCTTGTCCGATGCGCCGACCAGCGCCACGCGCGGCCGCCGGCGCAGCAATGCGGCGATCACCTCATCGGGTGGGTTGGTGGCCTCGGTCATGCTCATGGGCAAAGCGTCGGGCAGGATGGCGGCATTGTCCAGCCAGGCGCCCCGGCTGGGGGCGTGGCTATCGCAGCGATTCGAAGAAGCCGCTTTCCTCATCCAGCCGCCGATGCTCCATCTGGCGGAAATCATAGCGTGACACGATGCCCATCAGCTTGCCGTGATCGACGATGGGCAGGTGCCGGATGCCGGCATCATTGAGCAGCCGCAGCGCATCCATGGCGTTGCTGGAGGTCTCCATGGTGCAGGGATTGGCCGTCATCACCGCGCGCAGCGGCATGCTGCCGGGATTGGCGTGCTCGGCCAGGCAGCGCAGCGCATCGCGCCCGGTGAAGATGCCCAGCAGGTGATGTGCCTCATCCACCACCAGCATGGCACCCACCCGGCGGCGATGCATGGCAGCACAGGCCTCTGCCACGCTGCCATCGGGCGGCATGGTCAAGGGGTGTTGGTCGCGCACCAGATCGACCAGATGGCGGTTGGGCATGGCGTCCTCCCCTCGGCGGCTTTGCGGGAGGCTAGCGGGGCGGGATGCAAGCGGCTTTGATCCAGCGCAAGCGGCCCTCTCAGTCCAGCTCCACCCCCGCTACGGCCAGAATGGTGAGCAGGCTGGCGGCCATGCCGCGCAGGCTCTCCTCCTCCTCCACATCGATCCATTCATCGAGGCTATGCGCCCGCCCGCCGCGCCCACCGCTGCCAATGCGCAGCGCTGGAATGCCCAGGCTCATGGGGATATTGGCGTCGGTGCTGCTATCCTCATAGCTTACCTTGTAGCCGTGATGGGCGACGGCGGCGGTGGCGGCCTGCACCATGGGCGAGGCCGCATCCGTCTCGCCCGCCGGGCGGTCACCAATGGCGATGATCTGCGCCGTCACCGGGCCGTCCCGCCCATCGCGCACCGCGTTTTCCTCGGCCACCGCCTCGGTGACGATGCGGTGGAATTCACGCTCCAGCCGCGCCAGTTCCTCGGCCGAGCGGGAGCGCAGATCGACCTCCATCCGCACCTCATTGGGAATCGCATTCACCGAGGTGCCGCCGGAGACGATGGAGACGCAATGCGTCGTCACCGGCTGGCGTGGCACCGTGATGTGGCCAATGCCCGTGGCCGCCAGCGCCATGGCATACATCGGATTGACCAGCCCGAAGGCGCCAAAGCTATGCCCGCCTGGGCCCCGGAAGAGGACGCGAAACCGCTTGGAGCCCACGCCACCGGTGACGATGCGCTCCACCTCCGGGCTGTCCACGGTCAAGAACCCGTCGATCTTTCCGGCGTGGCGGCCCTGGGTGAAGAGGTGGCGCACGCCGCGCAAATCGCCCAGCCCCTCCTCGCCCACATCGCCCACGAAGAGAATATCGGCCCGGGTGCGAATGCCGGCCGCATCCATCGCCCGCAGAAATGCCAGGTTGACCGCCAGGCTGCGGGTGTCATCGCCCACGCCGGGGGCGAAGAGCCTGGTGCCCTCGCGGCGCACCGTCACATCGGTGCCGGCGGGGAAGACGGTGTCGAGATGGGCGGCGACCACCAGGGTCTCGCCATTGCCGAAGCCGCGCCGGCGGCCCATCACATTGCCCACCTCATCCTGCTCCACCTCCTCCAGCCCATGCGCGTGCAGCATGGCGAGATAGGCCGCGGCCCGCGCCTCCTCGGCGAAGGGCGGTGCGGGGATTTCGGTCAGGCGGATGATATCCTCGACGGTGCGGCCATGCTCGGCGCGCATGGTGGCGCGGGCGGTGGCGAAGCGCGGATGGGCCGCGATGCGCGCAACCTCTTCCTGGGGGCCGCTCATCGCGCCCACCCGCCCGGCGTCGTGGTGACATCAAGCTGTGCCGCGCTGCGGCGAATGGCGGTGAACAGGCGAAATACCCCCAGATTTGGGTGTGGCGGAGGGGGCCATCATCATGCTCCAGCGGCGAATGTCGAGGCCCGCCCGAGAGACAGCCCCGCAATCGCGGGTTACGCTGCGCGAACAGGAGGAACCATCATGGACAGCATCACCGCCCCGCCCGTCATCCGGCTGCATGAGCAGGATGGCGTGGTCATTGCCCGCGCAGCCCTGCCGCCAGGCACGCCGGTTGGGCCCAATATCGTGGCCCGTGGGCGGGTGCCGGCCGGGCACAAGGTGGCGGTGATGGGCCATGCCCCGGGCGAGGCGGTGCGCCGCTATGGCCAGATCATCGGCTTCGCCACCCAGCCCATCGCGCCGGGGGAATGGGTGCATACCCACAATATGGCGATGGGCGATTTCGCCCGCGATTACGCCTGGGGGGTGGATGCCAGGGCGACGGTGCTGGCCGAGGTGCCGGAGGTGTTTCAGGGCATCCGCCGCGCCGATGGAAGGGTGGCCACGCGCAATCACATTGGCATCATCACCAGCGTGAATTGCTCCGCTCATGTGGCGGACCTGATCGCCCGCGCCTTCACCAAAAACCCCTTCGGCGACGGGCATGACCCGCTGGCCGATTACGCCCAGGTCGATGGCGTGGTGGCACTCACCCACAAGACCGGCTGCGGCATGACCGAGAAGGAGCCGCTGCGGGTTCTCCGCCGGGTGCTGGCTGGCTTTGCGCGGCACCCGAATTTTTCCCATGTCATCGCCATTGGCCTGGGCTGCGAGGTGAACCAATTGGGCGGCATGCTGGAGGAGCAGCGCCTGGCCGGCCGCCTGCGCACGCTGACCATTCAGGAGGCCGGCGGCACCCGCAAGACGGTGGAGGCCGGTATCGGCTTCGTGCGGGAGGTGCTGGCCGAGGCCAATGCGGTGACCCGGGTGGCGGTGCCGGCCAGCGAACTCTGCGTGGCGCTGCAATGCGGCGGCTCGGACGGGTATTCCGGCATTTCGGCCAATACCGCGCTGGGTGCGGCCAGTGACCTGGTGGTGGCGCAGGGCGGCACGGTGATTCTCTCGGAAAGCCCGGAAACCTATGGTGCCGAACATTTGTTGACGCGGCGCGCCGTCTCACGCGAGGTGGGCGAGAAGCTGGTGGGGGTAATGAAGTGGTGGGAGGATTACACCGCGCGCGAGGGGGCGGAGATGAACGCCAACCCCTCGCCCGGCAATAAGGCCGGCGGGCTGACCACCATCCTGGAAAAATCCCTGGGCGCCATGGCGAAGGCGGGCACGACCAACCTCGTCGATGTGGTGGGATATGCCGAGCCGGTGACGGCGAAGGGCTTCGTCTTCATGGACACGCCGGGCTATGACCCGGTGGGGGCGACCGGCCAGGTGGCGGGGGGTGCGAACCTGATGTGCTTCACCACCGGCCGCGGCAGCGTCTTTGGCTGCAAGCCGGCGCCTTCGCTGAAGCTGGCGACGAATTCGACCATCTTCCGCCATATGGAGGAGGATATGGACATCAATTGCGGCACGGTGCTGGAGGGGGCGGAGAGCGTGGCCGAATGCGGCGAGCGGATTTTCCGCCACATGCTGGCCACGGCGAGCGGGGCGCCGACGAAAAGCGAGGCGCTGGGCTTTGGCGATGCGGAATTCGCCCCCTGGGTGCTGGGCGCGACAATGTGAGTTGAAACGTCACGGCCCTGCCCATCGTTCTGCAACAGCGGCGCGCGAGAATGCCGCCTCACGCAACCTGGACAGGGATGGGCCCGATGAACATTGAGATTGAAGGCGATAGCGACGCGGCGGTGGCATTCGCCTTGCTGCATATGATTGCGAAGGGCGAAGGCCGCGAAGAGGGCGCGGGCCGGGAATGGGTGCTGAACACCTTCCGGGAATGCCTTGCCGCCGTGCGCGACGACATGTTCACCCTCGAGATCGATGATGAGGATGACGAGGACGGCGACGAAGACGAGGGCGAAGACGAGGGCGAAGAAGCCGCGGAAGCCCAAATCCTCGCTGCCGAGCCTGCCGCCGAGGCCGCTGAGGTGGAGAGCAAGGAAAACCACGCCGCGGGCGAAGACGCGGCGGAAGCCCAAACCCCCGCTGCCGAACCGGCCGCTGAAAAGACCGCCTAAGTCAGACGGCCATCGCGCCGGCCTGCCGCAACCGCGTGCAGGTCTCTGCGCCCAGAATGGCCTCATTATGCTCGCCCAGCCTCGGTGCTGGGCGGGCCAGGATGGTTGGCGTTTCCGACAATCTTGGCACATGGCCGCCCATGGGCAGCCAGCCACCGGGCATGTCGGCATCGGGCACTTCGATCAAGGCCTCGCGCGCGGCCACGTAATGATCGGCCTCGAGCGATTGCGCGTCCTGGATCGGGCCGATTGTCACGCCCGTGGCATCAAAATGCGCCAGGTTTTCCGCCATGCTGCGCGCGCCGACATAGCCGGCGATGATCTCGTCCAATTCGACGCCATTGCGCACCCGGTCCGGGTTGCGGGCGAAGCGTGGGTCGGTGATCAGATCCTCACGGCCAATGCTGCGGAACAGCTTTTCCGTCATGCCATGGGTGGAGGCGGAGAGGCAGACCCAGCCGCCATCGGCGGTGCGATAGGCATTGCGCGGCGAGGTGTTGGTGGAGCGTGAGCCGGTGCGTGGCTTGAGGGTGCCGGTGATGCGCCAATTGGCCATTTGCGGCTCCAGCACATTGAAAATAGGCTCGAAGAGGCTGAGGTCGATGACCTGGCCGCGGCCGGTTTTCTCGGCGTGGCGCAGTGCGATCATGGTGCTGCCCGCGCCATGCAACCCGGCATAGGCATCGCCCATGAACATCGGCGGCAGCACCGGCTCACGATCGGCAAAGCCATTCACCGCGGCGAAGCCGGAATAGCCCTCCACCAGCGTGCCGAAGCCGGGTTTATGGGCGAAGGGGCCGGTCTGGCCCCAGCCGGAAATGCGCACGATCACCAGCGCCGGGTTGCGGGCCAGCAGGGTCTCGGGGGAGAGCCCCATCGCCTCCAGCACGCCGGGGCGGAAGCTTTCCACGAAGATGGCGGCGGTTTCGCACAGCGCCAGCACCGCCTCGATGGCGGTGGGGTTGCGCAGGTTCAGCGCCACGGAGAATTTGTTGCGGCAGATCGTCTTCCAACTCGTCTCCACGCCGCCCACCTTCCAGGCGCGCAGGGTATCGCCCTCCAGCGGTTCGATTTTGATGACCTCGGCGCCGTGATCGGCCAGCACCTTCGTCAGCACATTGCCGGCGACGAGGCGGGAGAGGTCGACCACCCGCACATCGGCCAGGGCACCGGTGGCGGTGGGGTCGTATTCGTGGCGGGGGAGGTTGCTCATTCTGCGCGGATATTGGCGCGGGTGGCGACATCGCGAAAGCGTGCGATGTCACGGGCCAATTCGGCCTGGAATTCGGCGCCGCTGGCAAAGCTGGGGCGGGCGCCCTCGGCCTCATAGACCCGGGCGATATCGGGCTCTGATAGCGCGTCACGGATGGCGGCTTGCAGCAGGGCGGAGATGGCCGGCGGCAGGCCGCGCGGTGCGAGCAGGCCCCACCAGATGCTGGCCTCGTAATCAAGCCCGGTGGCGCGCACGATCGGGGCGGCGGGGTTGGAAGCCGGCGCACCCGGGGCGGTATAGGCCAAAAGCCGCACCCGGCCATCGCGGATCGGACCACTGGCGCTGGCCATGGTGGTGATGAGCAATTGGATATGGCCGGCCACGAGGTCAGTCACTGCGGGCGGCATGCCGCGATAGGGCACGTGGTTCAGCCGCAGCCCCGCCTGCAGCGCGAAATATTCGGTGACGAAATGGTTGATCCCGCCCGGGCCGGAACTGCCGAAATCAATGCTCCCCGGCCGGGCGCGGGCGATGGCCAGCAGCGAGGCGATGTCGCGCGCTGGGAAATCCAGCGTGGTCAGCACCAGAAAGGGCGAGCGGGCGAGCAGCGCCACCGCCTCAAAGCTGGTTTGCGCGTCATAGGGCGTGCGCTGCACCACGGCGGAGGCGGCGAAGCTGGAGGAGGTGACCATCAGCGTGGTGCCATCGGGCGCTGATTGCGCCACCTGGCCAGCGCCGATGGAGCCGCCAGCGCCGGGGCGGTTCTCCACCACCACAGGCTGGCCGAGGCGGGCGGCGAGTTTTTCCGCCAGCGGCCGGGCGATAACATCATTCGAGCCGCCGGGCGGGAAGGGTACCACCAGGCGCACCGGGCGGGTGAGTTGGGCGCGGGCCAGGGCGGGCAGGGCCAGCAAGGCGAGGGTGGCGCGGCGTTTCATGCTGTTTTCTCCTGGGATGCCGTCTTGTCAGAGCGCCCGCCAGCCGATGTCGCGGCGGAATTGGCCTTGCGGCCAGTCGATCAGCGCAATCGCGGCATAGGCCGCATCGCGCGCCGCCGCCAGATCGGCCGCCATGGCCGCCACGCCCAGCACGCGCCCGCCTTGGGCGGTGATGGCGCCGGGCGCGCCACGGGTGCCGGCATGGAAGATGGCCACGCCGGGCACTGCGGCGGCCGCCTCCAGCCCGGCAATGGCCGAGCCATTCACCACCGGCCCGGGATAGCCCTGGTTTGCCATCACCACGACCAGGGCCGGGGCATCGCGCCAGCGCGGCGGCTCTGCGGGCAGGTGCCCGGCAGCGGCGTCGCGCAGGAAGGGCAGCAGGTCGGATTCCAGGCGCAGCATCAGCACCTGGCATTCCGGGTCGCCGAAGCGGACATTGTATTCGATCAGCCGGGGGCCGGTGGCGGTCAGCATCAGCCCGGCGAAGAGCACGCCGGTGAAGGGCGTACCGCGCGCGGCCATTTCGGCCAGGCTGGGGCGGATGATGCGCGCCATGACCTCAGCCTCGATGGCGGGGGTGAAGGCGGGGGCGGGGGAATAGGCGCCCATGCCGCCGGTATTGGGGCCCTCATCGCCATCAAAGGCGCGCTTATGGTCCTGCGCCGCGCCCAGGAACATCGCCTCGGTACCGGCGCAGAGGGCGAAGACGCTCACCTCCTCGCCCAGCATGCATTCCTCGATCACCACAGCGGCGCCGGCGGCGCCATGGATGCGCGCCTCCATGATTTCCGTGACGGCCGCCTCGGCCTCGGCCAGGGTGGTGGCCACGACGACGCCCTTGCCGGCCGCGAGGCCATCTGCCTTCACCACGATGGGCGCGCCCTGGGCGCGGATATAGGCGCGGGCGGCCTCGGGGTCCTCAAAGCGCGCCCAATCGGCGGTGGGGACATGGGCTGCGGTGGCGACTTCCTTGGTGAAGGTTTTGCTGCCCTCCAGCCGGGCGGCTGCGGCGGAGGGGCCGAAACAGGCGATGCCGGCGGCGCGGCATTGGTCGGCGAGGCCCAGGGTCAGGGGCGCCTCGGGCCCGGCCACCACCAGATCCACCGCATTCTCCCGCACGAAGGCGATGATGGCAGGAATATCCTCAGCGCCAATGCCCACGCATTCGGCGATGGCGGCAATGCCGGCATTGCCCGGCGCGCACCACAGCCGGGTGAGCAGGGGCGATTGCGCGATCTTCCAGCACAGCGCGTGTTCCCGCCCGCCGCCGCCCACCACCAAAACCCGCATATGCCGACACCCCGATGCAACCGGCGCTGGATTAGCATAGGGTGCGGTGATGGATAGTCTGAGCAATGTGCCCGAATACAGCGTTGGCGACCTGGCAGGCGCCATCAAAGGCGTGCTGCGGGAGAATTTCGGCCGGGTGCGGGTGCGCGGCGAGATCACCGAATGCAAGCGCTACCCCTCGGGCCATATCTACCTCTCCATCAAGGATAGCGAGGCGAAGCTGGAGGCGGTGGTCTGGAAGATGACCGTGCGCAATCTCGCGATCACGCCGGAGAATGGCATCGAGATCGTCGCCACCGGCCGGATCGACACCTATGCCGATCGCAGCAAGTACCAATTGGTGATCGAGGCGCTGGAATATGCCGGTGAGGGCGCGCTGCTCGCTGCCATTGAAAAATTGCGGGTGAAGCTGCTGGCCGAGGGGCTTTTCGCGCCCGAGCGCAAGCGCGGCTTCCCCACCATTCCCGCCCGGATTGGCGTGATCACCAGCGAGAAGGGGGCGGTGATTCAGGATATTCGCACCACCATCGCCCGGCGCTTTCCCCGGCCCATCCTGCTCTGGCCGGTGCCGGTGCAGGGGCAGGGCGCAGCGGAGAAGATCACCCAGGCCATTCAGGCGATGGGCGCGCTGCCGCCGGGGCTGCGGCCGGATTTGCTGATCATCGCCCGTGGCGGTGGTTCGCTGGAGGATTTGGCGGCCTTCAATGATGAGGCGCTGGTGCGCGCCGCCGCCGCCTGCCCCATTCCGGTGATCTCGGCCATTGGCCATGAGACCGACACGACGCTGCTGGATTTCGCCGCCGACCGCCGTGCCCCCACCCCCACGGCGGCGGCGGAAATGGCGGTGCCGCCGCGGATGGAATTGCTGGCCGATTTGTTACAGCGCGCCGGGCGGCTGCATCACGGCATGCAGGCGGGTTTACAGACGCGCCGCCTGGGGCTGGAGCGCGCCGCCCGCGCCCTGCCGGCCATGCCGGACCAATTGGCCCAGCTTCGGCAACGCCTTGATGACCGGGCGGAGCGGCTGCGCCAGGCCATGCTGGGCCAATTGGCCGGCCGTGGCGCGGCGCTGGGGCGGCGTGGCCTGCCGCATCCGCGGGAGGGGGTGGCCGCGCGCCATGCCCAGTTGAAGATGCTGGGCAATCGGCTGCAGGCGGGCTGGGCGGCGGCGCAGATGAAGCGCGGCGCGGCGCCGGCGCTGGGGCGTTTTTCCGCCGCGCCGATTGCGGCGCTGCTGCGCCAGCGGGCGACGGAGTTGGCCGGCCAGGCGGCGCGGCTGGAAAGCGTCTCCTATGTTGCGGTGCTGGCGCGCGGCTTTGCCCTGGTGCAGGCGCCGGGTGGCAAGGCCATCACCCGGGCGGCGCAGGCCCGGGCGGGGGCGGCCATTACCTTGACCTTCGCCGATGGCAAGGTGGCGGCCAGGGTGCAGAAGCGCGAGGATGATGGCGCGCAGGGTAGCCTCTTGTAGCGTGGTTGCGGCGCGCCCTGGCCGCGGGCAGCCTGCGGGTTTGGCAGAGGGGCGGGCGATGAAGCGCGAAACGGGGCGATTGGAGCGGCCAGGCTGCTCAATTCATTACGAGGTAACGGGCGAGGGCCCGGCGCTGGTCTTTGCCCATGGCTTGGGTGGCAACCATATGTCGTGGTGGCAGCAGGTGGGGCATTTTGCGCCGCGTTTCCGCTGCATTACCTTCTCTCATCGCGGTTTTTGGCCTTCCAGCGCAATTCCGGGCGGGCCGGAGCCGGATGATTATGCCGGTGATCTGGCGGCGCTGGTCGATCATTTGGGGATTGAGAGTTTTGTTCTCATCGCCCAGTCGATGGGTGGCTGGACGGCGGTGGAATATGCACAACTGCGCACCGGCAAGCTGCGCGGCATCGTCATGGCGGCAACCGGCGGCAGTATTGCGCGGGACAAGCTGGGCGATCCGGCGGCGCTGGCGGCCTGGGAGGCCGCGAGTGCGGCCACCAAGCAAGCCCTGACCGCGGCTGGAGGCCATCAGGCGACCGGGCTGCGCATGTTGGCCGAGCAGCCGGCCATGGCGCTGCTCTACCAGCATGTGGATGAGGCCAATGCCGGGCTGGCAAAGGAGGCGCTGCGGGCGCGGATGAATGGCATGCGCCGGCGCCCGCCCGAGGATCTCGCCGCCGCCGGCTGCCCCATTCTGCTCATCGCCAATGAGGAGGATGTGGTGATGCCGCCCTTCGCCTCGGCCGCCATTGCCCGGGCGGTGCCCGGCGCCAGGGCGGCGATGATCAGCCAGGCCGGACATTCGGCCTATTTCGAGCGGCCGGCGGAATTCAACGCGCTGGTGGATGGTTTTCTGGCTGGGCTTTGAGGGCTGAGGCAGACCCAAAAGGGGCTGTGGCTCATCGCCGATCCGCTGTTGGGGCAGGCTCTTAGTCCAGCCGCAACCCGGTTTCGGCCACCAATTGCCGCACCACCTGCCGGTCATGCACGATGCGCGCGGCGAAGGCGGCGGCGGGTTCATTCACCGCCTCATTGCCGCCCACGCTCAAGCGTTCGCGCACGAAGGGGTCCTGGGCGGCGAGGCGCATTGCCTCGGAGAGCCTTGTGATCATCGGCGCGGGTGTCGCCGCCGGGGCGAAAAGCCCGTTCCAGGAGGTGAGGTCAAAGCCCGGAAACCCGCTTTCGGCGATGGTGGGCAGATCGGCCATGCTGCCGCGCCTGGTGGCAGAGGTGAGGGCGATGCCCCGCGCCCGGCCATCCTGTACCAGAGGCCTGAGGGTATTGGCGGTGCTGATCACCGAATCCAGATTGCCCGCCGCCACATCGCGCGCCGCATCGGCGCCGCCGCGATAGGGCACATGTTCCAGCCGCACCCCGGCGCGATGGGCCAGCAGCACGCCGGCCAGATGGCCGGTTGAGCCCACCCCGGGCGAGCCGAAGGTGACGCCGGGATTGGCCCGCGCCTCGGCGATATAACCCGCCAGATCACGGCCCGGGAAATTCGATCTGGTGACCAGCACATAGGGCAGCGCTGTTGCCTGGGCGACGGCGGCGAAGGCGGTTTCGTAATCGAAGCTCAAGCCGCGCTGGATGAGCGGCTGCACCACAAAACCGAAACTGTCGAAGAGCAGCGTCAGCCCATCGGGCGCCGAACCCGCCACCGCCGCCGCGGCGATGGCGCCGCCCGCACCGGCACGGTTTTCCACCACCACCGGCTGGCCCAGCGCCTCGGCCATTTTGGGCTGGAGCAGGCGCATCACCGTGTCCGACTGCCCGCCCGGGGCGAAGGCCACGATCACCCGGACCGGCCGGGCCTGGGCCTGGGCGATGAGCGGCATCGCCAGCAGCGGCAGGCTGCGCCGTGTGATCACCTGGCGAATTCTGGCATATCGACCGACAGAATGCGTTTGACGCTTTCGAGGTGCAGCCGCGCGCTCTCCCGGTCGCCCTCGCGCATTTGCTCATAGGTCTTGCGGGCCAGTTCCGGCGGCACCGGCTTGAGCTTGCGGCCGGTGCTCTCGGCCAGCCACTGCGCATGGGCGGCGCGCTCAAGGTAGTAAAGATCATCCCAGGCCTCGGCGATGGAGGCCCCCAGCACCATCACGCCATGATTGCGCATGAAGACGATATCGGCATCGCCCACGCTGGCAGCGATGCGGTCACCCTCGGCATTGTCGAGGGCGAGGCCGTTGTAATTTTCATCCACCAGGGTGCGGCCGTAAAATTTCAGCGCGGTCTGGCCGGCCCAAACCAGCGGTTCGCCCTCCAGCATCGCCAGGGACGTGGCATAGGGCATGTGGGTGTGGAAGGCGGCGCGGGCGCGCGGCTGGTTCGCGTGCATCCGGGCATGGATGAAGAAGGCCGTCGCCTCCGGCACGCCGTCGCCGGCCACGACCCGGCCCTCCAGATCGGTGATGAGCAGGCGCGAGGCGGTGATTTCGGAAAACGCCCAGCCATAGGGGTTGACCAGCATCAGGTCGTCTCGACCCGGCACCACGGCGGAGAAGTGATTGCAGATGCCCTCATGCATCCCCAGCCGCGCCGCCATGCGGAAACAGGCGGCGAGGTCGATACGGGCCTGCTGGATGGCGGGCGTGTCCAGATCGGAATTGCGAAGGATCGCGGGGGCGGAGGGGGGGAGTGCGTGTGCCATGGCTGAACCCTTGCAGGCTGGCCCGCGCGGGGCAAGTCTGGTTGCATGACCCTTCGCCGCGCCCTGCCCATTCTCCTCGCCACCCCGGCCCTGGCCCAGGCGGCGCCACTGTCCATTCTGGGCACTGGCGCCACCGAGCGCCCGATTGACGAGATTGCCAAAGCCTTCACCCACGCCACCGGCCGCGCCGTGCGCACCGCCACCGGCAATGGCGGCCAGGTGGCGGCGCGGATTCGCGGTGGCGAGGCGCCGGATGTGGTGCTCAATGCCGGCCCGGCGCTGGATGGGCTGATCCGCGACGGTTTCGCGGTGGCGGGGTCGCGCCGGGAAATGGGGCGGATGCGCCTCGCGGTTGCAGTCAAACGCGGCAGCGCCCTGCCCGAGATCACCACCGAGGCGGGGCTGGGCGCCTATTTGCGCTCCGTGGCCAGTATTGGCGTCTCGGATGCAGCAACCGGCGCCACCTCCGGCCAGCATGTGCTGGATTTGCTGGCGCGGCTGGGGGTGCCGGCGGCGGGCGGGCCGCGCATCGCGCCTTTCACGCGCGGCATCACCGCGGTGCAGGCGGTGGCCAGGGGCGAGATCGTCACCGTCATCACCCAGGCCAGCGAGATCACGGCGGTGCCCGATGCGGTGCTGGTGGCGCCGCTGCCCGATCATCTGCAACTGATTACCCCCTATGTCGCGGCCATCCCCACCCGGGCGCCTGATTCGGCGGCCGCAGAGGCGTTTCTGGCGATGGCCAGCGGGCCGGTGGGGCAGGCGGTGTTCCGGGCGGCGGGGTTTGCGGTGGGGTAAAGCCGGGCCATAAAGTCCGAATGCAAACCAACCAACGCATTGACGGCCAGCGCCTCTGGTCCACCCTCATGGCCATGGCCGAGATCGGCGCCACCCCGCGCGGCGGCGTGAAGCGCCTGACGCTGACCGAGATCGACCGCCAGGGCCGCGAGCGGTTTGCCGAATGGTGCCAGGCGCTGGGCCTGACCATGCGCGTTGATGCGATCGGCAATATGTTTGCCCGCCGCGAGGGCCGCGACCCCAATCGGCCGCCGGTGCTGATGGGCAGCCATCTGGACAGCCAGCCCTCGGGCGGCAAATTCGACGGCGCGCTGGGGGTGATCGCCGGGCTCGAGGTCATGCGTTCGCTCAATGACCTCAATATCGTCACCGAGGCGCCCATCGAATTGGTGAATTGGACCGATGAGGAAGGCAGCCGCTTTGGCCATTCCCTGATGGGCAGCGGCACCTGGGCGGGGATTTTCCCGCTGGAGAAGACCTATGCGCTGACCGATGCCGAGGGGGTGCGCGTTGATACCGCGCTGGACGCCATCGGTTATCGCGGCACCGAGCCGGCTCGGCCCTTCGCCGCCGATGCCTATTTTGAGCTGCATATCGAACAGGGGCCGATCCTGGAGCGTGAGGGCCGGCAGATTGGCATTGTCACCGGCGCCCAGGCGCAGGTCTGGTATGATGCCAGGATCGAGGGCCAGGATTCCCACGCCGGCACCACGCCGCCCAGCACCCGTCGTGACGCCCTGCTGGCCACCGCCCGGGTGGTGGAGTTGGTGGACCGGATCATGCGCGCGCGCGGTGAGGATGGCCGCGGCACGGTGGGCTGGCTGCAGGTCTCGCCCAATAGCCGCAATGTGGTGCCGGGGGAGACCCGCTTCTCGGTGGAGTTCCGCCACCCGGATTTCGCCCAGGCCCAGGCCATGGCGGCGGAATTCGAGGCTGAAGCCGCCGCCCTCGTCGCCGCCAGCGGCTGCGCCTGGCATTTGACTGAGCTGTTTCGCCTCGACGCCCAGCCCTTTGACGCTGATTGCGTGGGGCTGGTGGAGGCGGCTGCGAGCCGGCTGGGCCTCTCCGCCCGCCGCATCGTCAGCGGTGCGGGGCATGATGCGGTTTACGTCGCCCGCCATATCCCCACGGCGATGATTTTTACCCCCTGCAAGGATGGGTTGTCGCACAACGAGGCCGAGAGCATCGAGCCCGAGGAGGCCGAGGCCGGCTGCCAGGTGCTGTTCCAGGCGGTGCTCGCCCGCGCCAATCGGGTTCTGCCCGGCTGATTTTCGTTGCTGTAACGTGATGATAACGTCACCTTGGCGTGATGTTTGGGTTTCGTCCCGCTGCGGATTATGCTGCTCTGCGATAAGGTTGTGAAAAGGCAAAAAATGATGGAGGGCGTTGCACCAGCGGCATCCCTGAGCTTCGAGGCGGCATTGGCCGAACTCGAAACGATCGTGCGCAGCCTCGAATCCGGTAAGGGCGACCTCGCGCGGGCCATCGCCGATTACGAGCGCGGCACCCTGCTGCGCCGCCATTGCGAGACCTTGCTGGCCGATGCCGAGGCCAAGGTGCAGGCCATCGCCCAGGCCCCGGACGGAGCCCTCACCCTGCGTGATGTGGAATAGGTTGGAATGAGTGTGACAACGAGCATCGCCACTGCCAGCGTTGCGCTGGCCCGTGCCCTGGCCGATTCGGCCGCCGAAATGGAAGACGCGCTGGACACACTGCTGCCGGTGGCCGAGGGCGATGAGGCGCGGCTTTATGAGGCCATGCGCTATTCCGCCATGGGCGGTGGCAAGCGCATGCGGGCCTTTCTGGTGCTGGAGGGTGCGCGGCAATTCAACGTCTCGCGCACTGCAGCGCTGCGGGTGGCCGCGGCCATTGAGATGATCCACGCCTATTCGCTGGTCCATGATGACCTGCCGGCGATGGACAATGATGACCTGCGCCGCGGCAAGCCCACCAACCACAAGGCCTTTGATGAGGCGACGGCGATCCTGGCCGGTGATGCGCTGCAATGCCATGCCTTCACCGTGCTGGCCGATGAGGAAACCCATCCCGACCCGGCGGTGCGCATCGAACTCGTCCGCGCCATTTCCCGCGCTGCCGGCCCACGCGGCATGTGCGGCGGCCAGATGCTGGACATGATGGCCGAACAGGGCCGCATCCCACCCGAGGAAGCCGCGATTGGCCGGTTACAAACACTTAAGACTGGCAAATTGATCGAGGTCTCGGCCGAGGCGGGCGCCATATTGGGCAAGGCGCCGGCGCAGCAGCGCCATGCCCTGCTGGCCTATGGCCGCGACCTGGGCGCAGCCTTCCAGATCGCCGATGATATTCTCGATGCTACGGCCAGTGCCGAGGATACCGGCAAGGCCACCGGCAAGGATGCCGGGGCTGGCAAGGCCACGCTGGTGGGGCTGCTGGGCATCGAGCGTGCCCGCATGCAGGCAGAGCGCCTGGTGACGCAGGCGCGTGACCATCTCGACGCCTTTGGCGAGCGCGCTGACATGCTCCGCGCGCTGGCCGATTACACGATTTCGCGGAGAAGCTGAATATGGACCGCCCGAATACCCCGCTGCTCGACCGCGTGCATGTGCCGGCCGATTTGCGCAATTATTCCAATGATCAACTCAAGCAACTGGCCGATGAATTGCGGGCGGAGACCATCTCCACCGTCTCGGTCACCGGCGGGCATCTGGGTTCGTCGCTCGGTGTGGTCGAACTGACGGTCGCCATCCATGCGGTGTTTGATACGCCGCATGACCGGCTGATCTGGGATGTGGGCCATCAATGCTATCCGCATAAGATTCTGACCGGGCGGCGGGACCGCATTCGCACGCTGCGCCAGCCCGGCGGCCTTTCTGGCTTCACCAAGCGCAGCGAGAGTGAATACGACCCCTTCGGCGCGGCGCATTCCAGCACCAGCATTTCGGCCGGCCTCGGCATGGCGGTGGCGAGTGCGTTGCAGGAGACGCCGCGCAACGTCATCGCCGTGATCGGCGATGGCTCGATGTCCGCCGGCATGGCCTATGAGGCGATGAACAATGCAGGGGCGGAAAAGGCCAATCTGATTGTCATCCTCAACGACAATGACATGTCGATTGCGCCACCCGTGGGTGCGATGTCGGCCTATCTGAGCCGCACCATCTCCTCGCGCCCCTTCCTCTCGGTGCGTGAGTTCGTGGGCAAGCTGGCCAAGAATTTTCCGGGGCCCATCGAGCGCGCGACCAAGCGGGTGGATGAATATGCCCGCGGGCTGCTGACCGGTGGCACGCTGTTCGAGGAGATGGGGTTTTATTATGTCGGCCCGATCGACGGCCACAATATGGACCATTTGCTGCCGGTGCTGCGCAATCTGCGCGACACGGAGCATAAGGGCCCCTTCCTGATCCACGCCGTCACCCAGAAGGGCAAGGGCTATGCCCCTGCCGAAAGCTCGGGCGACAAGTATCATGGCGTGCAGAAATTCGACGTCGTCACCGGCGAGCAGCAGAAGGCGCCGCCGGGGCCGCCGGGCTATCAGAAGGTGTTTGCCCAGGCCTTGATCGCCGAGGCGGAGCAGGATGAGCGCATTGTGGCGGTGAATGCCGCCATGCCCTCGGGCACCAGCCTTGATATGTTCGCCAAGCGTTTCCCTGAGCGTTGCTTCGATGTGGGCATTGCCGAGCAGCATGCGGTCACCTTCGCCGCTGGGATGGCGACGGAGGGGCTGAAGCCCTTCTGCGCGATTTATTCCACCTTCCTGCAGCGCGGCTATGACCAGGTGGTGCATGATGTGGCGCTGCAAGGCCTGCCGGTGCGCTTCGCGATGGACCGTGCCGGGCTGGTGGGGGCCGATGGCGCCACCCATGCCGGCAGTTTCGACATCGCCTATCTCAGCTGCCTCCCCGGCTTCACGCTGATGGCGGCCAGCTGCGAGGTGGAGCTGGCGCATATGATCGCCACCATGGCCGGCATTGATGACGGCCCCTCCGCCGTGCGCTACCCGCGCGGCGAGGGCTTTGCCTTGCAGCCAGTGCCCGCCCGCGGCACCCGGCTGGAAATCGGCAAGGGCCGCATTCTGCGCGAGGGCACCAAGGTGGCGCTGCTCTCCTATGGCGCGCGGCTGCAGGAATGCCTCAAGGCGGCCGATGAGCTGGCCCTGATGGGTCTTTCCACCACGGTCGCCGATGCACGCTTCGCCAAGCCGCTCGACACCCAACTGGTCGAGCGCCTGGCGCGCGAGCATGAGGTGCTGATCACCATCGAAGAGGGCTCGATGAACGGATTTGGCGGGCTGGTGATGCACCACCTCGCCCATGCCGGGCTGCTTGATCGCGGCCTGAAATTCCGGCCGATGACGCTGCCGGACATCTATATCGACCACGACAGCCCGAAGAAGCAGTACGACATCGCCCGGCTCAATGCGCCGCAGGTGGTGGAGACGGTGCTGGCGGCGCTGGGCAAGGAAGCGCTCGCCGCACGTGCGTAAGCTGCGCATCGACCAGCTGCTGGTCGATCGCGGGCTGGTCGAATCCAGAACCCGCGCCCAGGCGCTGCTGATGGCCGGCCTCGTTTATTCCGGCGAGCGGCGGCTCGATAAGCCGGGGCTGAGCGTGGCGGAGGATATCGCGCTCGAACTGCGCGGGCAGGAGCACCCTTGGGTCTCCCGCGGCGGTGTGAAGCTGGCGCATGGGCTGGCGCATTTTGACCTGTCACCGGCGGGGCTGGTCTGCCTTGATGTGGGCGCCTCCACCGGCGGTTTCACCGATGTGCTGCTGCATCACGGTGCGGCGCGGGTGCATGCCGTGGATGTGGGCCACGGCCAATTGGCCTGGAAGCTGCGCAATGACCCGCGTGTGGTGGTGCGCGAGAAGCTCAATGCCCGGCACATGACCAGCGAGGATGTGGGTGAACCCATTGAGGCGCTGGTTTGCGATGCCAGTTTCATTGGTCTGCGCACGGTGCTGCCCGCACCGCTCGCGCTCTGTGCCCCCGGCGCTTGGGCCCTGGCGCTGATCAAGCCGCAATTCGAGATGGGGCCGAAACTCGCCCCTGGTGGCGTTGTGCGGGACGCGGCGGTGCATGAAGCGGCCTGCGCGATGATCCGCGACTGGTGGGCCGCCTTGCCGGGCTGGAGCATTCTGGGCATCGAGCCCAGCCCCATCACCGGGCCGGAAGGAAACCGGGAATTCTTATTGGCGGCGCGGCTGCAGGCGGCGTGATTGAGGCTGTGGATAGAATTGTGGATTGCTTCATCTCGCCTGCTCGCCTGATGATGGGATTGCAGTGGCCAAAGCTATTTTTGCTTCACGAAATCGTTACTTGGCCGGAAATAGTGGCATATGGGCGCGGTGAAGGATTTTTCACATGCGTGTGTTTGCAAGGCCTTGGCATCAAATTCTGAGGCTTGGCAGCAATCTCTACCCAAGGGCGCCGTAACATTTTGCAAATATCGGCTGATTTGACTGCCTTGGCAGCATCACGCCCCGCCGCTTGTGAATGATTTGCGCCGTGGGGCGGTGAGAGGTGCCTCCGCCCCCCGCCGACGCGGCCATCCCGCGCCTTACCGCCAGCCGCCATGACGGCCGCCGTGACGGCCGCCGTGACGGCCTCCGTGATGGCTGGAGGCGTAATGCCGATAGCCACCGCGATAGCCATAGGCAGGCTGGCTATAGGCGTGGCTCCGATAATAGCCGCCGCCACCGCCATAATAGCGGGGCCCATAGCCTGGCGCGACGCAGGCAGACAGCGCCAGCACAGCGCCAAAGACGGAGATGATGCGGAGCAAGCGGTTCATGGCGAAGCTCGGTGGGGCCATGGGCCCCGATAGGTGGCTGTGGGCGGCGGGTTGCCGTCCCTGTGGCGCTTCCTCATCAGGCATCCGCTCCGTGGCGGCCTTACGGTGCCACTGTGACGCTTTGTGGGCGATTGCGGCAGCATTGCGCCTCCCCAAGGCGGCCGGGCAGGGGTAACCTCACCGCGCATGTCACAATCCCTACCAGCCAAAGACCCCAGGCTCATCGCCATTATCGTGGCCAGCGCGCTCTTCATGCAGAATCTGGACAGTGCGGCGGTGATCACAGCCCTGCCCAGCATGGCGCGCGATATGGGGGTGGAACCGGCGCGGCTGGGCGTGGCCATCACCAGCTATCTCGTGGCGCTGACCGTGTTCATTCCCATATCCGGCTGGGTGGCGGATAGGTTTGGCCCCAAGCGGATTTTCATGGTGGCCATTGCCCTTTTCGCCACCGCCTCGGCCGCCTGCGGCCTGTCCAATGGCCTGGGCGAATTGGTGGCGGCGCGCATCACCCAGGGCCTGGCGGGCGCCATGATGGTGCCGGTGGGCCGGCTTCTGCTGCTGCGCGGCTTGCGCAAGGACCAGATGCTGATGGCGATGACCTGGCTGACCATGCCCGGCATGCTGGGGCCGATCTCCGGCCCGGTGCTGGGCGGCGTGCTGACTGATCTTTGGGGCTGGCGCAGCGTATTCTGGATCAATATCCCAGTGGGCGTGCTGGGGCTTTGCCTGGTGGCCTGGAAGATTCCCACAGTGCAGGTTGACCATCCCGGCCCGCCGGATACGCGGGGGCTGCTGCTGGTGGGCATCGCCATGGCCAGCTTCATGTTCGGGCTGGAGACTGTGGGGCGGCATGTGATGCCCTCCGGCCTGCCGGAGGCTGGGCTGGTGCTCGGTATTCTGGTCGGCGTGGTTGCAGTGCGGCATTGCCTGCGCGCGCGGCTCCCGGCGCTAGATTTTTCGCTGCTGCGGGTGCCCACCTTCCACGCTGCTGCAGCCACCGGGACGATTTTTCGCGTCGGCGCTGGCGCCAGCCCCTTTCTGGTGCCGGTGCTGCTGCAGGTGGGTTTTGGCTGGAGCGCCACCGAATCCGGCGTGGTGAGCTTTGCCACGGCGCTGGGCGCCTTGGCGATGAAGCCATTGGCCCGGCCCATTCTGCGGCGCTGGGGATTTCGCGGCAGCATCGTCTGGGGCAGCGTCATGGCTGGGGCTTCGCTGGCGGCCTGCGCGCTGTTCACGCCGGCCTGGCCATTGCCGGCGATGTTCGCGCTCCTCGCCCTGGGGGGGCTGTTCCGCAGCCTGCAATTCACCGCGCTCAATACATTGGCCTTTGCCGATTTGCCGCAATCGCGGTTTTCCGCCGCAACGGGATTTTATGGCATCACCCAACAAATCGCCCCCGCGCTGGGGGTGGTGCTGGCCACGGCATCGCTGGAGTTGAGTGCGGCCATGGCCGGGCGGGCGGTGGCGGCGGCGGATTTCACCATCGCCTTCATCGTGGCCGGCCTGGTGGTGGCGAGTGCCGCACCGTTCTTTGCCCGCCTGCCCAAGGATGCCGGCGATGAGGTGAGCGGGCATCGTGACCGGTGATGGGCTGAAGTGAGGCTCTGCCTGCGAATCCCGTGGCTCGCCCATGCGGCGGGGGGGTGCATTGACGAAAATGCAATGAAGGAACCGCCCCCCCTTGCGCCCCGGCGCTGCCCGGCCTAACCCCCCTCCCCATAGCCGGCTGTGCCGGATAATCCTGGATTATGTGGCATAGCCGCTGGTCCCGGCTGACGGTTTAGTGATATTTTGCCCACCATTCGGTCACGTGGCCGCAGGGCCAGTAGGAGAGAACGCAGATGAGTGAAGTCGCCGACAAGGTGAAGAAGATCGTGGTGGAACATCTCGGCGTCGAAGAGGCGAAGGTGACCGAAGCTGCGTCCTTCATTGACGATCTGGGCGCGGACAGCCTCGACACCGTCGAGCTGGTCATGGCCTTCGAGGAAGCCTTCGGTGTGGAAATCCCCGATGACGCGGCTGAGAAGATCACCACCGTCAAGGACGCCATCGATTTCATCGAGAAGCATCAGGCCTAAGCTCTAGGCCGCCGGGTTCCGGGAGTAGCGTTCGGTGTTTGCACAAGGCTTCGCACCACGTCGCGTGGTGGTAACCGGCATGGGAATCGTCAGCCCTCTGGGTTTGGGCGTGGCCCATGTCTGGAAGCGGCTGGTAAACGGTGAGAGCGGTTTATCCGCCATCCAGTCCTTCGACCTCAAGGACCTGCCGGCCAAGGTGGCCGGCCAGGTGCCCAATGGCGCGAAAGCCGATGGCAAGCTCGACCTGAACGAATGGATCCCGATCAAGGACCAAAAGAAGATGGACCGCTTCATCCAGCTCGCCATCGTGGCGGCGGCGGAAGCGGTGGAAGATAGCGGCTGGGTCGCCGATACTGAGGAGGCGCAGTGCCGCACCGGTGTCATGATCGGCAGCGGCATTGGCGGTCTGGAAACCATCCAGGAAGCGGCTTCGCTGGTGCAGGCCGGCCGCACGCGGCGGCTCTCGCCCTTCTTTATCCCCTCGGCGCTGGTGAATTTGGCATCGGGCCATGTCTCCATCCGCTATGGCTTCAAGGGACCGAACCATTCGGCCGTCACCGCCTGCGCCACCGGCGTGCACGCCATTGGCGATGCCGCACGGCTGATCGCACTCGGCGATGCCGATGTGATGGTGGCGGGCGGCACTGAGGCCGCGGTTTGCGAATTGGGCATTGGCGGCTTCTGCGCCGCACGCGCCCTCTCGGTTGCTTTCAATGACGAACCCACCCGCGCCTCCCGCCCCTGGGATAGGGACCGCGATGGCTTCGTGATGGGCGAAGGCTCCGGCGTGGTGGTGCTCGAGGAATACGAGCATGCCAAGGCCCGCGGTGCCACGATCTATGCCGAGGTGGCCGGCTACGGCATGAGCGGCGACGCGCATCACATCACCGCCCCTTCGGACACCGGCGATGGCGCCTTCCGCTCCATGCGCATGGCGCTCCGCGATGCGGGCGTGACGCCTGACCAGGTGCAATACGTCAATGCCCATGGCACCAGCACGCCGATGGGCGATGACCTGGAACTGGGCGCGGTGGAGCGCCTCTGGGGCGAGGCCGGTGCCAAGCTGGCCATGAGCAGCACCAAATCCTCCGTGGGCCATCTGCTCGGCGCGGCCGGTGCGGTGGAGGCGGTGTTCAGCATCCAGGCGATCCGCGATGGTGTCGCCCCGCCCACGCTGAACCTCGAAAACCCCTCGCGCGAGAGCATTATCGACCGCGTGGCATTGCAGGCACAGCAGCGGCCCATCGAATACGCGCTGTCCAACAGCTTTGGCTTTGGTGGCACCAACGCCTCCGTGGTGTTCCGCCGGGTGCCCTAAAACGGCTTGCGCCATCCCTGGTTTATTGGCCATCATGCGGCCAATAAACCAAGGGAACGCTTCAATAATGATCACCCGCCGCGCGCTGGGGCTTGCCGCCCTCGCCAGCCCCGTCATCACTGGCCTGGCCCACGCCCAGGCACAGCGCCTGCGTTGGGCGCATGTCTATGAGGTCAATGAGGCCTATCATACCGAGGCGCTCTGGGCTGCGGCGCAGTTCCGCGAGCGGACGAATGGCAAATACAATATCGAGGTCTTTGCCGCCTCCGCCCTCGGCAATGAGCCGCAGATCAACCAGGGCCTGACCCTGGGCACCATCGACATGATCTATACCGGCGTGGCCTTCGCCGGGGCCAGCTACCGGGCGATGTCGATCAGCCACGCGCCCTATGCGATGCGCGATTACGCGCATTTCCAGGCCTATCGCGGCTCTGCCCTGCATCGCGAACTCATCGTCGGCTATGACGCGCAAACCCGCCACCACGCCGTGGCGCTGACCTATTATGGTGACCGCATGGTCACCGCCAATAAGTCGATCATGACGCCGGCCGATATGCGCGGCCTGAAGCTGCGCGTGCCGCAGGCGCCCTCCTTCCTCATGTTCGCCCGCGGCGTGGGCGCCAATGCCACCCCCATCGCCTTTGCCGAGGTCTATCTTGCCCTGCAAAACGGCACGGTGGATGCGCAGGAAAACCCGCTGCCGACCATCCAGGCGAAGAAGTTTTATGAGGTGCAGAGCCATGTCAGCCTGACCGCGCATATCACCGACAGCCTGCTGACCATCATCTCCGGCACCACCATGCGCCGCTTCACCCCCGCCGAGCAGGGCATGCTGCGCGAGATTCTCGCCCAGGCGGCTGATCGTTGCGGCGCGGCCATCCGCAGCCAGGAGCAGGAGCTGGCCGCCTGGTTCCGCGCCCAGGGCAAAACGGTGCAGGAACCCGACCGCGCCGCCTTCCGCGCCGCCTGCGTGCCGCTGCACAATGTGGATGTGGGCTGGAGCCGGGCGCAGTACGACAGGTTGCAGGCGTTGTGATTCAGCCCGGAGCGGCCAGCCGGCGCAGCACCGCGTAGCCGCCCAGCGTGACCAGGGCGAGGTGGCCGAATGCCAGCCCCCAGCCCAGCGCCCCGGTGCCTGCCAGATCAAGCGTGACGCCCACCACCAGCGGCCCGATAAAGCCGCCGGCATAGCCGCACATGCTGTGCAGCCCCATGGTGGCGCCCCGCCGGCCGGCCTCGGCCGCCTGCACCGTACCCGCGGTCAGCGCCGCGCTATCGAGGTAGATGGCGGCATTCCACAGCAGCACGCTCAGCGCCGCCAAAGGCGCCGAGACCAAGGCGGACCAGCCGGTCAGCAGCGCCATGCCGGCGGCGGCACCCACCGCCCAGGCCACCACCCGGGCGCGGCCAAAGCGCTGCGCCACCTCATTGCCATAGATCGAGATGGCGATGGCGCTCAGCCCCGCCAGGGTGAAGAGCGTGGTCGGCCCGGGCAGCCATTCCGGCGCGCCATGGGTGGCGATCACCATGGCGAGGAAGGTGACAGCCCAGGCCCGCAGCGCCGCCAATTCCCAGGTATGCACCGTATAGCCCATGATCCAGGCCATAGCGGGGCGGTTGCGCAGCACCGGGCGGAAATCCAGCAGCCCGCCACGCGGTGCGGCCGGCACAGCGGGGCCACCACGCATGGCCAGCGCGCCGATGGCCGCCGCCCCCAGCGCCGCCACGCCGCCAAAGAGGAAAGCCGCCTCCGGCCCCGCCACCGCATCCAGACCGCCGGCCACCAGGAAGGAGGCCGAGCCTGCAATCCCCACCCCGGCGGCGTGCCAGCTCACGGCACGGGATTGCGCGGCCCCTTCCAGCCTATCGGCAATCACCTTCAGCCCGGGCATGTAGCAGCCGGCCCAGCCAATGCCAGCCATGGCACGCAACACCAGCGCGCTCCAAAAACCATCGGCCAGCAGGGCGAAGCCCAGATGCGAGGCCGCGGTCAGCCCGGTGCCGACAAGATAGACCCGCCTAGCCGGCACCCGGTCGGTCAGTGAGACCAGAACCGGCACGGCGGCCACATAGGCGGCGAAGAAGGCGCCAATCAGCCAGCCTGCCTCTGTCGCCGAGAGCGACCAGCGGGCGATATAGCCCGGCAGCAGCGCCGGCAGGGTGAAGGAGCCGATCTGCGCCAGCACCTGCGCCGCAACAATGGCGGTGGCGAAGCCGGGCGCGGTCATTCCCGCTCAGTCGGTGACGGGTTCGCCGCGCACCGGCTTGCCGCCGGCCTCTATCAGCAGCGCCTCGATCTCATCGGCGGCCAGCGCCACATCCTCGGCATCGGTGCCCTTGGCCACCAGCGCCACGCCGCCGCGCACCGGCATGGGGCGGAAATAGGGGTAGCTGCCGATATCGAGATTGGGATGGGCCAGCTGCACCCCGGCCAGTGCCGCGGCGATGCCGCCCTCGAAGACGCCATCGGCATGCACGGTGGCCGAGACAATGGCCTCGCCGCGCTCCAGCTTGGGCGCGAGCGCGCGGAACATCGCCTGCATGATGCGCGGCACGCCCGCCATCACGTGCACATTCTCCATCGAGAAGCCGGGCGCGATGGTGGCCTCATTCTCGATCAGCACGCAGCCGCGCGGCATGGTGGCCATGCGCTGGCGTGCCTCGTTGAAGATGCTGGGCGGGTTTTGGGCGGCGTAGAAATCCGCCATGCGCTTCCACGCCACCGGATGCGGCTCCCATGGCACCGAGAAGGCGCGGGCGATGCATTCGCTGGTGATGTCATCATGCGTCGGCCCAATGCCGCCGGTGGTGAAGACATGGGTGAATTTGCGGCGGGTCTCATTGACGGTGCCGATGATGGTCAGCGGGTCATCGGGGATGACGCGCACTTCGCGCACCGGAATGCCCAGTTCGCCCAGTTCGGTGGCCAGGAACTGGATATTGGCATCGCGGGTGCGGCCGCTGAGCACCTCATTGCCGATGATCAGAATACAAGCGGTTGGGTTGGCCATCACAGCATCTCCTGCAGCATCGCCACCAGCGGCCGGTCGGCCGGGGGCATTGGGTATTCCGCCATGCGGTTGGGCCGCACCCAGGCCAGCGCCTGGCCCTCGACAGCGCGCATTGTGCCCCGCCAACGGCGGCAGACAAAGAGCGGCATGAGGAGATGAAAGCTCTCATAGGCGTGGCTGGCAAAGCTCAGCGGCGCCAGGCAGGCGGCGGTGACATCGATATCCAGCTCCTCCTTCAACTCGCGGATGAGCGCGGCCTCGGGGGTTTCGCCGGGGTTGAGTTTGCCGCCGGGGAATTCCCACATGCCAGCCAAGGCCTTGCCCGGCGGGCGCTGGGCCAGCAGCACCCGGCCATCGCCATCCACGATGGCGCAGGCCACCACCAGCAGCATGGGCAGGGCGCGGGGCGGTGCCATCTCGCGCGGCTTGGCCATCTCGAAGGTCAGCACATCCATGACGCGGTTGCGCGACATGAATTCCTGCACCCCCTGGCCGGTCTGGGCAAAGCCGCAGGCGCGCAGCACCGCCTGGGAGCCCAGATTATCGGTCAGGGCGCTGGCCACCACACGATCCAGACCCAGCGTGCCGAAGCCCCATTCCAGCAGGGCCCGGGCCGCCTCGCGCGCATAACCCTGGCCCCAGAATTTCCGGCCGAGCCAATAGCCCAGCTCGGCCTCGCCGGGGTTGGCGCGGTTGGTGGTCAGGCCGATGCAGCCGATCAACTGGTCGCCCATGGTGATGGCGAGATGAAAACCCTCACCGCGCGCCGCCTGGTCATGGGTGGAGCCGATCCAGTCGCCCGCCATGGCCTCGCGATAGGGGAAGGGCACGCGGGCGAGGTTGCCGGCCACCGAGTAGTCATTGACCAGCCGGAACATCGCCGCGGCATCGCCGGGCTGCAGGCCGCGTAGTGCCAGACGGGCGGTGGTGAGATCGGGCAGGCTCATGCTTCTCCGGCCAGCACCAATAGCGGCAGCGCCAGCCATGCCCTCAACTGCGGTAGCTGCCGTTGATATCGATATAGGCGTGGGTCAGGTCGCAGGTATAGATGCTGGCTCTCCCGGCCCCCAGGCCGATATCGATGGTGATGGTGACCTCGCGCCCCTGCATATGGGCGGTGACCGGTGCCTCGTCGTAATCCGGCACCAGCTCGCCCTCCCGCGCCATCCAGACGCCGCCGACGGCGATGGAAAGCCGGTCACGCTCCGCCGGCTCACCCGCCTTGCCCACCGCCATGACGATGCGGCCCCAATTGGCGTCGGCCGCGGCGATGGCGGTCTTCACCAGCGGTGAATTGGCCACCGACATGCCGATGCGATGGGCGGATTGATCGGACACCGCGCCGGTCACATCGATGCGGATGAGTTTCTGCGCGCCTTCGCCATCGCGCGCGACCATCAGCGCCAATTCCATCAGCACCTCATGCACGGCGCGGGTGAAATCGCCCAGCATGGGCCCACCCTCGGCCGGCACCTCGGCATGCGTGGCGGCGCCGGTGGCGAAGAGCAGCACGGTGTCGGAGGTGGAGGTATCGCTATCAACCGTCACGCTGTTGAAGCTGGGGCCGATGCCGTTGGAGAGAATTTTCTGGAGCACCGGGGCGGGGATTTTCGCGTCGGTCGCCAGGAAGGAGAGCATCGTCGCCATATCGGGCATGATCATGCCGCTGCCCTTGGCGATGCCGTTGATCGTCACCACCGCCTCGCCGATCTTCGCCGTGCGGGTCACGCCCTTGGGGAAGGTGTCGGTGGTCATGATGGCGCGGGCGGCCTGTTGCCAGGCATCGGCGGTGAGCCTGCCCGCCAGCCCCGGCAGCGCGGCGGTGAGTTTTTCGGTGGGCAGCTTCTCGCCGATCACCCCGGTGGAGGCGAGAAACACCTCGTGGGGCTCGCAGCCCATCAGCTGGGCCATGGTTGCGGCGGTTTGCGCGCAGGTCTCGCGGCCGGCCCTGCCGGTGAAGACATTGGAATTCCCGGCATTGACGACCAGCGCCCGGGCCTTGCCGCCGGCCAGCGCCGCGCGGCACCATTCCACCGGCGCGCCGGGGCATTTGTTCAAGGTAAAGACGCCCGCCACGGTGGTGCCGGCGGGGAAGACCATCATGGTCACGTCATCGCGCCCCTGATAGCGGATGGCGGCGGCGGCGGTGCCCAGTGCCACGCCGGCAATGGCGGGCAGCGCGGGCAGGGGCAGGGCGAGGGGGGAGACCTCCATGGCCATGGCTCAGCGCCTCCCAGCCGGGGCGGGTGGGGGTGGTGGCGTGCCCACCAGCGGCGCCGCGGCGGCAGGCGCCTCCACCCGCTCGATATTGACCGAGCCGCGCAGCCGCTCAACCGCCCCGGCCACCTCTTCCTGCAGCAGCGCCTGGCGGATTTGCTCCCGCGAATCGTCAAAGCTGGGCGCCTGGGTGCGACGGCGTTCATCAACGCGGATGACATGCCAGCCAAATTGCGTGCGCACTGGTGCGGCCACCAATTGGCCCGGTTGCAGGGCAAAGGCGGCCTCGGCGAAGGGCGGCACCATATCGGCCCGCTTGAACCAGCCCAGATCACCACCCTCGCGGCTGCCGGGGCCGGTGGCCATGCGGCGGGCGACATCCTCGAAGGATTGGCCGCGATTGAGGTCGGCCAGCGCGGTGCGCGCCTCGGCCTCGGTCGGCACCAGGATGTGGCGGGCGCGGACCTCGTCCTCGGCCTGGTTGGCGGCGGCATCGCGGTCATAACGGGCGCGGATGGTGGCATCGGTCACCCGGGGCAGCACCTCGCGCTGCAGCAGGGTTTGGGTCAGTTCCTGCGCCTCGGCGCGGGCGAGGCGGGCGCGCACCTCCGGGTCACGGTCCAGCCCGGCGCGGCGGGCGGCGGCGATCAGGGCACGGTCGGTGATGGTGCGGTCGATCAATTGACGCATCGCCTCGGCCGGGATCATGGCCAGCAGGGCCTCGGCCGGCACGCCGCGCATTTCGGCCGGCATCACATCTGCGGCGGTGGCCAGCACATCGGACATGCGCACCGGCTCGCCCTCGATTCGGGCGATGATGGCGTCCGGCGCGGCAGGCGCCTGTGCCAGGGCCGATGAGGCGAGCAGAAGAAAGGCAAAATGCGGGAAACGCATGCGGCAGGGCCCCAGAGATTTTTAAATTCCTGATCAGAATGGCCGATGCGCCCGGGTGCCACAAGTTGGGCCGCACGTTGACCCTGCGATGCCCCCGCCCTATTTGCGCTTCTGCCCCTTGGAAGCCCACCGGCCGCGCGCATGGGGCCGGAGAATAGGTCACATCATGTTTTCCCGCCTGGCTCGTGCCATTTTCGGTTCTGCGAATGACCGCGCTTTGAAGCGCCATGAGGCGAGGGTGCCGCGCATCAATGCGCTGGAATCCGGCCTCGCTGCCCTGGATGACGAGGCGCTGCGCGCCCGCGTGCAGGCGATCCGCGACCAACTCGCCGCAGGAACAGAGCTGGATTCGGTGCTGGAGGAGGTCTTCGCCATCGTGCGCGAGGCTGCCAAGCGCGCGCTCGGCATGCGGCATTTCGATGTGCAGATGATTGGCGGCATGGTCCTGCATGAAGGCCGCATCGCTGAAATGAAGACCGGCGAGGGCAAGACCCTCGTCGCCACCCTGCCGGTGGTGCTCAACGCGCTCTCCGGCAAGGGCGTGCATGTGGTGACGGTGAATGACTATCTGGCCAGCCGCGATGCCGAATGGATGGGCAAGCTCTACGGCTTTCTCGGCCTGTCCACCGGCGTCATCGTCAATGGCCTCAATGATGATCAGCGCCAGGCGGCCTATGCCTGTGACATCACCTATGGCACCAACAATGAATTCGGCTTTGACTATCTGCGCGACAACATGAAGTACCGGCTGGCCGACATGGTCCAGCGCAGCTTCAACTTCGCCATTGTCGATGAGGTGGATTCGATCCTGATCGATGAGGCGCGCACGCCGCTCATCATCTCCGGCCCAACGGATGACACCTCGGACCTCTATCGCCGCGTCAACGCCGTGATGGTGGGTTTCGTGACCGATGCTGAGCGCTTCGAGAAGGATGAGAAGCAGCGCACCGTCAATATGACGGAAAAGGGTGGTGAGGAGATCGAGGCGCTGCTGCGCGCGGGCGGCGTGCTGACCGAGGGTGGACTCTACGACACCGAGAATATCTCGCTGGTGCATCATGTGAACCAGTCGCTGCGCGCCCATACCCTGTTCAAGCGCGATGTCGAATATGTCGTGCGTGACGACAAGATCATCATCATCGATGAATTCACCGGCCGCATGATGGATGGCCGGCGCTACTCCGATGGCCTGCACCAGGCGCTGGAGGCGAAAGAATTCGTCACCGTCCAGCCCGAGAACCAGACGCTGGCCTCGATCACCTTCCAGAACTATTTCCGTCTCTACCCGAAGCTGGCCGGGATGACCGGCACGGCATCGACCGAAGCCGATGAATTCGCTGAGATATACAAGCTGGAAGTGGTTGAAATTCCGACCAATGTGGCGGTGGCGCGGGTGGATAGCGATGATGAGGTCTATCGCACCACGGCCGAGAAATATGACGCGGTGGCAACGCTGATCGAGGAATGCCGCGCCCGCAACCAGCCCGCGCTGGTGGGCACCACCAGCATCGAGAAATCGGAAATGCTATCGGCCATCCTCAAGGCCAAGCGCATCCCGCATGCGGTGCTGAATGCGCGCTATCACGAGCAGGAGGCCGGCATCATCGCCCAGGCCGGCCGGCCTGGCACCATCACCATCGCCACCAATATGGCCGGCCGCGGCACCGACATCAAACTCGGCGGCAATGCCGATATGCTGGCACGGCAGGAGACCGGCACCTCGGATGGCGAGGCCTATGAGGCAGCACTCGCCCGGCACGAGGCTGAGGTGGTGGAGTATAAGAAGACCGTCATGGCGGCCGGTGGGCTCTTCGTGATCGGCACGGAGCGCCACGAATCCCGCCGCATCGACAACCAGCTGCGCGGCCGCTCCGGCCGCCAGGGTGACCCCGGCGGCAGCCGCTTCTTCCTCTCGCTGGAAGATGATCTGATGCGGATCTTCGGCTCCGAGCGCATGGGCGGCATGCTGCAGAAACTCGGCCTCAAGGAAGGCGAGGCGATCACCCATAGCTGGATCAACAAGGCACTCGAAAAGGCGCAGAAGAAGGTCGAGGCGCGCAATTTCGACACCCGCAAGAACCTGCTGAAATATGATGATGTGATGAATGATCAGCGGCGCGAGGTGTATTCCCAGCGCCGGCTGTACATGGAAGCGAGCGACCTGTCCGAGACGGTTGTAGAAATGCGCCGCGAGACCATCCACGACATGGTGCGCGCCGCCATTCCGGAAAACTCCTACCCCGAGCAATGGGACCTGGCCGGGCTGGAGGAGAAGGTGCGCGTTAACCTCAACCTGGACCTGCCGGTGGCGGCGATGGGCAAGGAGGAGGGGATTGATGACGACATGATCCTCGAGCGGCTCCAAGACGCCGCCGACCGTGCAAGCGCCGTGCGCGCCGCCGATATCGGCCCTGAGATGATGCGCATGGTGGAGAAGAGCCTGCTGCTGCAGCTCTTCGATCAGGTGTGGAAGGAGCACCTGCTGCAGCTCGACCATCTCCGCCAGGGCATTGGCCTGCGCGCCTATGGCCAGCGGGACCCGCTGAACGAGTATAAGAGCGAGGCCTTCGTGCTGTTCAACAGCATGCTGGAGGATTTGCGGGTGCGGGTGACCTCGCTGCTGATGCGGGTGGAACTGCGTCCCGATGCGCCGCCACCGATGCCCGAGCCGGTGCGCGTGCTGGATATGCGCCACCCCTCGCCCGATGGTGCCGATATGGAGGGCCAGGGCGATGTGGCGGTAGCGCCGCGCCGCGGCGAGGCGGTGAACCCGAACGACCCGGCAAGCTGGGCTGGCACGCCGCGCAATTCGGCCTGCCCTTGTGGTTCGGGGAAGAAGTACAAGCACTGCCATGGGCGCATGTGAGCGCCATGGCCGAGCCGCGTGACATGACCTAGGCTCTCCCGCCAGCCGAGGATCACCATGCAAACCAATTTCACGCCTGAGCAATTGCGCGACCCCGAATTGCGGGAAGCCAACACCATCCTGCGCAGCTGCGTGCATTGCGGCATGTGCACCGCCACTTGCCCCACCTTCGTGGAACTCGGCGATGAGCTGGATTCACCGCGCGGCCGCATCTACCTCATCAAGGACATGCTGGAGAATGGCCGCCCCGCCACCGAGCTCGAGGCCCGCCATGTCGATCGTTGCCTCTCCTGCCTCAGCTGCATGACAACCTGCCCCGCCGGGGTGAACTACATGCACCTCGTCGATCACGCCCGCCGGCATATCGAGGAGACCTATGACCGGCCCCTGCCCGAGCGCCTGCTGCGCCGCATGCTGGCGCTGATTCTGCCCTACCCGGCGCGCTTCCGCCCCGCCATGCGCCTGGCCGGGCTGGTGCGTGGCCTCGCCGGCCTGATCCCCGGCCAGTCGATGACGGCCAAAAGGCTGCGCGCCATGTTGAAACTGGCACCGAAAACCCTGCCGCCGGCGCAACCCCTCGGCAGCCTCTACCCCGCCGAGGGCGCGCGGCGCGGCCGTGTGGCGCTCCTGGCCGGCTGCGCCCAGCAGGTGCTGGACCCGGAGATCAACGCCGCCACTATCCGCCTTCTCACCCGCATGGGGGTGGAGGTGGTGGTGCCGCCCTCCACCGGCTGCTGCGGCGCGCTGACCCATCATATGGGCCTGCATGACCCCGCCATGGCCGCCGCGCGGGCCAATATCCTGGCCTGGGATGCGGCGGGGCTGGATGCGGTGGTGGTCAATACCTCGGGCTGCGGCACCACGGTGAAGGATTACGGCTTCATGTTCCGCGAGGCGCCGGAAGCCGCCGCCGCCGCGCGCGTTTCCGCCATGGCGATGGACATCTCCGAGGCGCTGGACAAATTCGGCTATGCCCCCAGCCGGCCCGCGCCGGGCATCACCGTGGCCTATCACAGCGCCTGCTCGCTGCAGCATGGCCAGAAGATCACCGCCCTGCCCAAGCAGCTGCTGCAAAAGGCGGGCTTCACGGTGAAGGAGCCGCTGGAGGGCCATCTCTGCTGCGGCAGTGCCGGCACCTATAACATAATGCAGCCCGACATCGCCGAGCGGCTGCGCGCGCGCAAACTGGCCAATATCAACCGCACCGGTGCCTCGGTGCTGGTGGCGGGCAATATCGGCTGCCTCACCCAACTGGGCGGCGAGGCGCTGCCCACCATCCACACCGTGCAAATGCTGGACTGGATGGCCGGCGGGCCAAAACCCGCCGCGCTGTAGCTTTTATTCCCCCATGTTCCGAGCCGCCTTGCGAAGCCGCAAGGCTCGAAAATGCTCTGATCACCCCTGCCCGCGCAGCATCTGGATGATGCCGGAGAAATCGGTACCCGCCCCACCCTCGGCGCAGAACGCCTCATAAAGCTCCAGCGCGCGGGCGCCCAAAGGCGTGGAGGCACCCGTGCTCGCCGCCGCCGCCTGCGCCAGGCCAAGATCCTTCAGCATCAGGGCACCAGCAAAGCCGGGCTTATAGTCGCGATTGGCCGGGCTGGCCGGCACCGGCCCCGGCACCGGGCAATAGCTCGTCATCGCCCAGCACTGGCCAGAGGATTTGCTGGCAACATCAAACAGCGCCTGGTGCGAGAGGCCGAGCTTTTCCGCCAGCAAAAACGCCTCGCAGGTGCCGATCATGGAAATCGCCAGCAGCATATTGTTGCAGGCCTTGGCCGCCTGGCCCGCCCCGGCGGCGCCGCAATGCACGATGCTGCGGCCCATCGCCTCCAGCACCGGCCGGGCGGCTTCCACCGCAGAATCCTCGCCCCCCACCATGAAGGTGAGCGTGGCATTCTCAGCCCCCATCACCCCGCCCGAGACCGGGGCATCAAGCATCGGCTGGTTTACCGCCGCCGCCACCTCGCGCGCCGCCGCCACATCGATGGTCGAGCAGTCAATAAAGATGGCATCCGCCCGTGCCGCCGCCGCCAACCCACCGAGCCAGACCTCACGCACATGCCGGCTGGCCGGCAGCATGGTGATCACCATCTCGGCGCCCGCCGCCACGCCAGCGGCATCCACCGCCCGCCGGCCACCGGCGGCCTCCAGCCCGGTCATGGCGGCCTCGCTGAGGTCAAAGCCCACCACCGCATGCCCGGCGCGGCAGAGATTCGCCGCCATAGGCAGCCCCATATTGCCCAGACCCACAAAGCCTATGCGTGCCATCATCAGCCTCCCATCTCGCGCAGAATCTCGTCGCTATGCTCACCCAGCGCCGGGGCGGGGCCGAGCTGAATATCCAGGCCCGGCGGATTGGCCAAAGGCAGGCTTCCCAGCCCCGGCTGCTCGACGCAGGGCGCGGCGGCGCTGGCCTGCACATGCCCATCCTCCAGCCATTCCAGCACCGTATTCACCCGGCTTGCGAGAATGCCCGCCGCATGCAGCGCCGCAATCCACTCCGCCGCCGGGCGGGTGAGGAAAATCCCGCGCAGCATCGGCAGCAGTGCCGGCTTGTTTTGCGCCCGTAGCGGGAAAGAGCCGAAGCGGGGGTCTTGCAGCAGCGCGGGCGCGCCCAGCACGCCCACCAGCGTCACCCAATCCACCTCGCGCACCAGGGCGATCATCACCCAGGCGCCATCGCCGGCCTGATAGCTGCCGGCGGGCACGTTCAATTCGGCCGGCAAGCGGCCCAGCAGCCCGGCCTCGGCGATGGAGGTGCAAAGCAGCGAGGCCGCCCCGGCCATCAGCGAGCAATCCAGCACCCGCTGCCGCGGCGTGGTATCGCGCGCCCGGTCAGCCAGCGCTGCCTGCACGGCGGCAAAGGCGGACATGCCGGTGTGGATATCCACCGGCAGGGTGCCCACCTTATGCGGCGCGCCATCCATGCCGGCATTTTGACTGACAAGGCCGGAAAACGCCTGGGCCACGGCATCGGTGCATGGCCGCTCGGCATAGGGCCCGCTCTGGCCAAAGCCGGAGATGGAAACATAGACCGCATTCGCCCGGGCATGCGCCGGCCCCAGCCCGATGCGCGCGGCCACGCCGGGGCGAAACGCCTCTATCACCACATCGGCGCGCGCCATCAGCGCCTGGGCTTTTGTGCGCTCGGCGGGGGCGGCCAGGTCCAGCACCAGGCTGCGCTTGCCACGGTTGAAGACCGAACTCATCACGCTGTGCGAGCCCTCACGCGTGGTGAGCCCGCGCGACCAATCGCCCTTGGGCGGCTCCAGCTTCACCACCTCCGCGCCCATTGCGGCCAGCAGCATGCCGCAATATGGCCCGGCGATGCCCTGCGCGGCATCGAGCACGAATAATCCCTTATAGGGCTGCATGGCGTTCCCCTGGTTCCCGCCCGCATCCTGCGCCATTCCAGGCGGCAGGGAAGGGGGCCGGTGCGGCTATTCGGCCTCCAGCGGCGCGTTCAGCGCCACCCCCGGCACCAGGATACCGCCCGGCCGGCCATTGGCATTGGCACCCTGCCAGGTGGTGGTGAAGACTTCTGGGAGTGCCGGCCCCTCGGCGCAGGCCAGCCACAGGCGGAAGAGATGCCGGCGCCGCTCGGGTTCGGGGAAATCCTCATATTCGGTGCGCGAATGCAGCACCCAGTGATTATTGATCAGCTGCACATCGCCGGGCTGGAAATCCATGTCGAGATGGAATTCATCGCTCTCGGCCAGGGCGTCTAGCATGTCGCAGGCCGCTTCCAGCGCGGTCGTGCTGCGCGGCACCTGGGGAAAACGCTGCGCCTTGCGCATGGTGCTGCGGACATAGGTGGTGATCAGCTCGCCGCCGGGCATGGGGTTGAAGATGGGGACGATGTACCATTCCTCGGCACCGGCTGGCACTTCGCCACGGCGGTCGCGATAGACCGGGCGCACCAGCTCAGCCAGCAGGTCTGGCCGGCGCTCCAGCATGGCGTTGTACAGCGCGGCGGAGCTGGCGATGGAGGAGAGCCCCCCCGCCTTCGCCGGCCGGAGGCAGAGCAAGCCCACTACATCGGCCGAATCAGTGTGGTAGGGCAGCCGCGCCGCCGTCTGATAGCCGCGATGCACCGGCGAGGCGTAATCCATGCCGATATCCTTCACATGCCCCAGGATATGGCCTTTGCCATTCTGCGAGACCGGCTCGCCCAGATGCGTGCCCAGGCCGAAATAGGCGATGGCGGTCTGCCGCGTGGTCCAGCGCTCCACCGGCAGGCCGCGCAGCAGAATAAAGCCATGCGCATGCAGCACCTGCCACCGGATTTCGCCGATGAGGCCGGCCAGGGCGGGCACCGGCATATCGGCCGGGCCAATGGCGGCGATGTCGATGCCGCTGGCATCGAGCCGGCGCACCTCGGCATCGAGGGCGGCGATCTCGGCGCCGGTCAGCGGGCGGATCCAATCCTGGCGTGCCGCCATCTCGGGGCCGCGCCAGGCATGGGCGGCGGCGATGGGGCGGGGCAGGGTTTCGATGGTCATCGCATCAATCCTCGATTGCGGAATAGACCAGCGCGTTGATCACCCGGCGATAATATTGCCGCAGCAGCCCCGGCGTTGCGGCCATGAACACCACGGCCAGCTCCTCCTCGGGGTCCACCCACATGGCGGTGCCATAGGCGCCGTTCCAGCTATACATGCCCCGATTACCCAGCAGCGCGCTGCCGCCCTCACGCCGCACGGCAACGGTGAGGCCGAAGCCCCAATTCACCATATTGCCCTCGGTATTGGTCAGGTTGTTCTGAATGCCAGCATGCATGTGGTCGCGCGTCATCTCCGCCACCGAGGCGCGAGAGAGCACCCGCCGGCCATCCAGCGCGCCGCCATTGAGCAGCATCTGGGCGAAGCGGACATAATCCGCCGCGGTGGAGACGGCGCAGCCGCCGCCGCATTCGAATTGCGGCGCGATGAGGCCCATATCCACATTCTGCGGCTGGCCCGAGATGGGGTCGGTCGGCAGGGCGGTGGCGTAGCGGGCGCGGTTAGCCGGGGGCACCAGGAAGCCGGTATCGGCCATGCCGAGCGGGCGGAAAATGCGGTTTTCCATCGCCACGCCCAGCCGTTGCTCGGTCAATTGCTCCACCACCAGGCCGAGAACGTCGATCGACAGGCTGTAATCCCACACTGTTCCCGGCTGGTGCAGCAGCGGCAGGCTGGCCAGGCGCTCCATGAAGGCGGCGGGGGTGAATTGCCGCGAGGATGTGCCGGAGGACCCAGGATAGAGCCGGTGCAGCGCCGTATTGCCCCGCGCACCATAGGTGATGCCCGAGCTGTGGCGCGCGAGGTCGATCAGGGTGATCGGCCGGGTGGCGGGCACGGTGTTATCCGGATTGCCATCCACCGCGACGCGGCGATTGGCCATGGTGGGGAAGACGCGGGTGATGGGGTCACCAATGGCAAGCTTTCCCTCTTCCAGCAGCGTCAGCAGCGCCACGCCGGTCAAGGGCTTGGTCATGCTGGCGATAGGGAAGATGGCGTCGCGCGGCATGGGCCGGGTGCGGGCGCCATCGATATGGCCGAAGGCCTCGTAATAGGCGAGTTGGCCGCGCCGGGCGATGGCAATGACCGCGCCGGGCAATTGGCCGCGGGCGATATCAGCCTCCATGGTGGTGCGGATGCGGTCCAGCCGCTCGGCGGAAAAGCCCAGTGATTGCGGTGTGGCCCGCGGCAGCGGGTCAGCCGCCAGGGCCGGCAGGGCAAAGAGCGCCATGGCGCAGGCCAGCAGCGTTTTCATCGAGTTCTCCCCTATGATGCGCCGGCTTGCCGCCGGGCTTGGGGAAAGCCTAGGTCCTTTGGCGGTGGAAAGACAACACAGGGCTGGGCATTGCCCGCCACCCGCCAGGCATTGGCTCGGCTGGCGCGTCATCGCTCAACATGATAAGTAAAATCCACGAAAACCTGTGGCGCTTTGCCGGCGAATGTTGGCCCCTCAGGTGTCTATTCTGTTATATGCAAATTCAAGGGATTTTGGCGATGAGGGTTTTGGTTGGCGTTCTTCTGGCGGCTGCGGTGATGTGCTGCGGGCCTGCCCTGGCCGATAGGGCGGCGGCGGATCGCTGCGCGGCCGCGCTGCCCGCCGCCAGCAAGACCTTGTATGATGGCGCCTTGCCAGCTGTGGTGGGCGGCACCGCCGTGCCTGACGCGCTGCGCGCCGTGGCCCGCCCGCTGGTGATGAATGGCAGCATGAGCCGTGACGTGGCCCGCAGCGCGGCCGAGGCGGCCGGTGCTTGCCTGCGCCAAGTCAATTGAACCCGCTTAACCCATTGCCCCAAAGGAGAAACACCATGTTGAAATGGTTCGCTGCGGCCCTGATTGTCGCCACCACCCTGCCTGTGCCGCAGGCTGCGGCGCAGGCGGTTCCGGCCCGGCGCGCAGCGGTGCGCGTCGCTACCCCCGGGGTGGGTGCCCCCGGCGTGGGCGTGAGGCCTGGCGTGGGCGTCGGCGCCCCTGGTGTGGGGGCGAGGCCAGCGGCGGGTGCAGGCCGCGGCGCCAATCGCGGTGGACCGGTCAACCGGGCCGGCGCGCGCTGAGTATAGGGGCTTTAGCCGAAAAACGCGGGACGAACCTAGATGTTCCGAGCGGCCTTACCAAGCCAGATGATCTGGCAGGGGCTGGACAACTGATAGCGCGGGAAAAAAGATCGAGGGGCTTTGCCCCCTCGAGCACCCCAGCAGGACACTTAGTTTCCTGCACCTTCGTTTGATTTATTTTTCAAGAATGATATATTTAATTTGTAGTTTTTTTGTTTAATAAATATATCAGAAAATAAAATAACATATAAATTCATTTATTCAAAAGAATTTATCTTATTTTCCTCGAAATATTGTAAACTAAGCGGGCCCAAAAATTAATAAAAGGTCCAGGAAAATTATTTTCCTGGTGCGAGAGCGCGAGAGGGCAAAGCCCTTTCGCTCTTTCTTTTCCGCCGCCAGCAGCCTGCTAGCGAAACAGGAAGCCGCGCGGCATCACGAAGGTCAGGCTCAGCCCGATCTCCCATACGGAACGCTGTGGGCCGCCTGTCAGCGCATAATGGGTGACAAGGCCGCTCAGCTCGGCCGCATACTCGTCATTTATCGTGAAGACGCGGCCGAGGGAGGCTGTGAGGGGCACGGTCCAGCGGAACCGCCCGCTTGTCTCCCAATCATAACGCAGTTCGGTGCTGACCCCCGTGGTCCAGGCATTGCCAAGGCCCAGCGAGAATTGCGCATTCAGCATTGAGATGGTCGTCCGCTCGTAATTCGTGGGCCCGGCCATTGTCCAGCGCTGGCTCAAGCGCAGGCCGGTCGTGATCGTATCATCCTGATAATAGAGGCCGGCGGCCGGCCCGGCCTCCCAATTGCGCGAACCCAGGCCCGCCCGGCTGGCTGCAGGCATGGAGGAGGTAAAGCCCAGGCCCAGATAGAGGTTGTTGCGCGGCGGCGTCACCAGGAAGGCGTCGAATGAGACATCCCCTAAGCCATTATATTGGTGAGAATTTGCAATCATGGTGACCGGCAATTTGGTGAAGGTTGCAATCATCCATGCCTCGGGCAGGCTGAAGGGGCGGAGAATGGTGAATTCATTGACCAAGCCGTGCCGGCCCTGCCCTTCACCCGCGGCCAGCCGCATCTCGGTGCTGATGGTGGTGCTGCCGGCAAGCGGATTGGCCAGGCTGCGTGCCAAGGCATCCGGGTTGATAGGCGCCTGTTCCGCAGCGGCGCCACCCGTCAGCAGCATCGCCGCGTAAAAGCCGGCAAAACGCATTTAAACCCCCCGATTCCAATGCTCTCCCGTCATGCCTGGAGAAGGTGTTGTTGGGTATCCTGTTTGTTGCGGCAAGACGGGAAGAAATTCGTGCTGTGGCGCTTTCCGGGCACCCGCAGAGTCTTCGAGGGCTCTGCTGGCGATCTGCCCTGCCCCTTCAGCAACCGGGGGCTGCAGGCTTCGCCGGCGGCCAGCCCAGCACGCCTTCCGGGCCCGGCCGGTTGCGCAGCCACCATGCCCAGTCTTCCGGCAGGAGGGAGATCGGGTCCGCATGCGCAAGCTCCCGCGCCGCCCAAACCGGCCAATGGGCGTTGGACAGTGCCGGCCGCCCCAGCATGACCAAATCGACCAATTCCTGCCTGATAACGCTATCCGCCACCGCCGGGACCCCCAAATTCCAGCTCACCCCCACCGGTATATCCACAGCGCGGCGGACGCGCGCGGCCCGCTCCACCATGAAGCCCAGCTCCTTGAAGGGCAGGTCCTTCACCTCATCGGTGTTCATCCCCAGGCTCAAATCCGCCAGGTCCAGCCCATGGCGCTTCAGCTCACCCACCGCCCAGATTGAATCCTCAAACTGCACGCCCTTCTCGTTGAAATCATCCGAGCCCAGCCGCATCGTCAGCGGCAGGCGTTCCGGCCACACCGCGCGCACGGCGTCCATTGCCTCGCGGTGGAAGCGCAGGCGCTTCTCCAGGCTGCCGCCATGGGCATCGCTGCGCTGGTTCGCGAGGGGCGAGAAAAAGCTGGCGCCGAGATAGCCATGCGCAAAATGCATCTCCAACCACTCAAACCCCGCATCCAGCGCCCGGCGTGCGGCTGCGGCATAGGCGCGATGGATGTCGTGAATCTCCTCCACCGTCATGGCCTGCACCGGGTAGGTGTAGCGGCCGCCATAGGGAATGGCCGAGGGGCCCCGCACCTGCCACCCATCCGCATGGTCAGGCGGCAATTGTATTTTGCCGTGCCAGGGCTTGGTCTCGCTCCCCTTGCGCCCGGTATGGCCAAGTTGGATGGCAGGAACGGCGCCCATATCCTTGATCATGGCCGTAACCCGGGCCAGGCCCTCAACCTGATTGTCATCCCAAATGCCCGCGCAGGATGTGCAGGTGCGGCCATCAGGCGTGATCGCAATCTGCTCGGGGAAGACCAGGCCAAAGCCACCCGCCGCGCGCGAGCCCAGCAGCATCAGATGAAAATCGCTCATGCAGCCATCAACCGCGCGATACATCGTCATGGGAGACATGGCGATGCGGTTGCGCAGCGTGATGCCCTTAAGCGTGAATGGGCTGAACAGATCAGGCACGGGCGGGTTCCATCTGCGGCGAATGAGCCCCTCCCGCATAGCAGAGCCGGGCCGTGGCAGAGAGACCCATCGCCGCCTTAGGGCAGCAACGAAAACCCAGCCGCCATCAGCCCGCGCCCCTGCCTAACGCCCGCTCAACTGCGCTCCACTTTCAGGATTCGATTGATAACCGCCGACCGTTCGGAGGTTTCCATCATCGTATCATACCGCGGCGAGCGGCCGTTGATGACTGAGTCCAGCTCATGCGCCCGGTGATGGGCATAGCCTGCAATCCATTGATAAGCCGCCGCCCCGGCGGCGCCCTGCAAGGCGCAGGGGGAGAGGGCGGAGAGAATGCGGGTTGCATTC